>NZ_CP017253.2:802962-1418425 GCF_001735765.2 Clostridium taeniosporum
ATCAATATATTGGAGCAACTATATTAGGTAATGGATTGGTTACTTTAATATTAGATGTAGGATCATTGTTATAGTATAATTTTATAGGAGGTATGAAATGGAATATACCAACTTCAGTAGTATGCAATTAGATGCGCTTAAAGAAGTATCTAATATTGGCGCTGGAAATGCTGCAACGGCTCTTTCTGTAATGATATCTGAAAAAATAGATATGACAGTACCAGCGGTAAATATAGTAAAACTTGAAGATATTATTGAATTAAATAGTGAAGAAGAAGTTGCAGGAATTATTATAAGAGTACTTGGAGACATTTCAGGGAATATTCTTTTAATATTTAATTCAGATAGAGCTAAGAAAATGATTAAAAGATTAGCAGGATATGAAGAGGAAATTACTAGTGAATTAGGGAAATCAATATTGTGTGAAATAACTAATATAATAACAGGATCATATATGAATGCAATAGCTGAGTTCACTAATCTTAAAATAATTCCATCTGTTCCAGCAGTTGCATATGATATGATTAGTGCAATTTTAACAACAACATTTATAGAATCTTGTCAATATGAAGAAAATATACTTGACATAGAGACAGTTTTCTTAGATGATACACAAGAGGAGATTGGAGCACATTTTTATTATGTTCCAATGCCAGGATCATTAGAGAAAATATTAAAATCAATTGGAATAAATTAATTTTGGAGGGAGATTTAAATGGCTAAAGTTTTAATAGTAGATGATGCAGCGTTTATGAGAATGATGATAAAGGATATATTAGAAAAAAATGACTTCGAAATAGTTGGAGAAGCGAGCAACGGTGCAGCAGCAGTAGAAATGTATAAGAAGGATAAACCAGATGTAGTTACAATGGATATAACAATGCCGGATGTTGATGGTATTGAAGCAGTAAAGCAAATAAAAGCGTTTGATCCAGATGCTAAAATAATAATGTGTTCTGCAATGGGCCAACAATCTATGGTAATGGATGCAATAAGAGCAGGAGCGAAAGATTTTATCGTAAAACCATTCCAAGCTGATAGAGTATTAGAAGCTATAAAAAAAGTACTTGGTTAAAAATACCAGTATGGGGGTGTATTAAATGCAGATAGTAGTATTTAAACTAGGGAATGAGTATTTTGCTGTTGAAACAGAACGTGTTCAAAGTATTAATGATATGATGGGGATAACTAGAGTGCCAAAAGCACCTAGTTATATTAAAGGGTTAATAAATTTAAGAGGAAGTATAAAATCACTTGTTGATATAAATCTGTTGTTAAATGTTGATTCAAGTGCTGAACAAAATAATATAATAATATTAACTGTTAAGGACGAAGAAATCGGAATTTCAGTTGATGAAGTTGACGAAGTGTTAGATATAGAAGAAAAAGATATACAAAGATTAGAAGATAATAATGGACCAGACTATATAAAAGGAATTGTAGATTATAACAACAAACTTCTAACAATAATAAATATTGATAGGTTGTTAAATTAGTAATGAAATGAGGGATAAAAAATGGCAGATGTTTTATCACAAAGTGAAATAGATGCCTTGTTATCTGCTTTATCTACAGGAGAACTAGAACCGGAAACACAGCCCAAAGAAGAGGAAAAACATAAAATAAAGTTATATGACTTTAAAAGTCCGCAAAAATTTTCTAAAGATCATATTAGAACTTTAGAGCTTATACATGATAATTTTGCAAGAATAATTTCTAATTATTTGACAGGACAAATAAGAAAGAATGTTAAAGTCAAAATAGAAACTGTAGAACAGATAACCTATGAGGAATTTATACATTCCGTACAAAATCCTACTATCATCACTATATTTAAAATGCCCCCATTAACAGGATCGATTATATTTGAAACAAATCCTCAATTATCATTTCAAATAATAGATATTTTGCTTGGGGGAAGTGGAGATAGAAAAATAGGTAATAAAGAATTTTCTGATATAGATAAAAATATAATAAAACAAGTTACTACTGGAATGATTAGTAATCTAAAATTAGCATGGGAAGATATTTTAAATGTAACTCCTGAGGTAGAAGGAATAGAAACTAATCCAGCAATAAATCAAACATTAGCACCAAATGAACCAGTTGCGCTTATTACGTTTTCAGTTGAATTTGGAGAACATAGTACTTTTATGAATATGTGTATTCCATACTTAAGTATAGAAAAAGTATTAGACAAATTGGTAGTACAATATTGGTTCCAAAATGATGATGAGGCATTAGTTGAGGAATCAAGAAGAAAAATGGAAAAAGGAATTCAAAAAGTTGATATTGATGTATTTGCAGAACTTGGAAGTACAAGTATCATGGTTGATGATTTCTTAAAGCTAACTAAGGGAGACATAATTAAGCTTGATGATAAGAGCTCTTCACCTATAAAAGTATATGTAGGAAACGAGTTGTGTTACTATGCAAAACCTGGAGTAACAGGAAAAAATATGGGCGTTGCTATTTTAGATATAATAGATAAGGAAGTGAAAGAGTATGAGTAATAGTTTTCTATCGCAAGAAGAAATAAATGCACTTCTAGCAGGAGAACTTAGTAATGAAGAAACACAGGAAGTTTCTCAAGATAATGGGAATAAAGAAGAATTGACTGATATTGAAAAAGACCTGTTAGGAGAAATAGGAAATATATCAATGGGATCAGCTTCTACAGCTCTTTATCAAATTATTAATCAAAATGTAAATATAACAACACCTGTAGTTTCTTTAACAACATTAAAAGATATTAAGGCTTCTTTTGAGATTCCTAATATAGTATTAGATGTTGAGTATACAGAAGGCATAATAGGAAGAAATATATTGGTTATGAGAACAGATGATGCTGCTGTAATAGCCAATCTGATGATGGGTGGAGATGGTAAGGTAGCTGAAAATGCTGAATTATCAGAAATAGAAGTTAGTGCTGTACAAGAGGCAATGAATCAAATGATAGGTTCGGCAGCAACATCTATGGCAACAATGTTTTCGCGTAAGGTAGATATATCTCCTCCAACTTCAAAGTTATGGAGAGAGAAAGATGAACCAATTACAGAAACTCTATCAGAAGAAGAAGAGATTGTAAGAGTTTCATTTAGATTAATAATAGGTGATCTTGTTGATAGCAATATAATGCAAATATTACCTTTAAGTACAGCAAAGAAGATTGTTTCTATAATGATGGGTCAAGATGGTAGTGCTAGTGAATCAGAAAATACTGTGGCAGAAAAAACAGCATCTAAGCCAGTTCAAACACAAAAAGCTATACCTAATAAGGAACAAGCGTCAATTCAAGAAAAGCCTATAGTGGAAGAACCAAGACGAGTACAACAACCGGTAGAAGTTCATGAAGCAGCTTTTGAAGCACTAGCTCCAGGGGGAAATACACAAGCACCTAAAAATATAGATTTAATATTAGATGTTCCATTAGATATATCTGTTGTTTTAGGTAGAACTAAAAAGAGTATAAAAGATATTTTAAGTTTAAGTACTGGATCTTTAATTGAATTAGATAAATTAGCAGAAGAACCAGTTGAAATATTAGTTAATGGAAAGAAAATAGCTTATGGTGAAGTTGTCGTTGTTGATGAAAACTTTGGTGTAAGAATAACTAGTATAGTAAGTAATGCTGAAAGAATAAGATCTCTTAGATAATTAGATAGTAATTAAAAAAATCTGTTTAAGAATTTTTAATTATAATAGAGATATAATTAATATTTATATAATTTTAATATTAAGAATTATATAAGTTAATTATATCTCTATTTTTGTTAAAATATGTACATCTAATTAATAGTTATAGTATACTATTAATTAGATGTAAGGATTATTTTATTATTAATATTTAAGCATAATATTTTATATTTATAAATAAGATAAATACTTAATATTATTAAGGTATTAATTTGTTAAAAATGTCTAAACTTAATATATAATAGTACGATAATAAAAGAAGAAAGATTAGTAAGATATAATTATGGAGGTAAAAAGATATGAGTATTAATAGGATTAATGCACATTCTGCAGTGAATATATATAATTCTAATAAAAATATAAATAAGATTGAAAAAAATAATAATATTAAAAATACAGATAGAATAGAAATTTCAGAACTTGGTAAATCTATAAAAGATTATTCTTTGGATTATAGTATAGATAATACAAAGAAAGTAGCAGAAATTAAAGAAAAGATACAAAATGGTACTTACAAAATAGATTCTAAATTAATCGCAAAGGGTATACTAGAAGCTATAAAGGAGAATAAAAATAAATAATGATACAAGAGTTAATAGAAATAATTGATAATGAGGAAAGTGCATTAAGAGAATTATTAAGTCTATTTGAGATTCAGTATAAGATGATAATGGAAAAAGATGTGTTTGGATTAGAAGGATTAGTTGATAAGATGAATGAGTGCAATAAAAAAATTGCTGCTCATGAAGTTAGCAGAAGACAGCTAATAGGTAAAAAGAGTATAAAAGATATATTAAATGATTTTAATGATGAAAAATTAAATGCATCATATGAAAGAATTCAAAAAACATTAAAAGATGTAACATTGCAAAAGGAAACTAATGAAATGTTATTAAAACAGCAGATAATGTTTAATAATCAAATGCTAAACATTATGAATCCTAATAGGGAAATGAAGACTTATAACTCTTATGGTAATTTGAGAAGATAATACTCAAAAGAGTGTAAGTCTTTTTAAATGTATAGGAAGTTATAGGATTTTAATTTTAAAAGGCCCATGAAGTTTAGTCTGAGGAGAAAAATTTAAATTGACGATTGACAAAGGATAATTGAAAATAAAAAATAAGCAGCCTAATTAGAAAAGATTTAAAAACAAAAAGTACATTTATTTTTTAGTATAAATTTCTAAAGTAATTAAAAATATATTTTAAAAATTTATGTGATAATTGTTCATTGTCAACTGTTAATTGTATATTTAAGAGAGAAATATTACTTTTTTATTATAAAAACATGGATGGGGACTAAAAAGACATGGATGTAGGAAATTTGAAAGGCAGGAATATAAATGGCAGGACTATTTGATACATTTACTATAGGGAAAAGAGGGTTAAATGTACAACAAGGAGCAATAAATACAACATCACATAATATAGCAAATGCAAATACAACTGGATTCTCAAGACAAAGAGCAGTTGCAACAACTACAAGACCTTTTGGTGGAATGTCTAGATTCGATACTTGTACAGTTGGACAAGTTGGTACTGGAGCTGAAATTTCATCAATAGAAAGAGTGAGAGATTCTTTTATTGATTTTCAAGTAAGACATGAAAATGGTAAACTTGCAAATTATGATGTTCAAGATAAATTTTTATATAGTGTGGAAAATATATTTGGAGAACCTTCTGATTCGGGAATACAACAATTACTAGGAGAGTTTTTTGATGCTTTTCAAGAATTATCTAAGAAGCCACATGATTCATCAACAAAAACAATAGCACTTCAAAAAGCATCAGTTTTATCAGATACATTAAATAATACTTATACTCAATTAGAAAAACAATTAAGTGATGCTCAAAAATTATTACAAGTAAATATTAAAGATGCAAATAGTTATTTAGATCAAATAAACGAATTAAATAATCAAATTGCAAGTGTATGTGCAGTTGGACAAAAACCAAATGATTTAATGGATTCAAGAGATAATCTTTTAGATGAATTAAGTTATAAATTTGGAATAACAGTAGATAGAAAAGATAAAGAGGCTATTGATTTAAAATTAGAAGGATATCAAAATAACAAGAATCCTGTTAATAATTTAGTTAATTCAAACCCTATAAATGAAAATTATACTAGATTTTCTTATGTAAAGAGTACCGAAGTTAAAGAAAATGCTGGAGCTTATACTATTGATCTTAAATACCATCCTTTAGGTAATTTAAATGCAGAAATAGAAACAATAACAGTAAATTGTACAAGCAAAGAAGATGCAGAAAAATTATCTGAATCTTTAATTCAAAATAGAGTATTAACAGCTGATAAGAATGGAGATATTACTGTAAGAAAAGCCAATGGTACTAAGTATGAAACTATAACTTTAAAAGATGGAGATACAGTAGAGTCTAAAGAGCTAAATACTTCAATACTTCAAACTCATAAATTAGATGTAGAGGTTAATACTATTGATGACAAACACATCAAAGGTGATATAGCAGGTAATCAAGGAGTACAAGATACGATCAAAGGATATATGGAAGACCTAGACAGAATTGCTGTGGGTTTAGCTTATTCCGTTAATGCTATTCAAACAGGAAGTAAAACACCTACAGATAAATATGAGCTTGTATTTATTAATGGTGCTGATGTAGAAGGATTAACTGGAGCAGCTAAGAATGAAAAGTTAGAAGAGAAAATAAGTGCTAAAAACATAACCGTTAATAAATATTTATTAGAGAATGTATCTTTATTAAATGCTTCAAGCAAAGATGATGCTGGAGAAGGTAATGGAGAGAGAGCCTTAGCAATTGCAAGTCTTAGAAATGTAAAGATGAATTTGTCTAAATTCAAAGATATAGATAGTAGAGCCGATTTTTTAAGTAATTCACAAGTGAATTTTGATGATGAAATAAATATAATAGGCAGTAAAGATGGATCAACAATAAATGCTTATTATAAAGAAATAATAAATAATTTAGGAGTAAATGCAGAAACAGCTAGTAGAGATGTAGATAAGCAAGGAAAGAAATTACAAGATTTACAAATGCAAAGATTATCAACTTCAGGAGTTTCATTAGATGAAGAAATGACTAATTTAATACAATTTCAACATGCATATAGTGCAAATGCTAAAGTGATTTCAACAGTAGATGAATTACTTGATGTTGTTATAAATGGACTTAAGAGATAGTTGGGTGTATATGAATTTATAAAATTTTAAAAGTCTGATGAAAGCTAGAACTTTAGAAATTTAGTTGAGAATTGAGAGTGGAAAGTGGAGAGGTAAGGAAAAGATTCGTTATTGAAATTTTGAAATATATATTATTAGAAAGTCTTTAAGACTTTCAACCAAAACTCTCAACTCTCAATTATCGACTCTCAACTAAAACGTATGGAGTAGCCACTTTTTATATACGAACGTATTTTAAATGAAAAAAATGAAAAGAAGTATATTTATATTAAGAAATAGGAGGCGAAGATTATGAGAATAACTACAAGTATGTTAACTTCGAATTATCAAAGCAATATGACAAAAAATTTAAATAATATACAGAAGATTCAAAATCAATTATCATCAGGTAAAGAAATAAGCAGACCGTCTGATAATCCATATAAAGTTTCAAGAACAATGCAAATGTATACGGAAATTGGAGCAAATAAGCAGTATAATGAAAACATAAAAGATATTTCAAACTGGTTAGATACAACAGATACTTCATTAAATCAAATGGGAAATGTATTTGCTAGAGTCAGAGAACTTTTGGTTACTGCAGGTAATGGAGCATATGGGGGAGATGAAAGAAAGGCCATACAAGATGAAATTAAAGAAAGAGTCAATGAAATGTCTCAAATATTAAATACTAATTTTGATGGAGTATATATATTTGGAGGAACTAAAACTACATCTAAACCTACAATAGTAAATTCAGATGGTGAATTATGTTATGCAGATAAAGATGGAAATGCTGTAAATAAAACAGCAGCAGGAGTAAATATAGAACTTACAAATCCAATTACTGATGGTGGAACTAAAACTATAAATAGTATGGAGAAAAGCGGTGATACAGTAACAGTTATTATAGCTGATAATACTGATCCTGCAAATCCTGTAGAAACACCAGTAAATATTGATTTAAGTAGTGTTGATTTAACAGCGACTCCTCCTGTAACAGAAGAATCTTTATTTAAAATAGCATTAAATGCCCAAGGATTTAATGATGATGCTGTAGAAAGATTAGCTAGTATGGTACCATCTTTTAATGCATTAGATCAAATGGGTTCAGATTTGAATGTTGAAGTATCTCAAGGAGTTTTAATTAATTATAATAAAAATGCAGTGGATCTTTTAGAAGGTAGTGGAACTAATGTTGTTGATACATTAAATAAGATTATAACCAACCTTGGATCTGGTGGAGATGTTTCTAAAATAACTGGAGAATGTCTTGGAGAAGTAGATGATATTATAAAAAATCTGCTAAAAAATAGAGCAGAAGTTGGAGCTATGCAAAATAGAATGGAATCTGCACAAGATAAGAATGAATCAGAAAATTTAGATATGACAGATATTTTATCAAAGACAGAAGATATTGATTTCACAGAAAAAATGATACAATATTCAACAATGCAAACAGTATATATGGCAGCACTTCAAACTAGTGCTAAAATACTTCCAGCAACTATATTAGACTATTTATAGAATAGGAGAGATGAGTTATGATATTTGTTTCAAAGGTGCATGGTAATATAGAATATGATGAAAAAAATAAAATTACTTTTAAAAAAGGAATCTTAGGATTTGAAAATTTAAAAGATTATATTTTAGTAGATATAAAAGGATATGAACCATTTAAGTTATTACAATCATTAGAAGATGATGACATGGGATTGATTTTAGTTTCGCCATTTGAATTTCATGAAAATTATGAAGTGAAATTGAGTAATGAACAAATAGATAAATTATGTATAGAAGATGAAAAAGAAGTTGTAGTGTTTACTACTGTAACATTAAATTCTGATCCAAAAAAAATTACTACAAATTTAAAAGCACCTATAATTATAAATATTTCTAATAAATTAGGGGAACAAATAATATTAGATAAATCAGATTATGAAATAAAACATCTTTTAATAAAGGAGTGATAATATGTTAATTATTACAAGAAAAAAAGATGAGTCTTTAATTATAGGCGATGATATTGAAATTACAGTTTTAAAGCTAGAAGATGGAAGTGTGAAACTTGGAATAAATGCACCAAGAGAAACTCCTATTTTAAGAAAAGAATTATATGAAGCTGTTAGAGAAGAAAATAAAAAAGCTATGAATATTGATTTAAATTTATTAAATAAATTAAAGAAATAATTTACTTATGTTTTATTTTAAGAGAGTCTTAAAAATTAGATATAGATTAAGGGGGAACAAAATGAACATTAATCCTGTAGGACAAGTTGTTATCAATAATGATTTTGAAGGTATCATACCAGATTTTAAAAATACAAATAATGAAGAACAAATAAAACAAATAGAAAAATCTCATTTATCAGATAAAAACTATAGTAAAGAAGAATTAGATAAATCACTTAAAAAATTAAATAAATTTTTAGAAGATGATAAGGTGCATGCAGAATATTCTGTGCATAAAGATTTAAAATCAGTAATGATAAAAATAGTAGATGACTCAACAAAAAAAGTGATTTTGGAAATCCCCCCTAAAAAAATATTAGATATGGTTGCAAGCATGTGCAAACAAGTTGGATTATTAGACAAGAGAGCTTAATTTTTAGGGAGGGGATTGAAGGTGGAGTTTAGACTTAACAAAGTTGATACTGACCTTAGAGACAAACTACAAGAAGAAATTAAGATAGATAAAATTCATGGAAATAATCACATAAGTATAAAGAAAGATTTAAAAGAAGACGAAAATAAACATAAGAAGAATAAAGAAAATGAAGATGAACCAAAGAAATATGAAAAAAAGTATATTACAATTGATGGTGTAAAATGTAATACAAAAAATTTATATATAAATGTTGAAAAAGTTGAAACCTTAAACAATACAAACTCTAAAGGTAGATTTTTAGATATAGAAAAATAGGAGGAATGCAAATGTATTCTAATGGATATACTGCTTATAAAAATAATAGTGTAAATTACGCATCTAAGGATCAATTGTTGATGATGCTTGTAGATGGAGCAGTTAAATTTGCTAAAATAGCTAGACAAGCTATGGTGGATAAGAACATAAAAAAAGCACATGAAAATATAGTTAAAACAGAAGATATTTTTACAGAACTTAGAGCTACACTTGATATAAGTGCTGGAGAATGGGCACAAAATATGTTTGATGTTTATGGATTTATAAATGACAAATTATTTGAAGCTAACTTAAAAAAAGATGTAAAGGTAATAGATGAAGTTATACCTCTTATTGAAGAAATAAGGAATATATGGTATGCAGCTGAAAAAAGAGCTAAAAATGCATAGTAATAAAATATAATTTTGTTTTAATTGATGAATATTATTATTAAATAAAAAAGCTATAATAAATGTGCATCTATTATCTTTTGTATATAGAGATAATAGATGCTAATTATTATATAAAAAACAATAAGGAGTGAAGGATAATGAGAATTACAGGACTTGCAACAGGACTTGATATGGATGAAATAGTTAAGAATTCCATGAAACCCTACAGAATTAAAGTAGACCAAATGACACAAAAGAAAGATGTTGTAGAAATAAAACAAAAGCTGTATAGAGATATAATAAAAGAAGGTAGAGAATTTTTTGATAAACATCTTGATATGGTTAAAAGTGATACTTTATTAAAATCATCAAATTGGTCATCAATTAGTTTCTCATCAAGTGATGAAAATGCTGTAACTGCAAAAGCCAGTGGTGAAGCTATAAAAGATGATTATACAGTTAGTGTAACTCAATTAGCAGCAAAAGCATCAACTACTTTAAAAGATGGTATAACTACTGGAGCTCAAACATTAACTACAAGTACTGGAGTTACTATTAATTTTGATGTTGCAAATGATGGAAGTAAGACAACAATAGCTAATTTTAATGCATCAATAGCTACTAAAAAGGCAGATTCTAGCTTGACTTCTGAACAATTAAAATCTTTAAATATAACAGCTAAATATAGTGAAATTAGTGGTGGCATAATTTTTGAAGCAAATGATTTTGGTCAAGGTGGTTTTACACTTACTAATTCTACAGGTGATGCTACAGATAAATATCTTCATGCAACAATAAAAAATAGTAATGGTGATATTTATGAGATTAAAGATGCAGATAAAGTTACAAATAATTCAAAGGCAGTAGATGGTATTACTTTTAATTTTAATAAAGAGTGTACTGGTGTTGAGATAACAGGAAAAACTGATGTAAAAGATTTAAAGGATAAGGTTGTAGCTTTTGTAAATGATTATAATAAGCTTATAGAAAAATTAAATACAACTGTAATAACTAAGCATGATAGAAGTTATGTTCCACTTACAGCTGAACAAAAGAAAGAAATGTCAGAAACTGAAGTTAAACTTTGGAATGAAAGAGTTGAAAAAGGACAATTATATAGAGATTCTGATATTACAAGAATAACTAATTCTATGAAAGAATCTATGAGAACTTTAATGGCGGATAGTGGATTAAAACTTGAAACTATAGGAATAAAACCAGTTCAAGATTATTCAGGGGCTTTAAATGGAACATTTACGATTGACGAAGATAAATTAACAGAAGCTTTAGAAAATAATACAGAAGATGTTATGAATTTATTTATAGGAAATTCAGATGCAGCTGATAAGAGTCAAAGAGGAATATTACATCAATTAAAAGATACTGTAGATACGGAATTTAACAAAAGCACTAGTTCATCTCTTTTAAAGAAAGCGGGTTTTGAAGGTACAACTACTTTTACAACTAATCAACTTAGTAAGAATATAACAGATTATGAGAAGAAAATAAAAGATATGGAAAAAGATTTTTCAAGAAGAGAACAACACTTATATTCTAAATATGCTACTCTTGAAAAAATGATGAATAAACTTAATGCTCAACAATCTAATTTAATGTCACAATTAGGAATGGCTTAAGTTTAAGTTATGGATATTTTTAATGACTATAAAGAAATAAATTTAGAAATTATAAATTCAATAAAAGAGGATAAAGAAGATATTTCTTTGTTAGAAAAAAGAGAAGAAATAATAAAGAAGATATTTTCTTTAAAATTAGAAAAAAGTGAAATAAAAAAAATATATAAAGAAAAAGGGTTAGACATTTTAGACAAAGAATTAGAAGATGTTTTAAAAGAAAAAATGTTATCTGTAAAAGAAGAAATAAAACAAATATCAAAACAAAAACAAGCTAATTTAGGATATGTTAATGCAAATAGAAGTGGTAATTTTTTTTCAACTAAGATTTAATATTATGAATGTAAATATATTATATTAGTATATTCATAATATATAAATAAAAGGGAATTAGTGATTAACTTAAGAAAAGTGAGAAAAAAGGGGAATGGTTATGGATATAAGAGCAATGTCAATTTCGATGAATCAAGGAGCATTAAAAACAGCTGTGCAGTTATCTGTTTTAAAACTTGGAATGAATTCACAAAAGCAAGTAGCTGATCAAATGACAGAAATGATGGATAATATGGCTGTAGAACCTGGAAAAGGAATAAATTTAGATAAAATTGTTTAAAAATATTAAAGTATAAGATAATGATTACGATAATATAAATGTAACTAATGTTTATATTATAAAATGGTTAAAAAATAATATAAATTAAAAAAGTTATAAAAAGTTATAAAGTATTCAAATTAACATACGACAGTATAAGTAAGAAAGTTAAAAAAGTTTTGAGAGTCAGCAATGACTTTTAAATAAATAAAAATTAAGGACAAGGATGTCCATGTAAAATCAAGGAGGAATTTTATTATGATTATCAATCACAACATGAATGCGATGAACGCACACAGAAATATGCTAAGCAATACAAGTGCAGCAGGAAAGTCTATGGAAAAATTATCTTCAGGCTTAAGAATAAACAGAGCTGGAGATGACGCAGCAGGTCTTTCAATTTCTGAAAAAATGAGAGGACAAATCAGAGGTTTAGATCAAGCTTCAAGAAACTCTCAAGATGGTATCTCTTTAATTCAAACAGCAGAAGGAGCTTTAACAGAAACTCACTCAATTCTTCAAAGAATGAGAGAATTATCAGTACAAGCAGCTAACGATACTAACGTAACAGTTGATAGAACTGCTATAAAATCTGAAATGGACGAATTAGTTAATGAAATTGACAGAATAGCAACTTCAACTACATTCAATGAACAAAAATTACTTGACGGTACTGCAAAGAGTTTAAAATTCCAAATAGGTGCTGATGAAGGTGTTAGCATGAAGTTAGCAGTTGGAACAATGAAAGCTGATGCATTATCAGTAAATGCTTTAGATGTAACTACACATACTAAAGCAGCTTCAGCAATATCAAAAGTTGATTCAGCTATTAAAGCAGTATCTGCTGAAAGATCAAAACTTGGAGCAAACCAAAACAGATTAGAACATACTATCAATAACTTAAATAATGCATCTGAAAATATTCAAGCAGCAGAAAGCAGAGTTAGAGACGTAGATATGGCTAAGGAAATGATGAATTTCTCTAAGAATAACATTCTTAACCAAGCTGCTCAAGCAATGTTAGCTCAAGCTAATCAACAACCACAAGGTGTACTTCAATTATTAAGATAGTATTAAGTTTATAAAAAAAAAGTCGACTTATGTCGACTTTTTTTTATAAATTATAGTATTGTTTAACTTGGTGTATTATAATTGAAATATAAAAGTGAATTTAAGGAGAATGTTATTATGTTAAAAGATAATTTAATTATTTTAAAAGAATATTATCCTAAATTATATGAAAGAATTATAGAATTAGAAGATAACGATAATATCCAAGAAGTCAAAAGTAAAAACGGAATGTCAAATATAATATTTAATAATAAATTTTGGATTCATAGTAGATATAATCCTGAAAATGAAGCTTTAAAGTGGATTGATAATACTATTATTAAAGATGAAGATACAATTTTAGTTATTGGATTAGGTTTAGGATATTATTTGGAAAAATTAGAGAAGAAGTACAAAGACAAGAAAATAATAATTATAGAACCTAATATATATTTTTTTAGAAAAATGTTAGATTTTAAGGATATTACAAAATTTTTAAGATTGGATAATATTGTATTTATGGTAGATATAGATCCATATATTATAAGGAGATTAATTTCTGATTATTTAAAAGAAAATAAGATAAAAAAAATACATATAGAAGAGATGCCTATTTATAGAAAAATAGATAATAAATATATAGAGCAGTTATATAAAGAAATAGACAATGGGCTATTTCAAATTAAGGGGAATATTGCGACGGAAATTGCATTTGCACAAATGTGGTTAAATAATACTATACGACTTTTAGATTATATAAAAGAGATTCCAGATGTAAGTATTATGAAAGAAGAATTTAAAGATATTCCTATAGTGATTGTTTCAGCAGGACCATCTTTAAATAAAAATGTTCATTATTTAAAAGAAATAAATAATAAAGCATTAATAATAGCAGTAGGATCAGCGGTTAATATATTAGAGAAAAAAGAAATAACTCCACATATAATAATGGGATTTGATGGTCAAGAAATGGAGGCTAAAATTTTTCAACAGTTAAAAAATACAAAGCCTATTTTTATTTTTGGGCCATCAGTTCATTATAAAGCAGTTGAATCATATAAAGGACAAAAAATGTGCATGATTTTAAATAACGATACTTCAATACTAGAACTTTATAAAGGGTTAGGTATTAAAGTACAAAAATTTGATTCAGGACCATCTGTGTCTAATATTGCATTAGTATTAGCACAGTATCTAAAAGCATCACAGGTTATGCTGATAGGACAAGATTTAGCATATACAGGTAATGAAAGGTATGCTGAAGGAGGAATTCATAATTATAATATTGATAAAGACAAATCATTAGAAAGAAAAGGATTTAAAAAGGTTCTTGATATATATGGTAAAGAGGTTTATACAAAGAATGATTTAATAGGAATAAAGAACTGGTTTGAGGAATATTTAAATGTATTTAATGGAGAAATAGAAGTTTACAATTGTAGTGAAGCAGGATTAGGCATAAAAGGGGCACCTAATATGAAGTTTAAAGAAGCTATAAACAAATTCTGCATTAGAGATTTTAATATATATGATAAATTACCATTATTATCCAAGAAGAATAATAGTATAGATAAAGATAAATTTGGAAATTTAATATTTGAATATAAAAAAGAAATAAAAAGATTAATTGAATTATCAAAACAAAGGTTGGATAAAATATATAAGCTTATAAATCATTATGATGAGAAAAGCTTTAGCAAACAATTTAAAAGCATTTTAAACCTATGTGATGAAATTGAAAAGTATGATAGTTTTAAAGTTTTTATTGAACCCACTGGAAAGTCTTATATAGATAGTATTACAAGTGGCATAAATAATAAATTAGATAAATTAGATAATATTCATGAAAAAAATAAAACTATATTGAATGGATTGGCATTACAGTATGAATATATTGATAAATGTATGCAAATAGTTAAATTTGCATTTGATAAGAAAGATATAGATTATAGTTCATAAATAGTAAAAATATATTATGTAAAGGAAAAGAATTATGAAAAAAAGAGTTTTAACATTACAACCAAATTACATGAAATATTTTAAATGTATAGGAAATGATTGTGAATATCATTGTTGTCGAGGATGGAGTATTGATATAGATAAAAAAACCTTTAAGAATTATAGAAAAGTAAATAGAGATAATCCAATAAAGAAAATAATAAATAAAAATATAATTTTAAACAAAGAAATAAAAGAAAATAATTATTATGCAAAGATAACATTAGATAATAATAAAAATTGTCCTTTTTTAAATAAAGAAGGACTATGTGAAATTTATATAAAATGTGGAGAAAACTATTTATCAAAAACTTGTAATCAATATCCAAGAATTATAAATATTGTAGATGGATGCGTTGAGAAATCTTGTCATATATCTTGCCCTGAAACAGCTAAATCATTATTTAATGAAAATTTTATGAGCTTTGACCAATTTTATGATGAAATAGATTTAGATAAATATTCTGTATTAATGAATTTAAATACCAATTCTGAATATGGAATGAATAAGAATTTATGGATTTTAAGAGAAATGAGTATAGACATACTTCAAAATAGAGAATTTACATTAGAAGAAAGAATTTTTATTTTAGGTCTTATTTTAAATAAAGTCCAAAATGTAATACATAATGAAGAGACTGAAAATATTAGTAATGTAATTAAAAATAGTTTACAAAAATATTTAAATGATTCTATAAAAATATACATGGAAAATTTAAAATATAAAGATGCGGTTAAAGCTAATTTTATTCATCTAATATGTAATACAAAATTAAAAGATAAAAATGTTGAACATGATTATAATAATTTATTTTTAGATTTCTTAGAAGGAATTAATTATGATGAAAATAATTTAAATAAAAGCTTAGAAAGTTATAAGATAGGATACGAAAATATATATTCTGCTTTTTTGAAAAATAAAGAATATGTTTTAGAAAATTATCTGGTAAATGAAGTTTTTTCAACTTTATTTCCAATAAAAAGAGGAACAGAAATATTTGAAGAATATTGTATATTGGTTATTAAATTCGCAATATTAAAAATATTTTTAGTTGGTATAGGAAATCATTATAAATGTCTTGATGATAATAAAGTAATTAGAATATTATACTTATATTCTAGAAATATAGAGCATACTAAGGGTTATATTGATGGAATTTTAGATTGGATTAAAAAAGAAAATAATGTAAATATGGGTTTTATGAGTTTGCTTATTAGAAAGTAATGATAAAAGAAAAGTATTACAAAAATTGAAACATTGATAAGTTTTTTATTATTATTTAATTTTTTTTAATTAATTACGATAATTAACATATAATGATTGGTTAAATAATTTTATATAAGGAGAAAAAATATGTTGGATAATAAAGTAATATTGATAACAGGTGGAACAGGGTCATTTGGTAAAAAGTTTACAGAAAGAATACTAAATGAATATAATCCACAAAAAATAATTATATATTCAAGAGATGAATTTAAACAAGATTTAATGAAAAAAGAGTTTATAGCAAAATATCCTGATGCTATGGATAAATTAAGATTTTTTATAGGAGATATAAGAGATAAAGAAAGATTATATAGAGCTTTTCATGGTGTGGATTATGTTATTCATGCGGCAGCTATGAAACAAGTCCCAGCTTGTGAATATAATCCGTTTGAAGCTATTAAAACTAATATTCATGGTGCACAAAATATAGTAGATGCTTGTATTGATAAAGGAGTAAAAAAATGTGTTGCTTTATCTACTGATAAAGCTGTTAATCCAATAAATCTTTATGGAGGTACAAAACTTGTTTCTGATAAACTATTTATTTCGGGAAATGCATATTCTGGTGGAGATGGAACTGTATTTTCAGTAGTTAGATATGGTAATGTTGCTGGTAGTAGGGGATCAGTTATTCCATTTTTTAATAAATTATTAGAAAATGGGGAAAAAGTTTTACCTATAACAGATTTTAGAATGACAAGGTTTTGGATTACTTTAGATCAAGGTGTAGATTTAGTATTTAAAGCATTAAATGAATCAAAAGGTGGAGAAACTTATATTTCTAAAATACCTTCATTTAAAATAACTGATTTAGCACAAGCTATGTGTAAAGAAATTGATATGAAGGAAGTTGGAATAAGAGAAGGTGAAAAGCTTCATGAAGTTATGATAACTAGTGATGATTCTAGAATGACTTATGAATATGATAAACATTACATAATTTATCCTAATTTTGACTGGTGGAATTCTAAGATGTTTATGACTCCAGGGGGGAAGAAAATTAAAGAAGGATTTGAATACAATTCATCTAATAATACAGAATGGTTTAATATAGAACAATTAAGAAGTGCTTTAAAAGAATTAGGGTTTGAAGTAAGATAATTTTTATCAAACATATAATAAAAAAATATATTAAAGTTTTTTGGAAATAAGGTGAATATAATGAAAGTTGTATGTATAGTACAAGCAAGAATGGGTTCTTCTAGATTACCTGGTAAGGTATTAAAAGAGATTTGTGGAAAAAGTGTTTTAGAACATGTTATTTATAGATTAAGGTTGATTAATAATATAGATGAAATAATAATAGCTACAACCAATTTGGAAAGAGATAATCAGATTATAAAAGAATGTGAAAAAATCGGAGTAAAATATTTTAGAGGTTCAGAAGATAATGTATTGTCTAGATATTATTATGCAGCAAAAGAAAATAATGCTGATATAGTTGTTAGAATTACATCAGATTGTCCATTGATAGATTACAAAATAAGTCAAGATATAATACAATATTATTTAGATAATGCCAAGAAATATGATTATATTAGTAACACTATTGAAAGAACTTATCCAAGGGGGCTTGATACTGAGGTGTTTAGTTTTAATGCTTTAGAAGTTGCTTTTAAAGAAGCAGTAAGTAATAGAGATTTAGAACATGTAACTCCGTATATATGGGATAATTCAAAAGTTTTTAAAATAGCACAATATAAAAATGATAAAGATTATTCAGAGTTAAGGTGGACACTTGATACAAAAGAAGACTTAGAACTTATTGAAAATATATATGAAAATTTATATAATCATATGAATTCACAATTTGTTTTTGAAGATATATTAAACTTATACAATCAATATCCAGAACTTTACAATATGAATAAACATATAATGCAAAAACATATATAGTATTTAATGTTAAAAACAGGAGTATAAATATGAGTATTAAGTTAAGAAATGTTAATAAAGATGATTGTAGATTGTTATATAATTGGGTAAATGATGAGCAAGTAAGAAAAAGTTCATTTAAAACTAAAAAGATTGTTTATGATGAACATAAAAATTGGTTTGAAGAGAAATTGAATTCAAATAATACAAAGATATTTATACTAGAAGAATCTAAACAAAATATAGGACAAATTAGAATCGAAATTGATGGATCAAGTGCACTTATTGATTATAGCATAGATAAAAAATATAGAGGTAAAGGTTATGGAATTAAAATAATAGAGATTATTGAAAAAGAAATTAAAAAAAAATTGCCACAAATAAGCACATTAGAAGCAATTGTCAAATTAAACAATATCATATCTCAAAGATGTTTTGAAAAAAATAATTACAATAAGTATCTTGAGAATAAATATGTTCTATATAAAAAAGAAATAAGTTAAGTATTTATTAAATGCAAATGGAGGGTTTAGATGATGAATAATCAAATTAATATTAATGATAAGATTATTGGAGAGAATCATCCTTGTTATATAATTGCTGAAATGTCAGCCAATCATGCAGGAAGTTATGAAAGAGCAATAGAAATAATAGAAGCAGCAAAAAGTGCTGGTGCAGATTGTATAAAAATACAAACATATACAGCAGATACTATGACTATTGATTGTGATAATAATTATTTTAGTATAAAAGACGGTACTTGGAAAGGAGAAAATTTATATAAACTTTATGAAAAAGCGTATACGCCATGGGAATGGCAAGAAGGTTTAAAAAATAAAGCAGAAGAGTTGGGAATTGATTTTTTATCAACACCATTTGATAAGACTTCTGTAGATTTCTTAGAAAGTATAAATGTGGATTTTTATAAAATAGCCTCATTTGAATTGATAGATATTCCCCTTATTAAATATATTGCATCTAAAAATAAACCTATAATAATGTCTACTGGCATGGGAACTTTAGGTGAAATAGAAGAGGCTGTAAATGCAATTAAATCTATGGGAAACGAAAAAATATGCTTATTAAAATGTTCTAGTGCATATCCAGCTATACCAGATGATATGAATTTAATAACTATGAAAAATCTAAAAGACATTTTTCAAGTTAATGTAGGTTTATCAGATCATTCATTAGGTTCAATTGCGTCAGTTACTGCTGTTGCAATGGGTGCTAAAATAATAGAAAAACATTTTTGTTTAAATAGAGAGATCCAAAATCCGGATGCTTCTTTTTCTATGGAACCACAAGAATTCAAAAATATGGTAGATAATATTAGATTAGCTGAAAGAGCTATGGGACGAATAAGTTATGAACTTTCAGATAATGAAAAGCAAAGTAGAAAGTTTAGAAGATCAATTTTTGTGATAAAAGATATTAAGGAAGGTGAACAATTTACAGAAGAAAATATAAGAATAATAAGGCCGGGAAATGGTTTGAAGCCTAAGTATTACGAGGACGTTTTAGGGAAAATAGCAATTTGTGATATAAAAAGAGGCACTCCGCTTTCATGGAATCAGGTTAAATAATATGAAAATTATAATAGCTACTATAAAATCATGGAATATAAAAAAAGCATATAATTTTAAGAATAATAATGCTAATGATATTTATATATTTACAGACAAAAATGAGCTGACTTACGAGAAAGTAAATCATATAAATCCACAATATATTTTCTTTCCTCATTGGTCATGGATTATTTCAAAAGAAATATATGAAAAATTTAATTGTGTAGTTTTTCATATAACAGATTTACCTTTCGGCAGAGGTGGAAGTCCGTTGCAGAATTTGATAGATATAGGAATAGAAAATACCAAAATATCTGCATTAAAAGTATGCAATGGAATTGACTCAGGTGATATTTATTTAAAGGAAAATTTAAATTTAAATGGGAGTGCAGATGAAATTTTTATGAGAGCTTCTGAAATCATTTTTAAAGATATGATACCTAAGATAATTAATGAAAATATTGTACCGACTAAGCAAAAGGGAGAAATTGTAGAATTTAAAAGAAGGAATTTTTCTCAAAGTGAAATATTATTAGATTTTAATTTAAAAAAAATATATGATTATATAAGAATGCTTGATGGAGAAGGATATCCTAAGGCTTTTATTAGATTTGGTAAATACAAACTTGAATTTTCAAGAGCAAGTTTAAAAAACAACAAAATAATTGCAGATGTTGAAATTATAGATGAGGATGATTAAATATGAAAAAAGTATTAGTAATAGCTGCACATCCAGATGATGAAATTTTAGGTGTAGGTGGAACAATTTTAAAACATAATAGAAATAATGATGTTTGTTTTGGACTTATATTAGGTGAAGGAATGACTTCCAGATATGAAAAAAGAGAGTTTGCAGATAATATAAGTTTAGAAAAACTTCATAAAGATACTTATGAAGCGGCAAAAATAATAGGATATAAAGACGTGTATATGGAAAATTTACCTGATAATAGATTTGATTCAATATCTTTATTAGATATAATAAAGATTATAGAAAAATATGTAAATAAAATAAAACCAGATATAATATATACTCATTTTGGAGGAGATTTAAATATAGATCACAAAATAACTTTTGAAGCTGTATTAACAGCTACAAGACCAATTGGAAAAGAATGTGTAAAAGAAATATATTCTTTTGAAACTGTTTCTTCAACAGAATGGAATTTTAATAATACTAATAATTTTAAACCTAATTACTTTATTGATGTAACGGAAACATTAAATGAAAAAGTGGAAGCTATGAAATGTTATAAAAGTGAGCTAAAAGAGTTTCCGCATCCGAGATCGATTAAAAATTTAAAATCTTCTGCTTTAAAATGGGGGAGTGTAATAAGTAAAGAATATGCAGAGGCATTTGAAGTTGTAAGAATAATAAGATAAGGTGATTGTATGAAAATAGCAATAAGAGCTGATGGCGGTTTACAAATTGGAATGGGTCATATAATGAGAAGTTTAGTATTAGCAAAAGAATTAAAAAAAAATAATAATGATGTATTCTATGTATGTAAACAAAGTAGTTTATTACCTGAGAAATATGAAGCTGGTATAAATAAAGTTAAAGAGCAAGGGTTTGATGTAATTATTATAAATGAAGGCGATATATTTGCAGAGTTATCTAAAATACAAGCTGATTGTTTAATTACAGATAGTTATGATGTTAATGAAGAATATTTTAATATAATTAAAAAGTATTTTAAATTTACTGGATACATAGATGATATGAATTTATATTATTTTAATGTAGATTTTATAATTAATCAAAATATTGGTGCAGAAGAATGGAAATATAAAGTTAATAAAGGTACAAAGCTGTTGTTAGGAACTGATTATACTATGTTAAGAGAAGAATTTAGAAGAGTTAAAGATAAATTTATTGATGAAAGAATTCATAATATAATGATAACAGTAGGTGCATCGGATTTTAATGGAATAACTAATAAAATATGTGATTATTTAAAAGAACTACATTTTAAATTTCATGTAATAGTAGGCCCTTGTTTTACAAAAGAAAATATATATGAATTAATGAAATTATCTGAAAAGAATAAAAATATAGAACTTCATTTTCATGCTGATATGATTAAAATAATGAATGAATGTGATATATGTATATCTGCATGTGGAAGCACATTATATGAGCTTGCTTCTTGTGGAATACCAACAATAGGTTTAATAGTAGCAGATAATCAGAAGAAAATAGGTGAAAAATTAAATCAACTTAAAGTGATAAAAAATTTAGGTTTTTACCAAAAAATTAGTAAGAAAAAGTTATGTGAAACTATTAAGGACTTAGATAGAAATATAGAAAAAAGGCAAGAAATGAGCAAGAAGTCCATGGAAATAGTAGATGGAAAAGGTGTAAATAGAATAGTTTCATATTTAGAATATATAAATAATAACTAACAGGAGAAAAATAATGGAAAGTAAAATAGAAGTTTTAAAAACAACAAGTGAATATATATTGCAATTGGAAAAAGACATAATAAAAGTTTCTAAAGTTTTACAAGGAACTGAATATAAAGAAGGATTAAAATTGATAAATCCAATTACAGAAGGTATTAGTTGGGTTGCTATAGCAGTAGAAAATACAAGAGAGATTCATAAAGAAAAAATTTTGTTAGATGAATTAAATAAAAAATTAAAAGAAATTATTCAAGCTTTAGAGAATGATGATAATATATTAGTTGCTGATTTATTTGAGTATGAAATATTACCAATAATAAAGCATATTAAAGAAATAATAGATTTATCTGTATTAAATTAAAGGAAGATAAAAATATGTTAACTTTATGTATGATAGTTAAAAATGAAAAATTTACACTAGAAAAATGTCTAAAAAAAGCATCTAAATTTGTGGATGAAATAATAATAGTTGATACAGGCTCGTCTGATAATACTAAAGAAATAGCATTAAGGTATACGGATAAAGTATATGATTTTAAATGGTGCGATGATTTTTCAAAAGCAAGAAATTTTTCCATAGAAAAGGCATCTAATGATTGGATATTGGTTTTAGATGCTGATGAAATTATAGAGAGTTTTAATATAGAAGAGATTAAAGAATTCTGTATAAATTCTTATAATAAAGTAGGTCGTATTAAATGTATAAATGAATATGAAGATATATATGGAACAAAAAAATATATAGAAAGAGTTAATAGATTATTTAATAAGTGTTATTTTGAATACGAAGGAATTATACATGAACAAATAGTAATGAAAAATAAATCTACATATAAAACTAATGAAATAGATGTATGTGTAAAACACATTGGATATTCTAAAGAAGTGGTAGAGAGAACAAATAAAATTCAACGTAATATAGAATTATTGCAAAAATCTATTAAAGTAAATAATAAGGATTCATATTTATATTATCAATTAGGAAAATCATATTTTATGAAAAAGGAATATAAAAATGCTATAATACAATTTGAAAAAGCAATACAATTTATAGATGATTTTTATTATGAGTATGCAGAAGATTTGATTGAAAGTTATGGATATAGTTTAATCAATTTAAATTCATTTAATAAATCTCTATGTTTATATGATTATGAAAAATATTATAGTAATAGTGCTGATTTTATGTTTCTTTTAGGAATTATAGAAATGAATAATGGTAATTTTCAAAAATCTGCGGAAACATTTCTAAAATGTACTGAATTTAAAGAGGGAAAAATAGAGGGAGTTACTACATTTTTACCTTTGTATAATATTGGAGTAATATTTGAATGTTTAGGAATGGTTGAACAAGCAATACAATATTATAGTCAATGTGGAGATTATTCTTTAGCTGTAAATAGAATAAATAATATTAATAGTTAAAAACGATAAAGTTTTTATTATTAAAAACGATAAATAAATTATTGCTTTAATATAAAATGGAAAATGGTGGTGATAAAATGAGATTAACTCATAATATGTTTTCAGCAAACATATTTAATAATTATAAGAAACATTTAGTTAAAAATTCTTCTGCTATTAATAATATAAGTTCAGGTTTAAAACTTAGTTCAGCTAAAGATAATCCTAATAAGATAACTCAAAGTCAAATGCTTAAAATACAAGTTTTGAGTAATTCAGCTGCAAGAAGAAATATTGAAGATACTAATTCTATGATTCAAACATTTGATGGAGCTATGCAAGAAATGAATGATAGCTTATGTAGAATTAAAGAATTAACTGTTCAAGCTGGTGGTGGAACTTTAACTGATGACGATAGACACGTAATTCAAAATGAAATTGATCAATTAACAAAACATTTAGATTATATGGCTAACAATACAGATTTTAATGGTGTTAAGCTTATAAATGAGAATAAAAATACTGTGGAAGATGGAGCTGTAACATCTATGATAGGTGGTTTACAGGGTGAATTAACAGTACTTCCTAAATTTGATCTTACTTCCGAAGGATTAAAATTTAAAGATAATTTGGGGAATAATATTTTAGATGTAACTACTCAAGAAAATGCTGATAAATCACTAGATATTGTAAATGAAGCCATATTATCTGTATCTAGTGCTAGAAGTAAATATGGTGCGATACAATTAAGGCTTGAAGGAACGGAAGATATTGTATCTGAGAATAATTTAGCATTAGAAAGATCTCAAAGCAATATTGCTGATGCTGATATAGCATTTGAAATGCTTAAATTTTCAGAAAGTCAGATATTAGTACAATCTTCTATTTCTTTAATTGCTCAAAGTAATAATTTCCCTCAAGATGCATTGAATGTTTTGAAAAATATTAGATAATTAGATATCTAAAATAAGTAAAAATTTAAATTTATGCTATGATAGTGCATTTTTACTTGAATAATTTTACAGTTGAATAACCAAATAGATTTCTAAGCTATTTTTAATGTTTTAAAAATTTCGTCTAACGGCTTTCCGTTAGCGGCAGCCTTATAGATATATATAATTTTAGATTTTTCTAAATCTTTCTTAGCACAGTTATATCCAGTATTAAAGTGGTATGAGCTATTAGAATACAATTTACAATAGGTATAATTTATTATCATTATTGTAAGATATCTGTTGATGCTCTTTTCACTTCTTACTTGATATCCATTAAGACCTAAATAAGATTTACAATCTCTAAAAAATGGCTCAATCGCCCATCGGTCAGTATATTGAGTTAAGATATCTAAAGGATTTAGTGATGTATCTAAAGAAATAAATGTTTTTAATGCTCCTTCTTTTTGAAATGAATCTTTAGGGTAGCTAAGAACAATTGAAACATTTTTTCTATCTTTTAAATCACCAACATAGTTGTAAATATAGTATTGTTTATCTTTAACGGTGACAAGGTTAAAATCATCTATATTTAAAGTTGTTGCAAATTTGTGAAGTTTGATTCCTAATCTTTTATGTCCTTCGGGATAAATAACTCTATTAGTTTTTAAAGCTCCTATATAGCTGTAACCAGCTTTTATGGAACTATTAAAAATAGCTTTACAACTATACCAGCTATCGCACAAAACATAACCTTTATTTTCAGGTTTAGGTAGTGATTCAACTAAATTTTGAGTTAATTCTATTTTACTCATAGAATCTTTATCATAGATATCTATTGAGTAAGGAAGTACTAACCCATCACAAGAAAGCAATGAAACTAAAATTTGATGACCATATACTGTTTTACCTTTTAAATGAGAATTATGAAATGAACACTTTTCAATAATATTTTTAGCCTTTGACGAGGGCTTAGTTTTCTCTGAAATAGTGTCATCAATAATAAAATATATAGGTTTTTTAGTTTCTTTTGATTTATTCCATATTAGTTGTAAAACTAGGGACTTCAATGATTTGCTTAAAAGTGTTTCATTCCAAGTACTCTTTGATAAAAATCTTGTGATACTTGTTCGATGCGTATGCGAAGCAAGCTCCGCTATATCAGACACTTTACCATTGTAACCTCTTGAAATCATTGCATTCATGATACTTTCTAGATGATTTAATTGTGGCTTAGTTAGATATAAATCAAAATTTAGTTGTTTAAAAAAATTGTGTATTGATAGTTCATCTGATATAATTGTGTTCTGAAACATTTATGTATAGCTCCTTGCTGTCGTTGTTGTGTGGGAACTCAATTATAACAAGGATTTATCATAAATGTTTTTTTATTTTATTCAGTTGTAAAATTATTCAAGCATTTTTGCACTATTATAGATTTATGCTTTACTTAATAATAAAGTTGATTATGTATTAATTTAGTGTTGAGTAAAGCGTTTTTTTATTATTTAGGAAATTGTATCGTTTGAACATCTAAGGATAACTCATAAAACATTGTATTTTAAAGATATTATGAGTATCCAATAAATAATAAAAAATAATTATATGTCGCACCATTATTCCTGCACTACGTTTGGAAAGGGTGCATGGCTAAAAAAATCAACATTCAAAAGTTATTTAGTGATTTTTTTATATAATTCACAATTAAAAATTAAAAAGAAAAATGTATTAAAAAAATTGTCAAAAATTTTTTTGAAAAAAATTTGTTTTATTTTGAAAAAACATGAAAAATAGGTTATAATGTAGTTATAATATGTAACAATTGAATAGGCAAAACTAATTAAAGTTAGTGACGCAAAGCTATAGGGGCTAAGGAGAAATCTATGCCAGCCAGTTGCCGAAGAGTATAATATGCTTTTTGTTTTAATTAATTATTCAAAAAATAAGTTGATTAAATTAATATGTTTTTTAACATATCTTTTTTGAGTGCAATTAATTTGATTATATAACTACTCTTTAGGGGGTAGTTTTTTTATTTTTAAATAATTGTTGAAATATAAAAAATAAATATATAAATCATGTTAACTTGAAATATATACCACTAATACGACAAAATAACTGTTAAAATTTATATTTTAATCAAAAAAATATAATATAATCAAAAAAATAATATAAAAATTTTTCAAAAAGATTAATTGTTTTTAAAAAAGTAATCAAAAATAACAAAAAATATAGTATAATAAAACATAGAATTTGTTTTATAGAGAATATATTTAGTATTTAGTGTAATATATTAAAATAAATGTAAAAAAATGGTTTAAAAGTTAAAAAAGATGTAGCGCAAATATAGTTATTATTTTATAATTATATTTATGAATAAATTAAAGAAAATATTTATTATTTAATAAAAATCATTAATTATGGGAGGAAATCATATGCCTATAAATTCAATTCAATCATACAATACATATAATTTGATTAAGGATGGATTAAAAGCATCAAATGCAAGAGCTAAAGCCATAGCTAACAATATGGCAAATATTAATACAAAAGGGTATAAAAAATTCAATGTAATTTTTGAAGAAAATTTAAAAAAACATCAGATATAAAGGATTTATCGCTAAGAGTTACTGATTCTAGACATTTAAGATCTAATAATGATTTAAATGGAAACATAGAAGTTTTAAGAGAACGAAATACTAGTATGAGAACAGATGATAATAATGTAGATTTAGAGCTTGAAAAAGTTAATCAAGCCGCTAATACATTAAAATATAATGCTTTAATCACTAAATTAAATGTGAAATTTAATGATTTAAAAACTGTTATAAAGTAGAGGAGGGATAATTTATGAATGCATTTACATCTATGCAAATAAGTGCTACAGGTATTTCAGCAGAAAGATTAAGGATGGATACAATAACATCTAACATGACTAATGCAAATACAACAAGAAAAGCTGATGGAAGTGGTCCTTATGTTAGAAAAATAGCAGTTTTTCAAGAGGCACTTGATAAAAATAGAAGAATGGCAGGAATTAAGCCAGTAAAAATTGTAGAAGATAAATCACCTCTTAGAAAGGTTTATAATCCAAATCATCCAGATGCAGATGAAACAGGATATGTGACAATGCCTAATGTTAATGTATTAAATGAAATGGCTGATATGATGGTTTCAACAAGATCATATGAAGCTAATGTAGAAACATTAAATGCATTAAAGGGGATGTTTTCAAAAGCTTTAGAAATTGGTAAATAAGGAGTAAATAAAAATGAAGATTATTAATGGGTTTGATCAAAAACAAGTATTATTTAATAATAAATTTGATATGTTAAATAATAAAGTTGGACAAGATACTTCATCTGTCAAAGAGAATAAAAGCTTTGGCGAAACACTAAAGAATTGTATAAATGATGTAAATGAAAAGCAAATAGATGCTGATGCTTCTACAAATGCTTTTGTTAAAGGTGATGATGTAAATATTGATGAAGTTATGATAAAAGGCGAAGAAGCAAGTTTAGCATTACAATTCTTAGTTAAAACTAGAGACAATTTAGTGGAATCATATAAAGAATTAATAAAAATGCAGTTGTAACTGAAGTGAGGAGTGCTATTATAAATGAACAAACTTTTAGAAAAGGTGAAAGGGCTGTGGGAAAAGTTTAAAACTCAAAGCAAAAAAATAAAAATTGCTATTTTTGTATGTTGTGTTGCAGTATTAATTGCAATTATAAGTACAATGATTTATGCCTCATCTAATAAATACCAAGTTTTGTTTTCAAATCTTGATCCAAAAGATGCACAAACTATACTTGCTAAGTTAAATGAACAAAAAGTTACAACTAAAATACAAGGAGATACTATTTTAGTACCGAATGACCAGGTAGATCAATTAAGATTAGAATTAGCTCCTGAATTAAAATCAGGAAGCAGTGGTTATGAATTAATGGATAGTGGAAGTTCCTTTGGAATGACCGATGAGGAGTTTAAAGTTAAAAAATTAAGAATGCAAGAAGGAGAACTTGAAAAAACAATAAAGAGTTTTTCACAAGTAGAAAGTGCAAGGGTTCATATTACACCATCTACTGATTCAGTTTTTGTTAAAGAGAGTAGTCCAGGGAAGGCAGCGGTTTATTTAAAGCTTAAAACAGGAAGTGAAATTACAAAAGATCAAGTCAAATCAATAGTTGCCCTAGTGTCTGGAAGTACAGAAAATGTTCCTAAAGAAAATATTGAAGTCATAGATGATAAAATGAATTTACTTACTGCTAACTTAAGTGATGATGAAAATCAATTGATGAGTTCAGAAACATTAAACAAGCAGTATGCTTTAGAAAAAAATTATGAAAGTAAATTACAAAAAGAAATAATAAATTTATTAGAACCTGTTATAGGAAAAGATAAGATTAGAGCTAATGTAAATGTAGACTTGGATTTTGATTCTAAACAACAAACGCAAACAGTACTTGATCCTAATAAAGTAGTTGTAAGTCAACAAACTATTAAGGAAATTAATAATACTGGAGCTGATGGTAATATTAGTGAAAGTCCAGTTGATAATAATATAAGCAATACTATAGATGATACACAAAATACAAAGTCTAATTCTTCAAGAGAAGAACAAAAAAATAATTATGAAATTGGAAAAACTGAGACTAAGGTTATTAGTGCGCCAGGTGAAGTTAAGAGAATGACAGCTTCAGTGGTAGTAGATGGTAACTTAGATGCAGCAACTCAGCAAGCTATTGAAAATGCAGTATCTAATGCAATTGGATTCAATTCTGTTAGAGGAGATCAAATTTCAGTATTAGGTATGAACTTTGATCCAAGCTTAAAAGAAGATACTCAAAATCAGGTTGATACATTTAATGCTGAAGCTAAGCAAAAAGAAATGGAAAAATATATAATTGCTGGAGCAGCAGGATTGCTAGTTTTAATTATATTAATAATTATTTTAATTATAAAGAAGAGAAGAAAGAAATCTAAAAATGAGTATGATGATGAAGCTCAATTATTAGATGCAGTAATTGGTGATGAAAAAGAACCAGAAATATTTGAACCAATAGAATTTGAAACTAATAATGAAAAGATTCATATGGAAAATGAAATTAAGAAATATGCCACAGAAAAGCCAGAGCAAGTAGTTGAAATTATCAAAGCTTGGCTTTCAGAAGATGAGAGGTGATAGCTGTGGGTAAGGAACCTAAAAAATTAACAGGAGTTCAAAAAGCAGCAATACTTTTTATAACACTTGGACCAGAAGCTTCATCAGGAATATTAAAGAAGCTTCCGGAACAAGAAATTCAAAAAATATCATATGAAATTGCGAATATAACTTCTGTAACATCAGAACAAAGAGAAGAGATTTTAAATGAATTTTTAGAAATAAATAAAGCAAGGGATTACATTGTTGAAGGTGGAATGGATTATGCTAAAGTTTTATTATCAAAAGCTTTAGGAGCACAAAGAGCAAGTGAAATTTTAGAAAAAGTTTCAGAAGCTACAGCACAATATAGACCATTTGCTATTGCTAGAAAAGCTGATGCTCATCAGCTTCTAAATGCAATAACTTATGAACATCCTCAAACAATAGCTTTAATTTTATGTTATTTACAAGCAGATAAAGCAGCACAAGTTATGGCAGAACTTCCAGAAGAAACACAGTCAGAAGTTTCATATAGAATAGCAACCATGAGTACTACATCTCCAATGGTTATAAAAGAAATAGAAGCAGTTCTTGAAAGCAAGTTATCTTCAGTAGTTAAGACAGAAATGACAAGCTTAGGTGGAGTTCAAACATTAGTTGATATTTTAAATCAGGTTGATAGAACAACTGAAAAGAATATTACTGAAAGTCTTGAGAGAGAAGATGCAGAACTTGCTGATAAGATTAAGAGTTCTATGTTTGTATTTGAAGATATTATTACTCTTGATGATGTATCTATCCAAAGAATTCTTAGAGAAGTTGAAGTTAGTGATTTATCACTTGCACTTAAAGGATGTTCAGAAGATGTTGCAAATGCAATTTATAGAAATCAATCCAAGAGAGCTGCTGCTTCTTTAAAGGAAGATATGGAATTCTTAGGACCAGTAAGACTTATGGATGTTGAAAAAGCACAACAAAAGATTGTTTCTATTATCAGAAGATTGGATGAATCAAATGAAATAATAATTTCAAGAGGTGGAGAAGATGCAATCATCGTATAGTATTATAAAAAAGAACTGTGCTTTGGATGCAGAAAAAAAGAGAATTTCTACTGAATATGTATATAGAAAAAATAAAACAGAACTTGATAGTGAAGATGATGAACTAATTGAAGAAGAGGTTTATTCAAAAGAAGAAGTTGAAGCTTTAATTGAAAAGTATGAGGAAATAGGAAAAAGAATAATACAAGATGCTAATAATGAAAAACAAGCTATTATTTTAAAAGGAACCATGGAAGCTGAAAAGTTAGAAAAAGAAGGTTATGAAAAAGGATATGCAGAAGGACTTCAAAATGGCTATGATGATGGATATAAAAAAGTTTATGATGAAAATATAGATTTAGCAAAAGCTAAGGCACAAGAGATTGTTGATAAAGCAGAAAATATTTTAAAATCCGCTAATGAGAATTACGGAAAATATATGGAAGAAAAGAAAAGTGACATTATAAAGTTATCCTTAGAGATTGCTAAAAATATTTTGAAAAAAGAATTAAGTTATGAAGAGTCAATGAACTCCTTAGTTGAAGAGGCCATAGAATTATCTAAAGGTGAAGAAAACTTAATAATAAAATGTAATTCAATTCATATTGAAGAACTTAAATCACAAGTTAATAGATGGAAAATATCTTATTCAATACAAGATGAGATTTTTGTGCTAAATGATGATTTTATGGAACCAGGGAATGCTGTTATAGAAAAGCCTAATGGAAAAGTCGTTGTAGGGCTTGAAATAGGAATGGAAGCAATAAGAAAAGAAATATTAGGAGAAGATTAGGAGTATTAAATATGGTAAATATTGATTTTAATAACTTAATCAAAAAAGTTGATAATACTAATTCTATTTATACTGAAGGGGTAGTTAATAAAGTAATTGGTCTTACAGTTGAAGTAAAAGGTATAAAAGGATTTGTTGGAGAGTTATGTATTATATACAATGAAAAAAATGAACCTATTAATTGTGAAGTAGTTGGTTTTAAAGATGATTTTGTAGTTTTAATGCCTTTAGATGAATTAATAGGTATCTCTCCTGGATGTAGAGTTGTACCAATGCGAAAGCCTTTAAGTGTTAAATGTTCTGATGAATTATTAGGTGAAATTCTTGATGGGTTAGGTAATCCATTAAAAGGTAAACTACTTACTGATGGAGAAGAGTATCCATTAGAAAATAATCCACCAGATCCTCTAAAAAGAATTAGAATTAAAGATATAATGCCAACTGGTATTAGAGCTATAGATGGTTTTTTAACTTGTGGAGATGGTCAAAGAATAGGTATTTTTGCAGGTAGTGGTGTTGGTAAGAGTACTACTCTTGGAATGATAGCAAGAGAAGCAAAAGCAGATGTTAATGTGATTGCTTTGATTGGAGAAAGAGGTAGGGAGGTCTTAGAATTTATAGAAAAAGATTTAGGACCAGAAGGTATGAAAAAATCAGTTGTAGTTTGTGCTACATCTGATAAACCAGCCCTAATAAGATTAAAAGGTGCTCTTACGGCTACTGCTATAGCAGAATACTTTAGAGATGAAGGAAAAAAAGTAATTTTAATGATGGATTCAGTTACTAGATTTGCAATGGCTCAAAGAGAGGTAGGTCTTGCCATTGGAGAACCACCTGCAACAAAGGGGTATACACCATCAGTATTTGCAAAGTTGCCTAAACTTATGGAGAGATCAGGAACATCAGAAAATGGTTCAATTACTGCTTTTTATACTGTTTTAGTTGATGGTGATGATTTTAATGAACCTATAGCAGATGCTGTAAGAGGTATTTTAGATGGACATATTGTATTATCTAGATCTCTTGCTCATAAGAATCATTATCCTGCAATTGATATATTAAATAGTGTAAGTAGACTTATGAATTCAATAGCTCCACCTGAACATATAAAAGCAGCTTCTATTGCTAGAGATCTTTTAGCAACATATAAAGAATCGGAAGATCTAATTAATATAGGAGCATATGTAAAGGGAAGTAATAAAAAAATAGATTTAGCAATTTCTTATCATGATAAATTAGAAGAGTTTCTACGTCAAACTGTTCATGAAAAATCAAATTTTGAAGAAAGTATAAGTAGTTTAGTTTCAATGTTTGAATAATTAATATCACACATATTATAGTGGAGGTATATAAGTGGCAGAAGGGTTTAAATTTAGTTTAGGAAAGCTTCTTGAAATAAGAGAAGATAAAGAAGAAGAGAGCAAAAGAATTTTTACTGAAACACAAAGGAAGAAACAGCTTACAGAGCAAAAATTAAGTCAATTAAAAGCTAGCTATGATAAATATAATGGTATTGTTCCAGGAGAAGATGTTGTATACCAAAAGTTAAAAAGGTATTATTTACAAGGTCTTGAAAGTGGGATAAAAGAAACAGAAAAAGATTTAATTGTAAAAGATCAAAAAGTTAATGAAGCTAGAAATGATTTAGTGTCTAAGCAAGTTGATAGAAAAACTGTTGAAATATTAAAAGAAAAGAAACTTTTAGAATATATAAAAGAGGAAAAAAGAGTAGAACAAGTTAACCTTGATGAAATAGCTCTTTATTCTTATATTAGGAATATCAATGAAGGGAGGTGAGAATAAATGAAAATGAAAATAAGTTCTAATTTAAATTTAACATCTTTGAATTCAGAACCTAAAAATATAAAGTCTAAATTTAATAGCCAATCATTTGATGATAAAAAAGATTATTCTACAACAAGTAAAAAAGATACAAGCTTTAAAAGTGCATTAAATGAAAAATCTAATAAAAAAGTTGATGATAGTTCAAAGTCTTATGATAAAGATTTAGACAAAAAGATTCAAGAAAAAGATAAAGATGTTGATATTAAAAAGAAAATTAACGAGATAAAAGAAAAAAGCGATAATTTATCTAAAGATGAACTTGTTGAACTGTTAAATTCAATTTTTAATATGTTATCTTCTGCTAAGGATCAAAATATTGATTTAAAAGAATTGAATTCAGATTTATTAAATTCAATAATTGATAAGTTGGGAAAAGAAGGAAGTGATTTATCTAAATTACTTGATAATTTATTGAATGCTTCAAAAAATTCTTTGACTGAATTATTAAGTTCTGACACTAAAGAATTATTAAAAAATTTATTAACAAAATTAGAACAAAAACTTGATAAAGATACAGACTTGTCAAATAAGGTTAAAGATTTAATGAGTCAAATATCAAATAATTTAGAAAGTAAAGAAAATAAAACTTCTGATTTCAACACTTCATTTAAGAATTTTCAACAAAATGCTAATTCTAGCATGAGTGAAAAGAATACTGGTGAAGAAAAAGTTGGTAAAAATAATGCTTCAGATGAAGATGCTTTCTTAAATAAACTTTTAAATAATGATAAAGAAGATAATACATTAAATAAGATTAATTTAGTTGCTACAAGAAATGAAATTAATGCAAATAATGTTGAAACTACAAGTGAAACAATGACAATTAATAAAGCAACTATGGGAGAAGATTTAATAAGAAGTGTTAAATTTATGATGACAAATGCAATGAAAGAATTAACAGTAAAAATAGCTCCTAAACATTTAGGTGAACTTACTATTAGTTTAATTCAGGAAAATGGCATTATGAAAGCTAATATAAAAGCACATAGTAAAGAAACACTAGAACTTCTTTCTCAAAATTTAGTTGAAATGAAAAAAGCTATAACTGATCAGAATATAAAGGTTGCTGATGTAAATGTAGAATTATATCAAGAAGATACTACATTCTTTAAAGATGAAGGTTTTGGAAGTGGATTAGCTAAAGATAATGAAAAACAAAATAGTAGTAATAATAAACGAACATCTCATATTGATGCTATTGATATTGAAGATGATGCTACAGAAATTTTAAATAGTAATTTAGACTTTTTGGCTTAGGAGGTGAAAAGATGACTTATTCAATGGTTGATGTAAATAAAGCATTGGGTAAAACTGATGCTAGTAATGCAGTAAATAGCAAGAAAAATTCTACTCAAGGTAAGGTGACTACAGATAGAGGAACTAAGATAACTGAATCAGGTCAAGAGTTTGATAAAAATTCATTTTTAAAACTTTTATCAGCCCAATTATCTAATTTAGACCCAACATCTGATCAAGATTCAACAGCATATGTTACTCAAATGGCACAATTTGCAGCAATGGAACAAATGTATAACTTAAATGATACAATGACTACATTTTCTCATCAACAATTAGTTGGTAAAGGTGCAACTATGAATGTTGTAAATACTGATGGAGAATATTATACAGGTGTTATAAGAGGAGTATCTAAAGATAAATATGGTACCCATGTTTCAATGGAAGTTAATGAGAATGGTAAAAATAAATTCAAAGTATTTGATGTAAAAGATATACAAACAATATTAAACATACCAGATCAAGATGGTAATATGTCTGTTAATTCAGATTTTCTAGCAGCATCTGCCTTGAAAGATCAGAAAGTAGTTCTTTCTACTTATGATAAAGATGGTAAAAATATTATAACAAAAGGTACTGTAAAAAGTTCTTTTATAGATATGGGTGTTGTTAAAATAAGAGTTGAAACTGATAAATTAGATGAAAGTGGAAAGCCAATTATAGAAGATTTTCAGTATTCAAATATAATCAAGGCAGGAGATTTAACAGAAGAAGATATGGATGTTAAACCAGAAGAAAAACCTGAGGAAAAGTCTGAAGAAGCTTCTAAAGTAGAAGACACAGATAAAATTAATTCACAAAATTTATCAGAAGAAGAAAAAACAAGTCAAGTTTTAGGAATGGTAGATAATAAGGAAAAGGTAGGATATACAGAAGATTATACAAATGAACTTGAGAAATTAAAATCAATATTAGGTTAATAATTGAGTTATAGAATAATTAATGGTCAAGTGTATCCAGTTGGTACCTTTGAACCTATTAAAAATACCAATCCAAAATTTATAACAAATACAGAAGAAAAAAATAGTTTTAAAGATGTATTAAATAATGTTATCAATAAGAATGAAGGTTTTATTGTATCCAAACATGCAGCTGAAAGACTATCTGAAATTAATTTTACAGATAAAGATATGCAACAAATAGAAAAAGGATTCCAAATCGCAAAAGAAAAAAACTCAAAAAAATCTGTTATTTTATATAAAGATACTGCATTAATTGCAAGTATAGAAAATAGAACATTAATAACAGCAGTTGAGAAGGAAAGAGCAAAAGATAATATATTTACCAATATAGATAGTGTGGTAATTTTATAGGCTGGACCTAAGGCAATTAACAATTAATTAATAAATAATTTTATAATGATAAATTATTTATTGTAAATTGAACATTGTCAGCATGGAAGCCTAAGCTTGTTGAATGATAGAGGCAAGTTAGCAAATTATGATTTGGAGGCAATAAAATATGTTAAGATCAATGTATTCTGGAATAAGTGGAATGAAAACTAATCAAGTTAAGTTAGATGTTACAGGTAATAATATAGCTAACGTAAGTACAACAGGATTTAAATCATCAAGTGCAAGATTTTCTGATATGATTTATCAAAATATGTCATCGGCAACAGCACCAACTGGGCAAAAAGGTGGTACAAATGCCAAACAAGTAGGACTTGGAGCACAACTTGCAAGTATAAATAAGGTTATGGGACAAGGTAATGCATTATCAACAGGAAGAAGCTTAGATGTATGCGTTGATGGTGATGGATATATTATGGTAAGTAAAGGACCAGAGGTTTATAAAGGTGGAACAAGTGAAGGTACTGGGATTATTGGAGTAGAGACTTCTGGAAAACTATCAGGTGGTAGTGAAAATGAAGTTTTATATACAAGAGATGGTAATTTTACTCTTGATTATGAAGGAAATCTTTTAACAGCAGATGGATATAGAGTAATGGGATACTTACTTCAAAATGGTACAGATGGGGATGTTAAATCTAGTATAGAATGGGAAGAAAAAGACGGTAAAAAATCAGCAATAGCAAATTATGTAGATGCTGATTCTAAGAGTTTACAAGCAGTAGGTGAAGGAAAAGAACTTCATACTTTAAAGATACCAGATAAAGTTTTAGCACCTAAAAGAGATGAAAATGGAGATCCAACGACTGAGTTTGTTGAAGTACCAGTAAAAAGTTTTTCAATAGGAAAAGATGGAGTTATTACAGCAGTTCTTGGAGATGGATCTAGAACAGCACTTGGTCAAATAGCTATGGCTACATTTAAAAATCCGGAAGGTTTAACAGCAATAGGAGCAAACAAATTACAGACATCTCCTAATTCAGGACCTGAAATAATAAAGACACCTGTAGGAAATTTAGCAGATGATTATACTGACAATAGCAAAGGGTTTGGAGATTTTATTCAAGGTACACTTGAATCATCAAATGTAGATTTAACAGAACAATTTACAGATATGATAACAGCAACAAGAGCATTTCAAGCTTCATCAAAGATGATAACTACAGGGGATGAAATACTTCAAACAATTACAAGTTTAATGAGATAGTATTAATATAAAAACTTATATTCAGAATTTTACACTCTGAAAAATATTAGCTTTAATGTTAAAAGGATAATCAAGGTTATATGCTAAATATTAAATAATTAAATTGATTATTAACAGTTTGCGATAAAATAAAATTTTAATGATTATTGATAACAAAAGATAAAATTTGAGAATAAACGGAGGAGAATTAAATATGTTAAGATCGATGTACTCAGGAATAAGTGGTATGAAAGCTAACCAGGTAAAATTAGATGTTATAGGTAATAACATAGCCAACGTAAGTACAACAGGATTTAAATCATCAAGTGCAAGATTTTCTGATATGCTTTATCAAAATATGTCATCGGCAACAGCCCCAACATCAACAAAGGGTGGTACAAATGCTAAACAAGTAGGACTTGGAGCACAACTTGCAAGCATAAATAAGGTTATGGGACAAGGTAATGCATTATCAACAGGAAGAAGCTTAGATGTATGTGTTGATGGTGACGGATATATTATGGTAAGTAAAGGTCCAGAGGTTTATAAAGGTGGAACAAGTGATGGTACTGGAACTATTGGAATAGAGAACTCTGGAAAATTATCAGGTGGTAGTGAAAATGAAGTTTTATATACAAGAGATGGTAATTTTACTCTTGATTATGAAGGGAATCTTTTAACAGCAGATGGATATAGAGTAATGGGATATTTACTTCAAGATGGTACAGAGGGGGATGCTAAATCTAGTATAGAATGGACTACACCAGATGGAAGTACAAATCAAGTTGCAACAGCAAACTATGTAGATGCTGATTCTAAGAATTTACAAGCAGTAGGTGAAGGAAAAGAACTTCATACTTTAAAAATACCAGATAAAGTTTTAGCACCTAAAAGAGATGAAAATGGAGATCCAATAGATGAGTTTGTTGAAGTACCAGTAAAAAGTTTTTCAATAGGAAAAGATGGGGTTATTACAGCAGTCCTTGGAGATGGATCTAGAACAGCACTTGGTCAAATAGCTATGGCTACTTTTAAAAACCCAGAAGGTTTAACTGCAATAGGAGCAAATAAAGTACAGACATCTCCTAATTCAGGACCTGAAATAATAAAAACACCTTTAGGCGGAATGAAAAATGATGGTGGAGATCCAGAAAAAATAGATAATAGTAAGGGATTTGGAGATTTTATTCAAGGCACACTTGAATCATCAAATGTAGATTTAACAGAACAATTTACAGATATGATAACAGCAACAAGAGCATTCCAAGCTTCATCAAAAATGATATCAACAGGAGATGAAATACTTCAAACAATTACAGGTCTTATGAGATAGTATAATTTAATAATTAGGGAGTAATTTTTGCTCTCTAGTTATTTAATAATATAAGTATTTAGATTTATATTTTATGGGAGGGAATCAATGATTGAATTAACAGGAATGAATAATAAACCATTTATATTAAATGATGATCATATTGAAAAAATGGAAGAAGTTCCAGAAACTTTAATAACGTTAAGTAATGGAAAAAAATATATAGTCATTGAGAGTATAGATGAAGTTAGGTTCAAAATTAAAAAGTATAAAAGAGAAATTTTTACTCACGGAAGATAGAGGGGGCATTTAGTAATGAAAAAAACTGATATAATGACAGCGGTAGGATTACTTCTGGGGTCAGGTTTATTATTTTATGGTATAGTTAGTGGAGGACCATTATCAATATTTGTTGATTTACCATCATTCGCTATAACATTTGGAGGATCAATTGCCACAGTATTAATAGTGTATCCAATGGATGGAATAAAAAAAGCAGGTAAATTATTCATGGAGTCATTTAAAGAGCCAAAATCTTCTATAATGGAAACAATAGCTCAATTTACAGAACTATCAAGAAAAGCAAGAAGAGATGGATTGTTATCTTTAGAAGATACAATATCTCAATTAGAAGATCAATTCTTAAAAAAAGGCTTACAAATGGTTGTTGATGGAATAGAACCAGAATCTATAAAGGAAATATTAGAACTTGATATATCGGAAATGGAAATGAGGCATAAATCTGGATCAGGTATTTTTTCAACTTGGGGAGCTTTTGCACCAGGATTTGGTATGCTTGGAACTCTTATTGGATTAATTCAAATGCTTCAAAATCTTTCAGATGTAAGTACAATAGCAACCGGTATGGGTAAAGCACTTATAACTACATTTTATGGTTCACTTATAGCTAATTTATTAGCTTCACCAATAGCTCAAAATTTAATGGCCAAAAGTCAAAAAGAAGTTGCAATGAAAGAAATGATGCTTGAGGGTATACTTTCAATTCAATCAGGAGTAAATCCTAGAATTGTTGAAGATAAATTAGTAGCTTATTTATCACCACAAGAAAGAATCGTTTATGCTCAAAATAATTCAGAAAATAATGAAGGAGTTGCATAAAAATGGCTAGAAGAAAGAAGTCAGATGATGGAGGCGGATTAAGAGGTGATGAATGGCTTGGTACTTATTCAGATTGTGTTACCTTACTTTTAACATTTTTTATTTTGCTATATTCTATGTCAAGTGTTGATGTTCAAAAGTTAAAATCTATATCAGACGCTTTTGTATCAGTTATGACAGGTGAATCAGCTGATTCTTTTGTAGAATATAATATGTATAATGGCAAAGTTCCTGTAATTGGAGGAGAATCTGATGTTGAAGGGGTAGTTGATGCAGAATCTTTAGGTAAGGAAAGTATGTATCAAGATATAAAAAATTATGTTGAAAAAAATAATTTATCTGGTGCTATGGACATCATTCAAGATGAACGTGGAATTATATTAGAATTAAAAGACTCTGTTTTATTTAAATCAGGACAAGCAGATTTGATTCCTGAAAGTAAAGAAGTTTTAGACAAAGTAAATACTTTAATTTCAGCATTGCCTAATTCAGTAATAGTAGAAGGTCATACAGATAATGTACCTATACATAATTATAAGTATGCAAGTAACTGGGAACTATCTACCCAAAGAGCTGTAAATGTAGTAAAGTATTTTGTTGAAACAAAAAATAACGATCCAATGAAGTTTAGTGCAGCAGGTTATGGTGAATATAGACCTATAGTCTATAATAATTCAGAAGAAAATAGGGCTAAGAATAGAAGAGTTAATATATTAATAGTTAATGAGAAAGAAAATGAGGAGTGATAATAATGGCTGATAAGGGAAAAGATAAAGATATAAAAGGTAAATCAGGCAAGATGAAGACTATAATAATATTTGTAATAGCTTTACTACTTGTTGGGGGCGGAGTATTTGCTGGAACTTATATGTTTATGCAAAAAAACAATGTTAAAGTTGTAAAAGAACAAGCTATTGATATGGCTTATATTGATATAGGAGAAATTACTGCAAATTTAGCTGATGAAGGTGGAAAAAGATATTTTAAAGGCAAAATATCAATAGGATATGACAAAACAGATAAAGATGCTGAAGTTGAATTAGAAGAAAAGAAAGTTGTAGTAAGAGATTCAGTAATATTTTATTTAAAGTCTTTAAAATTAGATTATATTAATGATACTAATAATGAAAAAGCAATAAAAGATGAAATCATGGATAAAATAAATAAGCAGTTAAGAAAGAGTAAAATAGTTGATGTTAGATTCGATAGCATAATAACACAATAGAAAGAAGAAAAATAAATGGAATTTAGTTTTTTAAAAATGATTCTAAATTTGATAATGTCATTATTAGTTGTTTTTGGACTTATGTTCTTAACATTTAAGATATTAGGAAGCAAAGTAAAGGCAGTTAATGATAATAAATATGTGAAAGTTATAGATAGAACTCAAATAACAAAGGAAAACTCTATAGTAGTAATAAAAGTAGGGAAAAAAGGTTATTTGCTTACAAATACACAAACAAGTATGGAAAAGTTACAAGATTTATCTGAAGAAGAAATTAATAAAATCGAAGAAGATAAAAGAAACAATATGTATCGTATTAATGAGTCATATATTAAAAAATCCGAAAATATAAAAGAAAAATTTCTAAGTATATTTAAGAATTACATATCAAAGGAAGATAAAGATGAGAAAAAATAAAGAGAAGATTATGTTTGTGTTAATTTTAGCTTTTGCTATTATAACATTTTGTGGGATTAAAGCTTATGCAGCTCCTGAAAGCATAGATTTACCAAAAGTAAATTTAGCTATTGGTGATGGAGAAGGTACTCCTAGTGATTATGTTAGCAATATAAAAATATTAATATTTTTTACTGTTCTTGCAGTATTGCCATCTATAGTTATAATGTTAACTTCTTTTACAAGAATAGTAGTTGTATTTTCTTTTGTTAAAAGTGCAATGGGAGTGCAACAAGCAATACCTAATCAGATTTTAACAGGATTGGCATTATTTCTTACTATATTTATTATGTCACCAGTGTATAGTGAAATTAATACAAAGGCATTTCAGCCTTATATGGAGCAAAGTATAACACAAGAAGAAGCTATTGAAATAGGTTCAAAACCGTTAAAAGATTTTATGTTGAAGCAAACTAGGCAAAAAGATCTAGCTTTATTTGTTGAAATAAATAATATTGATACTAACAAAGAAGAATTAAGTAGAGAAAATATCCCATTTACAACTTTGATTCCTGCTTTTGCAATAAGTGAATTAAAGACAGCATTTGAGATAGGGTTTTTAATATATTTACCATTTATAGTAATTGATATGGTAGTAGCTAGTTTACTTATGTCCATGGGTATGATGATGTTACCACCAGTTATGGTATCATTGCCGTTTAAGTTATTATTATTTGTAATGGTAGATGGATGGTATTTACTCGTAAAATCGTTAATTATGAGTTTTTCGTGAGGTGGAAATTTATGAGTCAAACTTTATTAAATGGAGTTGTTAAAGATACTATTATAGTGGCAGCAAAATTATCAGCTCCTATATTACTGGTAGTGTTAATTGTTGGATTACTTATAAGTATTTTACAAGCAACAACACAAATTCAAGAACAAACCTTAACTTTTGTTCCAAAATTAATTGCTGGAGCTATTGTTGGGATATTTTTAGGAAGCTGGATGCTTCAAACGTTGATGTCATTTACAACAAGAATATTTGAATTAATTACAAAAATTACAGCATAAAAGGAGGTAGTGCATTGTGATTGAAACGGCCTACTTTCTTGGATTATTTTATATATTTTTAAGATTAACAACTTATTTTGTTATAGTTAACGTATTTTTCCCCAAAGGTACTCCACATATATTAAAAGGAGTTTTAAGTTTACTGGTTTCTATTGCAGTATTAGCTGGAGTAGATTATTCAACAATTAATGAAATAAATAATACATATTATTTGGTAATTTATGGATTAAATGAAATTATGACTGGTTTAGTCCTAGGCTTCATAACTAATATGATTTTTGAAGTAGTAAAATTTGCAGGAGGTTGGATGGATGTTCATGCAGGTTTTTCTATGGTATCAATATTAGATCCAACTTCACAATCTCAAACTACTTTAATTGGTAATTTTGCTTATATGATATCTATGGTGATTTTTTTCATTGTAGATGGGCATCATATAATAATAAAATTATTAATTGAAAGCTTTAAAATAGTTCCTATTGGTGAAACATTAGTTTATCAAGAAACTATGATGGCTGTAATATCTACGATTATTGAATATTTTGTAATAGGAGTGAAAATAGCAGTACCAATTGTACTTATAATTGTCATAACTGATTTATGTTTGGGATTAATATCAAGAACTGTACCTACAATTCCAATAATGATATTTGGTTTGCCAATTAAGAATATATTAGGTCTTGTTACATTTACAATTTTATTACCACTTATTTTTAAAGTAGTGAGTAGTGCAGTTTATAATTTATCAAGTGTCTTTGAAAATATTTTTAAAGCAATTCCTGCATTGCCTTTGGTTTTAATATTTGCAGATGAAAAAACAGAAGAAGCAACTCCTAAGAAAAAGTCAGATGCCAAGAAAAAAGGACAAGTAGCTAGAAGTAAAGATGTTGGTGTTGCAATTACTATGTTGGCATGTACATTAGCAGTTTCTATGCTTTGGGGAAGCTTGGTAAAAACATTTAAAGGGGTATTAATTTATTTTTTATCACTTCCAAATTTAAAAGATTTTAATGAATTAACAGCTACAAATTTTATTGTATTTAGTTTTTTGAAATCAGCAATGATATTTTTACCATTTGCATTAGCCGTAATGGTAGCTGGAATAGCAGCAAGTATAATTCAAACAGGTTTTCTTATTACAGGAGAACCGCTTAAACCTTCACTTGGAAAATTAAATCCAATAAAAGGTTTAAAAAATATGTTTTCTAAAAGAAGTTTAGCTGGATTAATTAAAAATTTAGTAGTAGTAACAATAATATCTATCTTAGCTTATAAATATGTTAAGAATAATTATAATGATATAATAAATATTTCGAGCTTATATCTTCCTTCTTTAGGGGATGAGATAAAAAATTTAGTCGTAGGAATATTTATGCAAATAACATTGGCTCTAATTATTATTGGTGCAACAGATTATTTTGTACAATTTAGATTACATAATAAAGAGCTAAAAATGAGTAAACAAGAAATTAAAGATGAATATAAACAAGCAGAAGGAGATCCACAATTAAAAGCGAAAATAAAGCAAAAGCAAAGGGAAGTAGGTATGAGAAGAATGATGCAATCTGTTTCTGATGCTACAGTTGTAATTACAAATCCTACTCACTTAGCTATTGCGTTAAAATATGAAGACGGTGGAAACATGGAAGCACCAAAAGTTGTTGCAAAAGGTGCAGATCATGTTGCCTTAAAATTAAAAACAATTGCTAAAGACAATGATGTTCCTATTGTGGAAAATAAACCGTTAGCAAGACTTATGTATGACAGAGTAGAAATAGACCAAGAAATACCTCAAGATTTGTACCAAGGGGTAGCAGAAATACTAGCAGTAGTATTAAAGATAAAAAAGAACTCTTAGTTTTAGATTGAATAAAGGATGGGATAAGGTTGGGACTTGAAAATAAAAGACTCGATATAAAAAATAACTTAGATGTATTTGTAGCAGCTGCTGTTATATGTATAGTACTTATGATGATAATACCATTACCAAAAGCATTATTAGATGTAATGTTAGCATTTAATATAACATTATCTGTTGTTATTATAATCATAACAATGTTTACTACAAATGTATTACAACTTTCTATATTTCCAACATTATTATTAATTACTACATTATTTAGATTAGGTCTTAATATATCGTCAACTAGACTTATATTAAGTGAAGGTGATGCAGGAAAGATAATTCAAGCATTTGGTAACTTTGTTATTGGGGGAAATTATGTAGTTGGTATAATTATATTCTTAATTATAATTATTATACAATTTATGGTTATTACAGCTGGTGCAGGTAGAGTTTCAGAAGTATCAGCTAGATTTACACTTGATGCAATGCCAGGAAAACAAATGAGTATAGATGCTGATTTGAATTCAGGTCTTATAGATGAAACAATGGCTAAACAAAGAAGACAAGATTTACAATCTGAAGCAGATTTTTATGGTTCTATGGATGGTGCTTCTAAATTCGTAAAAGGTGATGCTATAGCAGGTATAATAATTACTGTAATAAATATAATAGCAGGTATAATAATTGGAGTTATGCAAAAAGATTTAACTGTTGGAGAAGCAGCACTTAAATATGTTCAACTTACCGTAGGTGATGGTCTTGTAAGTCAGGTACCAGCATTATTAATATCAACTGCATCAGGTATTTTGGTTACGCGTTCAGGAAATAATGAAAACTTTGGTAAGTCATTATCAAAGCAATTAACAGGATTTCCTATTGCAACATCTATTGCAAGTGCAGCAATGTTATTTTTAGCAGTAGTTCCTAATATGCCTAAAGTTCCATTCTTAATTGCATCAGTTTCAATGGCAGTACTTTCTTATATGCTTTACAAAGAAGAAAGTAAGCAATTACAACAAGAAATTGTTTCAGAAGAAGAAGAGATTATTGAAGCAGAACGTAAAGAACCTGAAAATGTAATGAATTTAATTTCAGTAGAACCTATGGAAGTTGAAATTGGTTATGGATTAATTCCACTTGCAGATGAAAGTACAGGGGGAGATTTGCTTCAAAGAATTGCTTCTGTTAGAAGACAATGTGCAATTGAAATGGGAATCGTGGTACAGCCTATAAGAATTAGAGATAATCTACAATTAAAAACAAATGAATATGTAATAAAAATAAGAGGAACAACAATTGCCTCATCTGAGCTTATGCCGAGTATGTTACTTTGCATGGATCCAACAGGAGATGGATTAGAAATACCAGGTATAAAGACTTTAGAACCAACTTTTAAGTTACCAGCTGTATGGATTAATAAAGATCAAAGAGAAGAAGCTGAAATAAAGGGATTTACAGTAGTAGATCCAACTACTGTTATGGTAACTCATTTAACAGAGACTATAAAATCTCATTCTTATGAATTACTTGGACGACAAGAGGTTAAACTTATTATTGATAACTTAAGAGATAAATATAGTGCTGTTATAGAAGAACTTATACCAGATTTATTAACAATAGGTGAACTTCAAAAAGTATTACAAAATCTTCTAAGAGAAAAAGTTCCTATAAAAGATATGGTAACCATAATGGAATCTTTAGCTGATAATTCAAGAAACACAAGAGATATTGAAGTACTTACTGAATATGTTAGATTTGCTTTATCAAGAACAATTTGTAATCAGATAATAAATGAAGATAGAGCAATTACAGTAGTAACATTAGATCCTAGTGTAGAAGGAACAGTTGGATCAAGCATTCAAAAAACAATGCAAGGATCTTTCCCAACGGTAGATCCAGATACAACAACTAGATTACTTGGAAGTATAAAAAATATACTAGAAACAACTTATTTTAATAATAATCAACCAGTTATATTAGTATCTCCTAATATAAGAGCAGTGTTTAGAAAATTAATAGAAATGGTATTTCCACATGTTATGGTAATTTCATTAAATGAAGTACCAAATGATATAGAAATTAATAGTGGAGGAGTTGTAACTATTTAATGATTATAAAAAGATATCTTGTGAGCAATATGAATGAAGCATTAACTAGAATTAGATATGAATTAGGAAAAGATGCTATCATAATAAGCCAAAGAAAAGTAAGAAAACCAGGTTTTAAGGGTTTTTTTTCAGGAAAATTAATAGAAGTTACAGCTGCTGTTGAAAATTCAAACAATAGTAATAAAGGAAATGACAAAAAAAATGAAAAAAATGAAAAAATAGAAGATTCATTAGGTAATATAAAAAAATTATTAGAGTCTTCTGATAAAAATAACATAATAGAAAAAGATATAAACAAAGCTTTTACTTCTTCTAAGTTGGAAAATGATTTAAATTTAGAACGTGATTTAAAAAAAGATAAAAGCAAAGATTTAACGTCAAAATCAAATGAAGATTCTGTCTATAAAGAAGTTACTGAAATGAAGGAACTTTTAAATAGAGTTGTAGAAAATACTTCAAAAGAAGAAGATTGGCAAATTAGTGCTATAAAGAAAAAACTTACTGAAATAGATGTAGATGAAGAGTTTCATGAAGAAATACTTAATAAAGTAAATAGTATTGATGAGGAAAATGAATCAAATCATGAACAACTTTTAAGAAACTTTTTTGAAGGAAAAGGAGAAGTAGAAAGTGATAGTGATTCATATAAATATGAACTTTTAAGAAATATTTTTGAGGGAACATTTTTAGAGTGCAGTAAAGATATTTCTGGAAAGGTAGCATTAGTTGGTCCAACAGGCGTAGGGAAAACAACTACAATAGCAAAACTTGCAGGAAAACTTTCTCTTATAGATAAAAAAAATGTTGGCTTAATAACTGTTGATACATATAGAATAGGTGCAATAGAACAATTAAAAACTTATGCAGAAATAATGAATATACCCTTTGAAGTTGTAATAACTATAAAAGAAATGGAAGAGGCTATAGAATCCATGAAAGACTGTGATGTTATTCTTATTGATACTACAGGTAGAAGTAGCAAAAATACAATGCAGATATCAGAGCTTAGAGCATTTATTGAAAAAGCTAATCCAGATTATATAAGTATGGTTATTAGTGCAACAACGAAAAACAAAGATATAGTAAGTATATTAAATGGTTATTCGGAGCTTAATTATGATAATGTAATAATTACTAAATTAGATGAAACAACAGTATATGGATCATTATATAATATAATTAAGAGATCTAATAAACCTATTAAATATATAACCACAGGACAAAATGTACCTAATGATATAATAGCGCCAACTAAAAAAGAAATGGCTAGATTTATATTAGGGGAGGAAACCTTATGCTAGATCAAGCAGAAGCTTTAAGAAAACTTGCTGATGAAAGCGAAAATATTACTAGTAAATCAAGTACAAAAATAATTACAGTTACATCAGGAAAAGGTGGAGTAGGTAAAAGTAATTTTGTAGTTAATTTAGGAATTGCCTTACAGAATAAAGGTAAAAAAGTTTTGATTTTTGATGCTGATTTAGGTATGGGAAATGATGATGTCCTAATGGGAATTTATCCTAAGTATAATATATTTGATATTATATTTACTGAAAAAAAGATAGAGGATATAATTGTATTAGGACCAAATGGAGTAAGTTTATTACCAGGAGGATCTGGATTAAACAAAGTAGATGAATTACAAGAAAGTGAAAGAAATTTATTTTTAGAAAAATTAGAATCACTTAATGATTTTGATTATATACTTATGGATACTGGTGCTGGAATAAATAGAAGTATTTTATCTTTTATGGCAGTGTCAGAAGATTTAATAATACTTACCACACCAGAACCAACAGCTCTTACAGATGCATATAGCTTAATAAAAGCAGCAGATCATTTTAAGATAAAGAATAATGCAATGATTGTGGTAAATAGAGTTTTTGATTTATCAGAAGGATTACAAGTATATAATAAGCTTGAAAGGGCTGTAAGTAAATTTTTAAAATTAAATTTAGAATATTTAGGCTGTATTACAGATGATAGAAAAGTTCTTCAAAGTGTTAGAATGCAAAAGCCTTTTGTAATATTATATCCTACAAGTGAAGCATCTCAATCCATAAACAATATAGCATTAAAAATTTTAGGACAAGATGTGAAGACTTCAAGTGGACCTAGGGAATTATTTAAAAAATTATTTAGAATGTTTTCATAGGAGGCAATAATGTCAAAGTTTATATTAAAAGTCAATGATAGAGTAGAGATTTTAGTAGAGAATAAAGCTTTTAAAAGTTTAGTTCAAGATATTGAAGAAGATTTTATTAAGATAAACATTCCTGTATGTGATGGGGAATATTTATCTTTAAAAATAAATCAAAAGGTAGAGTTAAATTCTTATCTAAATGGTGGAAAATGCTTCAATTTTTATTGTGATGTTATAGAACGTGGAAAAGAAGATAATATAATTTATTATAAATTGAGTGAACCTTATAATGTAAAAGAAATACAAAGAAGAGATTTTGTAAGAGTAGATTTTATGAACATAATTAAGTTCAAAAAAATACTTGAATCAGAGTCTGAAGAAGAAATTAGTTTTAAAGATGGATTAATGATTGATTTAAGCGGTGGGGGAATGCGATTTAAAACTAAAGAAAAATTAGAAAAGTATGATAATCTACTATTAGAATTTACAATAAATGATAAGCTAAATTATTTAAAGGCACAGATAATACGCTTGGAAATAACAGAGTTAAATGAGTATATTTATGGAGTAAAATTTATTGGAATTAGTGAAAAACAAAGGGATAAAGTTATAGGTGAAATTTTTAATATAATGAGAAAACAAAGAGAACGATTATAAAAATTGTTTTATTAACAAAAGATAAAATTTTCTCCTAGATTATAAAAAACGAAGAAAATACAATACTAAGAGTGTAAGAGTAAAAAGAGGAGGGATTGAGAGGAATGTGCAATTTACAAGATAACAATGTAAAAGAACAAATAGTAAAAGATTATATCCCTTTAGTTAAATATATAGCTTCTAGGATCATGATAGGTAAGAATAAATATATGGAGTATGAAGACTTGGTTAGTTATGGGATAATAGGGCTTATGGATGCTATTAGTAAATATGATCCTAGTAAGGGAATGAAATTTTCATCATATGCTTCTATTAGAATAAAAGGAGCTATAATAGATCAAATACGAAAAAATAGACCAATAACTAAAGGCGCTATGGATAAATTAAATAGATATAATAATGCCATTGAATCATTACAAAATAAATTATTAAGAGAACCTAATATTTTAGAAATAGCAGAATATTTAGAGTTATCTTTAGAAGAGGTTTCACAAATAGAAAATTATATAAATCATATATCTATAGTATCTTTAGAAAATATAATTTTTTCTGATGATGAAGAAGTTAATCTTTTAGGAATAATAGAAGATAAGAATAGTCCTAGTCCAGAATTGGAATTGCAAGAAAAAGAGAAGTTGGAAGTATTATCAGATGCTATAAAACTTTTAAAAGAGAAAGAACAATTAATACTTAATCTATATTATTACGAAAGATTAACACTTAAACAAATAGGAGCTATATTATCAGTATCTGAATCAAGAGTATGTCAATTACATGCAAGATCTATTAGTAATTTAAGAGAAGCTATGAAAAAATTACATTACATTGATTAAAGAGGAGATTCTATGATACCATTAATATTAATTGCAATTGGGATTTTTTTAATTGTACATAATTATAAAAAGATTAATAAAACAACATCGTCGTTTGAGTTTACTTTAAATGAAAAAAAGGCAGATTTAGATGATTATAAATTAGAACTTGGACTTTTAAGAAAAGATATAGGTGAAAGTCTTACAGAACTTCAACAAGAGATTACAAATATAAAAATAAATATGAATATGGTTAATGATACTGAAAAAGAGTACGATAATATATTGGATAGTGATATTAGTAATATAAAATTTGATGTAGAGGAAAAGATTGCTACTAAAAAAGAAATAGATATTAAAAATGATATTGATGTTGAAGAACATATTGGAGAAGATATTGATAAAAAACAAAAGAAGAATAAAGAAGTAGATAGTGGAGTTATCTCAGAAATAAATTTTAAAAACACAGAGGTATTTGATAAATCAATAAATAATGAACAAACAATACTTAATGAAAGTGATAATTCTCAAGAATTTCATAATGAAGATGAAAGAGAATTTATTTCTAAATCTAATGGTAAAAAGGTATCAGGTGAATCTAATAAGCAACATACAATATCTAATTTAATAAAGCAAGGCTTAACAGATGAAGAGATATGCAAAGCGTTAAGCGTTAGTAAGGGGGAAGTATTATTAGTAAGAAATTTATTCAAAAACTAAAAGATATAATATTTTTCTTAAATGACAGTAGGATATTATTTGGTATTGGAATAGGATTAGTTTTAGGAGTAACCCTTATGTTTGCATATAAGAGTAGTTTTAATCTTTCTGATAGTCAAATAGAAGAACGAGCTAGAGGTTTAGGCATGCATTATAGTGATGAATGCAAAGCTATTATTAAAGAGGGAGCTGATAATTAGTGATAAGAGGTTTTTATACTGCTGTATCAGGATTGATAACATTAGAAAATGAACAACAAACTGTTACTAATAATATTGTTAATGTTAATAATAATGGTTATAAAAAAAATACATTAACAAAGCAAAGTTTTGAAGATGTTATGTTAACAAATAGACAAAATAAAGTTGGTGACAGACATGTTCCTAATAAACTTGGAACTTTAAATTTAGGAGTTAAAGTTAATGATGTAAGTACTATATATACTCAAGGAGGTTTTAAAGCTACTGACAGTTATACTGACTTTGGTATTGATGGAAGAGGCTTTTTTACTGTACAAAGAGGAAATGAACGTTTATTTACAAGAAGTGGTGATTTTAAAATAGATCAGCAAGGCTATTTAATAACTGGAAATGGAGATCATGTATTAGGAAAAAATAATAGAACGGGTGCAGAAGAGCCTATACATGTAGGAACAGATATATTTTCGCTAGATGGTAATAATAATATTCAAAATGCCACAGGAGATTCAACATATACTCTATTAACTGCAGATTTTGAAGATTATAAATCTTTAGAGAAAGTTGGAGATAATTATTATAAATCTAATAATCCTACATATAATTCAGTAGTTAATATAAGACAAAATGTTCTTGAAACTTCAAATGTTAATCCAACAGAAGAGTTAGTAAAACTTATGGAAATAAAACGTCAGTTTGAAACTAACCAAAAATTTGTTAGTATGCAAGATGAAACTGTTAGAAAAGCTGCAAATGAAATTGGTTCAATAAGATAGGGGAGGATTAAATTATGTTTAATATATTTTCAACTGCAAAAAGTGGTATGAATGCATATCAAGAAAAATTAGATTATCTTTCAAATGATTTAGTAAATGTATCAACAACTGGATATAAAGCTACAGATGTTCAATTTAGTGACCTTTTAACTGAATCATTAGATAGAAAAGGAACTCCTCTTGTAAATAAAGACGCTATTAATGGTACTGGTGTTAAATTGGGAATGGATTATAGAAAAGATACTCAAGGAAATCTTATAACTACAGGAGTTAAAACTGATATGGCAATAGATGGAAAAGGATACATTGCATCAGTTCAAAATAATGGTACTATAGGTTACACTAGAGATGGAAATCTAAAAATTGATAGTGATGGTGTATTAGTTGATGCTAGGGGTAATAAAATATATATACAATATGAAGGTGGTATGTCAGAAGGTAATCCTAAATTATCTAGTGAAGATATTTCAATAGATAAAGAGGGTGGAATATCAACAAAAGTTGATGGTGAATATGTTAAAGTAGGACAAATACCAGTATTTACTGCTGTTGGAGACAAGGCATTTATCCCTATAGGAAACAACTATTTTGTAGCAGCAGATGATGCACAAATAGCTTTGAGTAATGATTATAGTATTGAACAAGGTATGTTAGAGGGATCAAATGTAGATACTTCTGAAATATTTACAGATATAATAAGTACTCAAAGAGCATTCCAATTAAGTTCTAAGGGTATAACAGCTGCTGATGAAGTTTGGGGAATGATAAATAACATGAGAAAATAATTTTTTTACAATATTAATTTTAAAAAATATATATAAAATTATATATAAAAAATAGTATCTCAAAAATTTGAGATACTATTTTTAATTTAATATTATTTTGCTAATAATGTTGAAGTTAGAGGTGGTACTACTTGTTTCTTTCTTGATAATACTCCAGGTAAAAATTCCATAGAATCTTTTAATTCTATTTTGAATGCTCTTTCAACTATTTGTGGATTTGGTCCAGCAACTAAAATTTGAGAGCCTTCATTTAAGATATCAGTTAAAAGTAACATAACTACATCAAAATTCTTTTCTTCAGTTTGTCTAGTCATATAAGATAACATTTCATCTTTTAATGGCATAAATCCATCTATATCCATTGTATTAACTTGAGCGATACCTATTTTAGAATCTCCTATATTGAAAGGTTTGAAATCTTGATTAAATATTTCAGAAACAGATTTTCCTTTTAAAGAAGTCCCTGCTTTAAACATTTCTTTAGCAAAATCATCAACATTTATTCCAGCTATTTCAGCTAATCTAAGACAAATAACTTTGTCTTGTTCAGTACAAGTTGGACTTCTAAATAATAAAGTATCTGAAATAATCGCTCCACATAAAAGTCCAGCAACTTCTCTAGAAGGTTCAATATTATTTTCAAAATAACACTTAGCAACTATACTTGAAGTACTACCTATTGGCTCATTTCTAAAGTATATAGGATTGCTTGTTTGAATGTCAGCAACTCTATGATGATCTATTATTTCTATTATTTCAGCATCTTCTAAACCGTTAACTGATTGACCTTTTTCATTGTGGTCAACTTGAATAACTTTTTTCTTATGATCTGAAATAAGATGGTATCTTGAAATTGTACCAATTACTTTACCTTCAGCATTAGTAACAGGGTATGAATGGAATCTAGTTTCAGCCATAGTTCCTTTGATATCATCTACTAAATCATCAATAGAGAATGATACTAAATTTTCTTTAGCCATTACATATTCAACAGGAATACTTTGGACTATTAATCTTGAAGCAGTAAATGAATCATGAGGTGTACTTATAACAGTAACTCCATTTTCTCTAGCTTTAAATATTAATTCTGATGGTAAATTATTAGAACCAGTGATGATCATTAAAGATATTCCTATATTTAATAGTTCTTCTTGAACATCATGTCTATCTCCAACTATTGCAATATCACCTTTGGCTATTATTTCTCTTAAACTTTCAGGTTGCATTGCAGTTACAGTTATTTTTCCAGGAAATGTTCTAACATATTCATCTATGTATATTGCCTTAGCATCAAGAGCTTCTATTATATTTTCTATAGAAGTATTACTTTTAGCTAATATGTTATTATCCCAAATATCCATATAAGCTGATGTTAAGTTAGAAATAGATAGAAGTCCTAATAATCTACCGTTTTCATCACCTACAGGTAAAGCTTTAAGATGATTATCTCTCATTATATTCCAAGCACCTCTTAATGGAAATGTTGGTGAAATTGGTTCAAGATTATCTATTTTTAAATCTTCTACTTTAAGTTTTACTGTTTCTAAATATTTAGGTGCTTCAACTTTAAAATAATCTAGTATAAATTGAGTTTCTTGATTTACATTACCTAATCTAACAGGTATAGCTTCAAAATTACCAACTTTATTTTTTAAAGCTGCATATCCATAAGCAGCACAAATTGAATCTGAATCAGGATTTTTATGTCCAGTTACATAAACTATATTTTTCAAAATAGTTCCTCCTTATTGTCTAAAATTATAGTATATATTTTACTTGTAATTTTAGAGAATGTAAAGTTTATTAAAAAATCATCATAACTTTTATAAAGGAAAATATATATATTTATATGAGGAGAAAAAAAGGGAGGAAAAATTGTGGTACAGGAAAAAGAACTTATAAGAGGACTTAGTACAAAGGAAGCCCAAAAACGAATTGATAAATTTGGGCTTAATGAACTCCAACATAGAAAAAAGACATCAGCCTTAAAGATATTTCTTTCGCAATTTAACGATTTTATTGTATGGGTACTTATAGCAGCAACAATAATTTCTGGAATCATAGGTGATAAAGCTGATGCAATTACTATACTAATAATTGTATTTGTAAATGCTATATTAGGATTTATTCAAGAATTTAGAACGGAAAAATCATTAGAAGCTTTAAAAGACTTAGCAGCACCAACTTGTAAGGTTTTAAGAGATGGAAGTATAGAAATTATCAACTCTATGCATTTAACTATAGGTGATGTAGTGATTTTAGAATCTGGAGATAGAGTGCCAGCAGACGGAACATTTATTGAAGGATTAGGTATAGTTGTAGATGAATCATTACTTACAGGAGAATCTGTAGGAGTAGATAAAGATATTAATGGAAAAAATAATAGATGTTATATGGGAACGACTATAGTAAAAGGAAAAGCATTATTTAAAGTAGACACTATAGGTATGAATACAGAAATGGGAAAAATAGCAGATTTAATTCAAAACATAGATGAAGAAAAATCTCCTTTAAATAAGAAATTGGATTCACTTGGAAAAGTATTAGTAATAATTTGTTTAATTGTTTGTGTAATGGTTACTGTTATGGGAGTTATAAGAGGTAATGATATAACAGAAATGTTTTTACTTGGAGTAAGTTTAGCAGTAGCAGCTATTCCAGAAGGACTTGCTGCAATTGTTACAGTTGCTTTAGCTCTTGGTGTATCTAGAATGCTTAAGAGAAATGCTTTAATTAGAAAACTACCAGCAGTTGAAACTTTGGGTTGTACTTCTGTTATATGTTCTGATAAAACAGGTACATTGACTCAAAATAAGATGACAGCTAAAGAAGCATATTTAAATGGAAAAATATATGAATTAGAAAAAGAAGAATTAAAAGATTATAATAAAATGATGAAAGCTTTAGTTTATTGTAATGATTGCAATTATGATTTCACCAAGAAATCAATACATGAAGCACTTCATGGAGAGCCAACAGAAACAGCATTAATAGAAATGTTTTTTAAAAAGGTTGAGCCTTTAAAAGATTATGTATCAGGCATAAATAGGATATATGATATACCTTTTGATTCAACAAGAAAGATGATGTCTGTAGTAGTTAATGAAAGTGGAAGAGAAGTTTGTTACACTAAAGGAGCACCAGAAAGACTTATAGAAAAATGTTCATATATATTAGAAAATAATAAAGTTAAACCTTTGACATATCAAAAGAAACAACAAGTTGCAAAATTTATTGAAGCAATGTCATCTAGAGCTTTAAGGTGTATAGCCTGTGCATATAAAGAAGATGGAATAACTAAAAACAATAATTTAGAAGAAAATCTTATATTTATAGGTGTGGTTGGAAGTATTGATCCACCAAGAAAAGAAGCTAGAGATGCTGTTTTAAAGTGTAAACTTGCAGGAATAAAGCCTATTATGATAACAGGAGATCATAAAAATACTGCACTTGCAATAGCTAAATCTTTAAATATATGTAATACTGAAGAACAAGTTTTAACTGGAGAAGAAATAGAAAAAATTAGTGATGATGAATTATATAAGAAGATTAATAAAGTTAGAGTATTTGCTAGAGTTTCACCAAATCATAAATTAAGAATTGTAAAAGCATTTAAGAGAAAAGGGAATATAGTTGCTATGACAGGTGATGGGGTAAATGATGCACCTGCAATAAAAGAGGCAGATATAGGTATTTCAATGGGGATTTCAGGAACTGATGTTACTAAAGAAGCATCGTCTATGATATTGATGGATGATAATTTTTCTACTATAGTAGCAGCAGTAGAAGAAGGAAGGATAATTTATGACAATATAAGAAAATTTATAAGATATCTATTATCCTGTAATTTGGGAGAAGTATTAACAATGTTTTTAGCAACCATATTTTATCTTCCAAATCCATTGAGTCCAATACAAATATTACTTGTAAATCTAGCTACGGATGGATTACCAGCTATTGCACTTGGAGTTGATCCTGCTGATAGTGATATTATGAGACAAACTCCTAGAGAAAAAAATGAAAGTATTTTTGCTAGAGGGTTGGTGGAAAAAATATTAGTAAGAGGTTCGCTTATAGGAATTTGTACTTTATTATCATTTATGATAGGAAGATATTATGGTATGAATTTAGAAACTTGCAGAACTTTAGCTTTATGTACTCTTGTAATGTCTCAATTAATACATGTTTTTGAATGTAGATCAGAAAGACATTCAATATTTGAAATAAAACTATTTACTAATCCATACTTAGTAGGTGCAGTTTTAATTTCAATATTAATGATAACATCAGTATTGTATGTTCCATTCTTTAGAGGAATATTTCACACTGTTGCATTATCATTTAGTCAATGGTTAATAGTAATATTCTTCTCAGGAATAATAGCATTAATAAATAGTGTATATTTACTAATGAAATGAGAATGTAGAATAATTTGTGTAAATTAAATATTTTAATATATTGTATAACTGGAAATTATGTTTCCAGTTATATTTTTAATATTTTTACAAATACTAAAACTACGTGGTTTCATAATTTTAGTATGCACTAAAATAAGTATTATATACTGTAATTTTCTAATAAGTACAAGCTATATTGCTAACGCTTCCTCGATTCTATCTTTGAACATTATTTCTAATTTTAAAAGAGTTATTCCCCAATTAGCTATTGGTGAAGTCCATTTTTTCATAACTTGATCTGTTGCTAAATATAATGATTTTCGCAAAGAATCATCTGTTGGAAATACTGTTCTAATTTTAGTGAATTTTCTTAATTGCCTATTAAATCCTTCTAGTGCATTAGTAGTGTAAATCATTTTTCTAATTTCTTTAGTATATGAAAAATATGTAGACAATCTATCCCAATTTTCATACCATGAATCTATTACAGTACTATAAACATCATCCCATTTATTCTTTAGCCTATCGAGCTGCGTTAGCGCTATCTCCTCTGTATCTGCTTTATACACCAGTTTTAAGTCTTTCATAAATTCTTTTCTATTTTTATATGATACATATTTCATTGAATTTCTTATTTGATGTATTATGCAATTTTGAATACATACTTTTGGAAAAACAGCTTTAATAGCATCTGGTAATCCTCTTAAACCGTCCATACATGCAATTAATATGTCTTTAACACCACGATTATTTAAATCATTACAAACGCTAAGCCAAAATTTTGCTCCTTCGGCTTCGCCAATCCATATTCCTAATATATCTTTATAGCCTTCCATATCAACACCCATGCAAATATAAGCAGCCTTTGTAACTATTCTATGTTCGTCTCTCACTTTAAAATGAATAGCATCCATATAAACTATAGGATACACAGGATCTAACATTCTATTTTGCCATTCAGCAGCTGCAATCATTACTTTATCTGTTATTTTAGATATCATTGATGGAGATACATCTATTCCATATAATTCTTCCAGTTCGGATTGAATGTCTCTTGTAGACATTCCACGAGCATATAAACCAATTATTTTTTTATCTAATTCATTACAATCAGTTTCATATTTTCTTATAGTTCTTGGTTCAAACTCTGATTTTCTATCTCTAGGAATATCTATAGGTATCTCCCCGTAGCTGCTTCTAACATCTTTTTTTGAATACCCATTTCTATAATTCTTGTCACTATCGTTATCGGTTCTCTCATATTTTTCTCTACCTAAATGTTCTTCCATTTCAGCTTCAAGTAGTTGTTGCATAACATCTTTTAATAATCTTTGCATTAACCCATTCTTACCCACAACATCGTCCATACTTTTGCATTTCTTTATTTCTTCTTGATAATTTATATCTGGTACTCTCATTTGTAATCCTCCTCTAATATTCATAAGTATATTATTCCAAATCTACCATAAAACCATTCAAAAAAAGATGTAGTAGATTTGCTTTTACACAAATCTCACTACATCCCCAATGAAATCAAAATAAAATAAATAAAAGTACCAATTGAAAATATCAATTGGTACTTTTATTTTAATCTGTAAATTATCTTCTCATCATTCTATTTGCTTGTTGACGTGATTTTCTTAATTCACTATGATCAACAGGTATTAAGTCTTTTTTTGTTGTAAGATTTAATATATTCATTATTTGAACAGCTTCTGTAGTATCTTTTTTCTTTATTTTTTCACCTTTAACACCCATTATTATTACTTTATGCCCTTGAGAAACAGTAATAAATTCAGGCTTTTTAAACCATTTATTTTGCTTATAAAAACATTTCACAACAGCTCTACCTACTTCAGGTTTAACTACCATTTCAACTAATATTTTATGAAATATAAAATAACTTTTTTCAAAAACCTTTACTGATAAAACAGTTCCAGATGTACTTGTAATTCTATCTCCATATTTTTCAAGGTATGCATCTTGAAAATATTTATTAAATTTTCCAGAAAATTTTTCTTTTAAACCCATTTATGACTCTCCTTTTTTTAATAAGAATGTTTCATATAATTAAAATAAAAAACCTATTATATCTAGATTATTATATCATAATAATTTATTAAGTACCATATATATTGAAGGCGTTTTACTGTATTTTAAACCATATGTAAAATATAGTTTAAAGTATATTATTGAAAAATTAATTAAGAGGATATAGGGAAATATGTTTAAATAATATATTCTTAATCTAAAATAATTTTATTTTAAATATTAAGTTTACAAAATTACTTATTCATATGTTTTAGTTTATGTAAATAATTTAACAGCGCTGATTATTTTAATTACTAAATTAAATAAATGAAAATTAGGAGGAAAAGTAAATGTCAAATGGATTTACTAAAATTGAAAATAATGAATTAATTAATTTTGTAGGAAAGGTTAAAGAAACACCAGAATTTAAATTAATAGTATTTGAATTGATTAAAAATAAAAAAATAGCTGAAGATAATTTTGAAGTTATGGAGGCATCTAGACTAGAAAACAGTGAGTTTAAAATATCTATTTTAACTTTAGTTCAAGAAAATATAAAGGTTGTATTTATTGATTCAGGGGAAGAGTATAAGGTTACATTAAGAATGATTGAAAAAACTGATGGAATAGAAATGGATTATTTATATGAAATATTTGATAGAGATTTAATTTTAATTAAGAAGGTTAGATATGATTATGTATTAGAACAACTTAAGGAATTAGAAGATAAACCTATTGTTGAAAATTTTAATAAAGAAGAGGTAAAAGCTAATTTACCTTGTATTCATGGAAATTGGTGTGGAGCAGGATGTAGTGGTCCTAAAGATCCAATTGATGTAGTAGATAGATGTTGTCAAACTCATGATAATTGCTATGGTGAGAAGGGATATTCTACATGTTCATGTGATAGAGCATTAAGACAATGTTTAAAACCATATGTTGCAGAAGGAAATAAATGGGCTATAGCTGTAAGTACATTCTTTAAGTATTGGCCTTGTATAGAAAGATAGTTTTTATTAGGACTGTATATTATATACAGTCCACTAATTATTTAAAATTTAAGGAGGTATTTATTTATGGAAGTATACTTAGATCATGCTGCAACTACTCCTATTAATAAAGCAGTTTTAGAAAAAATGTTAAATTATTTATCAAGAGAGTTTGGTAATCCATCTAGTATTTATAAGAGTGGAAGAAATGCTAAATTAGCAATAGAAGATGCACGTAATAAAATAGCTGCTGCATTAAAATGTAAATGTGATGAAATATTTTTTACATCATGTGCTACAGAATCAAATAATTGGGCTATAAAAGGATGTGCTTTTAATAATAAAGATAAAGGAAATCATATTATAACAACCAGCATTGAACATGAGTCTGTATTAAAGACTTGTAGTTATTTAGAAAAAAACGGTTTCGATGTAACTTATTTACCAGTTGATGAGTATGGACTTATATCTATAGAAGATTTAAAAAGTGCTATAACAGATAAAACTATTCTGATATCTATTATGTTTGCAAATAATGAAATAGGAACTATTGAGCCAATAAAAGAAATTGGTGAAATAGCAAGAAAGAATAATATTATTTTTCATACAGATGCTGTACAGGCTATAGGAAAAATTCCAATTGATTTAAAAGAATATAATATTGATTTACTTACATTATCTGCACATAAAATAAATGGTCCAAAAGGTATAGGAGCATTATTTATAAGACAAGGATTAGAAATTGAAACATTTATGCATGGAGGAAGTCAAGAAAAAGGATTGAGAGCTGGTACTGAAAATGTAGCAGCATGTGTAGGTCTTGGAGTTGCAATAGAAATGGCAATGGATGATATTGAGAAAAGGGTAATTAAAGTTGAAAAAATAAGAAATAAAATAATAAATGATATTTATTTAAATATACCATGTTGTAAGTTAAATGGACATTCAATCAAAAGACTGTCTAACAATATAAATTTTTCCTTTACAGATGTTAATGGAAAAATTCTTGTGTATATGTTAGATAAAGTTGGAATAAAAGCATCTAGTGGGTCTGCATGTAGTTGTGGAACTACTAAAACCTCTCATGTATTATTAGCTATAGGATTACCAGAAAAATTAGCAACAGAATCTATAAGATTTACTATAGATGAAAATATTACTGAAGAAGAAATTAATTATTTTATAAAAAATCTTATATTTATAGTGGATAATTTAAGAAATCATAATGATTTTTCAAGATAATAATATGGATATGACAACTTTAAAGATACATTATGGTATTAAATTAATAAATGCTCAATCTCTATGGCGTGAAGGATATATGGGGGATAATATAGTAGTTGCTGTATTTGACACTGGATGTGATAGTTATCATAATGAATTGAAAAATAATATTTTAGATGGTCATAATTTTACCAAAGATTATAGTGATGAGAATATATATTGTGATAACAATGGACATGGAACTCATGTTGCTGGAATAATTGGAGCCGATGGAAATTCAGGTAAAGCAATTGGTGTTGCTCCAAAATCTAAGTTGTTAATTTTGAAAACATTAAATAAATATGGAAAAGGAAATTATAAAGATGTAATTAAAGCAATTTATTATTGTATAAATTGGAGGGGAAAAGATAATAGTAGAGTAAGAATTATATCTATGTCTTTAGGATTACAAGAAGATATAAAAGAATTGCATGATGCAATTAAGAAAGCTATTAAACATAATATTATTATTGTTTCTTCAATAAGGAATATAGGTTTTCATGAGTTAAAAAAGCAATGCCAATATCCAGCCAATTACAATGAAGTCATTTCTGTTGGAGCTATGGATAATAATAAAAAAATACCTTATTTTTCAGATTTAAATAACAAAATTAATGTTATAGCTCCAGGGACAGATATATATTCGACACATTTAAAAAATAGTTATGCTATTTTATCAGGAACTTCTATGGCAGTACCTTTTGTATCAGGTGCAATTGCATTATTGATAAATAAATATGAAATAAAGTTAAAAAGACAGCTTTCATATTTAGAAATTTTAAAAATATTTTATAAACATACAGTTAAATGTAAACAAGAAAATTTCTATTATAATGTAATGGATTTAAATATAAAAAATATTTAGTTTAATATAATTTATTTACAAAAACTATTTTGTTTAAAAAAATATAAATTTAAGAGATTAAAAGCATTGAGTTTTATTTACTCAATGCTTTTAATTTTTGCTTTTTTATGTCTAAATTACAATTTTTATAAAAATATTCATCGAAAATTTATATAATATATTTATTTATGTAGAAAAATGTTTGAATTAAAATACAAAAATTCAAAAAAATAGGTTTACATATTTTTTGGATTTTTACTTTTAGTAGGTATATAAAACTCTGATTGCAGAGTTATTACAACTTAAGGAGTGGTCATATGCCTACAGATTTATTAAAAAAAATAAAATTATTTCAAGAAGATTCTAATAATTTCATGGATATATTATCTTATTTTAATTCTAAAATTAGTTATCTAAGTTATAAGTTGAAATATCCTGAAGCATCTACAGATTTAATTATATATTTATATGAGCTTACTTTAAAATTAGAAGTTGATAGATTTAAAGATGATGAAGAAGTTCTAAGATATATAAGACGATGTCTTAATAATAAGTCAATAAATTTATATTATAAAATAAATTCTTATACATCTCTTATAACTTATAATTCTGATGAGGAACTTTTAAATATATTAGATAAGAATAATAATAGTAATGAATATTCCAATGTAATATTTAAAGATTTAATTTCATTATTAAAACCTAAACAAAAGAAGATAATATTTTTAAAATTTTATTTACAATTGTCAGATGTAGAAATTGCTGAAAGACTTAAAATATCAAGACAAGCTGTAAATAAGTCTAAAAGACAAGCTTTGAAATTTTTAAAAAGAATATTATGTAAGGAGGGAATTTATGTTTGATCAATTAATAAAATTAGCTACAACTCAAGGAATTTGGACGATTTTAAGTTGTGTGCTTATAATATACATATTAAAAGCACAAGAGAATAGAGATTTAAAACAAGAAGAAAGAGAAAAAAATTATCAAGATATAATAAAACAACTTACTGAAAGATTAAATACATTAGATTCTATAAGCTCAACTGTAAATGAAATAAGAAAAAAAATTAACTAAACTTGTATTATTAATTATAATGGTATAGTGTGATATTACCTAGAAACATTGGATTACTAAAAATTTTTGAAAGTTGAAAGACTGATAAAATCTAGGTTTAATTAACTAAAAAGGGTAGCGTAGCCATTTTATTTTTATATATTTTTTAAGAATAAATACAGTATTTATTAATAATTAAATAATAAATTTAGACACAAATATGTCATAAAGGTATTATATAATTAAGCAAAGAAGAAAGCTATTTTATTAATTATAGATTAATAGAAACTAGGGGGAGATTATAATAGACACTAATACCAAAATAGTTTGTGATACTACAGTAGAAAACTATATTAATGTTAAAGAAGCATTAAGATATGATGGAGATTATATTAATCATTTTTCAGCTTTACTTAATGGTTATTATAATAAAAATATTAAGTTTGATGAAATTAAATATATAAGAAAAATTATAAAAGATAAGACTTCTAGAATGTCACCATTTAGAGGAGATATGTTATATATATTATCATTTTTAATATCAATAATGAATGATAATATAGATAAAATAAAGTTAACTGATGAAATAATTCAGGTGTTTGATTTATTATTAGAAGAAAATTTTAATGAGTGTGGATATTTGGTTTTATCAGCATATTCAATTGTAAAATATGTAGATAAGGAAAACAGGAAAGATATAATTCATAAAACTAAGGAAATATATAAAATTATAAAATCTAAATATGGAAATGTAACTAAAGAAGACGATTATTTATTTTGTACTTTATTAGCAATAAATTGTACTAAATTTGATTCTATAACTGAATATATGGAAAAAGTTTTTAATTATGTTTTGAATTTAGATTTATTTTCTAATAATAGTGTACAGGGATTGACTAATACAATATTATTAAATGAATATGAGGATGCAATATGTAAGGCAGAAGAACTTTTAAGGTCCTTAGAGGAAAATGATTTTAAAATAAGTAATCAATTTTTAAGTGTATTAGGTGTATTAGTAGAAAAACAGGATATACATGAAATTATTGATAAAATGAAAGACGTTGTAGAATATTTATGCGATGAAGAACTTGAATATGAATTTTATATAGATAAAGGATTTAGAAATATTATTGTTTTAGTAATTACATTCATGAGCCTAAAAAATAAAAATATAAAATATTTGGACGAATTGCTGGCATTTAGTACATATTCGTTCTTAATAAGTAAAAATCAAGGGGTCTTTAATGAAGTATTAGCTTAAGGCACATTCAAATAAATAACTAGTCAGTATGCTAATTTATTTTATGAACTACTTTTTCCTTGGAACCTATTAATAGAACAACTATTAGCAGGACTTAGGTCATTGTATTTCACAAAATATTTGTCGCATCTTTGACTTGTTATTTATTTTTATATGCTTAATTATAAAAATTTAGTAGTAAAATACGAATAAAAACTAAAAAACTATATCTATTTTTTCAATTGAAGAATATTAATATTAATATACTACTAAATTAAGGAGGAAACTACTTTTGAAGATTTAATCACAGTTTAAGTTACAGAAAAAAACTTCAAAGTGGATATGGTTTATGAAAAATGAATTAACTCCAAGTGAAGTTATATTTAAATGTTCTTTTAAAGAATTATCTGATAAAGAGAGACTTGCAGAATTACCAGAAGTTACTTCAAGATTAAAGGATATAAAAAGAGCTTTAAAAATTAAGAAAAATGGATACAACTTATATTATATTGACTCATTTGCTATGGATAAATTAAGTAGTTTAATGGATTATGTTTCAGAAATATATCAAGAAGAAGGAGCTCCTAAAGATATATGTTATGTTACTACAGACGATTTGTTAAATCCTAAAGTTTTATTTTTACCAAGTGGAAAAGGAACCTTATTAAAAGAGAGAATAGACGATATAAAAAATCAATATTTTGATTGTGTAATAGAATTTTATAATGGTTCATCTAATGAAGAAAAAGAAGAATTAATTGAACAAACTAAGGAGAAAAGAAATAAATATATTTCTGATTTAATGAAGAGAGCTAAAGAAAATAATTTTGATGTAAAAGCAACAAATGGTGGCTTTGTATTTATTCCATTAAAATCAGAAGGTAATGAAATGACTGAAGATGAATATGATGAATTAGAGAATGATGAACAAGGTGTGATAAATGAACAAGTATCAGAACTAAAAAAAGAAGCACAATTAGTTTTGAATAAGTTAACAGCTCTTGAAATTAAATCAATAAATGATTTAAGAGTTATGTATGGAGAATATCTAAAAAAAGAAATGAAAGAAGCTAAAGAAGATTTATTGTTTGAATTTGTAACTGATAAACTTGCTTGTATGCATCTTTCTCAAATGTTTGATTGGATTGAGGATCAACTTGTTGAATGTTACACAGTAAGTCTAGAAGAGGATCAGTCATATATAGATGAAATTTTTATAAAGTTTCAAATTAATGTACTTGTTGATAATAAAGATGTACCACATCCAAGGGTTATTTTTGAAGAAAATCCTACAATAAATAATTTAATTGGAAATATAGAGTATAAAAATAGTAATGGAGGTTATTTACCAGATATAGGGTTAATACATCCAGGAAGTTTGTTAAGAGCTAATGAAGGATGCTTAATTTTGAATTTAAATTCTTTATTGGCTGGTGGTTATAGTTATTATTATTTAAAAAAAGTACTGATGTTTGGAAAAGTAGATTATAGCTATACTAAAAATTATTTGGAAGTTCTATCTTTAGAAGGGTTAAAGCCAGAATCAATACCAGTTAATGTTAAAGTTATTTTAATAGGTGATTATGAGGCTTTTAGCATACTTTATGAAAAAGATGAGGAATTTAAAAGAATATTTCCATTAAAGGTTGAAATGGAAAGTGAATTAAAGTGTAATGATGCTTCTAGAAGTTTAATAGCCAATTATATTAAAAACAAAGCAAAGAATGAAGGCTTATTGGATTTAGAACAAGGAGCTATAGAAGAAATATTTAAATATTTATCTAGAATTATAGGAAATAGAAATAAGATTTCTATTGATAACTATTATATTGATAAGATACTATATCTAGCTAATGATAAAGCAAATAATGATGGCAGATTTTCTATAATTAGAGATGATATTATAAGTAGCTATCATTGTGATGATAAAGATATTAATGAACAAATGTTAGAAAGTTATAAGAATAATAAAATATTATTATCAATAAATGGTGAAAAAGTAGGTTCTACTAATGGACTAGCTGTAATTGGAACAAGTTTATTTAGTTTGGGAAGACCAATGAGAATAACTTGTTTAGCTTTTCAAGGCACAGGTAAAATAATTGATGTTCATAAAGAAAGTAAATTAAGTGGTAATATTCATGAAAAATCTATTGGGATTTTAACCGGATTAATAAATAATTTATTGAGTCCTTATGAAAGCTTGCCTGTTGATTTTCAATTAAGTTTTGAACAAACCTATTCATTAGTTGAAGGAGACAGTGCTTCTGTTGCCGAGATAATATGTATACTATCAGCACTTAGTAAAAAACCAATAAAACAAAATATTGCAGTAACTGGATCTATAAATCAATTTGGAGAAGTACAACCAATAGGAATGGTAAATGAAAAAATTGAAGGATTTTATACTGTATGTAGTGCTATGGACACAGTTAGTGGTAAAGGCGTATTAATTCCTAATATGAATAAAGATGAATTGATTTTAGATAAAGATGTAGAAGAAAGTATAAGTAAGGGTGATTTTCACATTTATACCATGTCTACAATTGAGGATGCTATAGAAATTCTTATACTAAATGATGGTGAAACAATTAAAGGATTTTTTAAGATTATAGAAGAAGAAATAGCAAAATATAAGCCAAGCAAAAGGAAAAAGTAAAAAAATATAATAGAATAGGTACTGAGTAAAAGAATTGACTTAGTATCTATTCTTTTTTTTAGAAAAAAATGTAATAAAACAAATTGACGGTGCATAAAAATATATGTTAAAATATGGTAAAGAAACTAAGGAGGTGAATTACTCTAAGAAAATTTTAGAGTATTTTATATGGATTTAAAATTTGAGAAGTATGATGAAATTTTAATAGTAAATATGATGGGTGAATTAGATCATCATAGTGCAGAAGAAGTTAGGGTTAGGATAGACGATAGAATTGATAGAGATAATATACAAAAATTAATTTTAAATTTTTCTGGAGTGAGTTTTATGGACAGTTCTGGAATCGGAGTTGTTGTTGCAAGAAATAAAAAACTTGCTGGAAAAGGTGGCGCTCTTTGTATTTGTAATATAAGAGATAGTGTAAATAAAGTTTTTGAACTGACAGGATTATATAAAATAATTAAACATTATAAAACTGTAGATGAGGCAGTAAGATGCATTTAAGATGGAGGGATTTATTGTGTATGATAATAAAATGAGTTTGGAGTTTATAAGTAAATCTCAAAATGAAGCTTTTGCAAGGGTAGCTGTAGCAGCATTTATAGCTCAATTAGATCCAACTATAGATGAAATAAGTGATGTAAAAACAGCTGTCTCAGAAGCAGTAACTAATTCAATAATACATGGATATGAGAATAGAGAAGATGGGATTATAAAAATTGAAGTTGAAATTTTCAATGGAGAGGTTACTATTGAGATTGTAGATAATGGAAAGGGGATTGAAGATATACCTAAAGTAATGGAGCCATTATATACTTCACGTCCTGACTTAGAAAGGTCAGGAATGGGTTTTACGGTTATGGAAACATTTATGGATGGGTTGTTAGTTGAAAGTGAAAGGGAAAAAGGTACAAGGATTAGAATGAAGAAAAAGTTTAACATATTAAGTTAGGGGTAAAATATGGGTATAGGGAATTTTAATAGAGAGGAATTTAATTACAATGATAATTCACAATTATTGCCTTTAGCTAAAAATGGAGATTCAGAGGCTATGAATAGATTAATAGAAATGAATTTACCTTTAGTTGCTTCTATAAGTAAAAAATTTTTAAATAGAGGTTATGATTATGAAGATATATTTCAAATAGGTTCTATTGGACTCGTAAAGGCTATAAATAATTTTGATTTAAATTATAATGTTAAATTTTCAACTTATGCAGTACCTATGATAATTGGTGAGATAAAGCGGTTTTTAAGAGATGATGGAATGATAAAGGTTAGTCGTAATGTTAAGAGTTTGGCAAAACGTCTACATTTTATAAAAGAAGAATTAACTAAAAAATTAAATAGAAGTCCTACTATAGAAGAACTTTCTGAATATTCAGGCGTAGATAAAGAAGAAATAGTTTTTGCAGTAGAATCAGCCAATAGTTTACAATATCTTTATGATACAATTCATCAAGATGATGGAGCACCAGTATTACTTATAGATAAATTAAGTGAAAAAAGCGAAGATGATATTGGAATGATAAATAAGATAGCATTAAAAGAGGCCTTAAGGAGTTTAGATGAAAAAGCACGCCAAATTATTGTTTTAAGATATTTTAAGGATAAGACTCAGGTTCAAGTGGCTAAATTGCTTGGAATAAGTCAAGTTCAGGTATCAAGAATAGAGAAAAAGGTTCTTTTAAAAATGAGAGAAAAATTAGAAGAACAATAATTTAATATAATATAAAAAGCAGATGAGAAATCATCTGTTTTTTTGTTCATGTCTAGGAAAGCATAAAGTTTTAAAGACTGATAAGATCTAGGTTTAATCAAATATTAGTTGAGTGGGAGAGTTGAGCGCTATAAGAAAAAATGTTATAGAATTTTAAAATATATATTTTTATAAAGTCTTAAGACTTTCAACCAAAACTCTCAATTATCAACAATCAGCTAAAAAGCATGGCATAGCCACTTTTTTAAGAAAATTATAAAATTAAAAATTCAAGTGTATTATAATTATTTTTTATAAAGGAATAAATTAACATAATTAAATTTTCTAAATTTACAAATAATAATTATATATTTATATACAAAGTAAAAAAGAAAGGAGAATGTTACAAGCCTATAAATATTTTATAGGTATAGGGTAGCAACGTGGTATATATTGAAGAAAAAAAATGAAAAAATTATAATACAAAAATATGAAAAAATGGCTAAACAAGTTGAACCAAAGCCTAAAATATTTCAGGATTGTGCTAAAGCATTTTTCGTTGGAGGAATTATTTGTTGTGTAGGTCAATTTATTAATAATTATGTATCAACTTTGGGATTACCAGAAGATCAAGTTAAAACAATTGTTTCTATAGCAATGATTTTTTTAGGAGCATTGTTAACTGGAGTTGGTATATATGATAAAATAGCTCAATTTGGTGGTGCTGGAACAGTAGTACCTATAACAGGTTTTTCAAATGCCATAGTATCACCAGCTATAGAATTTAAAAAAGAAGGTTTTGTTTTTGGGGTAGCTGCAAAAATGTTTACAATTGCAGGACCAGTTCTTGTATATGGAATAGGAACATCTGTAATTATAGGAATTGTGTATTATGTAATGTCTATTTTTTAAATTAGGCATATGAAAATAAACGAGCATACTGACTATTTATTTGAATGTGCCTTAAAATGTTATTAATTAGATATTAAGATTAATTGCTGTAGTTTTTTTAGTTAAGGTAGGTGTAAATATGAAAACAAATAATAAGAAAATAGGTTCTCAAACAGTTAAGTTAACAAATCCACCTAAAATAATTTCTTCTTATTCTGTAGTAGGTCCCAAAGAAGGAGAAGGACCATTAAAGGAATATTTTGATCAAATATTAAATGATGATACTTGTGGTAAAGATAGTTTTGAAAAAGCTGAAAGTGAAATGATGTATACGGCTATAACACAGGCTTTATCAAGAGCTAATTTACAAGAATGTGATATAGATTATCTTTTTGCAGGAGATTTATTAAATCAAATAATATCTTCTAGTTTTACAGCAAGAAAATTTGAAATACCTTTTTTTGGATTATATGGAGCGTGTTCTACAATGACAGAATCTTTAAGTTTAGCTTCTATAATAATGGATGCTGGATGTGCAGAATACGTAATTGCTGCAACATCTTCTCATTTTAGCTCGGCAGAAAGGCAATTTAGATTTCCTTTAGAATATGGATGTCAAAGATCAGCTACTTGTCAATGGACAGTAACTGGTTCTGGAGCTTTAGTATTGGGGCATGAAGGGAAGTTTCCAGAAGTTACTTATGTAACTACTGGAAAAGTAAAGGATTATGGTCAAAAAGATCCTAATAATATGGGAGCTGCTATGGCTCCGGCTGCTGTAGACACATTAGTAAGTCATTTTAAAGATACTGGAAGAAAACCACAATATTATGATGTTATAGCAACTGGCGATTTAGGTAGTGTGGGAAAAGAATTAGCAGATAAGTTGATTGCAGAATATGGTTTTGATATAAGAGCAAATCACATGGATTGCGGAGAAGCAATTTTTAATAATGAATTACAAAAAACTGCAGCAGGAGGAAGTGGATGTGGATGTTCAGCAGTAGTATTTGCAGGAGAATTATATAAAAAATTAATGAGAAAAGAAATAAAAAATGTATTGTTAGTATCAACAGGAGCTTTAATGAGTCCAACTTCATCTCTTCAAGGTGAAAGTATACCAGGTATAGCACATGCAGTTTCAATAGAAATGAAATAAGTTTTGAAAGGAGTGTAGTACATAGATGGAATACTTAAATGCTTTTATAATTGGTGGTATTATATGTATAATAGCACAGATATTAATGGATACAACAAATTTAACACCAGGTAGAATACTCGTTTTATTTGTTACAATAGGAGCTATTTTAGGTGCTTTTGGAATATACGATAAAATAGTTGAAATAGGAGGAGCTGGAGCTACTGTTCCTTTACCGGGATTTGGGAATTTATTAGCAAAAGCTGCAATAAAAGAAGTAAAAGAGATAGGGTTACTTGGAGCTTTTGTAGGGGGGATTAAAGGTGCAGCAGGAGGAATAACTGCAGCTATTTTTTTTGGTTATTTAATGGCTTTAATATTCAACCCTAAAACGAAAGACTAGATTTTTAACTTTATTTTTATCTCACTAACATTTATACTATAATTAATAAATAATAATCCAGTTGTATAACTGGTTTATTATTTATTTAATTATTAGTTAGGTGGGGGATTTTTTGGACAAATATTGTAATAATACATGGATTCAAGTAGTTGAAATGTTAGAAAGCAATGCACAAAGGGGACTTAGCAGTAGTGAGTGTGAAGCTAGAAAAAATAAATATGGAACCAATAAAATAGGATTACCAAATGGTAATAGATTATCTAAAAATATATTAGGTGTATTTAAGCAAATACATATATTAATATATTTCATAATAACTATTTTATTATTTATAATAAATTTCAATAATTTTAAATTTGTTGTTTTAGGATTTTTAATAATAAATATTGTTGCACTTATGTACTATAATATTAGAAAAGATAAAGAAATTGGATTTTTAGAAAAATTAAATTTTGCTACTGCTACTGTAATAAGAGATGGTGTACAGCAAATAATAAAGGTAGAAGATATATTGATAGGTGATATAGTAGTTTTTAAAAAGGATTCATTAATTCCTGCTGATATAAGAATAATAAAAGCTAATAATATAAAAGTAGATGAAAAAAATATTACTGGAGAAGGTTTTTTAAAGGAAAAATTTGAAAGTAAAATAAGTGGAGGAATAAATTCTCTTAGTGAAATGAATAATATACTTTTTAAAGGTTCTGTGATAAAAGAAGGATCTGGTGAGGGAATAGTAATTTCAATAGGAAATTCTACTCAACTTGGAAGACTTTTAGCAATGCTTACATATGCAAGTAATAGAAAAAATACACTATTAAATAAAGTGCAAAAACAATGGGGAAAGTATCTTTTATATAGTTTTTTTATGTTGATATTTGGAATAATAGCTGTTGATTTAGTGAAGAAAGATATAGGTTATTTATATAATGGCTTTATTATAATTGGTTGTTTACCTATTATTTTAATAATAACATTAGCTGTTAAATACATTTTGCAATTATTTTTAAAACAAGATATTAACATTATAAATTTTTCAACATTTGATCTAATAAATGATATAAATATAATGTGTTTAGATAAAATTGGTGGTATAACTCAAGAAAAGATGATAGTAAAAAAGATATTCACTAGTAATGAAATATTTTTTGCAGAAGATATTAAATACACAAAAGACATAAATACTACTAGAATATTAGATATATCATTATTATGCAATAATGGAATATATAATGATGAAGAAGAAAATAAAGGTGAATTAGAAGAAATAGCATATTTAGAATATGCTGCCAAAAAGAAAGTTTATAAATCAGATTTAGATAAACAAAATTTTAGAATTATTGAAATCCCTATGGACTTTGACAAGAGAATGATAACCGTTGTAAATAAGATAAAAAGATGGTATAGGGCTAATTCCCGTGGAAACTTAGATTCAATATTAGATAGATGTACTCATATTATGATAGATGGAGTAGAAAAAGAATTTACTGCTGAAGAAAAAGCCAAAGTAAAAAATATTGATATAAAGTTTTCAGCGCAAGGTTTAATAACTCAGGCCTTTGCTTATAGGAACTTTAGTTATCAGCCATCAACTGATGAAAATATAGAGAGTAACATGGTTTTTGTAGGGATTATAGCGTTAGAGAATCCACTTAAAGATGATATTGAAGATAGGGTTAATAAAATAAAAAATAGTGGTATAATACCAATTTTATTTACAGAAGAGAATAAAATCAGTGCGATTACAACAGCTAAAAAAGCAAGATTTATATACAAAAATGAGCAAGTTGTATCAGGAATAGAATTAGATACTTTAAATTCCCAAGAGTTAAAAGATTTATTACATAAAGTAAGAGTGTTTTCAAGAATTAATCCAGAAATAAAATCACAAATAATAGCATTATTTAATAAGGATGGATATAAGATATCAGCAACCGGTGAAACTTTAGGTGATTTACCAAGTTTAAATTTATCAAATGTTGGTATTGCAAAAGGTCAACCATCGTTATTAGTTAAGAAAATATCAGATGTTTATATAAAAGAAAATTATTTAGATGGATTTTTTAAGATAAAGGATTATGCTACTAAATTAAGTCATAATATTAATAGGGCATTTAAAGGGATATATACTTTGGTTTTAACTCAAATAATCACATTATTTTTATCTTTAATGAGTGAAATAAATCAACCATTAGATATTTCTAATATTTTATATACTAATATAATATTAAGTATACCAATATCATTAATTTTACTATTGAAGAATGGAAAAAATATAAGTGGAAAAGAAGTTGTGTTAAGATCAATATTATTAAGTTCAATAATATTCATATCAACCTATATATTAAAAGATAGCAGTAGATATTTTATTTCTTTTTTAACAATATCTTTAGGTGGAATTATATTTGCTTCATTCAATAGCGGAATAAGTTTGAGAGTTTCATCAATAGAAAGAAAATTAATGGTTATTTCTATAATTTTATCTATAATGTTTTTAGGATTAATTTTTATGCTAAAGCAGATAATTATAACAAATAATTTAATGATTATTTCAGCTATAATAATAGTATCTTTAATTATTTTTGAAATTTTATTTAAAAAATGGCAAAACTCATTAATGAGGTGAGCTATTTGACTTTAAAAAAGATAGAAGAAGTAGTAAATCCAATAGTTTATATTTTTATAACTTTAATTTTAAGTTCTATTTTTTATGGATTATTTGATAGTTTTAAGAAGCTTACAATTTTTATTGTTTGCTTCTTTTTTATATGCATTTTATATTATTGTGGAATCAAATTTACTTTTATAATTAGTTTTTTCTTTATTATGGGAATAGTTATTAATTATTCATACTATAATACTTCATATGCATCACAACATAATATAAGAATAATAAAAAATAATTCATATGAGACTGTTGGTTCTTATAATGGAAAAAAAGTGATTTTGAAAAATTTTAAAAAAGAAATAAATGTAGGAGATAAATTTAATGTAAATGGAAAATTTAAAGATAATTCTATAAAAGAAAAAGGAATAGTGGGTACTTTATTTATAACTAAAGTAAATAAACAAAACAATGATATTATAAGTAATTTATATTATTTAAAAAATAAAGTTTATAAGATGCTAGAAGAGAATGTTGGTAAAAGAAAAGCAGGATTAATATCATCAATTGCTTTTGGATATTCTGATTATTTAGATTATGACGATAAAGATAATATGAAAAATTTTGGAATAATACATGCAATTAGTGTTTCAGGATTACATGTTGCCATAGTATATAGTGTTTTAAAAAGATTTTTAGGAGTAAAATTAGGGTTATTATTTAGTATAGTATATGTTTTATTTACTGGTGGAAATTATTCTAGTATTAGAGCCTTTTTAATGTTAAGTACATTGGAATTAAGTCATTTAGTAAAAAGAAACAATAACTCTCTTTCGGCATTAAGTGTATCAGGAATAATACTTTTATTAATTAGACCTTATGCTGTTTTTGAAGTTTCATTTCAATTATCGTATTTGGCAACACTAGGTATAATTTTATATAATAAAAAGTTTAATTATAGATTTTATAAATTACCTAGTATATTAAGGAATACTTTAAGTATAAGCTTATCAGCTCAAATATTTACTTTTCCATATTTAGTTTTAGTTTTTAAAGATGTATCTATTAACTTTGTATTAGGAAATTTATTTTTACTACCATTAATTAATCTAATGGTAATATGTGGGAATACTTTACCTATCACATGTTTTATTCCTAGTTTATTTGATTTTTGTAGTTATATTAATTTAATTATATTAAGATGGTTTGATTGGACTATAGATAAAATTGAATATTATTCATTACCTATAATTAATTGTAATGAATATATAGCTATATTTTATATGAGTATTTTAATTAGTTTGTATTTTATAAAAAATAATCAAAAGAAATTTATTTACTTTCCGATTTTATTTATATTAGTTATAGGTATTAAATTATATAGTCCTATGCCTGAAATACAATATTATAATGAAGGAGCTTTTTTAATTACTTATAAAGGTGATAGGGTACTTTTAGTAGAGAAAAATAATATAGATATAAAAAGATTAAAGAATATTACTCTTACAAATAAAGTATATCGTGATAATTGTATTATAAATATAGGGAATAAAGCTAAAATAAGAAAATATAAAAATAGTTATGTATTAAAAGTTAATAATAAAAATTATATGCTTAAAACTAATAATAAAAAAGTTAATTTTAAAGATTATGTTATAATAAATTTTAGTGACAATAATATAAATAAAGTTATATTATTTAAAGATAAAGTGTTATTTTAGATGTGTAATAAAGGAAGAGGGATTTTGTTTTGATTAATTATGAAGTTTTTGAAAGAGAAATTGAAAAAGGAACTATAAGAAATTCATATATATTTTGTGGATTAGATGAAGAAATAATAAAAGACTCTATAAATTCAATACTTAATAAAACAATAAGTAATGATAAAGATAATCTTAATTTGATAAAAATAGATGGTATGAAAACAAATTTTGATGATATTATGAATGCATGTGAAACTTTTCCTTTAATGAGTGAGAAGAAAGTTGTAATTGTATATAGAGCTAACTTTTTAAAAGATAAGAGTGATGAAGCTTCTAATAAACTTTATAAAAAAATATTAGAATATGCCTCTGATATGCCACCATATACTATTTTAATAATGTACTATTTATTTAATGATAAAAGAGAAAAACCAAATAAAAATAAAAAATTGAATTCATTAGATAAATTAATTAATGTAGTATATTGTGATAAGTTAAGAAGGGATACTTATATAAAAAAAATAAATGATATATTTAAATTGAAAAAAAAGAATATAGGAAGAATAGAACTTATGTATTTTGCAGAAAAGGTGCAAAATAACTTTGACATAATAAAAAGAGAAGTTGACAAATTAATTTCTTATACGAGTGGAAGAGAAATAACTAAAAAAGATATTGATATGTTAATATCTTCAAATGGTGAAGAAGATGTATTTGATTTAGTAGAACTTATAGCACAAAGAAAAATTGAAAGAGCCATGGATGTAATGAAAGATATTTTATATAAATCTGATCAACATATGCTTATAATAAGTAATATTCAAAGACATTTTGTTAAACTGTATGATATTAAAAGTGGTTTAAGACAAGGTAAACGAGTAAGTGATTTTATAAAAGAATTAAGATTACCACAGTTTGTTTGTGAAAAATTAATAGGGCAAAGTAATAAATTTACAGAAAAGCAATTAAGTGAATTGGTAAAATTATGTGTTAATACAGAGAATAATTTAAAGTCAAGTGGAGTAGATAAGACTATGGAAATGGAATTGTTACTTGTAAATACTTTAACAGTAAAAAGATAATATATATAAAAATAAATAACCCACCAAATGGTGGGTTTATTAGATTACGCCATAGCGTTTAATTTCGCAGCTAATCTAGATTTCTTTCTTGCAGCCATGTTTTTGTGAACAACACCTTTTGAAGTAGCTACATCTAAAGATTTAGTTACTGCTACGAAAGCAGCTTTAGCTTCTTCAACATTGTTAACAGCTACAGCAGTTTCAAAATTTTTGATAACAGTTTTTAATGCTGATTTTATCATTCTATTTTTTAAAGTTTTAGTTTCAGTAACTTTAATTCTCTTTTTTGCTGATTTTATGTTTGCCATTCTTCATTCACCCCCTTAAATTTTTATAGGGCCCCTGCAGCTTTTGGGGAAATCTGCTTTTCTTTTAATTTCAACAAACCTTATTATAGCATTGAAAGTTATGTAATTCAAGTATTAAATTTAAACATATAGGAAAAATAATATTATTACATAAATAGAGATGGAGGTAATGAAATAATGGATGTTAGAACAGATTTAGCTATTGAATCAAGAGAAATGTATATAAAGAAACATAATAGAGAAATAGATGGAGTTGTTGCAGAAGAAGAAAGAGAAGGAGAAATAAAATTTACAACTGTAAAAGTAAAAAATGAAGAGGGAGCTAAAAAAATAGGGAAACCTATAGGAAATTATATAACAATAGATATTCCTGAATTTACAGTATATGATGGTGGAATAATGGATGATGTTTCTAAAGTTTTAGGAAAAATACTTAAGAGACTTATTAATTTGGAAAAAAAACAAACTGCATTAGTAGTTGGTCTTGGAAATTGGCAAGTAACACCAGATGCTTTGGGTCCTAAGGTTGCAGAGAAAATAATGGTTACTAGGCATTTAGAGGTTGTTATGCCAGAGGTGATGGATGATACAGTAAGATCAGTATGTGCTATAGCACCAGGAGTGTTGGGGATAACAGGGATTGAAACAGGAGAAATTATAAAGTCATTAGTAGATAAAGTCAAACCAGATATAGTAATTTGTATAGATGCATTAGCATCAAGACATATAGAAAGAGTTAATAGAACTATCCAGATATCAGATACAGGAATATCACCAGGTGCAGGTGTTGGAAATAACAGAAAGGAAATAAGTGAGAAAACTTTAGGAGTAAAAGTAATAGCAGTAGGTGTTCCTACCGTTGTTGATGCTGCAACAATAGCAAGTGATTCTATAGATCTAGTAATAGATGAATTAATAAGTAAGGTTTCATCTGGAAAAGAATTTTACAATATGCTAAAAGATATTGACAAATCAGAAAAGAAGCTTCTTATAAAAGAAGTTTTATCTGCTAATGTTGGCGAATTGATAGTAGCACCAAAAGAGGTGGATATGATTGTAGAAGCTTTATCTAAAATTATATCAAATGGAATAAATATGTCTCTTCAACCTGATATGGAAATGGAAGATATAAATAAATTTTTAAATTAAAAAAGTGGCTAAGCCACTTTTTTATTCTTTAAGAAATTATATTTTTTTAAATCTTTGGATAACCTAGATTATATTTTTGCGTAAAGATTAAGAAATAAAACTTAAATAATAAAAAGAAAATATATTTACCTGCCAGATTTTTCTTACATACGTTCGAAAAGGCTGATACGTAAAAAATCGCCAAGGCTACTGTGGAGCCGTCGATTTTTTATATTTTCTTAAAGTTAATAAATTTATAAATAAATATAATAATTATGTAAATTTAATAATATAAATATAAAAGAAGCAAGGGGGGATTAACTTGTATAAAATTACGCCAAGAAGAGAAAGTTTTAAACAACAGAATACAAGAATTAAGCTTCTTTCAGGAGTTAATGGTGGAATGATATTTTTAATTATTATAATACTAATATTTTTTTTTAGAGTTGGTAATATTTTAAAAAACTGTAATGAAAGAGGTGGGTATGCCTATGTTCAATTATTAAATTTAGGTATGCCATTAGTAAAAGAGCAAGTTTATAATGAAGAAAGTTATGCAGAAAATAATTTATCATTAGAAAATGTTGTTTTAAAAGCTGTTGGTTTGGATTGCTTAACTTATAAAAATATATTAAAAAGTGAAGTAGGATTTTTTTATAATATTGGAGATAAAGAAGAGTCTAAAGTAACTTTTAATCAATTTAGTGTAAATGAAGATAGTATATTAAAATTTTCTTCTAAGGAAAAATCTTTAAACAATAAAATTTATGATCCTTCTTTGAAGAAACAATTAAATGCATCAAAACCAGAGGTCTTAATTTATCATACTCATACAACAGAGGGGTATGCAGAAGCTCCTGGTGGTGCTCCTGATACTACTGATGAAAATGCTAATGTAGTTGGTGCAGGAGATGTGTTAGCAAAAGAATTAGAAGAGAATTATGGAATTTCGGTAATACATGATAAGACAAATCATAGTGTTTCATATAATGATAGTTATAAAAGGTCAAGTGAAACTGTAGATAAATATTTGAAAAAATATGGTGATTTTAAAATTATATTAGATTTGCATAGAGATTCTGTACCTAATAAAGATGCAATGACTACAAAAGTACAAGGAAATAATGCTGCTAAAATTATGTTTGTAAATGCTAAAAATAGTACAAGATATAAGAAAAATAAAGAGTTGACAGAAAGAGTATTTAATAAGACTAATGAATTATTTCCGGGATTAACACGAAAAATACTAACTTATACTAGAGGAAAAAATGCATTTAATCAAAGTAAAAGTGATGGAAGTATACTTTTTGAAATGGGTTCTAATGTAAATTCAATTGAAGAAGCAAAAGTTACAGCAAGATGCATGGCTAGAGTACTTGCTGAAATATTAAATAGATAAGAAGTTTTATATATAAAGACATTTAAGGCATATGAAAATAAATAACAAGTTAAATATGCGATGGATATTTTGTGAAACACAATAACTTGGGTTTTGTTAATAGTTGTGCTATTAGTAGGTTTTAAGGAAGAAGCAATTCACAAAATAAATTATTATACTGACTAGTTATTTATTTGAATATGCCTAAAGCAAAGTGAAAAATAATGAATAATATTAATGAAATAAGACCATTATTTAGATAAATATATCTAAAGGTGGTCTTTTGAAATGAGAGAAAAAAAACATTGGCTATTAAAAAAAGTATTACCATTAATATTTTTAATTCTAATTGTAATTGGTGGACTTATAAAAATAAATATAATTAATACAAAATCTTTATCTCCACTTGGAAATACAAATCAAAATTATAAATTAGTTAAGGAAGAGTTTGGAGAAGATTTTTCAAATTTTATAAAAGATAATTCGCAAGTTAAAATTTATAAAGAAGGTAACAAACAATTATTAATTAGAATAGGTAATAAAGATTTAATAATAAATGAAGAATCAATTTTCACTAAAAAGTTGAAGAAATTGTTCAATAAAATCAGCATTAATTTTACGGGATTAAAAGAAAATGCGTATAATTTTGTTCATAAATCTGAAGAATAATATTTAGATAAAAGGCTTTGAGAAAGTTTTATATAGAAATATCAAATACATGTATGATATAATTTAGGCACTTGAAAAAATAAAAGGCTTTATTTAAATACAATGGGGGTGACTAAACTATCTTATTAAGATAGTTATATATATGAGTGAAAGACAAAAATATATACGAAATTTTTCAATAGTAGCACATATCGATCATGGTAAGTCAACACTTGCAGATAGATTACTTGAAACAACTGGAACATTAACTAAGAGAGAAATGGAAGAGCAAATCTTAGATAATATGGAAATAGAAAGAGAAAGAGGTATAACGATAAAATCTCAAGCTGCAAGACTAGTTTATAGAAGAGAAAATGGAGAAGAATATATATTTAATCTTATTGATACTCCAGGACATGTAGATTTCACCTATGAAGTTTCTAGAAGTTTAGCAGCATGTGAAGGAGCATTATTAGTAGTTGATGCAACTCAAGGAATTCAAGCCCAAACTTTAGCAAATTGTTATTTGGCTTTAGATAATGATTTAGAAATTTCACCGGTTATAAACAAAATTGATTTACCTTCAGCAAGACCGGAAGAGGTAAAACAAGAAATTGAAGATGTGATAGGTATAGAGGCTGAAAGTGCACCTATGATTTCAGCAAAAACTGGATTAAATATAGAGCAGGTTTTAGAAAATATAGTTGAAACTTTACCACCACCAGCTGGTGATGAAGAAGCACCATTAAAAGCGTTAATATTTGATTCTTATTATGATAGCTATAAAGGTGTTGTATGTATTGTAAGAATACTAGATGGTAAAGTAAAAATAGGTGATAAGATAAAACTTATGGCAACTAATAAGGTTTATGATGTAACAGAAGTAGGAGTATTTATTCCAAGCTCTCTTCCGGTATCAGAGTTAAGTGCTGGAGATGTTGGATATATAACAGCATCAATAAAAAATGTTAGAGATGCAAGAGTTGGAGATACTATAACAGAAGCTAATAGACCAACAGAAAAGGCGTTACTAGGATATAAACCAGCAATACCTATGGTTTATTCAGGAATATATCCAGTAGATGGAGCTAAGTATGATGAATTAAAAGAAGCATTAGAAAAATTACAAATAAATGATGCAGCTTTAAATTTTGAACCAGAAACATCAATTGCTTTAGGCTTTGGTTTTAGATGTGGATTCTTAGGATTATTACATATGGAAATAATTCAAGAAAGAATTGAAAGAGAATTTAATCTAGATATAATTACAACAGCACCATCTGTTATATATAAGGTTACTAAGACAAATGGAGAAGTGTTAGATATTACAAATCCAACTAATTTACCTCCTATGACAGAAATAGATTATATGGAAGAACCTGTAGTAAAAGCATCTATAATTACACCAACTGATTATGTTGGAGCTGTTATGGAATTATATCAAGAACGTAGAGGAATTTATATAGACTTGCAATATATAGAAGAAACTAGAGCTGTTATAATTTACGATATGCCACTAAATGAAATAGTTTATGATTTCTTTGATACATTAAAATCTAGAACTAGAGGATATGCATCATTAGATTACGAATTTAAGGGGTATAAGACAACTAAATTAGTTAAGCTTGATATTTTATTAAATAGTGATGTAGTAGATGCTTTATCAATGATAGTACCAGATGAGAGAGCTTACAGTAAAGGAAGAGCTATAGCTGAAAAATTAAAAGAAATAATTCCAAGACAAATGTTTGAAATTCCAATTCAAGCTGCAGTTGGTTCAAAGATTATAGCAAGAGAAACTGTAAAAGCTATGAGAAAAGATGTATTAGCTAAATGTTATGGTGGCGATATTTCAAGAAAGAAGAAATTACTTGAAAAACAAAAAGAAGGTAAAAAGAGAATGAGACAGGTTGGATCTGTTGAAGTGCCACAAGAAGCGTTTATGGCCGTATTAAAAGTTGATTAGATATATGAAAATAAATACCAAGTAGAAGATGTGACGTATATTTTATGAAATACAATGACTTGGGTATTGCTAATAGTTGTGCTATTAGTAGGTTCTAAGAAGGAAGTTGTTGACAAAATAAACGGGCATACTGACTAGTTATTTATTTGAATGTGTGTTAGAAAATTTTAAATTTACACATAAAAAAGGCTGACAAATGTGTCAGCTTTTTTTTGTATAAAGGCTATATTTTAAATAATTATTAAAATATAGCCAACTTAAAATATTAAAAAGTATTAATTAGGAGGAGAAAAGATGAAAGAACTATTTTTAAAAGAAATGTCTTTATATATACATATTCCATTTTGTAAGCAAAAATGCTTATATTGTGATTTTCCTTCATATTCAGGAAAAGAAAAATTTATTAGTAAATATATAGATGCTCTTAATGAAGAGATTAAATCTAAAGTTAATCACTATAAAATTAAAAGTATATTTATTGGTGGGGGTACCCCTTCATATTTAAATGAAAAAGAATTAAAAAAACTTTTAAAGTGTATAAATACTTTAAACTTAGAGAAAGATTTAGAATTTACTATAGAATGTAATCCAGGAAGTTTAACTGAAGAAAAATTGGAAATAATGAAAAAATATAATGTAAATAGATTAAGTATGGGACTTCAATCTACTAAACAATCTATATTAAAGGAAATTGGAAGAATACATACTTTTGAAGAATTTGAAAATAACTATTTATTAGCAAGAAAAATAGGATTTAAAAATATAAATATAGATTTAATGTTTGGACTTCCAAATCAAAGCTTAGAAGATTGGAAAAACGCATTAAATAAAATAGTGGAACTTAATCCAGAACATATATCTGCATATAGCTTAATAATAGAAGAAGGCACATGCTTTTACAATTTATATAATCAGAATAAGTTAAATTTACCATCTGAAGATGAAGAAAGAGAGATGTATTTATTAGCTAGGAAGATATTAAAAGAAAATGGATATTATCAATATGAAATTTCTAATTTTTCAAAGGAAGGAAAGGAGTGTTATCATAATAAAGTATATTGGACATTAAAAGAATATTTAGGTCTTGGTGTCTCATCTAGTTCTTATATTAATGGAAAAAGAATAAAAAATATAGATAATATAGAGAATTATATTGAAAATATAGATAATAATAAAAGTGTGAATGAAGAAATTTATATAAATAATATTAATGATAACATGGAAGAATTTATGTTTATGGGGCTTAGAATGATTAAAGGAATAGAAGAAGAAGAATTTAAAGCTAGATTTAAAAAAGATATAGATGAAGTATATGGCTTAATTATTGTTAAAAATATCAAAAGAGAATTATTAGTACGCAATGAGGGTAGAATATATCTAACACCCCATGGAATAGAACTATCTAATAGTGTTATGAGTGATTTTATAATATAAATTTAATAGTAAATCAAAGTAAAAAAGAGAAAATTAGAGAAAAAACGAAAAAGAATTAAATAAAAGAAGTGAAAATGTATATATCAAATATAAATGCAATTGACAAAAAGCATGATAAATACTATATTAAAAACATAGTCATTAGCACTCGTAGATAGTGAGTGCTAACAAAAGAGGTGAGATTATGACTATTGATGATAGAAAAATAAAAATACTTCAAGCTATTATCAATGATTATATTCATACTGGAGATCCAGTTGGCTCTAGAACTATTGCTAAGAAGTATAATCTAGGGGTTGGATCTGCAACTATTAGAAATGAGATGGCAGATCTTGAAGATATGGGTTATTTAGAGCAACCTCATGCTTCATCAGGTAGAATTCCATCAAGTAAGGGGTATAGATTATATGTTGATAAACTAATGGAAAATCAATTATTAACCCCAGAAGAAGACTTAAGAATAAAACAATATATTATAGATTCAGCAATGTTAGAAGTAGATAAAATAGTTAGACAAACAAGTTCATTATTATCAGAACTTACTAATTTAACCTGTGTAGTTCAAGCTCCATCAGTTAAAAAAAGTTTTATAAAATCACTTCAATTAATGAAAGTTGATAACACTACATTAGTGTCAGTAATAATAACAGATACAGGAGTAATAAAAAATCATATAATAAGGGTTAAGTGTGCTCCAACAATAGAAGAGTTAAATAAGATAAATACAGTTATTAATAGAAGACTTGTAAATCTTTGTATAGATCAGATAAATTTACAAGTGATTAATAAGTTAAAGGAAGATTTAAAAGGGTATGATGACTTATTTAATGCTCTTTTAACTCCGTTATATGAAACATTGAAAAATGCAGCAGATTCACCTGACTTAATTATGGAAGGTGCTACAAATATATTCAATTATCCAGAGTATAATGACATTGAAAAAGCTAAGGCAATGTTGTCTCTTCTTAATGACAAAGATTCATTAAGGGATTTACTTAAAACTAATGCAGATATAACTATTAGAATAGGTGAAGAAAATTATCAGCCTCAAGCTAAAGAGTGTAGTATAATAGCTGCAGAATATTCTTTAGGAAATAGACCTATTGGAACTATTGGACTAATAGGACCTAGAAGAATAGATTATTCTAGAGTTATAGCTATAATGGCTGAAATTGTGAAAGAGTTAAATAATATATTAAATAATCAACGTAATTAATTTTACAATCAATAAAGAGAAGAGGTGTAATTTCAGAAATGGAATATAACGATGAAAATTTAAAGAATGAAGAAGTTGTTGAAGATGTTATTGAAGAAGAAAAAAAAGAAGATAATATTGAAAATAATGAGAACGAAAAAGAAAATTTAGATAATGAAACTTCTGAAGAACCTTTAAATGAAGAAGAGGATGAACTTAGCATGGCAAAAAAATATAAAGAAGAAAATGAAAAGTTAAAGCAGGAAATACAATCTTTAAATGACAAATTATTAAGAGTTACTGCTGAGTATGATAATTATAGAAAAAGAACAACTAAAGAAAAACAAGGAATATACTCAGATGCATGTGTAGATGTAATTAAGGAAATAGTTCCTGTTCTAGACAATCTTGAAAGAGCTGTAACGGCAGAAGGAAGTCTTGAAGATCTTAAAAAAGGTGTAGAAATGACTATGAAATCTTGCCAAAGTTCTTTTGAAAAATTAGGTATTGAAGAAATAGATGCATCAGCAGAATTTGATCCTAATTTTCATCAAGCAGTAATGCATATAGAAGATGAAAATTTTGAAAAAAATCAAATAGCAGAAGTATTCTTAAAAGGATATAAGAAAGATGACAAAATAATTAGATATACAGTCGTTAAAGTAGCTAATTAATTAACTTGCCTATAAAAAAGAGGCTAATATTCAAATAAATATACAATAAATTAAACCGAATGTAGGAGGAATATATTATGGGAAAAATAATAGGAATTGATTTAGGTACAACTAATTCATGTATTGCAGTTATGGAAGGTGGAGAACCTGTTGTTATAACAAATTCAGAAGGAGCAAGAACTACTCCATCAGTAGTATCTTTCCAAGCAGATGGTGAAAGATTAGTAGGTCAAGTAGCTAAAAGACAAGCGATAACAAATCCAGATAAAACTATTATCTCTATAAAGAGACATATGGGAACTTCTTATAAAGTAAATATAGATGGTAAAAATTATTCACCACAAGAAATTTCAGCTATGATACTTCAAAAAATAAAAGCTGATGCTGAAGCTTACTTAGGTGAAAGTGTAACACAAGCGGTTATTACTGTTCCAGCTTATTTCAATGATAGTGAAAGACAAGCGACAAAAGATGCAGGGAAAATTGCTGGTTTAGAAGTGTTAAGAATAATTAACGAACCAACAGCTGCAGCCTTAGCTTATGGATTAGATAAAATGGATTCAAATCATAAAATCTTAGTTTATGATTTAGGTGGTGGTACTTTTGATGTATCTATCTTAGAATTAGGAGATGGAGTTTTTGAAGTATTATCTACTAATGGAGATACAAAACTTGGTGGAGATGATTTTGACGAAAAAATCATGGATTATATAGCAGATACATTTAAAGCTGAAAATGGTGTTGATTTAAGACAAGATAAAATGGCTCTTCAAAGATTAAAAGAAGCAGCAGAAAAAGCTAAAATTGAATTATCATCTTCAATGCAAACAAATATTAACTTACCATTTATAACAGCTGATGCAACAGGTCCAAAACATATAGACCTAAATTTAACAAGAGCTAAATTCAATGAAATAACTCATGACTTAGTTCAAAGAAGTATAGAACCTATGAAAAAAGCATTAAGTGATGCTAGTATTTCTATAAATGAAATAGAAAAAATAATATTAGTTGGTGGATCAACAAGAATACCAGCAGTTGTAGAAGCAGTTAAAAACTTTACTGGAAAAGAACCATCAAAGGGAGTTAACCCAGATGAATGTGTAGCAGTGGGAGCAGCTGTTCAAGCAGGAGTATTAACAGGAGAAGTTAAAGATGTATTATTATTAGATGTTACACCATTAACTTTAGGAATAGAAACAGCTGGCGGAATTGCAACTCCATTAATAGAAAGAAATACAACTATTCCAACTAAGAAGAGTCAAATCTTCTCAACTGCAGCTGACGGTCAAACATCAGTTGAAATAAATGTTGTTCAAGGTGAAAGACAAATGGCTATGGATAACAAATCATTAGGAAGATTTACTTTATCAGGAATAGCTCCAGCACCAAGAGGAATTCCTCAAATTGAAGTTACTTTTGATATTGATGCTAATGGTATTGTTAAAGTATCAGCATTAGATAAAGGAACTGGAAAAGAAGCTAATATAACTATTACAGCATCAACTAATTTAAATGATGATGAAATAGATAAGGCTGTAAAAGAAGCAGAGAAATTTGCTGAAGAAGATAAGAAGAGAAAAGAAAAAGTTGAAACTTTAAATAATGCAGATCAATTAATATATCAATCTGAAAAGACTTTAAATGAATTAGGTGACAAAGTATCAGCAGAAGATAAAGCTAAAGTTACTGAAAAAATAGAAGCTCTTAAAGCTATAAAAGATGGAGAAGATCTAGAAGCTATAAAGAAAGCTACTGAAGAATTAACTCAAGAATTCTATGCTGTATCTTCTAAAGTTTATGCAGCAACAGGTGGAGATCCATCTCAAGCTGGTGGATTTGATCCAAATGCAGCAGGTGGAGCACAACAAGAACAACAAGCACCACATGATGATAATGTTGTAGATGCTGATTTTAAAGTAGATGAGGATAAATAGTTTTACTATATTCTAGTTATCTAATATAATATGAGAGGGAAGGCAAGGCTCGTCTTCCCTCTTTAAGATAGAAAATAAAACTAGGTGGTGAACATTAATAAATGGCAAACAAAGATTATTATGAAGTTCTTGGCCTTGAAAAAGGTGCAAGTGATGATGAAATAAAAAGAGCGTTTAGAAAATTAGCTATTAAATATCATCCAGATAAGAATAAAGGAAATGCAGAAGCAGAAGAAAGATTTAAAGAAATAAATGAAGCATATCAAGTACTTTCTGATCCGGAAAAGAAATCTAATTATGATCAATTTGGAACTGCTGACTTCAATGGTGGTGGTTTTGGATCAGGTGGATTTGGTGGCTTTGATATGGGCGGCTTTGGAGATATTTTTGATATGTTTACTGGTGGTTCAAGTTCACGTAGAAGAAATGGACCTGTTAGAGGAAATGATATTGAATATACGCTAACATTAACATTCGAAGAAGCAGTTTTTGGAGTTGAAAAAGAAATCACAGTTAATAGAAGTGAAAATTGTGAACATTGTCATGGATCTGGTGCAGAACCTGGAACTTCTAAAAAAACTTGTCCAACTTGTGGAGGTTCAGGCCAAGTAAGAATACAAAGACAAACTCCTCTTGGTAGTTTTGTATCAACATCAACTTGTGACAGATGTAATGGTACAGGAAGTATAATTGAAAAGCCTTGTACACATTGTAGAGGTAATGGAAATGTTAGAAAGACAAGAAAAATAAAAGTTAATATTCCAGCAGGTGTTGATACTGGAAATGTTATGCCTCTTAGAGGACAAGGAGAACATGGATTAAGAGGGGGAAGTCCTGGAGATTTATATATTAGAATAAATGTAACTCCATCAAAAGAATTCACAAGAAAAGGAAATGATATCTATATAGATACCCATATATCAATGGCTAAAGCAGCTCTTGGTACAGAGATTACTGTTAAAACAGTAGAGGGAAATGTTAAATATACTGTTCCAGAAGGAACTCAATCAGGAACACTATTTAGATTAAAAGGTAAAGGTGTTACCAGAGTTAATTCTACTGGAAAAGGTGATCAATATGTAAGGGTTATAGTTGATATACCAAAAGGATTAAATCAAAAACAAAAAGAAGCCTTATATAATTTCATGGAAGCTTGTGGAGAACCAATAGACGAAAATACACATAGCACTAAGAAAACATTCTTTGGAAGAAAAAAATAAATTTAAAATAAAGGGGCTGTTGCAAAACTAACATAGTTAGTTTTGTAGCGGCTCATTTTTTTATGAAAATAAAAAAATGTGAATTCCGAAGAACTCACATTAGTTGTATAATTAACTTATGCTAATAAACAAATCATACATTAAAAATTATAATAAATTTAATGATAATTTTCAACTTATATTACCATTAAATTTAGAAAACTTAATACCAGAAGATGATTCTGTCCGCTTGCTAAGCCATGTATTGGAGGGATTAAATTACACAAAGTTGTATAAGGCGTACTCTTCCGTTGGAAGAAAACCGGCAGTGGAACCTAAAATCATGTTCAAAATATTATCTTATGCTTATTCTCAAAATATTTATTCAAGCAGAAAAATAGAAAAGGCATGCAAAAGAGATATAAACTTCAAGTGGTTGCTTCAAAGCTATAAAGCACCTGATCATGCTACAATTAGTAGATTTCGTAAAGATTATCTTTCAAATGAGGTAATTGAAGATTTATTTTATCAGCAAGTTAAATATTTAGCAGAGCAAAAGGAAATATTATTTGAAAATGTATTTATAGATGGTACTAAAATCGAAGCGAATGCTAATCGTTATACTTTTGTTTGGAAGAAATCAATTTATAAAAATGAAGAAAAAATGTTTGATAAAATAGTTGCACTTATCGAAGATGTCAATGTTGAAGAGCTAAAAGACTTTATTATAGGAAAAGAAACATTGATAGAAAATATTGATGCAATTCTTGACTGGCTTTCATTAGAAAAACAAAATAGAAACATAGAATTTGTTCATGGAATTGGAAAAAGAAAAAGTAAGATTCAAAAGTGGACAGAACAATTGATTGAATACAAGCAAAGACAAGAAAAATATGATTCAAGCAAGGAAATATTATCAAAAAGAAATAGTTATTCTAAAACCGATACTGACGCAACTTTCATGCATATGAAAGATGATCATATGAGAAATGGTCAATTAAAACCTGGTTATAATGTACAAATAGCTGTTGAAAGTGAATACGTGACCGGTGTCGGAATATTTCAAGATAGAAATGATATAGCAACACTAATACCTATGCTGAACAATATGCAGGAAAAGCTGGGACGTAAACATCTCAATGTAATTGCAGATTCAGGGTATGAAAGTGAAGAAAATTATTTGTTTTTAGAAAGTAATAATCAAATCCCATATATAAAACCACAAACTTATGAAAAGTGGAAAAAGAGAAGTTTTAAAAATGATATAAGCAAACGTGAAAATATGCAATATAATTCAGAAACAGATACTTATACTTGTCATAATGGCAAGAAATTAAAACCTTTTTCAATCATTCATAGAAAGTTTGCAAGTGGATATGAAGCCGAAGTTACTGTATATGAATGTGAAAGTTGTGATAACTGCTCTTACAAAGCAAAATGTACGAAAGCGAAAGCAAATAGAAAGATGCAAGTTTCAAAAACTTTTATAGAAAAGCGTGAAGTATCTTATAAAAATATTACTACTGAAAAAGGTGCTAAACTAAGAATGAATAGATCTATTCAGGTCGAAGGAGCATTTGGAGTTTTAAAAAGTGACTATGAATTCAATAGATTTTTAACACGTGGAAAAAATAGCGTTAAAACGGAATTTATTTTGCTTTGTTTTGGTTTTAATATTAATAAATTACATTCTAAAATCCAAAATGAAAGAACTCAAAATCATCTTCATGAATTAAAAATCTCTGCCTAATTATGGAATATATTAAGTAGGCTTATTTAAGTGCGTTTAAAATTAAAAAATCTCCCAATAATTTATATCCTCTTTTAATTATTGGGAGATTTATTGATTTAAATCGAAAAGGAGCGTCGCTCATGATTAAAATTTAACCATTTCGCAACAGCCCCTTTTTGCATAGTAAAGCAGAATATATGAAATTTAGTTTTTGAGTTATTTGTTTCTTAGTATTAGAAAAAACGCTTTTATCATTATATGTTACAATAAGTATGTATAGCAAAATATTTATTCGAAATTTAATCTAAGGCACATTCAAATAAATAGTCAGTATACTAGTTTATTTTGTGAACTACTTCTTTTTTGAAACCTAACAATAACACAACTATTAGAAGAACCAAGTTATTGTATTTCACAAAATATCCGTTACATTTTGACTTGTTATTTATTTTTATATGCCTAATTGCAATATATTTTGATATATGTATAATTATTATGAATGATAAAGTGAATTTTAGTGCTAAAGATGGAGTGAATAGAAATGAGAATGAGAAAAAAGCCATGGGCAAGACCAGAACTTGAAAGTTGTGACTTTTTTATAATAAATCCTAAAGAAAATAAAGGAAAATGGAGAAAAGTATTTAACAATGATAATCCTATTTATTTAGAACTTGGATGTGGAAAAGGAGTATTTACAGCAGTACATGGTTCTGAACATGGGAATATTAATTATATTGCCATTGATATAAAAGATGAAGTATTAGGTTTAGCTAAAAGAAATATAGAAAAAGAATATAAAGAAAAAAATAAAGAGCTAAATAATATAAAATTAATGGCTCAGGAAATAGGGCTAATTAATGAAATGTTAGATGAAAATGATACTATAAGTAGAATTTTTATTAATTTCTGCAATCCGTGGCCTAAAAAGAAACATAAGAAAAGAAGATTAACACATACAAGACAATTAAATCAATATAGAAACTTTTTAAGAGAAAATGGAGAAATATGGTTTAAAACAGATGATGATGAATTATTTGAAGAATCTCTTGAATATTTTAAAGAAAGTAAGTTTAGAATTGAATACATAACATATGATTTACATAATAGTGGTTTTGAAGGTAATGTGGAAACTGAACATGAGAGAATGTTTACGGAGCAAGGAATTAAAACCAAATTTTTAATAGCTATAAAAGAAGATTAATAAGATTAACATAATAAAACAAATTTAGGAGTGATTAAATATGAACGGAGTATGGATAGAGGTTAAGGTAATAACAAGTAGTGAAGCTTTAGAACCTATATCAGGAATATTTTATGGATTAAATAGCCAAGGTGTTGCAGTAGAAGATCCTAATGATTTATTAACAAGAGATCAAGGACCATTAACTTGGGATTTTGCAGATATAAATGTATTAGAGCATAAAGGTGAATTTGCTGTTGTTAAAGCATATTTTTCAGAAGATGATAATTTAGAAGAAATAGTTTCAATCACAAAAGAAAAAATTAAAGAAATTAAGGATATGGGAATTAATGTAGGTAAAGGTATAGTTGAGTGCGATAAAATAAAAGAAGAAGACTGGGAAAACAATTGGAAAAAGTACTATAAACCATCAAATATTACAGATAAAATTGTTGTAAAGCCTATGTGGGAAGAATATGTGCCTAAAAATGGAGAATTGGTCGTAGAATTAGATCCAGGAATGGCATTTGGTACAGGAACACATGAAACAACAAGAATGTGTGTTAAAGCATTAGAAAAGTATGTGAAAAAAGATTCAACTGTTTTTGATGTTGGTTGTGGATCTGGTATTTTAGCAATAGCTGCAGCAAAATTAGGTGCAAAATTAGCTTTAGGAGTTGATTTAGATCCAGTGGCTGTTGAATCAGCAAAAGAAAATGTAGGATTAAATGATTTAGATAATATTGAAATATTAGAAGGAAATCTTCTTGATGTAATTGATGGAAAAGCAGATATAGTTGTTGCCAATATAATAGCTGAAATTATTTGTATATTAACAGGAGATGTTAGTAAGGCTTTAAATAAAGGTGGATTATTTATTACTTCAGGAATAATAAATGAAAGAGTAGATATGGTTACTTCAAAGCTTAATGAATGTGGATTTGAAGTTCTGGAAATAAACAAAGATGGAGAATGGAACTGTATAGTTGCTAAATTAAAATAATTTTTAATTGGTTAATAAAGGAGATTTTTATGCATAAGTTTTTTACTTCAGCATGTAATATCACAGAAAAAGAGGGAAAAATACTTGGTGATGATGTAAAACATATATATAAAGTTTTGCGTCTAAATGAAGGAGAAAAAGTAGTACTAAATAATTGTGAAGGAAAAGAATATTTAGGAGAAATTGCATCTGTTGGAAAGCAAGAAGTAATAGTAAATATATTAGAGGAATTAAGTACTAACAATGAAAGCAAAATAAATATAACTTTATTTCAAGGATTACCTAAAGGACAAAAGATGGATTTAATAGTCCAAAAAGGAACAGAACTTGGAGTGAAAGAATTTGTACCTATAATAACAGATAGAGTAGATGTAAAATTAAAAGGTGAATTTAAAAAGCTTGAAAGATTGAATAGAATTGCTTTAGAGGCAGCTAAGCAATCAAAAAGAAGTATTATACCTAAAGTAAAAGAAGTTATTGGATTTAATGAAGTTTTAAATAAATTAGAAAATTTAGATTTAATATTAGTACCTTATGAAAATGCAGAAAACTTTGGATTTAAAACTCTTATAAAAGAACTAAGAGAAAACGAAATAGACTTGGGTTCTATAAAAAATATAGGAGTTGTAATAGGTCCAGAAGGTGGATTTGAAGAAGGTGAAATTGAATCATTAAAAAGTATAGGTGCATATATAATAACTTTAGGTAATAGAATTTTGCGTACAGAAACAGCAGGTTTTGTAGCTACTTCTTTAATACAATATGAATTAGCAGATTTAGGAGGAAATATTTAATGAAAGTTGCATTTGCGACATTAGGATGTAGAGTTAATCAATATGAAACAGAAGCTATGACAGAAAAATTTATAAGAGAAGGTTATAGTCTTACTGAATTTGATGATTTTGCTGACGTTTACGTTATAAATACATGTACAGTTACTAATATGGGTGACAAAAAATCTAGACAAATAATAAGTAAAGCTAGAAGAACTAATAGTAATGCTATAATTGCAGTTGTTGGATGTTATTCACAAATAGCTCCAGCAGAAGTTTCTAAAATTGAAGGTGTAGATGTTGTTTTAGGAACAAGAAACAAAGGTGATGTAGTTTATTATGTTAACAAAGCTAGAGATGAAAAAGAAATACAAGTAAGTGTTAATGAAGTTCTTAGAAATAAAGAATTTGAAGAACTTAATATAGAGGAATATCAAGATAAAACTAGAGCATTTTTAAAGATACAAGATGGATGTAATAGATTTTGTACATTTTGCTTAATACCATATGCTAGAGGAGCTACTTGTTCTAAAAAACCAGAAAAGGTTATTGAAGAAGTAAAGAAATTAGCACAACATGGTTTTAAGGAAGTTATTTTATCCGGTATACATACAGCTTCTTATGGAGTTGATTTAGGAGCTGACATTACATTAATAAGCTTACTTGAAGATATAGAAAAAATAGATGGAATAGAAAGAGTTAGAATTGGATCTATTGAGCCAGCATTTTTTACAGATGAAGTTATAAAAAAGATAAAGAATATGAAAAAATTATGTCCTCACTTCCATTTATCACTTCAAAGTGGATGTAATACTACTTTAAAAAGAATGAATAGAAGATATACGTCAGAAGAATATGCTAAAACAGTTGAAACTTTAAGAGATAATATTAAGGATGTATCAATTACTACTGATTTAATAGTAGGTTTTCCAGGAGAAACTGAAGAAGAGTTTAATGAAACATATGATTATTTAAAAAAATTAAAATTAACTAAAGTACACTTATTTAAATATAGTCCTAGAAAAGGAACAAAAGCAGCAGAAATGCCAAATCAAATAGATGGTACTATTAAGGATAAGAGAAGTAAAATATTATCAGAATTAAATAAAGAAAATGAAATAGACTTTATTAAAAAAATAGTTGGTAGAGATATGGATGTTTTAATAGAAAGAGAATGTTCAAATAAGCCAGGGATTTTTGAAGGTTATACAAAAAATTATGTAAAAGCTGAAATTTATGATGCTAATGAAGAAATGATAGGAAAAATTGTAGAGTGTAGTATAGAAAGTTATGATGATAATTATATTGTTGGAAAAATAAAGTAATTATTTGGTATAATAAATATACAAAAGTAAAAAAATATAATTAACTATGTTATTATATTTTTAAGTAGCATATTTTAGGAGGTGAATTTATGGAAGATTGTATATTTTGCAAAATTATTAAAGGTGAAATTCCAAGTAAAAAGTTATATGAAGATGAATTTGTGTATGCTTTTTATGATATAAACCCAGAAGCACCAGTTCATTTTTTAGTTATTCCTAAAGAACATGTAAAAAGTGCTAATGATTTAAATGAAAAAAATATGAATGTAGTTTCACACATTTTTAAAGTAATTAATAAATTAGTAGTAGAACTTGGAGTATCTGAAAGTGGATATAGAATAGTAAACAATTGTGGAGTAGATGGTGGCCAAACAGTAAATCATATGCATTTTCACGTTTTAGGTGGTAGAAATTTGCAATGGCCACCGGGTTAAAATTTATAATATAATTAGTTACACATTTTATTCTAAATTGTTGACATTAATCATTCTAATATTGTATAATATACCGTGTGTTATAAAGCCCATAGCTGAGTTAATTAATTTAAGCTAGCGGAGGGAGGGATAGTAAATGTCAGAAATTAAAGTTGGAGAAAACGAAACACTTGAAAGTGCTTTAAGAAGATTTAAGAAGAAGTGTGCTAGAGCTGGGGTTCTTTCAGAAGTAAGAAAGAGAGAACATTATGAAAAGCCAAGCGTTAAGAAAAAGAAAAAATCAGAAGCTGCTAGAAAGAGAAAGTTTAAATAAGATGGTTTCTTTTGAAAGAAGGTATAATAATGCCAACAATTAAGGAAAAACTTCAAGAAGATTGGAAAGCCTCTTTAAAGGCTAAAGATAAATTTAGAGCTAATACAATTAGTACAGCTAAATCTGCTATATTATTAGTTGAAAAGACTGATAATGTTAAGCTTGAGGATGATGAAGTTATTAATATTTTAGCAAAAGAAGTTAAGCAAAGAAGAGAATCTATGCTTGAATTCGAAAAGGGAAACAGACAAGATTTGGTAGATCAGTGTAAAGCTGAACTGGAAATTTTGTTGGAATACCTTCCTCAGCAGTTAAGCGAAGAAGAAATAAAACAAATAGTAAAAGATTCAGCTGATGAAATGGGTGCAAGTAGCATTAAAGATATGGGTAAAGTTATGTCAGCTATTAGACCTAAAATTGTAGGTAGAGCTGATAATAAACTTGTAAGTCAGATTGTTAAAGAATATTTAAATAAATAATAAAAGAACTCTTTTTTGAGTTCTTTTATTATTTATAGCTTATATAACAAAAAAATACCTTATGTTTAATATTTTGTTAAACATAAGGATTTTTTTGTTCTTTATGAAATTATATTAAATAATCAAGAAATGAAGAAACTTTTCTATACAAGGTATAATATATGGTGAATTTTAATGAATTAATTTTTAAATTTAATCATACATTACAATAGCAGAGTATTTGGGTATAGAGGAGGAGAATATGGAAGATAAATTTCAAAGAGGAAGAGAAAAAGTACTTGATAAATTAGAATTTCCAAAAGATATTGTCTTAGATTTGCCAAAGATTATTGTTATAGGAAATAAAGAGATAACAATAGAAAATCATAAAGGTATAATGGCTTTTGAAAATAATATGATAAAAATAAACTCTAGAATTGGTGCTGTTATAATAAAAGGTGAAAAATTTGAAATACTTTTCATAGGGGAAAACACCATTACTATAAGTGGAATTTTTAGAGGAATATCTTATGAGGGATAAGTATGATATTAGATAGATTAAAAATAGGAAAAATAACAGTAGAGGTTAATAGTCTGATACCTGAAAAAATATTTAACATACTTTGGCAAAGAGGAATAAATGTAACTAAAATAGTTAAACTTAATATAACTACAGTAAGGTTTCAAATACCATTTGATTCATATAAAGAAGTTAAAGAAGTGGTTAATAGAACAAAAGGAAAAGTTAGAATTGTAGGAAAAAGTGGTATAATAGTTTTATTATTATCAATAAAAAGAAAGCTATCATTGTGTATTGGAGCAGGATTATTTTTATTGGTTTTGTATTTGTTATCTAATTATATCTGGGCTATAGATATACAAACTAGAAATAATTTATCACCATTTGAAGTGAGGAAAGAGCTTACTTCTATAGGTATAAAACCAGGATTGAAAAAATCCGATATAAATGTATATAATATAGAAAAAAAGATGGAAGATTTAGATTCAGAGGTCATGTGGGTAAGAGCTAGAATTGAAGGATCTACATTAAGAATAATAGTAGCAGAGAAAGTCAATCCACCAATTATAGAAAAAGTACTGCCAGAACAGGTATTAGCAAAAATGGATGGAGAGGTTAAGAGAGTATTCACATTCTCAGGAAATTCAGCTGTAAAACCTGGCGATATAGTAAAAAAAGGTGATGTTTTAATTTTTCCTATACAAGGCAATGAAGGTTTTGAAAAAGAAGTTAAACCAAGTGGTAAGGTAATAGCTAATACCTTTTATGAAAAGTCAATGGAAGTACAAATAAGTGGAGAAAAAATTCAAAGAACTGGAGAAAAAGATAGTGATATTTATTTAAATTTTTGGGGTAAGAAAATTTATCTAAAAAAAGCTATAAACGATTTTAAATATTATGATAAAATAGAGGAAACTGGTGGTTTATTAAATAAAGTGATATATTTTAAAAAAGAAGGAAAAGGTGTTGATTTAGATAAAGATAAAGTTGCAGAAGATACTGTAGAAAAATTAAGAAAATCATTACAGAAAGATTTAATAAATGATGCTAAAATAATAGATAATAAAGTAAATGTAGAAAACATTTCTAAAAATACAATATGCATAAAGGTTATATTTACGGTTGAACAGGATATAGCAGAAAATATATCTTAATACTTTCAATGTCAACGATGAGAAGGTGATTAACATGAATTTAAAAAAGAATAAGAAACAAAATAATAAGAAACGAGATAATTTAAAGTTTAAAAAGTCAAAGTACTTAGCTTTGTTTATAACTATATTTGTTGTAATATATATTTTACTTTTAACAGCAATAGCCCCTAAGCAATTTAATTTGCAAGAAGGAGATATAGCTAGAGTTGATATAAAAGCACCAAGAGATACAATAGATCAAAAAGAAACAAAAGAAAAACAAAATGAAGCTATGGAGAAAGTTGATAAGCAGTATACAGTAAAAAATGAAGTAAAAGTTCAAGCAGAAGATAACATAACATCTTTATTTGATGAGGTTTTAAATTTAAACGCTACAAATATGGATGAGGCAAGTAAAATAACTGAATTAAAAAAATTAACACAATTTGAATTAACAGACAGTGAATATAAAGAAATAATAAATACACCAAAAGAAACATTAATTGATTTGGAATGGAAAATAGTTAATATAATAGATAATATTTACAAGAAGGATATTCAAGAGAATAATGAAAATGCACTCGAAAATGCACAAAAAGAAGCGGTGAATTCTATTGAAGAACTTAATTTAAAAAGTCCATTAAAAGAATTATTAAAAGATATAACTAAATCTCAAATAAATCCAAATTTATTTTATGATGGTGAAAAAACAGAAGAAATGAAAAAAGAGGCTCAAAAAAATACTTCTAAAGTTATAATAAAAAAGAACCAAATTATAATAAAAGAAGGGGAGCCAGTAACTGCGGAACAAATTGCTATAATAAATGAATTAGGTCTTCTAGATAATGGCGGAAATGGCAAGTATATATATGTTTATTTATCATTAGCATTATTTTTAGTTGTTATACTATTTTTGCAATATAGTTATATATATTTAAATTATAAGGAAATATTTTTTAATCATAAGAGGTTGATTCTCATTAGTTTAATTAATATAATTTCACTTATTCTAGCCAGAAGTATAGGTGCAGTTTCACCATTTTTAATCCCATTTGCATTTGGAGCTATGCTGCTTACATTACTTTTAAATTATAAAATTTCAATTATAATAAGTATCTTTAATTGTGCTATAATAAGTGCTTTAGTTGAATTTAACCCACAAGTAATGTTATTAGTATTTATAAATGCTATTTTAGGTGGTGTTATGCTAAAGAAGATGCAGCAAAGAAATGAATTGATATATACAACTATATATATATCAGTAGTTAGTGCTATATTAACTTTATCTACAGGTGTAATTCTATCTAGTAATTTAAAAGAAATATTTATGATAAGTTTATTTTCTGTTATTGGGGGAGTTGTATCAGGAATACTTGCTTTAGGTGTATTACCATTTTTAGAAGGAACCTTTAATGAAGTTACAGCTATCAAATTATTAGAATTATCTAATCCTAATAATCCATTATTAAAAAAATTACTTATGGAAGCTCCAGGCACGTATCATCATAGTATGCTAGTTGCTAATTTAGCTGAGATGGCAGCAGAAGAGGTTGGTGCAAATACAGTGGTAGCTAGAATAGGTGCTTATTATCATGATGTTGGTAAAACAGAACGACCTTATTTCTTTGGAGAAAATCAAATTGGTAGAGAGAATCCACATGATAAGATAAGTGCTAAGCTTAGTGCACAAATTATAATATCACATGTAAAAGATGGATTAAAATTAGCTAGAGAACATAAATTACCACTTGTAATTCAAGATATTATAGCAGAGCATCATGGAACTACTTTGGTAAAATATTTTTATTATACTATGAAAAATAATTCTGAAAATCCTGATGATGTAAAAGAGAAAGACTATAGATATTCAGGTCCGATTCCAAGTAGTAAGGAAGCAGCGATAGTGATGCTTGCAGATGGAATTGAAGCGGCAGTTAGATCCATAAAAGAACCTAATAAAGAAAAAATTGAGGAAATGGTTAATAACATAATAAAGGATAAGTTAAATTCTAAGCAATTAATTAATTGTGATTTAACACTTAAAGATATTGAAAAGATAAGAGTATGTTTTTTAAATGCATTAAATGGTATATACCATCAAAGAGTTGAATATCCAAAAGAAAAATTATAGGGAGTGTATAAGATGATTTATGTTGACAATAGACAGGAAAAAATAGAGGTGAGTAATGAATTTACAAATCATCTAAAAAGAGTAATAGAATTTGCATTGAAAGAGGAAGAGGTTCATATTCCAAGTGAAATATCTTTGTTATTTGTTGATAATGAAGAAATTAGAAAAATAAATAATGAAACAAGAAATATAGATAGAGCTACAGATGTTTTATCTTTTCCTATGCTAGATTATCCAGAAAAAAAGGTATTTAAGGAAGTTTATAAAGAAAATAATTTTTCAAAATCAGATTTTGATGGAGAAGAATTAGTTCTTGGAGATATTGTATTATCTTTAGAAAGAGCTCTAGAACAAAGTAAGGAATATAATCATTCTTATGAAAGAGAGGCTTCTTATTTGGTAGTACATTCAGTATTACATCTTTTAGGATATGATCATATGGAAGATGATGATAAGGTAGTAATGAGGAAAAGAGAAGAAGAAATATTAAATGCACTTGATATAAGGAGATAAAATAAAAGCAGGTGAAAAATAAAGATGAAATTTAAAAAAGTTTTAGATAGTTTTAATAATGCTATAAATGGAATTGTAGAGACTGTTAGAACAGAACGTAATATGAAAATACATTTAATAGTAGCATTATTAATATTAACAGCATGTTTTTTCTTTGATGTAACCAAATATGAATTTCTTATATTAGCCATAACAATTACTATGGTTATAAGTGCAGAAATAATTAATACAGCTATAGAAGCTGTAATAGATTTAAAAGCAAATTATTATCATCCTTTAGCTAAAATAGCTAAGAATGCAGCTGCAGGAGCTGTATTAGTTACTGCAATTAATGCAGTATTAGTAGGATATATAATATTTTGGGATAAATTATCTTATTTTTCATATAACTTAATTAATAAAGTAAAAAAATCAGAACCATATACAATATTTATTGTTCTTGTAATAGTCTGTATAGCTACAATAATAATAAAAGCAATATTTGGAGAAGGAACCCCATTAAAAGGGGGAATGCCGAGTGGACATAGTGCTTTAGCATTTTCAATCGCAACAGCTATTTCTTTAATTACAGAGGAACCTATATGTGTTATGCTTAGTTATTTAATGGCTCTTATAACAGCACAAAGTAGAGTAGATTCGGAAGTTCATTCCGTATTAGAGGTTATTGTAGGTGCACTTTTTGGAATTTTGCTTACTATGTTTATATTTGTAGTGTTTAGAATATGAGACAAGTTATTAGATACTGATTATTTTAAATTTTAGAGTTAAATAAAAGCTGAGGAAAATATATAATAAAAAAATTTAATTTCAGATTAATTAAAGTATATATTTCCAATAAATTATAGATGCTTGTAAAATATCATTAGAAATTTTACGAGCATTTGTCATTTTTTAAGAATTATAATACAATATTATTTTTACAGAAGTAATAATAAGTTTATTAAATACCGAAAAAACTTTAACGAAGTTTTAATATAATGGATATTATTTATTAGAACTTATATATTAGAAGTGTTAATTATTATTTATAATATACATAATAGAATAAATAGAGTATACTATTTGTAAACTATAATATGATTAAAGAAAGGTATATTTATTTACTGTTTAGAAGTTATAATAATAAAATAAATAAATAATAATATAAATGAATACAGGTAATTTTTAGATTAGAAAAATCACTATCTAAAGATAAATTTAAATTTACAATTAACATACAACTTAATTAAAATATTTAAACATGATTGAGTTGTAGAAGGAGGAGACAATGTTTAAATCAGGATTTGTTACAATAGTTGGTAGACCTAATGTAGGAAAATCAACTTTATTAAATTATATAATGGGGGAGAAATTATCAATAGTTTCTAATAAGCCTCAAACAACTAGAAATAATATTCAAACAATATTAACAGGTGAGGATTATCAAGTAGTATTTGTAGATACACCTGGTATTCATAAACCAAAGCATAAATTAGGTGAATATATGGTTAATTCAGCTAAAGATTCAACTAATGATGTTGATTTAGTTTTATTTTTAACTAATCCAGATGAAGAAATAGGTAAAGGTGATAAATTTATTTTAGAATCACTAAAAGAAAAAAAGTGTCCAGTATATCTTGTTTTAAATAAAATTGATGAAAATACGCAAGAAAGAGTAGCTAAAAGTTTAGAAATGTATTCAAGTGAATTTAATTTTAAAGAGATAATTCCTATATCTGCAATGAAAGGAAAGAATGTGGATATATTACTTAACCTAATGAAAGAAGAGTTACCAGAAGGTCCTAAGTATTATCCTGAAGACATGATAACAGATGTTCCAGAAAGATTTGTAGTTTCTGAAATAATTAGAGAAAAAGCTTTGAGATGTTTAAGGGATGAAGTACCTCATGGTATTGCAGTAGATATAATTCAAATGAAACAAAGTGATAATGGAACTTATCATATAGAAGTAGACTTGATTTGTGAAAAAGCTTCACATAAAGGCATAATAATAGGTAAAAGTGGTCAGATGTTAAAAAAAATAGGTGAGACTTCAAGATATGAACTAGAAAGATTTTTAAGGACGAAAGTTAATGTTAAAATATGGGTTAAAGTAAGAAAAGAGTGGAGAGATAATCAAAATCTGTTAAAAGAATTAGGATATAAGAAAAAATAAGAAGTTATTTTAAATATGTGTTGATATATAGTTTATATAATATGTTTTATTTGGCTATATTTCAACACTCTATTACAAATATAATAAAAATAAAAGTATTTATGAAATTAGGAGATGGTCTTTCTGGCACTTTTTGAAAGTAAAGCTGTTATTATAAAATCACAGGATTTTAAAGAAAATGATAAATTGATTTGGCTTTATACAGAAGAGTTAGGTAAGATTGCTGCTATAGCAAAAGGAGCAAAGAAGAATAAAAACAAAACTTTTTCAATTACCTTACCTTTATGCTATGGGGAGTATATGTTATATAAGGGGAAAAACTTGTATACGATTCAAGAAGGAAGAATAATTAATTCTTTTCAAGGATTATTAGAAAATTTAGATAAACTTACTTACTCATCTTATTTATGCGAACTCATAGATATATGTACACCTGATGAGGAAAAGAATAAACAGATTTTTATAGATTTGATTACTACTTTTTATCTTTTAGATACAAATGTTTTAGATTATGAATTATTAGTTAGAGCATTTGAATTAAAATTATTAAGAAATACAGGATATTCATTAGAATTAGAAAATTGCTGTATATGTAATAAGAAAATACCATCATCTAATTATATAAGTTTATCAAATTATGGTGGGGTATGTGACGGATGTCCTAAAGAATATGGATTATATATTTCAAAAGCTACTTACAATGCCTTAAAATTTTTATTAAAAATGAGGGTTGATAAGGTATATAGACTTAACTTAACTGATAAAATAAAAGAGGAATTAGAAAAAATAACAAATTACTTAATATGCAATAATTATTCTAAGAAACCTAAAAGCTTAGAAATGCTAAAATTTATTAAGGAGTGATAAACAATGAATAATATTACATTAGAAAAAGTAGATATGATAATAGAGAGAACAGGAGTTAGCTATGCTTTAGCTAAACAAGCGTTAGAAGAATGTGATGGAGATGTTTTAGAAGCATTAATTTATTTAGAAGATTCAATGAAAAATGAAGAAAATGTGGAATATAACATTCATGATGACAAAGAAAATATGAATATAGAAGAATTAAAATATTTTATTAAAGATTTAATTCATAAAGGGAATATAACAAGAATAAAAATAAAAAAAGAGGATACTGAATTAGTAGATATTCCTGTAAATGCAGGAATAGCTGCAGGAGTTATTGCTGTATTGATTCCGCCAATATTAGTAGCAGGAGTTATTGCAGCAGTTGCAACAAAAATAACAATAGAAATAACTAAAGAAGATGGTTCTGTTGAAATTATTAATAAATATGTATCTAAAGTTTCAAATGAAGTGAAAGATAAGGCCGTTGATATTGCTGATAAAATGAAATCTAAAGTAGATGAAGTAAAGAATAAAGTAAAAACAAATAGTGATGATGAAAAATCAAAAGTATATACAGGAAATGAAACTGTTTATACATATAAAGTTGATTTTGATGATCAAGATTAGTTTTGAATAGTTCTTTTATTTTAGGGAAAGAGGGAGAATTTTGAAGTTATCAAATAGGCAACAAGAAATAATTAATTTAGTGAAAGAATATCAACCAATCACAAGTGAAGCTTTAGCAGAAAAATTAGGTTTAACACGAGCTGCAATTAGAGCAGATTTATCAATACTTACAATGATAGACATATTAGATGCTAGACCAAAAGTAGGATATATATATTCAGGTAAATCTTCTAATGGGTTTTTGTATGATTATATAACTGAAATTAAAGCACATGAAATAATGTCTAAACCTATTACAGTTAGTGAAGAAACTATGGTATATGATGCAATTGTATTTTTATTTTTAAATGATGTTGGTACATTATTTGTTGAAAATGATGGGGTTTTAACTGGAGCAGTTTCAAGAAAAGATTTTCTTAAAATTGCCATAGGAGGAACTGATATTCATAAAGTGCCAATAGGAGTTATAATGACTCGTATGCCAAATATTATATGTGGTGATAAAAATGATAACGCATATGATTTAGCTAAAAAAATAATAGAACATGAGATTGATAGTATCCCCATTGTAGAATCTTTAGAAAAGATAGGAGATAAGGAACAATTTAAGATAATAGGAAAAGTTTCCAAAACCAATGTTACAAAATTATTTGTTAAATTAGGAAAATAATAAGGTTAATCAGTGCTAACTACGAGATATTTTTCTCGATAGTAAATATATGGTATAAAATTTTGAGAATGGGGGAGTATTGATATGACCAAAAAGTATGTTTATCTTTTCAATGAGGGAAATGCTTCAATGAGAAATTTATTAGGAGGTAAGGGTGCAAATTTAGCAGAAATGACTAATTTAGGTATTCCTGTACCTTATGGGTTTACAGTTACAACTGAAGCATGCAACAAGTATTATGAGGATGGTAAAACCATCGCAGATGAAATTATAAATGAGATTTATAATAGTTTACAAAAACTTGAAAGTGTAAGTGGAAAAGAATTTGGAAGTAACAAAAATCCATTATTAGTATCAGTAAGATCTGGAGCTAGAACTTCAATGCCAGGAATGATGGATACTATATTAAATTTAGGATTAAATGATGAAGTTGTAGAAAGTATGGCTACATTAACTAATAATCCTAGATTTGCTTATGATTCTTATAGAAGATTTATTCAAATGTTCTCAGATGTTGTTATGGGTATTGAAAATAGATTATTTGAGAATAAGATTGAAGAACTTAAAGATAAAAAAGGTGTAGAATTTGATACAGAATTAGATCAAAATGATTTAAAAGTTCTCGTATCTGAATTTAAAGCAATATATAAAAAAGAAAAAGGGGAAGAATTCCCTCAAGAGCCTAAAACTCAATTAATTGAAGCTGTGACTGCAGTATTTAGATCATGGAATAATCCAAGAGCGATTGTTTATAGAAGACTTAATGATATTCCTGGTGAGTGGGGTACAGCAGTAAATGTACAAGAGATGGTTTTTGGTAATAAGGGTGAAACATCAGGAACCGGTGTTGTTTTCTCAAGGAATCCAGCAACAGGAGAAAATTTTATTTATGGTGAATATCTAATGAATGCTCAAGGTGAAGATGTTGTAGCAGGTATAAGAACACCTCTTCCAATATCAAAATTAAAAGAACAAGATGTTAAGATTTATAACCAACTTGTTGGGATAATAGAAAAATTAGAAAATCATTATAAAGATATGCAAGATATGGAAATAACTATTGAAGAAGGAAAATTGTATTTCTTACAAACTAGAAATGGTAAGAGAACAGCTCAGGCTGCATTAAAGATAGCTGTGGATTTATATAATTCTGGAATGTTAACTAAGGAAGAAGCAGTGTTAAAGGTTGAACCTAAACAATTAGATACATTACTTCATCCTACATTTTATACAGAAGCATTAAAGAAAGCTGTTTCTATAGCGAAAGGATTACCAGCATCTCCAGGAGCAGCTTGTGGTAAAATAGCATTTACAGCTGAAGAAGCAAAAGATAGAGCAGCTTTAGGTGAAGATGTTATTTTAGTTAGACTTGAAACATCTCCAGAAGATATAGAAGGTATGGTAGCTGCAAAGGGAATATTAACTGTTAGAGGTGGAATGACTTCACATGCAGCAGTTGTTGCTAGAGGAATGGGAACTTGCTGTGTAGCAGGTTGTGGAACTATAAAAGTAGATGAAGCTAAAAAAACTCTTACAGTTGGAGATAAAGTATATACTTCTGATGATTTTATTTCAATAGACGGTACTTCAGGAAATGTATATGGAGAAAAGATAAAAACAGTTGTACCAGAAATATCAGGACATTTTGCAACATTTATGTCTTGGGCTGATGAAATAAGAAAATTAAAAATTAGAGCTAATGCAGATACTCCAAAAGATGCAAAACAAGCGGTTGAATTTGGTGCTGAGGGTATAGGACTTTGCAGAACTGAGCATATGTTCTTTGCAGAAGATAGAATAATGGCAGTTAGACAAATGATTACTGCTAAGGATGAAGAGCAAAGAAGAGTAGCACTTGCTAAGATATTGCCAATGCAAAGAGGAGATTTTATAGGTATATATGAAGCTTTAGAAGAGAGACCTGTTACAATAAGATTATTGGATCCACCTCTACATGAATTTTTACCAAATAATGAACAAGATATAAAAATGTTAGCTAAGGAAATAGGATTAACATTTGAAGAATTAAAACTTACTGTTGATAATTTGCATGAATTTAATCCTATGATGGGTCATAGAGGTTGTCGTCTTGCAGTATCATATCCAGAAATAGCAGAAATGCAAACAAGGGCTATTATAGAAGCTGCTATAGAAGTTAAAACTAATAAAGGATATAATATTATTCCTGAAATAATGATACCTTTAATAGGTGATTTAAAGGAATTAAAATATGTTAAAGATACAATAAAGAATACGGCTGAAAAAGTAATAAAAGAAAAGAATATTGATTTACAATACAAGATAGGAACAATGATAGAAATACCAAGAGCAGCATTAACTGCTGATGAAGTTGCTAAAGAAGCTGAATTCTTCTCATTTGGTACTAATGATTTAACTCAAATGACATTTGGTTTCTCAAGAGATGATGCTTCTAAATTCTTAACAGATTATTATGATAAGAAAATCTATGAACAAGATCCATTTGCTAAATTAGATAGAGATGGTGTTGGAGCTTTAATTAAAATTGCAACAGAAAAAGGCAGAGAAACAAGACCTAATATTAAATTAGGTATATGTGGAGAACATGGTGGAGATCCATCATCAATTGAATTCTGTCATGATATAGGATTAAATTATGTTTCTTGTTCACCATTTAGAGTACCACTTGCTAGACTTGCAGCAGCACAAGCACAAGTAAAAAATAGTAGGTAGATAAAAAATAAAGTTTTTAAATTAAAAAGCACGTAATGGAAATCAAACTCCATTACGTGTTTTTATATTAATAATATATTGAAATCATCTTTTATATTTTTGAGTAGCTCTAATGCAAATTTATATTGAGTATTACTTTTCCTTGTTGTATTTTTTAAAAGTGTTAAGAATGCTGTTTTATTACATTTTGATATATTTCTATAATAATCTCTTGATATTCTCCAATACTTTTGAGGAAAACAAATATATGATAATAAATATCTTAAATCAGAAGGTGTTAATTTAAATATTTTATTGTAAGTTTTTATTATAGATAATGCTAAATTAACATTCCAATTGGTATTTTCACGTCTTAGTAATCTGCGCATAAAATAGGCTAAATCTCTAGCGCAGTAATCTGTTTTACATTTATCAAAATCTATTATGCATGCCTCTGAATCTTTGGTAAAAATTATATTTTTATTTACATAATCACCATGACATAATGAAGTGCTTAATTCTTTATCATCTATATTATAAGCTATATCTAAAGAGAGTCTGGCAAGGTATAGGTTAATATTAAAATTAGATATAAATTCTTTAGAAAAATTATCTTTATACTTAAATGCTTGATTAGATATAGTTAGTAGTTGTTCAAAATGTTTTAAGGTTGATATGTAGTAATCATCAAGACCTATTTTATATGAACTGCCAAAAATAGGTTGGAAATTTCTCGAAACCGAATGCATATTAGCAAGTTTTTCTACAGAGAGAATAACATGATTAGAGTTATCAAAATCACATTTAATACCATCTATCCAAGGCGTTAATATAAATAGCATATCTGAATAGCATACAAATCTATTATTATCAACTGTAGGAACAAACTTAGGAACTCTTATACCATGTCTATAAACCCATTCATTAGCAGAATAAACATATAATAAATCTGGTAAATCATAATAAACTTTTTTAAGGCAATAACATTTATTATTAGATTTTACTTTATATACAGCTCTTTGTTTTTCAGTATTTTTAAACTTAACGACACTTACTTTAGAATTTTGTAAATTATAGTGCTTTAAAACTTTATTTTTTATTATATCAGGTGATAACTTAGCTTTTTCTAATAAATTTAATTCTGGTTCCATGAAATACTTCTCCTTATAAATTTATTCATTATTATGATATTAATAGAAAACTATAAATATACATAAATATAGGAAATAAAAATTAGAATATAACAATAATTAGTGGAGTTTTGGTAAATAATAATTTTAGAATCTCAATAAAGGATTTTAATGATATATATAGAATAGATAAGAAGAGGTGATATATATGAATATAAGAGAAAAAATTGAGTATTTTGAAAACTTGACATTTATTAAAGAAGCCTCTTTTTCATCGTGTTCTCTAGGAAGAAATAAAAAAGAAGAGGATGATGATATTAGAACTTGTTATATGGTAGATAGAGATAGAATAATACATAGCAAGTCATTTAGAAGATTAAAGCATAAAACCCAGGTATATATAAAAACATTTGGTGATCACTATAGAACAAGATTAACACACACTTTGGAAGTGTCACAAGTAGCTAGGAACATAGGAGTTGGAATAGGTTTAAATGAAAATCTAATTGAGGCTATAGCTTTAGGTCATGATTTAGGTCATGTTGCATTTGCACATAACGGAGAAGAAGTTTTAAATGAATATCTAAAAGAAGGATTTAGGCATAATGAGCAAAGTGTTAGAGTTGTAAATAAATTAGAGAATAATGGAGAAGGGTTAAATTTAACTAAAGAAGTTATTGATGGAATATTAAATCATAGTGGATTTGGTAGTAAGAATAATAAATCATTAACATTAGAAGGTACTGTAGTAAAGTATAGTGATAAGATAGCTTATTTGAATCATGATATAGATGATTCAATAAGAGCTGGTTTATTAAAAGAAAAAGATATTCCACTTGAGATAAAAAAAGTTTTAGGCAATTCTTCAAATGAGAGAATGGAAAAATTAATTAAAAATTTTATAAAAACTTCAAGCGCTAATATTAAAAAAGGAATAAAAAAAGTATGTTTAGATGAAGAAACTGAAGATGCTATGGTTAAACTTAGAAAATTTATGTTTGAAAATATATATTTAGGAGATACATTAAAGATAGAACGAAATAAAGCGAAATTTATATTAAAGCAAATTTTAAATTATTATACTAATAAGCCAGAAGAAATGCCAGAAATGTATAGAAAAATTGTAGAGAAAGAAGGCTTAAGAAGAGGTGTTGCAGATTATATAGCTGGTATGAGTGATGATTATTGTTTATCTTTATTTAATAGATTGTATGTTCCTAAATTAGTAATATATTAGTTGTTTAAATAAATTTATAATGGTAAAGATAGAACCAAGAATAATTAATATATTCTTATAGTATAAAATATAAATAAATTGGGCAAATAAATTTTGTAAAGAAAAAAGAGGATTATAAGGTAAAAAAAAGAATTAGTAATCTAATGACATTATATGAAAAAAAATTTAAATAATTAAGAAGGAAAAGTAAGTATGATGTCGAATAATATATAATTGTTGAAAAATTAAGTAAGGAGGGAGATGTCTCCTTGCAAATTCCACAAGAAATTATCGAAAAAGTAAAAGAACAAACTGATATAGTGGATATTATATCGGAAAGTGTGAGATTAAAAAGAACTGGAAAAAATTACATAGGGTTATGTCCGTTTCATAATGATAAAACACCATCATTTAGTGTTTCTCAAGAAAAACAAATATATAAATGTTTTGCATGTGGAGAAGCTGGTAATGTATTAACTTTCATTATGAAACAAAAAAATCTTACATTTGTAGAAGCAGTAAAGTATTTAGCTAATAAAGCTAATATTCCTATAAATCTACAATCAAGTGAAACGCCTCAGTTTATTAAAAAGAGGGAAATATTATATAAAATTAATGTAGAAGCAGGAAGATATTACTTTACTAATTTGCAAAAAATAAGTTTAGCAAAAGATTATTTTCTCAATCGAGGAATAAAAGAAGAAACTATAAAGAAGTTTGGTCTTGGATATTCTAAAAATAGTTGGAGAGACTTAATTAATTATTTAAGAGCCAAAGGATATAAAGACAACTTTTTATTAGAATCAGGTTTAGTTTCAAAAAGTCAGGAAAAAGGGAATATATATGATAGATTTAGAAATAGAGTTATGTTTCCTGTTTTTGATGTAAAAGGTAAAGTAATTGGATTTGGTGGAAGAGTATTAGATGATTCTAAACCTAAATATTTAAATTCACCTGAAACTACAATATTCCAAAAGGGAATTAATCTTTATGGATTAAATTTTGCAGTAAAAAATAAGCTTAAAGAGGATTATATAATAATTGTCGAAGGGTATATGGATTTAATAACGCTTCATCAATATGGAATAACAAATGTTGTGGCTTCATTAGGAACAGCTCTTACGAACAATCAAGCTAAACTCTTAAAGCGGTATACAAACAATGTTATTATATCATATGATGCAGATATAGCAGGGCAAACAGCTACTTTAAGAGGTCTTCAAATACTTAGACATTCTGGGTTTGAAGTTAAGGTGATTGTAATTCCTCAAGGCAAAGATCCTGATGAGTTTGTAAGAAGTAATGGAAAAGAGGCTTTTTTAAAATTAATTAGAGGAGCATTACCTTTAATTGAATATAGAATTAAAAAAGTAAAAGAAGGCATAAATTTAAAAGACAGAAATAATTTAATTAAGTATGGAGAAAAAGTAGCAGAAATTTTAGCAGAACTAAATCCAGTAGAAAAAGATGTATACATAAAGAAAATATCTGAAGATACTGGTATAAAAGAGCAGGCATTATATGACTTACTTTCACAAGTAATGTCAAAAAAACAAAAAGAAGATAATTATGTGAATAAAAAGGAATATTTTGGAACAAAATTATATGTAGAGCCTGCATATTTAAAAGCAGAAAGAGCTTTACTTAAATTAATGTTAAATGAAGATACCTATGATCAAATTAAAGACAGTATGATTTTAGATGATTTTATATTGGATTCTCATAAAAAGATATATTCTTTAATATTAGAATCTAAATATGAAAATTTTAATAATGTAGAATCATATATAGAAAATAAATGTGATGAGGTTGAAACTTCAAAAGAATGGATTGCAATAAAGGAAATTGAAATTTTAGATTTAAGTAATAAAGACAAATTAATTAACGATTATTTAAATGAAGTAAAATGCTTTAAATTACAGTTAGAAATAAATAACTTAAAAAATGAACAAAAAAGGTTGGAAGATAAGGGAATGATTGAGGAGTCTATAAAGCTTGCAGTTAAGCTAACAAATTTAGAAATATTGAAAAAAAGAAAGAGAGGTTAATGGTCATGGCAGAAGGAGGTAAGAAAAGTATGGAGCAAAAAGTTAAGAAAAAGACCACAAAAGGAAAAGAAGATAAAGATGCTAAAATGGCCATGGTGAAAGGTCTAATTGATAAAGGTAAGAAAAATGGTTCTTTAACTTATAAAGAAATTATGGATGAAATAGATCATATAGATTTAAGTCCTGAACAAATAGAAAAGATTTATGAAGTACTTGAAATGATGGGAATTGAAGTAATTGGTGCTGCAAATGATGCTCCAGAAGTTGAAGAGGAAATAGATATATCAGTTTTAGAAGGAATTGCTATAGATGATCCTGTTAGAATGTATTTAAAGGAAATAGGAAAAGTTCCTTTATTATCATCAGAACAAGAAATAGATTATGCCAAAAGAATAGAAGAGGGCGATCCTGTAGCTAAAAAGAAACTTGCAGAAGCTAATTTAAGATTAGTTGTAAGTATAGCTAAAAGATATGTTGGTAGAGGAATGTTATTCTTAGATTTAATTCAGGAAGGAAACCTAGGACTTATAAAAGCTGTTGAAAAGTTTGATTATAGAAAAGGCTTTAAATTTTCTACTTATGCAACATGGTGGATTAGACAGGCAATAACTAGAGCTATTGCAGATCAAGCTAGAACTATTAGAATACCAGTTCATATGGTTGAAACTATTAATAAATTAATAAGAGTTCAAAGACAATTATTACAAGAATTAGGAAGAGATCCTTTCCCAGAAGAAATTTCAAAAGTAATGGAATTACCTGTAGATAAAGTACGTGAAATACAAAAAATAGCTCAAGAACCAGTATCATTAGAAACACCTATTGGTGAAGAAGAAGATTCACATTTAGGTGATTTTATACCAGACGATGAAGCTCCAGCTCCAGCAGAAGCAGCAGCATTTACAATGTTAAAAGAGCAATTAATAAATGTGTTAGATACTTTAACTCCAAGGGAAGAAAAAGTGCTAAGATTAAGATTTGGATTAGATGATGGCAGAGCTAGAACTCTTGAAGAAGTAGGAAAAGAATTTAATGTAACAAGAGAAAGAATAAGACAAATTGAAGCTAAAGCATTAAGAAAGCTTAGACATCCATCAAGAAGTAAAAAACTAAAAGATTACTTAGATTAAAAAAAGCACCTTTACAGGTGCTCTTTTTTATAGTATAAGAAATTATAGAATTTTGTAATATTTAAAGTTAGATAAAATTTTAATTTAGATATTAGTTGATGATGAAATGAGATAATTAAAAGTTAATAAAAAAATTGTTAATGAAAGTAAAAGCTATATTATAAGAAAGTTTTTAAGACTTTCAACACAAAATTTTAAATTTTAATTATTAACTAAAATAATGCGATTCAGCTACTTTTGTTGTAGAAATTTATATATAAAAGAGGAGATAGACTATGGACTTAAGCAAAAGATTAAATTGGATATTAGAATATGTAGATGAATGTGATATAGTAATGGATGTAGGAACTGATCATGGTTATATACCAATTTATCTAGTAAAAAATAAAATAGTAAAAAAAGCAATTGCAAGTGATATAAATAAAGATCCACTTAAAAAAGCTAAATTAAATGCTTCTTTAGATGGAGTTGTAGATAGAATTGATTTACGTTTAGGGGGAGGACTTTCTCCATTAAAAAATAATGAGGCACAAGGAATAATAATTGCTGGAATGGGAGGAAATTTAATTAGAGATATTTTAGAAAAAGATATTAATAAAGTTAAAAATTTAGATTATTTAATTTTACAACCAGCACAAAATCCAGAGGTGCTAAGAGAATACTTATATAATAATAATTATGAAATTTTAAAGGAAGATTTGTGTATTGATGAAGGACAATTTTACGAATTATTTAAAGTAAAATACAAGAGTGGTGAAAATACTAAATTAGATTCTATATTTTATGAAATAAGTCCTGTAATGTTAAAAGAAAATAATAAATTAATAAAAGAATATATAAATCATAAGATCAATAAAAATCATAAGATTTTGAATTTTATAAAAGAAGAAACTGAAAGTGCTAAATTAAGAAAAGAAGAACTTAAAAATAAAATAAAAGTTCTTGAAGATTTAGTAAAATAATAGTTAATAGATATAAAAATTATTTTAATTTAGGCACATGAAATAAAATAACAAGTCGAAAGCTATCATGAATATTTTTTATAAGACAAGGAGACAAAGTATTATCATAGTAGACCTATTATAGTATTTTGTTGACGCAGGATGAGGGAAAATATACTGGCAGGTGGATTTATTATTTTTTCGTTGTGTCTTATGTTGATATTCTAGTATAAAGTTGGTGAATTAAGGTTAGATATAGAATTTTAATGGCATTATACTATTGTACTAGAATATTAATAATAAAATATAAATAAGAAATATGGTGGAGGAATTTATATGGTTTTAGTAAAAGATTTGGCAAAAATTATAGAGGAAAAAGCTCCTAAATTTTTAAAAGAGGATTTTGATAATGTAGGATTAATGGTTGGGGACAAAAATAAAGAGGTAAATACGGTTTTATTGGCTTTAGATTGTACTAAAGAAGTTATAAAAGAAGCTGTAGAAAATAATGTTGATTTAATAATAACTCATCATCCATTAATTTTTAAGAAACCTAAAAGTATAATTAGTGGAGATTTATTAGGAGATAAAGTTATAGATTTGATAAAAAATGATATAAATTTATATTCATGTCATACTAATTTGGATTCTGCAAAAGGTGGAATTAATGATATGTTACTTGAATTATTAAATTTAAAACATAGTAAAATAATTGAAAGTTCTAGTATTAAGGGATTTGAAGATTGTGGATTAGGAAGAATTGTTGACTTAGAAGAAGTTATTGAATTAGATGAAATTATAAATAAACTTAAGAAAAGATTGAATATGAAAAATATGAGAGTTGTAAGAGGAGCTAAAAATATAAATAAATTAGCAGTAATAAATGGAAGCGGACAAGATTTTTTTTATACAGCTAAAGAATTAGGGGTAAATTGTATAATAACTGGTGACACAACATATCATTTTGCTTCTGATTTTAAGGAATATGGAATTAATATAATAGATGCAGGACATTTTTCAACTGAATGGTTAGCATTTATAAAAAGTTTAGAATTTTTAAAAAATAAATTTAAGGATATAAAATTTATAATTTCAGAAAAATGTGAAGACCCATATGATTTTATTTAATTAAGACACATTTCAATAAATAAATAGTTAGTATGATAGTTTATTTTATGAACTATCTCTTCTTTGGAGCTTAATAATAGTACAACTATTAGCACAACCTAAGTCATTATATTTCACAAAACATCAGTCACATATTTGAAAGGTTATTTATTTTCATATGCCTAAATTAAGTAATGTCTGCATATATTAATTAAGAAAGCAATTTATAGGTGGATATTATGGGAGACGATAATAATAAAAGTTTTAAACATATGTGTAAAAATATTAGAAGATGCTTTAGAGGTGGAAGAAGAGGAGGAGGTTGGTTCCCATTTTTTTCAGGCCCTTGTCCTTGGTACTTTTGTCCTAAGGTTGTAGTAGGTGGAATGATACTTTTAGCACTACTTTTATGTGGAGTTAATATTTATGGTGTATTAATAATAATTTTATTGATATTATTATTTGTTCTAGTGTAAATTAGAGAAAAATAGAAAAATAATTATTTATTTCAATAATTACTAAAAAAATATTAAATTTTTATTTGTAAAATATAAATAACTATGTTATTATATATCTTGCGAGCAAAACGTGCAATTGCTGCTGGGCTTGACCCAGGAGAGGAAAGTCGGGGCTCCATAGGGCAGGGTGCTGGATAACGTCCAGTCAAGGCGACTTGAAGGATAGTGCAACAGAGATATACCGCCTAAGTTTACTTAGGTAAGGGTGGAAAGGCGAGGTAAGAGCTCACCAGCGTGGTGGTGACATCACGGCTATGTAAACCCCACTTGGAGCAAGACCGAATAGAGAGGCATTAAGGGATTGCCCGTCCCGCCTCCGGGTGTGTCGCTTGAGCTTATTGGCAACAATAAGCCTAGATAGATGATTGCTTAATACAGAACCCCGCTTACGGCTTGTCTCGTATCAATATAAAGAACACTAGGTTAATGTCTAGTGTTCTTTTTGTTATGTCATTAATTTTAATATTCCTAGGTTTGGCTCAAAATATATTAAATATGAATTTAGTTTGCAATAGATACCATATTTCTTTTTATAGTTATTTATAGTATCGTCTAAAAAATCTTCTGTTACTGCTAAAAATTCAGATAATTCATATTTATTTTTTACACCATAATTATAAGCACAAATCAGATCATTTAAAGTAATTATTTTTTCATTTGCCCACCTACGAGCTCTTAATTCTTGTTTTTTACTATTAAGATTATTATAATCAATTATATTTCCATAAGATGTTTCATGATGTCCTATTTCCTCAATTAAAATGCATTTACGCTCTGTATCGGTATTAATATCAGAATTTATAAGTATTTTATTGTTTTTATATAATCCTTTAAGATTAAATTTTAATTTTCTTTCTTTAATTTTTAACCCCTTATTTTGAGCATATATAAGTAAATCTTCATATGTCATTAGATTATTCATATATTTACCAATCCTCATCATTAAATAATACATCTATATAATCTTTTAATAATTTTACTTTTTTGGGAGTTAAATGTTTATCTTCTAAATGTGCTGCCACTGTATCTATTTGTTTTTGTTTTTCAATATCTACGTTTTTTATTATTTTTTCATCCTTAATATTAACTTTCTCCTCATTAAAAAAATCATTAACAGATATTTTGAGAGAGGAAGCTAATTTTTTGAGAGTTATCATTCTTGGATTTGAGGCTTTACCAGTTTCTATATCAGAAATTGTGCTTGGACCTACACCACTTAAATCAGATAAATCTTTCAATGTAAGCTTTTTCTCTATGCGTTTACTTTTTAAGAATTCGCCTATATAACTCATAAAAATCACCTCTTTATATTTAATCCGGTTTACAGAAATATAATATCACTTAATTTGGAAAAAGTAAACAAATATATACAGAAAACCGTAAAATAGGGAGAAAACAATTGAAAATAACATAATTTTACCGGTAAAACGTAAATTTTAAAACTTGTTTAATCGGAAAACCGAATATAAAATATGTTTATAGAGCAAGTTAATAAATTGAAAATTATTATAAATTTTAAAATATATATTATTTGAATCTATTAAGCTGATATAAAAAATAGCTTGATTATTCATAGAATTTTATTAGGGGGATTAATCAATGGTAGAATTACAAGAAACTAATATAGAAGAAATTATAGAGAAAGCTGTTAAGTATGCAATAAAGGAATATGATAAAGAACAAAAATCAGTAGATAAAAAGAAGGTTTTTCATAACACTAAATTATTGATGAAACATTATAATGATTTGAAAGCTCATATTATTTATTCAATAAGTGATATAAATGATATAACAAATACTGATAAAATTGAATTGGAAAAAGAAGAATATGACGAGCTGTATATATTGAGTATAAAACAAAGTAAGGTTAAAACATTAATAATGATTTCACATATAGATTCTTCATTAGAAGTACTTAAAAAAGAACAAAGAAAAAAAGGAGTTATAGAAAAGTATTTAGCACTAGAAAAGATTTTTATAGATGAAAAAACTTATGAAGAAGTAGCAGAAGAACTTAATTGTGGTGTTATTACTGTTAGAAGATGGGTAAAAGAAATGTTAGGAGAATTAGGAATATACTTATTTGGTGTAGAAGGAATAAAGATAAATTAAAGTGTTATGAAAAATAAATGAAAAAAAGATGTTATTTTAATGAAATAATAACCATGAGATAATGGTATTGTGGAAAAGTAAGAAAAAATAAAAAATAATTTTAATAGGTAAAGAACATGAAAAGGCATTTATATTAAAAATATAGGTGCTTTTATTATTAATAAAATAACATTAAGTATAAGGAAAAGAGATTTGAAAAATAGATGAAAAAAAGATGTTATTTTAATGAAATAATAACCATGAGATAATGGTATTGTGGAAAAGTAAGAAAAAATAAAAAATAATTTTAATAGATAAAGAACATGAAAAGGCATTTATATTAAAAATATAGGTGCTTTTATTATTAATAAAATAATATTAAGTATAAGGAAAAGGGATTTGAAAAATAAATGAAAAAAAGATGTTATTTTAATGAAATAATAACCGTGAGATAATGATATTGTGGAAAAATAAACAATGACATATGATTTTAGGTACCTAAAAATATATATAAATTTAAATAAGCACTTGAAAGGAGGTGATAATTTGAATGATAAGTAAATTAAATCTTGAAATAAAAAAAATGCTATCCAAAAATTTTCATGAAATAAATATATATGATGATATTGAGCAAGGTTTTAAGAAACCTTGTTTTTTTGTGCAAATATTATCTTCAAAACAAGTAAAAGAGTTAAATAGACGATATAAAGAAACTGTATATTTTGATGTAAATTATCTAAGTAATAAAGAAACAATTAATTTAGATTATTTTAATATGGCTGATGCTTTATATAAAACACTTGAGTATATAGAAGTTGATAATAAAAAGTACAGAATATCAAATAAAGAGTATGAAATATCAGATGGAGTATTACATTTTAAATTTCAAGTAAAGTTTAATCTATTAAAAACCATTGAAGAAGTAAATATGAATAAGATGGGAGTAGATATTGTTGGAAAGTAAATTTTCAAAAGAGCAGTTAGTAAATTCTAAACATTTTACAAGAAATGAAAAGGACATTTTAAATGCATTATTAGTTAAAGAAGATTATAGCATTAATGATGCAAAAGAATTAATAAACAAATTTTATAAGATGGAGGTTAAATAAAATGGCAGGTGGAACATGGGAAAAACAAAATAAAATAAGAGCAGGGGCTTATGTTAATTTTAAAAGTAGAAAAAATAATGAAAGTAGCAATAATGAAAGAGGGGTAATGGCGTTACCTTTAGTATTACCTTTTGCACCTGAAAAAACAATAGTAAAGATAAATAATGAAACAGATTTATTAGGATCTATAGGAATGGAATTAAATGAAGAAAGTATTTTAATGTTAAAAGAAGCATTAAAGAAAGCAAAAACAGTTTTATTATATAGACTTAATGAAGGCGTTAAAGCAACTAAAACATTAGGAGAGTTAACTGTAACATCTAAGTGGAGTGGAAGTAAAGGAAATGACATAAGAATACAAATTCAAACTAATGTAAATGATGAAAGTAAATTTGATGTAATTACATTTTTAGAAGATACAAAATTAGATACTCAAATTGTAAAAAATATTGATGAGTTAGAATCTAATGTTCTTGTAGATTTCAAAGGATCAGGTGCTCTTACCTTATCTGCTGGAGTGAAGTTAGAAGGTGGAGAAGATAAAGCTGTTACAGGAAAAGATTATATAGACTTTTTATCAGAATTAGAATTATTTGATTTTAATACTGTGGCAATACCTTATGATGATTTAAATACTAAAGTGGTTGTAAAAGAATTTGTTAAAAGATTAAGAGAATCAGAGGGAAGAAAAGTCCAAGCAGTATTACCAAATTTCTCAGAGGCAAATTATGAAGGGATTATATCTATAAAAAATGGTGTATATCTTAGAGATAATACTCATGTAACTAATATACAAGCAACAGCATATGCAGCAGCATTAACAGCAAGTGCAGGATATGCTGATTCTAATACTTATGCTTTATATGAAGGTGCAACTAATGTTGATGTTAGATATGCAGATAGCGAAATAAAAGAAATAATTAAAAAAGGTGAAATAGTGTTTATTAACAATAAGCAACAAGTTTTAATTGAACAAGATATTAATACATTAAAAACATTTACTGATGATAAAAAATCAGATTTTAGAAAGAACAGAGTTGTAAGAGTTTTAGATGGAATAAATGACAAAATAAAATCTAAATGGGAAGAAGCTTATATTGGTAAAGTAAGCAATAATGATGATGGAAGAAATTTATTTAAGAAAGATGTATTAAATATTTTAGAAACATTACAAGGACAAGGAGCATTAGAAAATGTAACAGTTGATGATATTGAAGTTTTAAAAGGAAAGTCTAATGATGCTATTGTTGTAAATGTTAATGCTCAACCAGTAGATAGCATGGAAAAAATATATATGACTGTATTTATATAATGAATGGAGGAAGATTAAATGAGTAATTTTTTAAATTTTAGTGATACTTTAAGTGGTACAGAAGCGAAAGGATTTATAACTATAAATGGTAGAAATGAGGAATTATTTTATGCTAAAAAGTTAGAATCAGATGCAGAAAAAACAAAAACAACTGGTAAAACTTTAGGAAGTAGAGTTGAACAAAATAAAGCAACAGGATGGAAAGGTACAGGAACTCTTACAATTTATTATGTTACATCTTTATTTAGAGAAATGATGATAAAGTATATTAAAACAGGAAAAGATGTTTATTTTGATATGACAGTTACTAATGAAGATAAGACATCTACAGTTGGAAAGCAAACAATTGTGTTAAAAAAATGTAATTTTGATAAAGTAAGTATGGCTATGTTTGATGTAGAAAGTGAAGTTTTAGAAGAAGAAATGGCCTTTACTTATGAAGATGTTGATTTATTAGACAAATTTGGAAAACCAGTAATTGGTTAATAGATAATTAAGGTTATAATGTACCTTACTCTGTTTTAGCAAAATACCATGATATATGTATAAGTAAATATGGACTGAACAATTAAACTTAGGAATACTAAAATGAATATAGTTCAATTTTAACTTGCTCTAAATATAAAATTGAGACAATTAGTAAATATAAAAATGTTCATTAAGAATTCTAAAAGTTAAATTACAATGTAACTTTACTAGGATATATATGGGCTAATGCTAAAACAGGGGTTATTTATGATTTTATTTTCTATTCGCGTGGTTTAAAACCACCGTCTTTAGACGGTATCAGCTTTTAGCCTTTTAAGAAATTATAAATGTGACCATACTAATTAAAAAGGATGTGATTAGTATGGAGGAATATAATAAAAGAAGTCATACGGTATATGATATAAAATATCATGTAATATGGGTAACAAAATATAGATATAAAGTATTAAATAAGCATATATCATCTAGATTAAGAGAATTAATAAGACAAGGCTGTGAAGCAAGGCAAATTACAATTGTTAGAGGAAGTATTGGAAAAGATCATGTGCATATGCTTTTGGGATGTTCTCCGAGCATCGCTCCCAGTAAAATTGTGCAATATTTGAAAGGTAGATCATCAAGATTAATACAAGATGAATTTCCAGAATTAAAAAAGAGATACTGGGGGCAGCATTTATGGGCACGAGGATACTTTTGTGCAACAGTTGGAAGTGTTACAGAAGAAACAATAAAAAGATATATAGAAAGTCAAGAACTTAATAATAACGAAAATATATTTAAGATAGAAGAATGAGTTTTAGTCAATGCTCTTTAGGTTGCTTTAGCTAATGTCCTTTCAGAAGGATTAATCCTTAAAGAGCATTGACTTTCAGTCTAAGGTATTTATACCTTAAATCCACCTACTTTAGTAGGTGAGTAGTTTAATAGTAAATATTAGTATAAAAACAAGAATGATTAGTGGAGGAATATAGAATAATGAATAATTTTGAAGATTTTTTAATGGATAATTTTGAGGATACACAAGAAATAGAAAGAGAAGTAACAATAGGTGGAAAGAAAAAGCTTATGAAATTTAGACCAATTTCTGCTGAAATGGGAGATAGAATAAGAAAGAAAAATAGAAAAACTAAATTAATAAAAGGTCAAAGAATAATGGAAACGGATCAAGATAAGTATATATCTGATTTAATAATTGAAACCACAACTTGTCCTGATCTAAAAAATTCAGAATTACAAGCTTCATGGGGAGTTCTTGGTGCAGAAGAGCTATTAAATGCTATGAAAGCTAAAATGAGAGATGGAGAATTTTCAGATTGGTCATCAATAGTTGGTGAAGTTAATGGTTACGACAAAAGCGTTAATGATTTAATTGAAGAAGCAAAAAACTAATTAAGGAGGGAGACGGTGAAGCTTCATATGCTCACTATGCCCTCCACAAATTAAAAATACTACCTCATGAGTTAATGAATTTATCTAGGCAAGAAAAAGCATTTATATATGCTTCAATAGATTTACATGTAGAAAAAGAAAAGAAAGAAGCAAATAGGATGAAAAGAAAGAGATAAAAAAGAAAGGAGGTAATATTATGGCATCAATGGTAGCTGGAATAGCAGCAATGGATAGTATAGTAAATCAACAAATAATACAACAAGTTCAACAACAAATATCATTGACAAATGTTTTACAAGTAAATATTCAAAAGGTAGCAGGTGAACAAGATAAATTAAATCAAAATGTGAATAAAAGTACATCTAGAATGGCTACGTTAGCAGCTAAAGCATCAGACTTATTTAAGAGCTTTTTTAATATAGATTCATTAAAAAAAGGAATAGAATCAGTTATAGGTGAAGCTAGTAAAATGCAAAATAAGATGATTTCTGTGCAAGGAATGCTTGGTAGTAAAGATGCAGGTACAGTTTATTTTAATCATCTGCAAAAACAAGCTAATGAATCAGGATTTTCATTTGATCAACTTAAAAATAATGCACAGTCTTTTATGGGAGTAACTAAGAATACAGAAAGCTTAGATAAACTAGCTAATTTGTCAGAACGTTTATCACTTGGAAATTCAGGAGCAGGTGATGCTATTAAAGATATGCTATCAGGAAAGGGAGATTCACTTAAAAGCAAATTTGGTTTTAGTAGTAATGATATAGGAATTTTACAAGCAAGTAAGGATTTAGATGATTTTACTTCAAAATTTGACACATTATTAAATGATAAGCATCTAGATTCTTCAATGTTAGATGAGTTTAATAATTCAGCCACAGCTCAATTTGATAATCTAAAAGAAAATTTTAATAGCAGTTTAGGTCAAGCAGGGCAAGGTGCATTAGAAGCACTTACTCCAGTTATGGAGATAATAAATGAAATGTTTTCAAATGGATCATTTCAGGGGTTCTTTGATGCAATATCAATAGGTCTTCAAGGTGTAATTAATTTAATATTTTGGATAGGAAATGCTATTCAAACATCATTACCAATAGTTTTACCTATAATATTAGGAATAATTGGGGCATTAGCTATATGGAGGGGTTGTCTTTTAGCTATAGCATTATATCAAGGAGTAGTTAATTTAGTACAAGGAATTTTTTCGGTAATTACAGGTCAAGCAACATTAGCACAATTAGGGCTAAATGCAGCGATGTATGGGTGTCCATTGGTATGGATAATTGCATTAATATTAGGTGTTATTATAGCAATAGGTGCACTTATTGCTTTTTGTGAGCCATTTAGAAAAGCATTTGCTGGAGCTTTTGAAAGCATAGCTAATGCATGTTCAAAAGCATTTGGAATAGTAGTTGATTGTATCCAAGGTGTATTGAATTGGATTATAGATAAGATTAATGATTTATTGCATGGAATTAATAATATAACTGGAACAGCAGCAAGTTTATGGGGAGGATCAGGAACAGATCTTCATATTGATAAAGTAGATTTAAGTGGGTTTAAACAAAATTGGCAAGATAAGATACAATCCGTTGGTAAAACTGGAGCAAATGCAATAGAAAATTTTAGTATTGATAACATTAAAGCTAAAATTAAAGGTGCTATGGGATTAGATGGAATAAAAAATAATGATAATATTTTAAACTCACATAATAAAGATAATATGAATGATATGTTTAATAAGTCTTTGCTAAATCAAGGTAATAATTCATTAGCAAACAATTCTGGTGGCATACCTAATTCTATGGGGGGAGGAAGTGAAGCTTTAACCTCTGCATTGGATAACACTAATATGGGACGAAATGTTGAATCAGGATCAGAATCACTTAAGGGTATAAATGACAGCGTAGAAGTTTCAAATGAGAATTTAGATTTAATGAATGATTTATCAGAAATTGAAAGTATTCAAAATTTCGTAACATTAACTCCAACTGTAAAAGTAACCACTGGAGATATTAAAGAAGAAGCGGATATAAATACAATTATATCTAGAATAGAATCATATATGGAAAATGAAATGATCAATAGTGCAGAGGGGCTGTATGCGTAATGAGTAAAAGGTATAAAATAAGATTAACTATAAATGAAGGAAAAGAAGGCTTTGTTTTGCCAGTTCTCCCTGAAGAGATTGAAATAAGTGACAGTGGAGATAACAAAACTCACAATGTAATAAATTTAGGTGAAGTTAATGTAATAAACATTCCAAAGCTAACTAAAATATCATTTAAAAGCTATTTTCCTAGAAATAAGGGGCCATATGTTAGTGATAGACATTTTTTTAGACCACATGAATATATGAATAGATTAAATAGATGGCGTCAAAATTTAGAAAAAGTAAGATTTATATTTATAGGTTCAGAATTTGAAATAAATGATTTATTTTCTATTGAAAATCTTAAATTTACTGAAAAAGGAGGGGAAGTAGGGGATATTTATTATTCCATAGAGTTAAAAAGATATAAATCTTATAATGCTAAAAGAGCAGTTGTAATGGAAACAAAAAATGGTGTTATTGTTGAAAATTATAATACAACAATTAGACCTAATGATAAAGTAAAATCTAATACTCATAAAGTAGTTAAAGGTGAATGTTTATGGCATATTGCCAAAAGATATTTAGGTGATGGAAATAGATATAAAGAGATAGCAGAACTAAATAATATATCAAATCCAAATTTAATATATCCTGGACAAGTTCTTAATATTCCATAAAGGAGGTTAATATGAATATAGAGTTATTAATTGATGATAAAAAAAGTAATATCTATAATATTAGTAATCTTGTAAAGCAAGTAACATGGAAGACAAAAAGAAAAGGAAGTCCTTCTAGCTTAGAAGTAACATTGTTAACAGATGAAACATTAGGTTTATCAAATGGAGATATCATAAGGTTTAGAGTGAATGGAGTTAACATATTTTATGGATATATATTCAAACACAGTGGTAATGAAGGAGAAGAAATAAAAGTAACAGCATATGATCAAATTAAATATTTAATGTATAATGATACATTTTCATATAGTAACTTAAAGGCTAGTGATATAGTAGAAAATATAATTTATAATCTAGGGCTGAAAAAAGGTATTATTGAAGACACAGGTTATATAATCCCTAGAGTTAATGAAAAAGATAAAAAATTATTAGATATTATTTATAAAGCATTAGAAAAAACTTTAGGTTCAACTAAAAGAACTTTTGTTTTATATGATGATTTTGGAAGCATTAATCTTAAAGATATAAATAATATGAGGCAGGAATTAATAATATCTGAAAATACTAATTTAGGTAAATACAATTGGAGCAAGTCAATTGAAGATAGTTATAATGCTATAAAGCTTGTTAGAAAAAGTGAGAAGTTAGGGCAAGGAGAAGTATATCCTATTGAAGATAAAGAAAATCTTTATAAATGGGGTAGACTTCAATTTTTTAAAACTGTTGATGATAAGTTGAATAAAGCACAAATAGATCAGATGCTTAAAGCTCACTTAGCATTAAAAAATAGAGAAAGTAAATCATTAAAACTTAAAGATGTTTTAGGAACTAATATTAAGTTAGAGTCAAAACTTAGAGGGGGATCTGGTGTTTGGGTTGATATAAAAAGGTATGGAATAAATCAAGTATATTTGATAGAAGAAGCTACACATAAATTTTCTAAAGATGGTCACGTAATGAATTTTGATTTAAAGGTGGTGTAGAGTTTGGCTAGTATGATAGAAATTATAAAACAGGCAAGTGTAAATGCAATTAATGCAGGAAATCCATTGGATATAGAGTTTGGAACAATAATAGATGATAACTTAACTGTTAGAATAGATCAGAAAAGAATATTACCTAAAGATTTTTTTGTTATTCCAGAAAGCTTAAGAAGATATGAGATAGATTTAAAACATTGTCATATAGGAACATCATCTGCTCTTGGTTCAATAGTTATTAGAGAAGGATTAAAAAAAGGAGATATTCTTGCACTTTTAACAATTGAAAAGGGAAGTAGATTTTTGATTCTTGATAAGGTGGGAATTTATGAGTAATTTTAGTGTATTACCTCAGGGAGGAATAATAAAAGATGTTGATACTATAAAAGAGGTAAAATATCCTGGTAAAACTTATAAGATTAAAGAAAATAGAATAATTGGGTTTTGTGATGAGATAGAAGCGCTTAAGCAGACAATATATTTTATATTAAATACCCAAAGATATGATTACTTAATATATCCTGATAATTATGGAAGCGAACTTAGAGAAACTATAGAGATGGATAAAGATATTGCAGAGAGTGAACTAAAACGTAGAATAAAAGAAGCATTAATTCAAGATGATAGAATTGAAAATGTAGATGAATTTATATTTGAATATAAAAAAGACAGTGTAATAGTAAAATTCACTGTCTTTTCTATTTATTCAAAATTATATGAAAGTGTGGTGATTTAAATTTGTTTGAAGTAAAAGAAGAGGATTTATTAAAAGAAATGTTAGATAAAATTCCTAATGATTTAGACAAAAGAGAGGGAAGTAGTTTAATTTACAATGCATTAGCTCCAGCAGCTCAAGAAATAGCAAGATTAAAATCTGATATGGATAGATTTTTAGAATATACTTTTGCTTCACCTAATATACCAGATGAATATTTAGATAAAAGATGTATTGAACATGGAATAGAAAGAAAGAAGGCAACATATGCAATAAAGCTTGGTATTTTTTATGATACAGAAGAAAATTTAATGGATATTCCATTGAAATCTAGATTTTCTATAGATAAAACTATTTATGTTGCAATAGAAAGAATTGAAAAAGGAAAGTATAAAATGCAATGTGAATCATTAGGGTCTAAAGGAAATTATCCAAGTGGAATTTTACTTCCTATTGAGTATATTGAAGATCTAGGAAAAGGAATTTTAGGTGAAACCATATTAGATGGTGTAGATATAGAAAGAAATGAAAGTTTATTTAATAGATTAATGGTAAAGTTAAGAACACCATCAACATCAGGAAATAAATATGATTATTTAAATTGGGCATTGAGTGTTAACGGAGTTGGAGATGCAAAAGTATTTCCAGAAACTAATCTAAAAGGTGAACATGAAAATGGTTGTGTGAAAGTTGTTATGGTAGATTCTAATAAACATAAGGCAAGTTCAAAATTAATAGAAGATGTATATCAGTACATTGAAAAAGTTAGACCAATAGGTGCTACAGTTAGTGTTGTTAGTGCTATAGAAAAAACAATAGATATAACTTCTAATATAAACTTAGTTAAAGGATATAATTTAGGAGTTGCACAACAAGAATTTGTTAATTCATTAGAAGAATATTTAAAAGGCATAAGCTTTAAAACAGATTATATTAGTATTGCAAGAATTGGAGAAATCCTTCTTAATATAAAAGGTGTATTGGATTATTCAGACTTACAAATAAATAATACAATTTCTAATGTAAAACTAGCTGATGAAGAAATAGCTAGTTTGGGAAATGTAAGTTTAGGAGTGATGTAATTGGATATAAGTAATTTTAATGAAAAGCTTAATAAAATTGAAGGAAACACATATGTTATTGAGGAAAAAATAAATTTAATTAATGGCATTTATGAAAATGAACTTGCTCATGACAATATTAATATTAACACCTTAAATATATATACAGGATCAAAGCTTACAGGAGATAAAATAGAAACTTATAGTACTTCAACACCAAGTCTCACTCCATGGAAAACTATAATTAAGATATTTTCTAAAGTAACACCTTTGTATATTTCTTATGAAACAGTTGGAGATCAAGTAGAAGCTGACGATATAAATAATTTACAAAATGCAGTAAATCTCACACAAGAAGAATTAAATAAAGAAATTACTAGAGCTACTACTAAAGAAAATAATATAGAGAAAAGCTTAAATACTGAAATAGGTAGAGCAAAAAAGGCTGAATCTATAGAAAGTGCTAGGGCAATTAAAAGAGAAAATGAAATAGAAAAAAATATTAATAGTGAAATTGAGCGTGCTAAAGCTTCTGAAAAGAATATAAGTGATAGTCTTGAAAGAGAGAACAAAAGAGCAAAAGATACTGAGAATAATATTATTAAGAATTTAGATATAGAATCCAATAGGGCTAAGAAAAGCGAAGAAGTATTAAACAATAATTTGAATTCAGAAATTAATCGTGCTAAAAATTCTGAAAAAGCTATAAGTGATAATCTTAATAATGAAGCTAAAAGAGCAAAAGCGAGTGAGAAGACATTAACAGAAAATTTAAATTCAGAAACTATAAGGGCAAATAATGCTGAGAAGAATATTATTAATAGCTTGAATAATGAAATTAATAGGTCTAAAAATATAGAAAATACCATTAATAATAATCTTATTAAAGAGGTTAAAAGAGCAACTGATTCTGAGAGTAAAATTATAAATAATTTAAATGCTGAGACCAAACGTGCTAAATTAGGAGAAAAAAACTTAAGTGATAATTTAGAAACAGAGGTAAATAGGGCAAAAAATGAAGAAAAGAAATTAGCTGATAATATTGATACTACTAATATTAATTTAAATAATGAGGTTAATAGAGCTAAAAAGACAGAAGCTATTATTAGTAATAATCTTAATGATGAAACAAGTAGAGCCAAGGCAACAGAAAAAGTTTTAACAGATAAACTTAGTATTACAAATGTTAATTTAGAGAATGAAGTTAAAAGATCAACTGAATCTGAAAAGGCGTTAAAAAATACTTTAAATTCTACAAATACTAAATTGTTAAATGAAGTAGATAGAGCTAAAGAGGCTGGGGGAATATTAACAAAAAACTTAAATAAAGAGATTAATCGTGCAAAAGAAGTTGAAACAAGTATTAATAGAAATTTAGATAAGGAAATTAACAGATCAAAGAGTGCTGAGAATGATATTACTAGTAAACTTAATCAGGAAATAAATAGAGCAAAAATTAAAGAAAATAATATAGAAGGAAATATTAATAATTACAAAACATCTAACAATGTTGAAATACAAAAGTTAAAAGAAAAAGATATAGATTTAGAAAAGAAAAAATCTAATATATCATATGTGAATTTAGAATTAAATAAAAGGTACACAAAAGATGAAACATTTAATAGGGAAGAAGTTCTTCAAAAGATCAAAGATGTTATAGGAACTGCTCCTGAAGCATTAGATACATTGCAAGAAATAGCAAAGGCTCTAAATAATGATTCTAATTTTGCAGGAACTATGACAAAACAATTATCAACTAAAGTGGATAAAATTAAAGGTAAACAACTAACAGATGAAAATTATACTCTAGAAGAAAAAAATAAGTTGGTAAAAATAGAAAATGAAGCTAATAAGTATGTGCATCCAGCTAATCATAGTGCAGATATTATAGTAGAAAATCCTAATAAAAGATTTACAAATGATACTGAAAAATCAAAAAATTTAGAGTCTTATAATAAAAAGCATGATCATAATAATAAATCTATATTAGATGGAATAACAAATAATTTAATAAATAACTGGAATGATGCGAGTACTCATACAAAAGATGCTGTTAGACATATTACTGGAGATGAAAGAAAGCTTTGGAATACAGTAGATGATAAGTTGGATAAATCTGGTGGAACTATGTCTGGTGATATAAACATGAGTAGTCATAAGATAGGTTTTAATAAGGGATCTAATGCAGGGACAAGTGGAATGGCTAATACTGATTATGGATATATTTATGGTGAACATAATAAAGATACAGAAACATCAAGATTAGTTATAGAAACTGGTGATAATGCGGATGATTCTGTAGTTATAAGAACTCGAAATATGAATCCACCAAAAGATATCTTCAAAGTTAATTACAACAATGCTTATCTTCATGATAAAGCTATATCAACTGAAGGACATAAACATAAGAAAAGTGATATAACAGATTTTCCAATCACAATGAAAGCTGAGGGTGGTAGGGCAGATTTTGCTAATAAACTCTCTAGTGCGATAGCTATTAATGACTATAATACATTTATACCATCTAAAGTAGCACAAGGTGCAGTAACTCCAATAAAATCTACAAGTAATGCTAAAGCTCCTTGGAATAATACAACAAGTGGTATTTTGATACAATCTAATGACATTAATAGTTGGCATGTTCTTATATTTAGAAGTGGTGGAGATGGCTGGGCATATAGAAGTTATTATGAAAATAAGTGGAATGAGTGGGTAATATTTAATGATAATAATTATAATACATTAAAAAATAAACCAACAAAATTAAGTCAGTTCACTAATGATAAAGGCTTTATAACTCAAAAAGATATAGATACATCACAAAACCACACACATAAGAATAAAAGTATTTTAGATACTATAAATCAAGATACTATAAATAAATGGAATACTGTTAGTAATAAAGCAGACAAAAATCATACACATGATGATAGGTACTATACAGAACATGAAATAGATCTAAAAGTAAATGATTTAAATAACAAAATTAACGGTAAAGCTAATACTAATCATAATCACGATTCAAGTTATATAAAAAAAGGTGCTTTAACTTGGAATCAGTTAAAGGGGGTATAGTATGTATGGATTGAATAATTATGGAGTTATTAAATATGCAGAACAGAAAATAAGTAGTGAAGAAGATATCAAGAAATATTTCATTAATTTAAGTAAATACGTACCTTCTTTTGTATCTAATATAAAAGAAATGAAGGCTATCTATAATGTTCAAGGAGCAGAAATAGGTGGATTTTTATATTATTTAAAAGATTTAATTAATCAAACATTTATAGATACTACAACATGGGGATTAATTTATTGGGAAAATCAGTATGGAATAGAAACTAATTTAAACAGTAGCTATGAAGAAAGAAGAGAGATAATAAAAGCTAAGAAAGCAGGCAATGGAACTACCACAAAAGATATGATTAAAAATGTTGCTGAAACATTTTCAGGTGGAGAAGTAAATATAATTGAAGACAATAAAAATTATTTCTTCACAGTACAATTTGTTGGAGTAAAAGGTATTCCTAAAAATATGCAGGCATTTAAAAACATGCTAGAAGATATAAAGCCAGCTCATCTTAGTTACCATATTAAATATACATTTACAATTTGGGATTTTATTAAAGAAAAAGAGATTAAATGGGATGATATTAAAAATAAATCATGGAATGAATTAAAAGTTTATGAATAGGAGATGAAGATAATATGAAACTAACAAGTAATTATAAATTAAAGAAACCAGATGGAAATGATGTTGTTAATATACAAGATCTTAATGATAATTCAGATAAAATTGATTTAGAGATTAAGAAAGTTAATTCGTCATTGAAAGATTGTACGAAAAATATAGATCAACTAAGTAATCCGAATTTGTTAATAAATAAAGAGTTTAAAATAAATCAAAGAAATCAGGAAATATATAATAAAGCTAATAATTATACAGTTGACAGATGGATATCTTTTTATAATCCTACAATAAAAGTAATAAATGATGGTATACAAATTAATAGCGGAACAGAAGGTAATGGAGGTATCAGACAATACTTTGAAGATAATTTTTTTAATAATTATGGTAATCAAGATATTACTTTAAGTATTAAAACAAGAAATATTAATGGTAATTGGTTATTAGGCTTATATATTTGGAATATTGAAACTGATAAAAATGTATTTGAACCACAGCCCAAAACTATAAATAGTAGTGGTGTACATTCAATAACATTTAAGTTACCAGAAAATATTAACACTTATAAGAGTAGAGTAACTTTTTTATTTTATTCACAAGAAAGAAATAAAATTTGTGAAGTTAATTATGCAAAACTAGAATTAGGTTCAGTAGCAACACCTTTTGTACCTAGAAGTTATGGTGAAGAATTAGCATTATGTCAAAGATATTACTTTAGAAATAGATGGTTTTCTACTAGAATAGCTAATTTCGGTTCAGGTATAATAACAACTCAATCTTATAGATATCCAGCAACAATGCGAATAACACCAACTGTAAGACCATTGATAGATAAACAAGTACAAGCTATAAGAACAATGGATTACTCTGTAAACATAGTAAATCCAAGTGTTGAACAAATAAAACCACGACAAAGTGGAATAATCAATGAAGAAATGATTGATTTTCAATTTGATTCTAATTTAGAAGTTAAAGATTATAATTTAGAAATTAAAGATTATGCTTATGAATTTGATTCAGAAATATATTAGGAGGCGTTTAAACATGGAAGAAAATAAAATAAAAGTTTATATAAAAGTAGATAAAAATAATTGCATAACTCAAATAGAAAGTTCTATATCTAATATAGATTTTATAAATTATATTTATATTGATGAGGGATATGGGCAAAAGTATGCTCATGCACAAAACTATTATTTAGACAAAAGTTTAATGGATATGCAAGGTAGATATAACTATAAATATGAAGATAATAAGGTTGTTGAACTTACTGATGAAGAAAAAGAAAAATTATATATAGGAGAAATTGAACAAAATGAAGAAATTAATTCTGACTTATTAGATTTAACTGAAATTGTGGTATCACAACAAAAACTAATAGATCAATTAACTATAGAAATAAAAACTATAAAGGGAAGTGAAAAGAATGATATATAAATATATGATAAAAGCATATTCTATTTTAGTTAGAGGTGGAAGAATGGTATTAGAGGTTGATAAGGATAATAGATTACCAGTAGTTCCAGATGATTATAAAATTTTAGTAGCAGAAGAATTAGCAAATGTTTCGCAATAGCAAAAAATCACGAAGAAAACTAAATTAAATATTAAAGCAATAGATCAGGACTTTTTTATAAGTCTTCTTTTATTGCTTATTTTTACAAAATAGAGGTGTTTTATGGATGAATTAATGAAAATGGCCCTAAGTCAAGGATTAGGATATGCGTTATTTGTTTTTTTATTATTGTATGTTCTTAAGACAACTGGAAATAGGGAAAATAAATATCAAAATTTACTTGATACATTAGCAGAAAAGTTTAATGTTGTTGAAGATATAAAAGAAGATGTAAAAGAAATTAAAATTAAAATTGAAAAATAGAAAGAAGGATTAAAAATGAAAGGTAAGGAATTAATAGAAAGACTTAAAAATTCAGGAACAATTATAACTTTAGTATCACTTGTAATTTTAGTACTTACTACTAATGGAGTTTTAGTGGATAATGAAAAAGTTATGACTACGGTACAAGCAATTTGTAGTATAGGTGTTATATTAGGTATCTTAAACAATCCAGAAACAGATGGTGTTGATTTACCATTTGTATCTAATAAAGAAAATAAGAAATAATATTAATTTTAGGTAGCGTTTTTAGCTAACTTTTTTATATTAATAATAAGAAAGGATGAGTTTTTATGAAAATTGGATTAAGAGCAGGGCATAGTCCTAATTGTTTAGGAGCAATAGGAATTGTAAATGAATATGAACAAATGAAGAAATATTATGAAGCAGTAAAGAGTGTTTTAGAACAATATGGTCACACTGTTATAGATTGCAACAGTAATGCAAGTACGGAAAATGCAGAACTTTCAGAAGGTGTAAATAAAGCTAACAGTAATAATGTAGACTTTTTTGCAAGTTTACACATGAATTATTATAATGGACAAGCGCATGGAACAGAAGTGTTAGTAAGTTCTACCTCGAGTAAAGCTTATCCTTATGCACAAAGGCTGGTACAGAACTTTAGTGAACTTGGCTTTTATAATAGAGGAGTAAAATTTAGAATATTATATGAAATGAATCATGTAAAAGCACCAAATATAATTTCTGAGATTTGTTTTTGTGATAGCAAAAAGGATATAGATATTTATAATAAGTACAGTTGGGAGCAGTTAGCACATGTATTTTGTAATGCTATTGATAGTAATATTCCTAAGACTGTTAACTCTAGAACAACAGGATATGTTGTAACAAATTATTTACCTAATGGATATAAAGGAGATAATAGTTTTATAGGAGTAGATTTAGAATATGTTCTAAGTTATTTTCATGGAGTTAGATGTTATGCTAAAGCTGATTCTAAAGGTATATGGATAGAAACACAAGTATTACCTATAAGCAAATGTGAAGAATTAAAAGCCCAATTAGGTACTTGGTTTTATACACTTAAATCATTTTGAGTTTTTATAAGAATAAGTTTAAGTTAATATAATATAGGAATTAATGATATTATTTGAAAAATTAAAGATGTATTTACAATAACAATATAATATAGCCATGCATATAATATTATAACATTAGACTATAATTTTTACTGCTTATTATATAAGTTATAGGAGGATATAATATGAATAACATGTATTATAAAGAAGAAACAGATACTAATGAAGAAGTAACTACTGAGGAAAATGTAACTGAGGAATCAAATGTAATTAATGAAGAAGAAGCTAAAAACTCAGATACAGATAATGAAACGGTTGATGAGATAGATAATGAAATAGATATGATTGCTGAAGAAGATAATGAAGATGATAATGAAGAAGAAGATAAAAAAAGATGGCACTTTGGAAAACCTGTAGATCTTTCAGCAAACTGCAGTTTAGAAATGCATATTAATCCTGAAAATAAAATGATTTATGTATGTCCAGGAAAAGCACAATATTTTATAGCTAGTTCATCAAAATGTTGTGGACCAATTAGAGTTAAATATCTAAGTCATAATTGTAATAGAAGATGCAAGAAAATATGTGGATGCCTTGGAACGTATTTTGTTTTTAATTCAGGAATAGTTATAATTCCTAAAAAAAGATTACGCCCTGGTGCTATAGATGTTTTACCATTCCTAGCATATGATGGATGTAACTATTATAAATTTGAGGCAATATTTACTTATTCTCCATGTGAATGCTGTAAATGTTGTAAAGGATCTAGAAGATAATCTTTTTAATAAATTTAAATATATTTAATGTAAAATGAATTATATCTGAATGATTTTTTTATCATTCAGATTAATTTTTTTGTAATATTATATTAAAATACGTTGATAATTTAACTTTTTTGTAATTTTTATACATAGAAATATGGTAAAATTTTATGTATGACATTAAACCCCTTAAAATAAGGAGGAAGTATGAATAAACAGGTTAAAAAAAAGTCGACAAGAAAAAATATGAGACATAATAAAAAAAAGGAAATATCTATATCCATATTTATGGGAGTATTGTATATTATTGCTTTCTTGATAGTAACAACGCCGCTTGTATTAATTTATGGACCATATGATAAAACTAAGAAAATTTTAATTTCAACAGTTTTAGCTACAAGGCATGCATATTTAGTAAATGATTTTATACCACAAAAAACATTAGATAAAATATTAGAAAAAGATAAAATTAAAGAAGAAAGTGTTCCGGTAAATACATCTATAGATTTAAATAAAATAGATGTTAAGTATGATTCAGGAAATGAAATAACTAAATATGATATACATACAGATAGATATGATGGTTACATGTTAGAAATACAAAATCCACATAAAGTTAAAGTAGCTATGACTAAATATCTAGGAAAATTAGGTCAAAAGACAAGTGAAATGGCAGAAGAACATAATGCAATAGCAGCTATAAATGGTGGAGCTTTTTCAGATACATCTTCAGATGGAGTAATACGTGCTGGTACAGGGGGAAAGCCTGAAGGTTTTGTAATATCCAATGGAAAAGTTATATATCCTACTATAAAATGTGATGAACATTTTATTGCAAATGTAATTGCATTTACTAAAAAAGGTCAATTAATAGTTGGAGATCATACACTTGCAGAATTAAAAAAACTAGATGTGCAAGAAGCAATGTGTTTTAGAAGACCTAATATTATAATAAATGGAATTAGACAGCATAAAAAAGAAGATTATATAGAAGGAATGAATCCTAGAACAGCAGTGGGACAAAAGGAAGATGGAACAGTGTTATTTTTAGTTTTAGATGGAAGAAAAATATCTAAACCGGGAGCTACATTATATGAAGTTCAAGAAATTATGAAAAACAGAGGAGCTATAAATGCAGGTATGCTTGATGGTGGATATTCAACAACAATGTATTATAAAGGTGATGTAATTAATTCTCCTAATGCTTGGGATGGAGAAAGAACTGTTGCCACAGCATTTTATGTTGAACAATAGGTTAGGAGATGAGTCATTATGAAAATATTAAAAAAAGTATTGATTTTCAGTGTTATAGCTTTAATAATTCAGCAGAGCATATTTTTATATATAGAAAATATATATTTATCATCAAATATGAATATTAAAATAGAGAAATCTGATGATGAAGAAGTTGCTAAAAATGAACAAAAAGAAATTGTAATTAAAGAAAATTTGGAGGATTTAAAAGTATCTTCTAATGGTAGATATGTTGCAGGCTTAGAGGATGGAAGGTTAACAATATTAGATAGTGATGAAAATAAATATAAAGATGTTAAAAATAATGTAAATAGCAATATTGTGTTTTATAAATGGGTAACAAATTCAGATCGTATAATTGCTATACAAAAAATAAAAGAAAGAGGAAGGTGTTATTTTGAGCCAGTAGCATTTAATGCTAAAAGTGGAGAACAAATTGAACTTTCTGACTTTGATTTAAATAAATTAAGAGTAAGAATTGAAAGTAGTGAAGATAAAGTAGAAGATATTCCATTTTCAACAGGTACACATAGTTTATATATAAAAATTAAAAAGAGTAATGGAAAAAGTGATTTATATTATGCAAATACAATGAATCAGTTAGAGAAAAAGAGAAGTAATAAACAAATTGGAAATATTGTTATTCCAACTACATGTGCTAATGCCATAATGGAAATGGGAACACAAGTAACAATATTAGATAGACCAGATAATTTATTAATACCTAATACCAAAAATCCAAAATTGTTAGGAGCAGATATAAATGATAATGTATATTTTGCTTCAGGAATAGATAATAAGGTTATGAAAATATATTATGCCGTTTCGTCTAATAATTATAAAGACTGGAAAGAAATAAAATTAGATAATCCTACAAATAAAGAAAATGTATTAGTTGATTATAGTGGTAAGATATATATAAATAATAAAGAAAAGAATAGTGTAACAGAACTTATAAGTAAAAAAACAATTAATTATAAAGGTAGTTTAATTCAAACATATTCTAAAGGTGTAATATCAAAGGATAAAGATAAGATAATAAAGAATGAGATATAATAAATTTGAATGCTACTAAATTTAACTTTAGTAGCATTTCACAAAAAAAATAAAATAGTTTTGTGAATTTTTCATATAGAGTTTAAAGGATTACAAATGTAAAATATAATCATGATAAACAAATAATTAGACTTTTATGGGAGGGATTAATATGGCAGATTTGTCATTAAGACACATTTATAAAATATATCCAGGTGATGTAACAGCGGTAAACGATTTTAATCTAGAAATAGAAGATAAAGAATTTATAGTGTTTGTTGGACCGTCAGGTTGTGGTAAGTCAACCACTTTAAGAATGATAGCAGGGTTAGAAGAAATATCTAAAGGTGAATTATATATAGATGAAAAATTAGTAAATGATGTTGAGCCAAAAGAAAGAGATATAGCAATGGTATTCCAAAACTATGCATTATATCCTCATATGAGTGTTTATGAGAATATGGCTTTTTCATTAAAACTTAAAAAAGTATCTAAAGAAGAAATTGATAAAAAGGTAAAAGAAGCAGCCCAAATATTAGGTATAGAACATTTATTATCAAGAAAACCTAAAGCTTTATCAGGAGGTCAAAGACAAAGAGTTGCATTAGGAAGAGCTATAGTTAGAAATCCTAAAGTATTCTTAATGGACGAGCCTTTATCAAATCTTGATGCAAAATTAAGAGTTCAAATGAGAACTGAAATATCTAAGCTTTATAATAAATTACAAACAACATTTATATATGTTACTCATGACCAAGTTGAAGCTATGACTATGGGAACTAGAATAGTTGTTATGAAAGATGGTATAATACAACAAGTGGATACTCCACAAAATATATACAATAATCCAGTAAATATTTTCGTAGCTGGATTTATAGGAAGTCCTCAAATGAATTTTGTTGATGGTAAGATAATAGAAAAAGAAGGAAATTTATATTGCCACTTTGCAGAAAATAACATACTATTACCAGAACAAAATGCTAAAGAATTAAAAGACAAAGGCTATGTAAATAAAGAGGTTACATTTGGAATGAGACCTGAACATTTAGATGATAATATGGAAGTTATAAAATCTAATCCATCATCAATTATAAATGGAAAAATAGAAGTTGTTGAGCTTATGGGAGCTGAAAGTTATATTTATTTTGTAGCATCTAATAATAACATGACTGCAAGAGTAAATGGAACTACAAATGCAAAAAATGGGGATTCAATAAAATTATATGTTGAAAGTGAAAAAATACATGTATTTGATAAAGAAAGTGAATTAAGAATAATATAATTTTTATTTAGAGGTGAAAGAGATGTATGGATTAGTTGAATATTTAAATGAATTATATAAAAACTGTGAAATACCCTTTGAGGTATGTATTGATGATAAAATGATTTTTAGAACTAATCCTTTTCTTTACACTGGAAAAGAGTTAATAGAAACTAGATTTTCCATAAATAATAAAAGTTTTATAGTAAAAACTTTTATTAATTTTAAAGACTCATTAAAACTGATAAAATTTTGTATTGTAAGTAAACTTAAAAATGAACATGATATGCGAGAAAATACTATAATCTCTTTATTAAAAAATGAGCATATATCAAGTGATAAATTACATGATATAATGTTTGATTTAAATGAAGTTTATCTAATAACGATTAATTTAGATGAAAAAATAAATGAAACTATAGAAGTTTTAAAAGATATTTACACAGATACTGAAGTATCCATATTAGAATATAATGAATATATTATTTTACTTGGAATATTTGAAGATATTGAAGATCATATAGACAGTATAAATGAAACCATACATAATAATTTATATAAAAGGTGCTATATAAGTTATTACGAGGTTGAAAATTATAATAATATATACTCATTATATAAAGAGGGAATATATAAGATTTACTTAGCTAAAAAATACAATATTTCAAATAGAATATTTAATGAAAGAAGTTTATTGTTTGAAAGTATTGTAGATAGCTTAGGTGAAGAAGAAAAGGTTAAGATATTATCTAAATTTAATGAGGGATTCAATAGATTAGATAATGATATAATAGATACAATAGAAGTATTTTTAAATTGTGATTTAAATTTAAGTGAATCAGCTAAAAATTTATATGTGCATAGAAATACTTTAATTTATAGGTTAGATAAGATTAAAAAATATACGTCATATGATATTAGAAACTTTAATGAAGCAATACTATTTAAAATAGCATTCTTTATATGGAAGGAGAGAAATGCTTGAGTTTATATTGAATATTCCGGTAACGATACCGTAATTTAATTTCAAATACATAAATCAATTTAGTTTATTGATATATTAACTAAAATAGGTGTATAATAAAAGTATTCGGAAACGTTACCACTAATTTTTGGTTTTACATATATATTAGGAGGAATATAATGAATATAGCAGATATAGCAAGGATTGCTGGTGTAGGAGTAAGTACTGTTTCAAGAGTTATAAATAATCATCCAGATGTAAAGGAAACTACTAGAGAAAAGATTTGGGAAATTATAAAACAAAACAATTATATACCTAATAATAGTGCAAGAATATTAAAACAAAATAATACTAAAAACATAGGAGTGCTAGTAAAGGGTGTATTTAATCCATTTTTTTCACAAATGATAAATGTTATAGGTAATATTATAGATAAATCAGGATATACAATGATATTAGAGCAAAATGATTATAATTTTTATCAAGATGTAGAAAATCTCATAGGTTTTGTAAAAGAAAAAAAATTACAGGGAGTTATTTGTTTAGGTGGAAATTTCATTGAGATAAAAGAAGATAGTTTCGCAGGTATAGGAACTCCTATAGTATTAACTTCAGTTAATACTATATCTAATCAAGGGAAAAAACATTATTCTTCAATAGGAATAGACAATATTAAAGTTTCTTATGATACTACACAATATCTAATTAAAAAAGGACATAAAAAAATAGCACTTATTTTAGGTGATGAGAATGACTTAGGAATTAGTTGGTGGAGACTTAAGGGGTATAGAAATGCTTTGAAGGATAATAATATTGAAATTGATGATGAATTAGAATTAATAGGAGATTATTCTTGTGAAAAAGCATATAAACAAACCATGAATTTGATAAAAAATAGAAAAGAGGTAACTGCTATTTTTGCACTTTCAGATATTATGGCCATGGGAGTAGCAAAAGCTGTAGTAGATAGTGGATTAAAAATTGGTGAAGATATTTCAATTATTGGATTTGATGGAATGGATGAAAGTAAATATTACAATCCAGGAATTACCACAGTAAATCAGCCTAAAAAATTAATGGCAGAAAGAAGTATAGAGTTATTATTTTCATTAATTAATGGAACAGAAGAAAATAAGCAAATACTGTTAGATACTCAACTAATCGAGAGGGAATCATGTAAAGATTTAAGCATGTGAAAATAAATGAGAAGTCAAAGATGCCATGGATATTTTGTGAAATATAATGAACTGGATTTTGTTGATAGTTGTGCTATTAGTAAGTTTGAAAGAAGAAGTAGTTCTCAAAATAAACTAGGATATTGATTAGTTATTTATTTGAATGTGCCTTAGTAAAAAAATAATAAAAGAGATATAAGGGGGAGAAAAAATGAGAAGAAGCAGTGGAATTATCATGCATATTGCATCTTTACCAGGAAAGTTTGGTATAGGCACATTTGGAAAAGAGGCATATGAATTTGCAGATTTTTTAAAAAAAGCTCATCAAAAATATTGGCAAATACTTCCTATAGGACCTACTAGTTATGGAGATTCTCCATATCAATCTTTTTCAGCATTTGCTGGAAATCCTTATTTTATAGATTTTAAATTATTAGAAGAGGATGAATTATTAGAAAAGAAAGATTATGCAAATATTAATTTTGGAAAAGATGAAGAAGATATTGATTATGGATTAATTTTTATAGAAAAGATGAAAGTTTTAAGAAAAGCCTATGAGAGATTTAAACTTAATATTCCAAAAGATTTAAAAGAATTTGAAGAAAAAAATCTTTGGTTAGATGATTATTCTTTATATATGGCTCTTAAATCAAAATTTGAGTTAAAAAGTTGGCAAAAATGGGACATAGATATTAAACTTAGAAAAAAACATATATTAGATAAATACAAGCAAGAATTAAAAGATGAAATAAATTATTGGAAGTTTATACAATATAAATTCTTTGAACAATGGACTAATTTAAAGAAATATGTAAATGATTTAGGAATTGAGATTATAGGAGATATTCCTATATATGTAGCTGAAGATAGTGCTGATGTATGGGCAAATCCAGAAGCATTTTTGTTAGATGAGAAAACATTATTACCGTTAAAGGTTTCAGGATGTCCTCCAGATAACTTTGCTTTAACAGGTCAATTATGGGGAAATCCAATTTATAATTGGGATTATATTGATAAGACAAACTATAAATGGTGGATAGAAAGAATGAAACAAAGCTCTAAGCTATATGATGTTATAAGGATAGATCACTTTAGAGGTTTTGAGTCTTATTGGTCAATACCTTATGGGGATCCTACTGCTGAAAATGGAGAGTGGGTAAAAGGTCCAGGAATGAAACTATTTAATGCAATAAAAAAGGAACTTGGAGATATAAAAATTATAGCAGAAGATTTAGGATTTTTAACTGAAGAAGTTGCAAAATTTAGAGAAGAGTCAGGATTCCCAGGAATGAGGGTATTACAATTTGCATTTTCAGAAGATGCTAATAATAGAGATTTACCTCATAATTATGATGAAAACTGTATAGCTTATACAGGAACTCATGATAATAATACATTTAGGGGATGGTTTGAAAAAACTGGGACAAAAGAAGAGATAGAATATGCAATTAAGTATCTTGGATTAAATAAAGAAGAAGAATATAACTGGGGATTTATAAGAGGTGTATGGGGTAGTAAAGCTTATTTATCTATAGCATTAATGCAAGATTTCTTAAATTTAGGAAACGAAACTAGAATTAATGTTCCTTCAACACTTGGAGATAATTGGCGTTGGAGAGTTAAAAAAGGTGTATTTACAAAGGAATTAGCAGAAAAAATTTATGAAATAACGAAGATATATGGAAGGTGCGAGGATGATGAATAAAGAAACTATAAAACAAGGAATCAATAGATATTTAAAAGTAAAGTATGGGATAAAATTAGAAGAAGCTAAGGAATATCAAATATTTAATGCTCTTTCATTAACTATATTAGAAGAGATAGTAGATGATTGGGATGATACAACAAAAGCTTATAATGAAAAAAGAAGTGCAAATTATTTTTCCGCTGAATATTTAATGGGACGAGCTCTTGGAAATAATTTGATAAATTTAGGTTTATATGATGAGGTAAAAGATGTATTAGGAGAGCTAAACATCGATATTAATAAAATAGAAGAAATAGAAGAAGATGCTGGACTTGGTAATGGAGGGCTTGGCAGACTTGCAGCATGTTTCATGGAATCAGCAGCAACAATAGATATGCCTTTAAATGGTTATGGTATAAGATATAATAATGGTCTGTTTAAACAAAATATTGAAGAGGGTTTTCAAACTGAAAGTGAAGATAGTTGGTTAAATTATGGGGATCCTTGGAGTATAAGAAAAGATAATGAAGTTCAAATTGTAGAATTTGATGATATGAAAGTTAAGGCTATACCTTATGATACACCAATCATAGGTTATAATACTAAAAATATAAATACACTAAGATTATGGAAATGTGAACCTGTAAAAGAATTTGATTTTTATTTATTTAATGAACAAAAATATGATGAATCAGTAGAATTAAAGAATAGAGCTGAAGATATATCTAGAGTATTGTATCCAAATGATTCAAATGAAGAAGGAAAGATATTAAGATTACGTCAACAATATTTTTTAGTAAGTGCTTCATTAAAAGATATTATGAGAAAGCATATAGAGAAATTCGGTACCGATTTCGAAAAAATAAGTGATTATAATTTTGTTCAATTAAATGATACACATCCAACACTTGCAATACCAGAATTTATAAGGATATTAGTGGATGAAGAAAAAGTTAGCTTTAAAAAAGCATTGGGATATGCTAAAAAATTCTTTGGATATACAAATCATACTATATTAGCTGAAGCATTAGAAAAATGGGATGTTGAATTAATAGAAAAATTGTTCCCAAGAATATTAGAAATTACTGAAGAAATTGATAAAGAGCTAATAAATGAATTAAAAGCTAAGAAGTATACAAAAAAAGAAATTAAAAAACTTAGAATAATCGCAGATAATCAAATGAGAATGGCTAATTTAGCTATCTTTGTATCAAAAGCAGTAAATGGGGTTGCTCAGCTTCATACTGATATATTAAAAGAAAAAGAATTAAATGATTGGTACAAATTATATCCTGAAAAGTTCCAAAATAAAACTAATGGAATTACTCCAAGAAGATGGTTAAGATTATGTAATCAAGAATTATCAGCTTTTATAACTAAATTATTAGGAACTGAAGATTGGGTTAAAAATTTAGAATTATTAAAAGGTTTAAAGAAATTTGAAAATGATGATAAAGTTTTAGAAGAGCTTATGAATATAAAACTTGAAAAGAAAAAGCAATTAGCAAGATATATCAAGGAAGAAGAAGGGGTAGAATTAGATCCAAATTCAATATTTGATATTCAAATTAAGAGATTACATGAATATAAGAGACAACTATTAAATGCAATGTATATTCTTGATTTATATTATAGAATAAAAGAAAATCCATCTTTAGATATACCAAAAGTAAGTTTTGTTTTTGGTGCTAAGGCCTTTCCAGGTTATGTTAGAGCTAAAGCAATAGTTAAATTTATAAATGAAATAGCTAAACTTGTAAATAACGATAAGGACGTAAATGGAAAAATAAAAGTAGTATTTGTTCATAACTATAGAGTTTCATATGCACAAAGATTATTCCCAGCTGCTGATTTATCTAAACAAATTTCTACAGCAGGTAAAGAAGCATCAGGAACAGGAAATATGAAGTTTATGCTAAATGCTACTCCTACATTTGGAACTTATGATGGAGCTAATATAGAAATAGTTCAAGAGTCTGGAGAGGAAAATAATTATATATTTGGATTAAGAGTTGAAGATATAGATTCAATTAAAGAAGACTATGATCCTATGACTTATTATAAGAAAAATAAGAGCATAAAGAGAGTTTTAGATACTTTAATTGATGGAACATTTGATGATGGGAATACAGATGATTTTGAAGATTTATATAATTCATTATTAGAAGAAGGAGATCAATATTATCTTTTAGCTGATTTTGAAAGTTTTAAAAAGACTGAAGATAAAGTATTTGAAGATTATAAGGATACTAAAAAATGGGCTAAAAAATGTTTTGCTAACCTTTATAATGCAGGAATATTCTCAAGTGACAGAACTATAAAACAATATTGTGATGAAATTTGGGATATAGAAGCTACTCCTATAAAATAAATATATTATTAATAATATATTTCTAGGGGGAGTCTCAATATAAAAGCCACTCCTATAAAATAAATATAAATAAGGTTGTATCAAAGTTATTTTGATACAACCTTTAGTTATATATAATTCTTTATTTATGTAATTAGAATTAAATTTATATATAAGTTTATTTTCTATTAAATATTGCAGTACACCATTCGTTGGTTTGGATTTTTTCTTCCATAATGTATCCTTTAGACTCTATTTTTTCTTTAACAGAATCAAAGCTCCATTCAACTAAACCAGAAACTAAGAGTTTACCATTTTCTTTTATATGATCATTAATATAATCTATAAACATTTCAGTTTCTTCTCCACCTATATTTATGTATATCCAATCAAATGTGCCATCAATAACAACTTCATTATTTAAAGCATTACCAACAAATGTTTCAATATTAGTAATTTCATTTAAAGAAGAATTAAATGCTATTTCTTCATGTACATCTCTAATATCTAAAGCACAAATTCTTCTGGCATTTTTAATACTTGTGGCTAATGAAAGTATACCAGAACCAGTTCCTATATCTAACACGTCTAAATTAGTAAAATCTTTTGATAAAATATATTTTAATATATTTTGAGTAGTTTCATGCATTCCTGTTCCAAAAGCACCTTGGGATATAAAATTGATTTTTTGTTTTCCTGGGAAATCTTCTTCAGGAGAAGCTATTACCCATTTATCATCTATATGTATAGCAGGAAAGTGAGTTTCTTCATAATTGTAATTTTCCTCCATTGTATTATCTGGAGTTAATTGAAAAATAGAATTAACTTTGTTTGTAAATTCTTCAAGATCACTTTCTTTTCCATCAAAAGCCACTTTGAAATCTATGATAACATCATCCTTTTCTATATATCCATATCCAAATTCATCTGTAGTTATTTCTAATGGACTTTCATAAAATACATTAAAAATATCATTGAATTGAAGTTTTTCAATAGAAATATCTATATTTTCATATGGTATTTTGTAAGTAATAATAAACATAAAAAATCTCCTTATATTTGAATTTAGTTATATCTTTTAAGCTATGATTGATAATACAGTATTAACAATTTATTAAAAAGATAATTTTTATTCTAGGATAAATTTTAACATTAAGAAATACTTCATACAATACAGTATTATTTTAAACTATGTATATTGTGATATAATAAAGATTAATTGGAGTATAGGAAGGAGTCTTATTTTTTATGAAGGAAATAGTAGTACTTGATGGAAAAACTTTGGGAAATATAGATTTTTCAAAACTTAATGAATTTGGTAATGTAACTTATTATGATTTAACTTCAAGTAATGAAGTTGAGGATAGAATAAAAAATGCTAATATTGTATTAACGAATAAGGTTGTATTAAATGAAAATAATTTAAAGAATGCTAAAAATTTAGAATTAATTTGTGAAATGGCAACAGGATTTAATAATATAGATATAGAGTATGCTAAAAAAAATAATATAGCTGTAACTAACGTAGCTGGTTATTCTACAAATACAGTGGCGCAACATACTTTTGCAATGGCACTTAATTTATGTGATAAAATATCATATTTTGATAATTATGTTAAATCTAAAGAATATTCAACATCTAATATTTTTACTAATGTAGATGAAGTTTATAGAGATATTGATGGTAAGGTATGGGGTATAATTGGTCTTGGAGCTATTGGAAAAAGAGTTGCTAAGATTGCAGAAGCTTTTGGATGTAAAGTGATTTATTATTCAACTTCAGGAAAAAATTCAAATTCAGATTATAAAAGAGTAGAGTTTGAAGAATTATTAGAAAAATCAGATATAATATCTATACATGCTCCATTAAATGAAAGTACAAACGGTTTAATGAATTATGATGTATTTAAAAAGATGAAAAAAGAGAGTATATTAATTAATATGGGAAGAGGTCCTATAGTAGTGGATTCAGATTTAGCAAGAGCTATTGATGAAAATTTAATAGGTGGAGCAGGTTTAGATGTATTTGAAGTAGAGCCAATTCCAGAAAATAATCCATTAGTAAATGTTAAAAATAAAGAAAAATTAGTATTAAGTCCACATATCGCATGGGCAAGTGAAGAAGCAAGAAATAGATTATTTAATGATTTATTAGAAAACATAAGGGCCTTTAATAAAGGTGAAAAGAGAAATCGAGTAGAGTGTTAATATATACAAAGAAATGGTTACTTATTTTAACATAAGAATAACTCATTAATTTTTAGAAACTATATAGAAAACTACATTGCTATCTATATGTATTTTAAAAATTACTGTTTCTATAAATACTTAATTGTATTTTATAGAAACAGTAATTACATTGCTTTAAAATATTATAGTATTAAGCATAGTATTGATTTTAAATAAATACTATAAAACCACATGTTCCATTATAGCACCTAATACCCCGTAATCTTCGTTACTTTCTGCTATGTATTTTCCATGTTGTTTCATATCTTCTGGAGCATTTTTCATTACAAAGCTGTATTCAGCTTCATTTAACATTTCTATATCATTGTAATAATCTCCAAATGCCATAGTCTCTTCTTTCTTGATGTTGTTTTCTTCCATTATTTTTCTTAAGGCAATACCTTTATTTACTGTTTTATTCATTATATCAAGCCATAATTCACCTGCTACAACTACATTTAAATCGTTTCCGAACAGTGGATTTATAATAGGATTTGAATTCTTTGCGGCGTGATTTAAATCACATAAAGTTACCTTGATTATATCATCTTTAATTTTAGAGATGTCATTAACAATTTCATATTTTACATAGTATTTTTGTATTTCTTTTAAATATTCTTCAGAACAATTTTCTATATAAGCACATTCAATACCACATAATACTATAGCAGTATTTTTGATTTTTTTAGCTTCTTTTATTATATCTTGTACTAAATTTTTATCTATAACATCTTTAAATATTAATTCATTATTATGATATACTAAGGCACCGTTATCAGTAATGTATGACAATCTGTTAGCTACTGGACCAAAGTTTGTTTGTAAAGTAGCATAAGGTCTTCCGCTAGCTATAACTAAGTTTACATCTTTTTCTGTTATTAAATCTAAAACTTCTATAAAGCTTTCTGGTAAATGCCCTTTTTCATCTAATAAAGTTCCATCCATATCTGTTGCAATTAATTTTATCATAAAGTCCTCCTTAAAGTGCTTGTACTTATTATTTAATTATTTACATAATATCATAAATATTAATACCTTTAAAGAAGTTGGTTTAGGCATATGAAAATAAATAAATTTGCATACTAACTAGTCATTTATTTGAATGAGCCTTATAACATAATTTGGGATAAAAAACAAAACATTTGTTATGTAAATGTTTAAAAAGTTTAATTTATATTTTAATTATGATAGTATGGTAGATAAGATATAAATATACATATAGACGAAAAGAGGGATTTTGATGAAATATGCATTAGATGTACATACTCATACATTGGTTAGTGGTCATGCGTATTCTACTTTAATGGAGAATGCTAAAGCTGCATCAGAAAAAGGAATAAAGGTTTTAGGAACAACAGAACATGGAATAACAATGCCTAATGCACCTCATATTTGGTATTTTCATAATTATAAAGTATTACCAAGAGAAATGTATGGAGTTACTATGCTTTATGGTGTAGAAGCAAATATAAGGGATTATGAAGGTAATTTAGATATGGATGATAGTTCATTAAATAAAGTTGATATTGTTATTGGTAGTATTCATCCACAACCAGGGGTATATACAGTTGGTACTAAGGAAGAAAATACAAATGCCTTTATAAATGCTATTAAAAGTGGAAAGATTGATATAATAGGTCATATTGGTAATCCTCAAGTACCTATAAATTTTGAAAAGGTAGTAAAATGTGCTTTTGAAAATGATGTTTTAGTTGAAATAAATAATAGTTCTTTTACAACTTCAAGAATTGGAAGTAAAGAAAATTGTAAAGAAGTAGCTTTGCTTTGTAAAGAATATGGAGCTAAACTGGTTATAAATAGTGATGCACATTTCTGCACTAAAATAGGTGAATTTACAAAAGCAATTGAATTACTTAAAGAAATAGATTTTCCAGATGAACTTATAATTAATAGTAAGCCAGATGATTTATTATTAAGATTGAAGAAGAAAGGAAAACTAAATGATTTAGAAATATAGGGTGAATTTTATATGGAAATATTGAAAATTAATGAGAGTGATATAAAAGAATGTGCAAAGATATTTATAGAAGCCTTTAATGAAGAGCCATGGAATGACAAGTGGACAATAGAAAATGCATATAGGAGATTACAGGATATATATAAATCTCCTAATTTTGTAGGAATTAAATATGTTGAGAATAATAAAATTTATGGGGCACTTTTTGGAAATTGTGAGGAATGGTTTAAAGGAAGGCATTTTAATATAAAAGAAGTATTTGTGTCTAAAAAGATTCAAGGAAAGAGTATTGGAAGTAAGTTAATAGAGGGTATACAAAATGAAGTTAAAAACTTAGGAGTAGATTTTATGTTTTTATCTACTCAAAGTAATAATTTGAAAAAATTTTATTTAAAACATAATTTTGAAGAAACTAATTCTTTGTGCATAATGTCAAAAAAAATTTAGAATTGAAATGAATTTAATATTTGAAATAAAAGATTAATGTTCGTATTATTTTAAAATATAAATTAAATAATAAAAAAAGAGCACTAAATATATTAATTGAATATTATATATACTAAAAAATTAAAAAATACTTGCATTAATCTTAAAATAAATATATAATTAAGTAACAAATTCATAGAACGTTCGGACGAAGGTAGTGGGAGAGTGATTACTATAAAACTTATAGCAATACACCGAAGAGGGAAATCTTTCAGGTATTAGGACCGCTACTGGACGAGCCTCTGGAGAGACTCATATTTATATGAGCACCGAAGGAGCAAAGTAAATTTTATTTACTGAAACTCTCAGGTAAAAGGACAGGGGATAGGATTATTAAACTCATTTAGAGTTAATTCTTATTCTCCTCCGTAATCAAAAATTAAGGGGGATTTTTTATGTTATTATCAAATCTATTATTATCAACAGCTGGAGTTCAAAGTTTTTTAAAAACTATAGACAGCATTATATGGGGACCACCATTACTAATTCTTTTAGTTGGAACAGGTCTATATTTAACTTTTCGTCTTAAGGTATTACAAATATTTAGATTACCAATGGCTTTAAAATTTGTTTTTGGAAAAGATGATGAGCTTAAAAATGAAGATGCAAAAGGAGACGTGTCTAGTTTTGCAGCTTTATGTACAGCATTATCAGCTACTATAGGAACAGGAAATATAGTTGGAGTTGCTACAGCAATAAAAGCAGGAGGTCCAGGTGCATTACTTTGGATGTGGCTTGCAGCATTTTTTGGAATGGCAACTAAGTATGCAGAAGGCGTACTTGCTATAAAGTATAGGGAAATAGATGAAAATGGAGAAATGTGTGGAGGACCAATGTATTATATACAAAATGGTCTTGGATTAAAGTGGCTTGCAAAATTATTTGCTTTATTTGGTGTTGGTGTTGCATTCTTTGGAATTGGAACATTTGGACAGGTAAATTCTATAGCAGCAGCGGCTTCTAATTTTAATATACCTTTATATGCAACAGCTATAGTTACAACAACATTAGTAGCTTTAGTAACACTAGGTGGAATAAAGAGAATATCTAAAGTTTCAGAAACTTTTGTACCATTTATGGCAGTGGCATATATAATAGGAGCAGCATTGGTTCTTATATTCAATCATACAGCTGTTCCAGGTGCAATAAGATTAGTATTTGAAAGTGCTTTTAATACAGAAGCTATAGGTGGTGGTGTATTAGGAATTACAGTTACAATGGCTATAAGAAATGGTATAGCTAGAGGTGTATTTTCTAATGAATCTGGTCTTGGTAGTGCACCAATAGCAGCAGCAGCCGCTAAAACAAATTTACCAGTTAAACAAGGCTTAATTTCAATGACAGGTACGTTTTTTGATACAATAATTGTTTGCACAATGACAGGACTTGCAATAGTAATAACAAGTGGTTCTACAGGAGTATTTGAAGTAGGAGCAACAATAGAGGGGGCAGGTCTTACATCAGCAGCCTTTGAAATTGGATTACCAATAGCATTTTTAGGTAAGTATATTGTTAATATAGGATTAATATTTTTTGCATTTACAACTATTCTTGGATGGAATTATTATGGTGAAAAATGTATTCAATATTTATTTGGTACTAAATTAATTATGCCATATAGAATAATATATATAATGTTAGTAGCTATAGGTCCATTCTTACCATTAGAATTAATATTTATAATAGCAGATATAGTCAATGGTTGTATGGCATTCCCTAACTTAATAGGTCTTATAGGGCTTAGAAAAGTTATAATACAAGAAACAGAGGAATTTTTTGAAGAAATGAAAGAAAAAGATTCAATGGAAGAAGCAGTAGTTTAATATAATTTATATAAGTTAGGCACATTCAAATAAATAATTAATCAGTATGCTAGTTTATTTTGTGAACTACTACTTTCTTGGAACCTATTAATAGTACAACTATTAGAAGAACCTAAGTTATTGTATTTCACAAAATATCCATGGCATCTTTTACTTGTTATTTATTTTTATATGCCTTAGAGGGATATTTCTTTTGAGATATCCCTTTAATATTTTATTTTAAACTTTTTTTCATCATATATAGGTTCTATTTTTTTAAGTTCTATATCATAAACTTTAGAAAATTTATTTCCTGTTAATATAGTATCTATAAATTTGTCTATATTTTCTTGAATTCCTTGAACTTCAATTATGACTTCACCAGAATATAAATTTTTAGCATATCCAGTTAATGAAAGGCTTGTTGCATTTAATTGTGAGAAATATCTAAAGCCAACTTCTTGAACTATACCAGAAACTTTTATAGAATATCTTATCATACTAAACCTCCTTTTATAATCCTAGTCGTAACATTTAATAGAAAATTATTTAATAATATTTTATAAAAATTATAACATAATGTATGTAAAGTTAAGAAAAAAGTATATAATAATAATTGTAATGCATATAATAAATGTGTAGTTTAAAAGGAGGGTATTAAGGTGATTGAAAAAACTATGGTCTTAATAAAACCAGATGGAGTAAAGAGAAATATAATAGGGAATATCATAAGTTGCTATGAAGCTAATGGCTTAAAAGTTCTTGAGATAAAGATGATGAAAGCAACAAGAAAGATAGCAGAACAACATTATTCACAGCATAAGGGAAAAGATTTCTATGAAGAATTAATAGAGTTTATAACTAGCAGTCCATTATGCGCTATAATTTTAACAGGGGAAGACGCAATAAGTAAGGTTAGAAAGATAAATGGAGCTACAAGTCCTGATGATGCTGAAGAGGGTACTATAAGACATAGATATGCTAGAAGTAAAACTGAAAATTGTGTTCATGCATCAGATAATGTAGAAAGTGCAGAAGCAGAATTGAAATTATGGTTTCCAGAAGTTAATTTATAATTAAGGTACATTCAAATAAATAACTAGCCAGTATATTAGTTTATTTTGTGAACTACCTGTTTATTGGGTTCTCCTAATAGCATAGCAACTGAGAGAACTCAAGTTATTGTATTTCATAAAATATTTGTCCCATATCTAATTTGTTATTTATTTTCATATGTATAAAAAAATCCTTAGATAAAATGATTTTTATCTAAGGGTTTTTATCTAATTAGCAGTTTTAATTTTCATCCAAGCATCATCATATAATTTTAATGAATCACCTAAATCAACAAAAATTTCACATTTATCTAAAACATCTTTTGGTGGATAAATTCCTTTGTCATTTTTAATATTATCTTCTAACATTTCATAAGCTGCTTTATTAGGTGTTGAATATCCTATATAATCAACATTTTGTTTTGCGTTTTCTGGATCACAAAGAAAATTAATTAATTTTTCAGCATTTTCTTTGTTTGGAGCATCTTTTGGAATAACCATTCCATCAAACCATTTATTAGATCCTTCTTCAGGAATAACATATTTTAATTTAGGATTTTCTAATCTTATATAAGCAGCATCTCCAGACCATACAGTTGCCATAACGGCTTCTCCAATAATCATTTTATCTTTAACTTCATCTACATAATAAAGAGGTGAAAGATTTTGCTTTTGCTTTACTAATTCTTCAGTAGCAGCATTTATTTCATCAGAATTTGTACTATTTATAGAATAACCAAGTTTTTTTAATCCTATAGCTAAAGTATCTCTCATCGAATCAAACATTATTAATTGTTTATTATTATATTTTTCGTTCCATAGGATATCCCAACTTTTAACAGGCTCTTTGACCTTATCAGGATTATAGATTATTCCTATTGTGCCCCACATATAAGGAACAGAATATTTATTATTTTTATCATAAGATAAATTTTTATAAGAATCATCAATATATTTATAATTTGGGATAGTATTAAAATCTAATTCTTCTACCATATTTTCTTGTATCATTTTTTCAATCATGTAATCAGAAGGTATAACTAAATCATAACTACCAGGAGTACTTTTTAATTTTTGATACATTATTTCATTTGTATCATAAGTAGAGTACTGAACATTAATACCAGTCTCATCTTCAAATTTTGATAATAAATCTTCATCAATGTAGTCACCACAGTTATAAAAATAAACTATACCATTTTTACCAGCATTATTGTTAGAACATCCAGAAAAAAGGCTTAAAGTTAATAAGCTAGCTAATGCTAGAGTACTGAATAATTTAAATTTTCTCAAATTGTTCACCCCTCATAAAATTTTGTTTTTTGTTTACTATTATTAATAAAGTTAAAACAGTTAAGAACATTAATGTTGAAAGAGCATTAATTTCTGGTTTTATACCTCTTCTAGCCATAGAATAAATTTCTATAGATAAATTAGTAACTCCAGGTCCTGTTGTAAAGAAACTTATAACAAAATCGTCTATTGACATTGTAAATGCCATAAGGAATCCTGATATTATGCCTGGTTTTATTTGAGGTAATATAACTTTTCTAATAGCATATAGTGGAGTAGCACCTAAATCTTCAGCAGCTTCAACAGTATTTTCAGGTATTTGTTTTAATTTTGGAAGAACTGAAAGAATTACATAAGGAATATCAAATGTAATATGTGATAATAACATAGTTATAAATCCAAATTTTAAATTTATGAATATAAACATACACATAAGTGCAATACCTGTGACTATATCTGGATTTAAAACAGGTAAATAGTTAACATTTAAAACAAAGGACTTTTTTCTTCCTCTCATTTTACTTATACCAATTGCACTTATTGTACCTATTATGGTAGCTATAATTGAAGCAATGATAGCTATTAATAAAGTGTAATAAAGTGCAGACATAAGTCTATCGTTATTAAATAATTGTTTATACCATTTAAATGTAAGTCCAGTCCATCTGCCCATAGTTTTTGATTTATTAAATGAAAATACCATCAAAGTAATGATAGGTGTATATAAGAATAAAAATATAATAGCTAAATAGAATTTCTTAATAAAACTTTCTAATCTATTTACCATAATTGCCCACCACCTTCTTTGCTGTCATCATTTTCAAATTTAGAAGCCATTCCCATAAATATTAGAATAATTATCATCATTAATATTGAAATTGCAGATCCAAAATTCCAATTACCCATTGTTGTAAATTGTTGCTCAATTACATTACCGATTAACATGTATTGCCCACCACCTAATAATCTTGAGATTACAAAGGTAGAAACAGCAGGCATAAACACCATAGTAATACCAGAAATTATTCCAGGCATACTAAGTGGCAAGATAACTTTAATAAAAACTTTAAATCGATTTGCACCTAAATCATATGCAGCATTTATTAAATCTTGATCCATCTTTATTAATATTGTATATATAGGAAGAACCATAAATGGTAAGAAGTTATAGATCATTCCTAATAAAACAGTACCATCATTATAAAGAAAAGAAATAGGGGCTATACCTAGTTTACTAAGTAATAAATTTATTAAACCTGTTTTTCCTAATATAGGTACCCAAGCATAAGTTCTTAATAAAAAGTTCATCCACATAGGTAAAATAAATAACATTATTAAAAAATTTCTTTTATCTAAATTTGCTTTTGAAATTATATATGAAACAGGGTATCCGATGATTAAACAAGCTATAGTTGATTTTAGCGCTAGCAACATAGATTGTTTAATTATATACACATATTGAGAATTAAATAAATTATTATAATTATTTAAAGAAAATGAATAACCTGATTCAGTTTTTGTGGTTAAGCTAAAAAATAAAACTATAATTAAAGGAATAACTATAAATAGTGCACTCCATATAAAGTATGGATATGCTAATGTTGAAGTATTTTTTTTATGCATTATCATCACTCTTTTTCATAATATGTATATCTTCAGGATTGATATCTAATCCTATTTCATTATCAATATCTACAGATTTTGTATTGTGAAGAATGAATGTAAAATCATTAACTTCTACTTGCATTTCATAGTGAACTCCTTTAAACATTATAGATTTTACTATTCCTTTAAGCATTCCTCTTTCAGCTTTAACAATTTTTATATCTTCAGGTCTTATTACTACATCAATACTTTCCATTTTTTCAAAACCTTTATCAACACAATTAAATTCTTTATTACAAAACATAACTTTATAATCATCAATCATAGTTCCTGTTAAAATATTACTTTCACCAATGAAATCTGCAACAAAAGCATTAGCAGGCTCATTATATATATCTTCAGGACTACCCATTTGTTGAATAATTCCTTTATTCATAACAATTATAGTATCTGACATAGTTAATGCTTCTTCTTGATCATGAGTTACAAAAATAAAGGTAATACCAAGTTCTTGTTGGATCTTTTTTAATTCTATTTGCATCTCTTTTCTAAGTTTTAAATCTAATGCCCCTAAAGGTTCATCTAGAAGTAGTACTTCTGGTTTGTTAACTAAAGCTCTAGCAATTGCAACTCTTTGTTGTTGTCCACCACTTAATGAAGTGATGCTTCTTTTTTCAAAGCCTTTTAATGCAACTAACTCTAACATTTTTTTAACACTTTTTTTAATCTCATCTTTAGGCAATTTTTTCAACTTAAGTCCAAAAGCAACATTTTCATATACATTCATATGAGGAAATAATGCATATTTTTGAAATACAGTATTTACTTGTCTTTTATAAGGAGGAAGATTAGATATATCTTTATTTTTAAATAAAACTTCTCCTATATCAGCTGTTTCAAATCCAGCAATTATCTTTAATGTTGTTGTCTTACCACAGCCACTGGGTCCTAGCAGTGTTAAAAATTCATTTTTTTTAATAGTTAATGATAAATTATCTAATATTTTTTGTTCACCATAAGATTTACTTACATTATTTAGTTTAATTATACTATCGCTCACCAAAAGCACCTCTCTCTAAAATTTAAAATGATGGTGGAGTACTTATCCAAATAACTTTTGCTGATGTTCTACCAGCATTAGAAATATAATGATTAACTTTTGGTTTAAAATAAAAGCTTTCATTCTTTTTTACCTTTAATTTTCTTTTTCCTAAGTGTAGATAAATACTTCCAGATAATACATAACCAAATTCTTCACCATCATGTGGTTCCTCTTCAATATATTGACCACCAGGATCAATAGTAATCATAATTGGCTCCATAGCATTTTTTTGAGCATTAGGCACAAGCCACATTAAAGAATATTTTAGTTCTTCATCATCTGTTTTAAACATGTCATCATTACTAAATATAACTTGTTCTTCTTTTGTTTCACTAAAAAACTCATTTAAACTAGTTCCCAAGATTTCTAATATGTCCATTAAAGTAGCAATTGATGGAGAAGTTAAATCATTCTCAAGTTGAGAGATGAATCCTTTAGATAACTCACATCTATTTGCTAATTCTTCTTGGGTTAATTGTTTTTCCATTCTTAATATACGAATTTTTTCTCCAATTTCCAAAATATACACCTACCATCGAATATATAATATACTCACTTTTACTAAACCTTAAGTTTAAAATTACTAAACAAACAATGATATTATATAAACTTTATAAATAAAAATCAATATTTTTTTAGTAAAAAATGAAAAAAATATTCTTTTTAATCCTTTATTTAACTTAATTATAAAAATTATGTTTAGTATTAGATAAATTCTAGTAGACATATACTAAGGGCAAAAAAAATTTTATTTTCTAAACAGAAATAAGAAAATATACATATAAAGATGATTTTAACATTTATTTATTCTATAAATATTGATAAAAATAAGAAAGTATGAGATATTTAAGGTAACATAATAAAGAAATTATTAGGTGATTTTATGCGAAAAGAACATGAACTGTATAGAAGAAATGGTAAATTAGTATATATAAAGCAACCTGAATATAAAGAATTAGCTTTTATAGCAAAGTTATGGAACGATGAAGAAACCATGAAAGATATTGGGGGAGTATATAAATTTACAGAAAATAAGTGGGAGAGTTTTTATAAAAAGATGGTATCTCCAACTGATGGAAGAAATTTTTATTGTCTTATATATACAGCTAAAGATGAACCAATTGGTGAAGTTAGTTTTCATGGTTATGATCCTATAACTAAAATAGCAAGATCTAATATAAAAATTTACTATAGGTATAGAAATATGGGATATGGTAAAGAAGCTATGCGATTAATGTTAGAATATTACTTTATTGATTTTGAAGGGAAAATGATATTAGATAAGGTTAGCAATGAGAATTCAAAAGGATTTGCTAATAAATTAGGATTTAAAAAAAGTGGAACATATCAAAATGAAACAACGTTCAAACTTACTAAGAAAGATTTTTTCTGTTTTAAAGATTCAAACATAAAAAATGTTTCATTTATTATATATGATAATATAAACATGGTAAATTATACTTTGTTTTGGGAGATATTTAATGAAGCAAATAAACTATCTAATAAAAAAATATTTAATTTTAATATAATTTCATTAACTGAAAAGGTTAAGTATAATAATAATTTAAAATTAGAAGTAAATTCATCTAATTTTAATGTTTCAACTTCAAATATTATAATTTTACCAGATTCAACAACTATAGAAAATATATTAAAAAATGAAAATGCTATAAAAATAATATTAGAAGCATACAATCAGTGTGATTATATATGTGCTATAGGAAGCTCAGTAGCTATATTAGAATATATGAAATCTTTAACAGGAATATCAATTCCTAATATAGAAAATTTAAGTACATTAATAAATAGTAATAGATTAAATAGAATAAAAGTAACTAATGAAAACTTTGTAGATAATGGAAGGGTGATGATTGCATCCAACTTGATGGGAACTATAGAGATGATTTTATCAATAATATTTAAGATATCAGGAAAAGATTTAGTAAGAAAATTAGAGAAGAAATTAGGTATAAATATTACATGATAATGTAGAGAATTTGATTAAAATTAGCTAATATTGTACAATATAAAAAAGCTTATTATAAAGGATTGAGGTAAATGAGCTCTAAAAAAGCTAAGATGGTTAGTATAATTATTGTAGCAATACTTAGCATAACTGCAATATTTGTAATGCATAAATTTATAGGAAATGGCTCTAAAGATATTGAAGCTGCTAAAAGTTTTATAGAGAATTTATATGTAATAAATGCAATTGATAACAAAGAAGATTTAAAAAATATAAAGTACAAGAGAGTAAAAACCGTTGGCAATAAGAATAAATTAATATATAAAACTATAATGGCAAATTCTTTTGGAATAGATCTAGATAAAAATTATAATGTTATAGGTTTTGCTAACAAAGATATTAAAAAATATGATAATGAAATATCATATTATGAAGCTAAAGAAAAATCAGATGAATATTTAAAGAAGATATATAATAAAGAGCTAGACTTTAGAGGTTTAAAGAATGATAAAGCTTCAGATAGTCTTCCGTATTATTCTTTTGTATATTTAAAGTGTAAAGACGGATATCCAATATATTCGGATAAGATAATAGTATGCATAAATAAATATAATGGTTTACTAGAAAATTATACCAACTCATCTATTCAAAGAAAATTCAAAGATTCTATAATAAATATATCACAGGAAGATGCAGAAAAAGAAGCAATAACTTTATTTAATGAATTAAATTACAGTGGAGAAATTGTTAATTCAACTGAATTAGTATATTCAGAACATAAAACCAAAAGTGAAAAAGACTTAAAGTCTGAACTTTGTTATCTTATAACAGTTAAAGGAAAGGATCAGAATGCTGCAGAATTTACAAATAAATTTTTTATAAGTACACAGTCGAAAGAAGTAATTCGTGAAATAAAATATGGTACAGAAAATTCTGTAATAACTGATTAATTAAAAATTTTAAATTAGATAAGGTAAATAAAAAAATGTAATGATTAAAAATCATTACATTTTTTTTATTTAAATAGGCTATTTCCATTCATCAACATTTGTTAATTCAGGAATAGATGATGATTTAAATATAGGTTCTTTTATTCCTGATTTTTTTTGAGTTATATAATCAGCTAATGCTTTGAATGCAAGTTTACCAAGTAGAGCAATTGCAATCAAGTTCGTTATTGCCATAAATGCCATAAAAGTATCTGCTAAGTTCCACACTATATTTAAGTTAGCTATAGTACCAAAAAATACCATAAAAGCAACAGCAATTCTATATACTACTATATATACTTTTTTCTTACTTAAAAAACCAATATTAGATTCTCCATAGTAGTAATTACCTACTATAGAACTAAAAGCAAATAACAATATACAAATAGCAATAAATATACTTCCAAAACTACCAATTTGAGAGCTTAAAGCATTTTGAGTTAATTGTATACCTGTTAATTTACCAGATAAATCTATATCTGAAAGTAGAATTATAAATGCAGTACAACTACAAATTATTATTGTATCAGTGAAAACTCCAAGTGTTTGAATTAAACCTTGTTTAACTGGATGAGTTACATGAGCAGTAGCAGCTGCATTAGGTGCACTACCCATACCAGCTTCGTTAGAGAATAAACCTCTTTTTATTCCGATCATTAAAGTTCCACCAAAAGTTCCACCAATAGCTTCTTTTAAACCAAAAGCATTTTCAAAAATTAATACAAATAATCTAGGAATATCAGTGAAATTCTTGAATACTACAAATAGGGCTACTAATATATAAGCAATTGCCATTATTGGAACAATTACTTCAGAAATTTTAGCTACTCTATGTACTCCACCAAATATAATTAACAAAGTTAAAACTGTTAAAATAATACCTACTGTTATTTGGTTTATTCCAAAAGCTTCATTCATAGCTAAAGAAATAGTATTAGATTGAACAGAATTAAAAACTAATCCATAAGTTATTGTTATTAATATAGAGAAGAAAATTCCCATCCATTTTTTATTTAACCCTTTTTCCATATAATAAGCGGGTCCACCTCTAAAACTACCATTTTTATCTTTAACTTTGTATATTTGAGCTAATGTGGATTCAACAAAACTTGAAGCAGCTCCAATTAAAGCTATGCACCACATCCAAAAAATAGCACCAGGTCCACCAATTGATATAGCAATTGCAATACCAGCTAAATTACCAGTTCCAACTCTTGATGCTGTACTTATGCAAAAGGCTTGAAATGATGACACACTTCCTTTTTTTCGTTCAGATGTAACACCATCACCTAATAACCTAAACATTTCTTTTATAAGTTTAAATTGAACAAAATTTGTCTTGTAAGTAAAGTATAGTCCTAAAATTATTAATAATGCTATTAGGATGTATGTATACAAAAAGTCATTGAAATTTACAAGTAAATTATTTAAAATATCCAAATTTATAATTCCTCCTTCATTAGAAAAAAATATGTCGATTAATATAATTTTATATTGAAAAAACAAAAAATGCAAGAATAATAATTAAAAAATTCAAATTTAAAATACTATAATTATCAAAGTGTTAATTTAAGTAGAGGTTATAAGGATTAAATTTATATGATAAATATAAAATGAAGGTGTTTAATATGATTTATTCATTTTAAAATATAAATAAATTTATTTAATTATATTTTATGCTATATGATAAATACGATACAAAATTTTTTTATTTTAATAAAAAAAACGATACATTAGAATTTTAAATGTATCGTTTTTCAACAAATTATTGATTAGGTTTTAATATTGAATCAGTCTCATCAACAGGTGGCGGTTCAGGGGATGATTCTTCAAAAGGTCCATTATTATTTGGAATTTCCACTTCACTTTCTTCATTTATATTTGGTGGAGAAAGCTCAGGACTAGCCCCATCAGTATAATCATCCTGTGAATGTGGAAGCACATACATATAATCCTTAGTTAATGGATTAGGATATTTTTTATTTAGAAAAACTCTATTTTGAGTTAATAATGCAGGAGTATTAGGTCCAGCTAATTTATTATTAATTCTATTTATACGTCCGATAACATGAGTACTGCATGTTTCATGTGGTTCAGTTCCTTCAATGAATAATTCATCTCTTATTCTGTTACCTCTAGGATCATTACTACATAAATCTGATGGAAGCTTACCAGAATCTTCACATACAGCAACATGAACAATTCCTTCAGGTTCCTCCAAATCTTTAACTTCCTTATTTTTATGAGCTTTAGCCATTATTTTTCCCCATAAATTTGCACATACAGTACCAGAACCACCAAATACAGTTTTAGGGTTATCATAACCAACCCAAACTGATCCAGATAGGTAAGGAGTAAGTCCTGCAAACCATAAATCCTTTGCATTTGTAGTTGTACCTGTTTTACCAGCCACAGGCATATCACTCCATTTAGCAGGAGCACCACCATAGAAATTAACAGGTCCCTTTAACAAATCATACATTATATATGCTGTTTGTGGTGAAAAAACGTGTTTTTCCTTAGGTTTTGATTTTAGTATAGTGTTACCTTTTGAATCAACTACCTTTGTGTAAAGTAGAGGTTCTACGTAATCACCATCATTACCAAAGCTTCCAAATGCAGCAGCTAATTTATAGGTATTACCACCATCTCTGTCATTAGGAGCATTGTTAAATTGTCCTAATGCAACAGTAGCTATAGAAGTTTTAGATGCACTATTATATACAAGTCCTAAATCTTCTCCATAAGATATTCCTGTTTTTAAACCTATAGTATCTGCATTTATAATAGAACACGTATTTTTAGAATACATTAGCCCTTCACGTGCAGGTATAAGTCCTAGATATTGATCAGGAGAATTTCTAAGTATATTTGGAGGAGCATATGCAGGATATTTTTTTGTTAATTCTGGTGATAATGGTGCATCATCTGTTACAGTTGCAGCAGTTATTATTTTTTGATCTATACCAGGTCCATATACAGTAAGTGGTTTAGTAGTAGAACCAATAGGTCTTAAATCGTCATATGCTCTATTATTTGATTGAGGGAGTTGTTTACCTCTGCCTCCAACCATAGCAAGAACTTTACCATGTCTATAATCAATTATTGTTGCAGAAGCTTGTAATAATGGAATATTATTTTCATCATAAGTTTCTGAATTTCCAACGTGTAGATTTTCATATTTATCTAAAGTTTTTTGAGTGAAATTTTGTAATTTTCTATCCATGGTAGTATAAATTTTTAATCCACCATTAACAATTAATCTAGATACTTCTTCATCTGTATATTTATATTTTTCTTTTAAATCTCTTTTAACTTGAGATACAGCTGGATAAACAAACCATTCATAATTTAATCTAAAATCTTTTTTGCTTGGTTTAAATACTAATTTACCATTATTAATATCTTCAACACCTTGGTTATAGTCACTTTCTGAAATGTATCCTAACTCATGCATTTTAGATAGAACAGTTAACGTTCTATTGATATATCTAGATGGATCCTTTTTATTATCTTCATTATAAGCACTATAATAAGTTGGAGCTTGGGTTATACCTGCTAAATAAGCACATTCAACTAAACTTAAATCTGAAGTACTTTTACTAAAATATAATAACGAAGCAGCCTCAACACCATATACTTGCCCACCAAGTGGTATAGTATTTAAATATGCAGTAATTATTTGATCTTTATTCAATTGTTTTTCAAGATCAAGAGCTAAATAAATCTCTTTTACTTTCCTTTTTATAGATACTTCATTAGTAAGAACAGTATTTTTTAGAAGTTGTTGAGTTAAGGTAGAAGCACCATGTAAACCTCTTTTACCAGTTAACATTTTTTTTGCATCTGTTAGTGCAGCACCTAGTATTCTTCGAATATCTATCCCTTTATGCTTAAGAAAACGTTCATCTTCAATTGATATAAAGGCATTTTTTAAATTATCTGGAATTTTATCCGATGTTATTACATAGCGTTCTTCATTTGTATGTAAGTTATCCATAAGTTCACCCTTATTATCATATAAGCTTGAAGGTTGGTTTAATGTTAAAACATCTTCAACATTTAGAGGGGGAGTAGTTTTTATAATTGCGAGTAAATAACCAGCACCTACAACACATACTAATAAGACTAAAGTTAAAATGCTAAGTACAATTCTTTTAAAGATAGTAGAAGCAGTTAATTTTTTTGTTTTATTTTTTTTCTTTTTTCTTACTTTAGTAGTATGTTTACTATTCTTTTTCTTTGTTTTATTTGGAGTTTTTTCAGTCGACATTCTATCCTCCTAAAATTACGTTAATTATTAAATAATATTCTATATTATTATAGCATACTTATAATAAGAGTAAACCAATAACTCTTTATAAAGGTAGCGATATGAGATATTATACAAAGCGAAAAAAACGAAAATATATTCCAATTATAGTAATTAGTATAACCTTTGTTATTGTATTCAATTCAATAGCGTTATTCTTAGATAATAAAGTTATGCCAGCGTTAGACAGAGTATCTGAAATGACTGTAAGATCAAGAGTACTTAATATAATTAATAGTAATAGTATAAAGCTTTTTGCAAATGAGTTTAACTATGATGAAATGATAAAAATAGAAAAAGATAATGCTGGAAATATAACTCTTATGCAGGCTGATACTGTTAAATTAAATTATCTAGCATCCAAATTATCTATAGAATGTGATAAAGAATTACAAGAGCTTAAAGATATGAAAATAAAAATACCATTAGGATGGTTTACTGAAAATAGTATTTATTATAATTTAGGTCCTAAAATAGCTATTAGAGTTGAAGATGTGGGAAATATTAATGCAAATTACGAATCAGAATTTGAAAGTGCAGGAATTAATCAAACCAGACATAAGATATATCTTAATGTTGAATCAAAGGTTAGAGTGATTTTGCCATTTAAAACTAATGAAATTGAAGTAATTACAAAAGTACCGGTATCAGATACAATAATAGTAGGTAAAATACCTGAGACTGCAATTGACTTTAAACCTGGTAACTAAAAGAAGCCTTGCTTATAAACAAGGCTTCTTTTTATGCTGATAATTATCATATGTAAAATGAATGATGATTTATTCCCAATTGAATACATAAGGAACATTTCTGTAGTGATCTCCATAATTTAATCCATAACCAACTACAAAAAGATCTTCGATTGTAAAACAACAATAATCAGGAACTATTTTTACTTTTCTTCTAGATGGTTTATCAAGTAAAACACAAGTTTTCACAGAAGCAGCACCTAAATTTTTTACGTGATTAACAACAAAATCCATTGTTATACCAGTATCAACTATATCATCTACAATAAGAACATCATATCCTTCGATGTTATCAGGAATATCATTAACAACTTTAATTTTTCCAGATGACACTTCATCATGACCGTAGCTTGAAGTAGTCATAAATCCTATTGTAGCCTTTGTATCTATTGCTCTAACTAAATCCGCTGCATATATAAAGCTTCCTCTTAATAAAGATAAAACGTAAAGGTTTTTATCTTTGTAATCTTCAGTTATAATTTTACCCAATTCTTCTATTCTAGCATTAATTTTTTCTTTAGAAAAAAGTATGTTACGCTTTTTATTATCCATGCTATTCTGCTGTTAAAATCTAAAACTCAATAAAGATTTAACAACAGGTCACCTCCTCTAATAATATCTCATTTAAGTTTCTTTAAAGTATTTTAATAGTATAAAATATTAGTAATATTGTCAAGATGGATGTATTATTATTTTATTGTTAGGAATTTATATTCTTTTAATGCTTTATTTACAAGGAAATATTAATAGTATAAAATTATATGAAAGTTCTTAAGATAAGGTTGGTATAGTTTATTATTTGTGAATTTATATCAGTGTTAATTTGATGGAATATTATATATATGATAAGTTATAATGATAATATGAAAATTAATATAAGAATTAATATAAGAATATAAAATTAAAATAATTTAATAACTTTTACGGATTTTTATAAGATTTAAATTTTGAGGTGATTTTTATAATGATAGAAGGAAATATTGATGGAATTAGAAATTCTATTTTAAATGAATTAGAAAGGATACATTCTATTAAAACTTCTAAAGATGAAATATGTAATTTAGAAATTTTAAATATAATTGCTAGAGTATCAGCAAGTATTGAAAGAGAAGTAAGTGTAGCAATAAACAGAAAAGGGAATGTTACATCAGTAGCTATTGGAGATTCTACTTCGGTTCAGGTACCTTTAATAGATATAAGTGAAAAAAGATTATCTGGAGTTAGAGTTATACATACTCATCCTAATGGTTATTGTAATCTTTCAGCATTAGATGTAACTGCACTTTTAAAACTAAAGTTAGATGCTATTGTGTCTGTGGCAATAACTGAAGATGGAGATATAAAAGATTTTTCGTTAGGTCTTCTTAGATTATATAATAATAAATTAGAGTATGATGAGAATATGAATTTATCATTAGATGAAATCATATCTATAAATATATTAGACAAAATTAATTTTATAGAAAATTTAATAAAGACTAACGAAATTATAGAAGAAACTGGTGAAAAGGCTATATTAGTTGGTTCTGATACAAAGGAAAGTTTAGAAGAGTTAGAAGAACTTACTAAGGCGTGTAATATTCCAGTTTTACAAACAGTGTTTCAAAGTAGAAATAAAATAGACCCTTCATTTTTTATAGGAAGAGGAAAGGTATTAGAGATAGCTTCTATCAGACAAATAGAAAGGGCTAATGTAGTGATTTTTGATGATGAACTAACAGGTTCACAAGTTAGAAATCTGGAAGCAGCATTAGGAGCAAAAGTTATAGATAGAACCACATTAATTCTTGAAATTTTTGCAACTAGAGCCAAGAGTAGAGAAGCTAAAATACAAGTTGAACTTGCTCAACTTAAATATAGATTAAGTAGACTTCAAGGACTTGGAACAATACTTTCAAGAACTGGGGGAGGTATTGGAACTAGAGGACCAGGAGAAAAGAAGTTAGAAACAGATAGAAGACACATAATGGAAACTATTTATGATTTAAGAAGAGAACTTAAAAAAGTAAAAAAGACTAGAGAAGTTCAAAGAGAAAAAAGAAATAAAGAAAGTATTCCTAAGGTTTCATTAGTTGGTTATACTAATGCAGGAAAATCTACTTTAAGAAATGTTCTTTGTAATTTATCAGCAAGAAAAGATACTGTAGGAAAACAAAAAGTATTTGAAGCTGATATGCTTTTTGCAACACTTGATACTACAACAAGAGCTCTAACATTAAAAAATAAAGGAGTAATAACATTAACAGATACAGTTGGATTTGTTAGAAAATTACCACATGATTTGGTTGAGGCATTTAAATCAACCTTAGAAGAAGTTATATTTTCAGATATTTTATGCCATGTAGTTGATGTATCTTCAGAGACAGCAATAGAACAATATAAAGCAGTAAATGAGGTATTAACAGAGTTAGATGCTATTGATAAAGAAACAATATTAGTTTTAAATAAAATAGATAAAGCAAGTGACGAACAGATAAATAATTTTATTAATTTTATAGAAGATAATGAAATTAATACAGAACAATTAATAATAAGAATATCAGCAAAACAAGAAATAAATTTAGAAGACCTTTTGGCATTAATAGAAGAAAAGCTTCCTTATAATTATAAAAAGGCAGAGTTTTTAATTCCTTATGATAAAAGCAATATTCAATCATTTTTACACAGAAATGGTAGAGTTATTAGTGAAGATTATAGAGAAGATGGAACATTTATGATTGTTGAAGTTGATGATGAAGTATATAACAAGACTAAAGAATATATATTAAATATATTAAATTAGTAATGAAATTATAGAGTTTTTAAATTTTAGTTTTAGAGTTAATTTTCAAAGAAATTCTTAGAAAAAATGGGATTTATGCATATATGTGTGTGTATATTCCGTTTTTATAACTAAGAATTTTTTTATATATTAGTAGATTAAACTCCCTATATATAGAACATTTCGTGTATTTAAGATATAATGTTTAAATAAGGAAAAGGAGCGAATTTTAATGTTAAAATCAATATTAGAGTATCAAAAGTCATTTCAAAAGTTGGTAAATGATTTAAAATTTAATAAAAAAGTTTTAGCTATATTTGCTTTTGGAAGTATAATAAGTGGGGATTTATGGGATGAATCTGATATAGATTTATTTGTTTTGTATAAAGATAATTTTGATGAAATCAGAGATGTATATTCAGAGATGTTAGGTATAGATATTCATATAAAATTATTAAGTAAACAAAGCTTTTTAAATTTATATAAGAATAATGGGAAAAAAGGATTTGCAAGAAATTTATTATTATCTTCTAAAATTGTATTTTCAAGAGATGACGAAATAACCTTAACTTTTAATGAGGCAAGATATAGTTTAGATAAACATATTGAAAAATGGAATTTGGTTTATTTAGGAAAATTGATAAAGGATCTTAGAATAACTAAAAAATATTTATATAATGATAGTATATTTACATCATATGAAATTTTAATAAGAGCTTTAGATAGTTTTTCGAAATTGTATTTAAACTTAAATGGATATACGGTAAGTAAAGATGCTGTTAGAATGGCAACGAATTTAAATGATGATTTTAATAAGGTAATAAATAGTTTGTTTTATGAGCCAATGTCAAAAGAAAATATAGAAGAAACCCTAATATATATTGAAAAATTTTTAGAATTAAATATATTTACAGCAACTAAAGCATTAATAGAATTTTTAAATGAAAAGAAAACTTTTTTAAGTTCATATGAAATAAAAAATGATATTAGGTTTAAAGAATTTGACATAAAAATAGAGGATATACTAAAAGAATTATTAAAAAGGAATTTAGTAAAAAAAGATGTAAGAAAATTAGATATAGATGATAGTAAAAAAATTAATGAAAATGTATATTCATGTAAGAATTATAATTTTTAGATTATAGAGGTAATTATAATGGGGAATTATATAAATTTATTTGAAGAGATTAAATTTAAAGAAGAAGTGCCTAAGTATATTCAAATATCAAATTTTATAAAAAATCTAATAGAAAAAAAAGCGATAAAAGATAAAGAAAAATTACCTACAATAAGAGAATTATCTAAAGTTTTAGGCGTTAATTCAATTACTATTGTTAATGCATATAAAAGGCTAAAAGCAGAAGGATATGCTTATCAAAAAGTTGGAAGTGGAACATATGCAAAAGTAAAAGAATTACCTAATGTATTTAGGAAAGAGTATTCAAATACATTAAAAAAATTAAGAATAGATGAATTACCTAACATAGTGGATTTTACAGGTGAAACTAATATAGAAGTTTTATTTCCTATAAAGGATCTGAAAGAAATAATTGATAAAGTTTTGGAAAGAGATGGTGTCAATGCACTTATATCTAACAATTCATATGGATATAAAAATTTAATAACAACGATTAATAGTGCTTTTTGGGACAATCAATTGAATGAAGAAGATATTCTTATTGTATCTGGTGCTCAACAAGGAATAGATATAGTTTCAAAAGGAATTTTAAATATAAATGATAATATAGTAGTAGAAAAACCCACTTATGGAGGTGCCTTATCAGTATTTAAATGGAAAAAAGCAAACATATTTGAGGTACCAATAAAAGAAGATGGATTAGATTTAGACAAGTTTGAAAAGATTCTTCAAAAAAACAATATAAGATGTTTCTATACTATGAGTTATTTTCAAAATCCAACAGGAATAAGTTATAGTTTAGAAAAGAAAAAAAGGATTTTAGAATTAGCTGAAATATATGATTTTTATATAATAGAAGATGATTATTTATCAGAGCTTATATATGAAAAATCAATAGAATATATTCCTTTTAAATGGTTAGATAGAAATGAACGTGTTATTTATATAAAGAGTTTTTCTAAGATATTTTTACCAGGAATAAGGCTTGGATATTTAGTTACACCTGAGATTTTTAGAGAAAGTCTTCAGAATTCAAAATTTAATACAGATATAACCACTTCAAGCTTAATGCAAAGAGCTTTAGATTTATATATATATGAAAATAAATGGAAACAAAATATTAAGAATTTAAATGTTGAGTATAGTAAAAGATATAAAATAATGCAAAAAATATTAGATAGAGATTTTAAAGATTTGATAAGCTATATTGATCCTAAAGGAGGATTAAACTTTTACTTAACTTTAAGAGATGGTAAAATAACTTCTAAAGAGTTATTTTTTAGATTAAGAAAAAAAGGAGTTTATATAACTCCAGGAATAATGTTTTTTACATCTCAAAATGATGGACAAAATACATTTAGAATAGGCTTTTATCAAACTGATGAAAATAAAATTATAAAGGGTCTTAATATTTTAAGGGAGGAGCTAATTGAATGCCATATATAACTATAAGAAATTTTGGTGAAGATAGATTTGAAGAAAAGAAATCTGAATTTATAGGATATGCGAAAAGAGTAGAAAATGAAGAAGAAGCTAAGGCTTTTGTTAGTGAAATAAAAAATATGCATAAACAAGCTAGACATAATTGTTGGGCTTATGTTATAGGGGAAAACATGAATATACAAAGATATTCTGATGATGGAGAACCTCAAGGAACAGCAGGAATTCCTATATTAGAAGTTATGAAAAAGAGCGGAATAACTGATTGTGCAGTAGTAGTTACAAGATATTTTGGAGGGATTTTACTTGGAACAGGGGGACTTACTAGAGCATATACAAAAGGAGCAAGTATAGCAATAAAATGTGCTGGAGTAGTTGAAAAAGTTATTGGAGTAAACCTAAGTCTAGAAATGGATTATGATTTATTAGGTAAAGTTCAATATGTATGTGCTCAAAATTTATGGCATATAGAAGATACAGAATATACAGATAAAGTTATCATAAATATATTAGCTGAAAAAGATATTTTAGAAGATATAGAAAAAGAAATGACGGAATGTAGTAGTGGAAAAATAATAATATCTAAGAGCGATGAGGAAATTTATTTTAAAGAAGACAATAGATTATATAAGTGTATATAATTTACATATAATAGCAATTACTTGAATATGAAGTGTTGTTATGATATAATTTTTGATGATTTTTATATTTGAATCTATTATAAAATAAGTATAAATTAAAATATGTTATTGTGATTGAAATTTATAATAACAATTATTTTTAGTTAGATTTAGTAATACAATTTATATATTTAAATTAGGCATATGAAAATAAATAATAAGTCAAAGACGCCACAGATATTTTGAGAAATACAATGACTTGGGCCTACTAATAGTTATGCTATTAGTAGGTTCTAAGGAAGATGCAGTTCACAAAATAAATTGGCATACTGATTAATTGTTTATTTGAATGTGCCTCAAAGTAAGGAGGAAACAATATGTCAGGACACTCAAAGTGGCATAATATTCAAGCTAAGAAGGGTAAAGCAGATGCGAAAAGAGGTAAGGTCTTTACAAAAATAGGTAAAGAGTTAATGGTAGCTGTTAAAAATGGTGGACCTAATCCAGATATAAACAATAAATTAAGAGATGTTATTGCAAAAGCAAAGGCTGCAAATATGCCTAATGATACTATAACAAGATCAATTAAAAAGGCATCAGGTGAATTAGGAGCAGTTAACTATGAAAATATAGTTTATGAAGGTTATGGCCCAAGTGGAGTAGCTGTAATTGTTGAAACACTTACTGATAATAAGAATAGATCAGCTGGTAATGTAAGAAGTGCCTTTACAAAAGGTGGCGGAAATATGGGTACATCAGGTTGTGTATCATTCATGTTCCAACAAAAGGGAGAAATTGTAATAGAAAAAGCTGATAGAGATGAAGATGAAATGATGATGATGGCTCTTGATGCAGGGGCAGAAGATTTTAATTCTGATGAAGATGAAGTATTTGTAATTACAACAACTCCAGAAGATTTTTCATCAGTTAGAGAAGCATTAGAAGCAGAAGGAATAGAATTCTTAGAAGCAGCAGTTAAAATGATACCAGATACATATACAGCAATTAACGAAGAAGACGCTAAGAAGTTCCAAAAGATGTTAGACTTACTTGATGATGACGATGATGTTCAAGAAGTTTACCACAATGCTGAGTTCCCAGAAGGATGGGAAGAATAAACTTATTAGCTTAGATAAATCAAAGTCCAACAAGCTTTGTGAAAAATTGTAAAGACTAATATTGATTATGATATACATTAATGTATATGAAGTTTTAGAAACCATTTTCTATCTATGATTAGATAGAAGGTGGTTTTTTGTTTTAAAAATAAAAAGTAACTTGTTAATAAGGAGACAAGTTACTTAAATAATAAAATTTATGATAAATGGATTTTTAATTAATAATCTCTTTGTATTGAGTTATATATATATATTATTTAAATATGGTATGAATTTTATTTTTAAAATATATCATTTTTATAATAATATTAGTATGAAAATTTTTAAAACGTACTAATACTAATATTTATATAAAATAGCATAATTTTGCGTCTTATGCTCATAATATTAATGACAATTTAGATTTTTAAATTATGATTAAATAACTAGAGTATAAAGATTATATATAAATAAAACAATAAATATGATTAAAAAAACAAATAATAGATACTTGTTAAAATATATTAACTATTTACTAATTCTTTAACTAAATTTTTATCTACTAATAGATTATTACAATCAATTTTATCAGGTCTTGTAAGTAATGATGCACTTTTTAAGTAGATACATCCATCTATTATTTTACTAGAATCAATTTCTTTAGTGGGATCTTCTTCATAAACTTCTTCTAAAGATTCATATTTTGTTAATACAACGATTCTTCTGCAAGCGTCATCATATTGATCAAATATATTAAAAAAACTGTTATATGTATCAAAAGATTTTATTGAAGTAACTACCTTTAAATATAAATTATATTTTTTAGCAGCATCTAATGCATTAATATAATTGTTGTTCATATAATTTATCTCCTTTTATTATTTAATTGTGTTTTTAACATATTGAAATCTTTGTAAAAAGTATATAAATATTAAAAATATTATATACTTTATATTTTTATAAAAACATAAAGTAATTATATCATGAAGGTATATAGCAATGCTAAAACATTATATAAAAAATATATAAATATTTAATTACTAAAAAGTCACATTTTATAGTTTTAGCATAAATATAAAGTGATAAATAACATAAAAGTATATTTATTATAAATTAGAAAAGAGTACATTAATTTAGATATATACAGGCTTTAAAAGTATTTATTTCAATAAAATATTATTTATAAAAAATTAAACTAATTAAAAAAATCCATAAAAAATTTAAAAAGTAGTAGTAATTGAATTTAAAATATAGTAAAATGTACAATATCAAAAGATTAAGAATAGCTAAACTATGAGTTAAGTATTTGTAAGAATTTCTAAAAACATACAAAATTTAAGAGGGATTCTTAGAATTTTATAAAGGATTATTTAAAATAAAAGTTTATGATTAATCGAATAATAAAGTGTTATTTTTATAGAGAAAGGTTGTGATGTTAGGGTTGGAAAACAAGCTGAAATTATACGGCTTTAACAACCTCACCAAAACACTTAGCTTTAACATCTATGATGTATGCTATGCAAAAAGTGAGCGAGAGCAAAAGGACTATATTGCTTACATTGATGAGCAATACAATTCAGAAAGACTTACAAATATTTTGTGTGATGTAACGGAAATGATAGGTGCACATGTACTTAATATTTCAAAACAGGATTATGATCCACAAGGTGCTAGTGTAACTATACTTATATCAGAGGAGACACTTGCAGTAAAGGAAATAGATAAATCTTGTAATCTTGGGGAAATTGATATTTTAAAGACAAGAGATACTGTCGTTGGACATTTAGATAAAAGTCATGTTACCGTACACACTTATCCGGAATATCATCCAGATAATTCTATTGCTACTTTTCGTGTAGATATTGATGTATCTACTTGTGGAGAAGTTTCTCCATTAAATGCATTAAATTATCTTATTGGAAGTTTTGATTCAGACATTATAACAATCGATTATCGTGTCAGAGGTTTTACTAGAGATGTTGATGGAAAAAAGCTATTTATAGATCATAAGATAACATCAATACAAGATTATATTGATGAAAGCACTTTAAATAAATATGATGCGATGGATATTAATGTATATCAATCAAACATATTTCATACAAAAATGTTAATTAAAGAAATTGAACTTCAAAATTATCTTTTTAACAGAGATGTTTATGAAATTAAGCCTAAGCAAAGGCTTGAAATTGAAAACAATTTACGTAAAGAGATGATAGAGATTTTCAGTGGAACTAATATATATTGATGACGGGGATGAGAAAATGAAAGATAAAGAATCTCACTCAAAGGCTCCAATTTATGAAGCTTTGATGAAGTATAAGAAAGCAAGGGTTGTACCATTCGATGTACCTGGACATAAGCAAGGAAGAGGAAACCCTATGCTTAAAGAATTTTTAGGAGAGCAATGCCTTTCTGTTGATGTAAATTCAATGAAACCATTAGATAATCTTTGTCACCCAGTATCAGTTATAAAAGAAGCAGAGGAACTTGCTGCTGATGCTTTTGGTGCTAAACATGCCTTTTTTATGGTAAATGGAACTACTTCAGCAGTACAAACGATGATAATGAGCGTTTGTAAAAGAGGAGAAAAGATTATAATGCCTCGAAATGTACACAGAAGTGCCATAAATGCTTTGGTAATTAGTGGTGCGATCCCTATTTATATAAATCCAGGTGTTAATAAAAAGCTTGGAATACCACTTGGAATGTCTGTTGAAGATGTAAAAAAGGCAATTAAAGATAATCCAGATGCAAAGGCTATACTTGTAAATAACCCAACTTACTATGGCATTTGTTCTAATTTAAAAGAGATTACTAAAATAGCACATAAAAATGGAATGTATGTTTTAGTAGATGAAGCACATGGTACTCATTTTTATTTTGGAGAAGATATGCCTATATCAGCTGTAGAAGCAGGGGCAGATATGGCAGCAGTTAGTATGCATAAGACAGGAGGATCATTAACGCAAAGTTCATTCTTGCTTTTAAATTGCGATTTATGTATTGGATATGTAAGGCAAATAATTAATTTAACTCAAACAACAAGTGGGTCATATCTTTTAATGTCTTCTTTAGATTTAGCAAGAAGAGACCTTGTACTTAATGGAAAAGAAATTTTTAATAAAGTTAAAAATCTTGCTCAATATGCTAGAGAAGAAATAAATAAGATAAAAGGATATTATGCTTTTTCAGAAGAATTAATAGATAATGATGCTGTTTTTGATTTTGATAGAACTAAATTGTCTATATTTACGAGAGATATAGGGCTTGCAGGTATAGAAGTATATGATATTTTAAGAGATGAATATGGAATACAAATAGAATTTGGAGATATTGCTAATATACTTGCTATTATATCAGTAGGTGATAGAGCTTTAACTATAGAAAGATTAATATCAGCTCTTTCAGAAATTAGAAGATTGTATTCAAAAGATAAAGCAGGAATGTTTGATCATGAATATATAAATCCAGAGGTTTTACTTACACCACAAGAAGCATTTTATTCTTCAAAAACATCTATACCGATGAATGAGAGTGCTGGTAGAGTATGCGCTGAATTTGTAATGTGTTATCCACCAGGAATACCTATTCTGGCACCAGGTGAGAAAATAACTAAAGAGATTTTAGAGTATATAAGTTATGCAAAAGAAAAAGGATGTTTTTTAACTGGAACAGAAGATGTAAAAATTGAAAAGATTAATGTAGTGGAGGCAGAATAAATGGAATTATGGTATACAGAAAAGCACACAGAAGATGTAAAGCTTTCAATTAGAATTGATAGGGAGTTATATAGTGAAGAAAGTGAATTTCAAAGAATTGATATTTTAGAGTCAAAAGAATTTGGAAGGATTTTTACCTTAGATGGTTTAATGATGGTAACTGAAAAGGATGAATTTATTTATCATGATATGATAGTTCATGTTCCTATGGCAACTAATCCTAATATAAAAAATGTTTTAGTTATTGGTGCAGGCGATGGAGGAACTATAAGAGAACTTACAAGGTATAAGAGTATAGAAAAAATAGATATGGTTGAGATAGATGAAAGAGTAGTTGAAGTGTGTAAAAAGTATTTGCCTAAAACAGCATGTAAGCTTGATGAAGAACGAGTTAATATTGTGTATGAAGATGGATTGAGATTTGTTCGTAATAAAGAAAATGAATATGATTTAATAATAGTTGATTCAACTGATCCTTTTGGACCAGGAGAAGGATTGTTTACCAAAGAATTTTATGGTAATTGTTATAAGGCTTTAAGTGAAGAAGGAATATTAGTTAATCAACATGAGAGTCCGTATTATGAGTATTATTCAAGATCAATGAAAGATGCTCATAAAAAAATACAAGGCATATTTGAAATACACAAAGTTTATCAAGCACATATTCCAACATATCCATCAGGACATTGGTTATTTGGATTTGCTTCTAAAAAATATGATCCAATCAAAGATTTTGATGCAAGGTCTTGGGAAAATTTAGGTATAAAAACGAAGTATTACAATACTGAGCTTCATGTAGGGTGTTTCGCATTGCCTACTTATGTAAACGAGTTACTTGAAGGAGATACAGAATAGAAATAAATAAAAAGGAGAAAACTATACTTATATAGATGAATTGGAGGAATTAAAAATGGGAAAAGCTTTAATTATTGGTGCTGGAGGAGTTGCTAGTGTAGCAGTTCACAAATGTTGTGAAAATTCAGATATTTTTGAGGAAATATGTATTGCAAGTAGAACATTATCAAAATGTGATGCATTAAAATCTAAATTAGAAGGTGGAAAGACTAAGATACAAACAGCAAAGGTCGATGCTGATAATGTAGATGAACTTATTGCTCTTATAGAAAAATTTAAACCAAATGTTGTAATAAATCTTGCACTTCCATATCAAGATTTAACTATTATGGATGCATGTTTAGCAACAAAAACTGATTATGTAGATACAGCAAATTATGAACCTCTTGATACTGCAAAATTTGAATATAAATGGCAATGGGCATATAAAAAGAAATTTGAAGAAGCGGGGATAACTGCTTTACTTGGTAGTGGTTTTGATCCTGGTGTTACAGGTGTATTTAGTGCTTATGCTCAAAAACATTATTTTGATGAAATCAACTATATAGATATTTTAGATGCTAATGCAGGAGATCATGGTTATCCTTTTGCGACTAACTTTAATCCAGAAATTAATATTCGTGAAATCACAGCTAATGGTAGTTATTGGGAAAAAGGTAAATGGGTAGAAACAGAACCTCTAGAATTAAAAGAAGTTTATGATTTTCCAGAAATAGGACCAAAGGATATGTATTTATTACACCATGAAGAATTAGAATCTCTAGCTATTAATATTAAAGGAATCAAGAGAATTAGATTTTGGATGACATTCTCAGAAAAGTATTTAACACATTTACGTGTACTTGAAAATGTGGGTATGACTTCTATTGAACCAATAGAATTTGAAGGTGAAAAAATAGTACCATTACAATTTTTAAAAGCAGTTTTACCAGATCCAGCATCACTTGGTCCAAGAACAAAAGGTAAAACTAATATAGGTTGTATTTTCCAAGGAAAGAAAGATGGTAAAGAAAAGACTTACTATTTATATAATGTATGTGATCATGAAGAATGTTATAAAGAAGTTGGATCTCAAGCTATTTCCTATACAACAGGAGTTCCGGCTATGATAGGTGCAAGCTTAATAATGAAGGGTTTGTGGAAGAAACCAGGTGTGTATAATGTTGAGGAATTTGATCCAGATCCATTTATGGATGAATTAAATAAATGGGGATTGCCATGGAAAGAAGATTTTAATCCAACTTTAGTTAAGTAGTTTATATTTTAATAAAATGTTAATACATTTAAAACATATTAGTAATTTTAAATTAAAAATATAGTTTAATATAAATACATTTTAAGAATGATGAAGAGAGAATATTTTCTTCATCATTCTTAATATATAAGAAACAAATTAATATTTTGGTTAAGAATATATGTTTAATAATGAAAGAATTTTAGAACTTTAAAATTTTCAGATTTTTAGATTTTACAGAGGTGTTTATTTTATGAAAGACATAGATTTAAATAAGTTACCATCGCCATGTTATTTGGTTGATGAAAGACTTTTAAAAAAGAATTTAGAAAAATTAGATTATGTTCAAAAAGAAACAGGTGCTAATATTATTCTTGCAACAAAAGCATTTTCTATGTATTCTACTTTTTCTTTAATAGGTAGATATTTAAAAGGAGTTACATCAAGTTCACTTTTTGAAGCTAGACTTGGATATGAAGAAATGGGAAAGCAGGTACATATATTTTCACCAGCTTATAGAGAAGATGAATTTGATGAAATAATGAAGTATTGTGATCATATAGTATTTAATTCTTTTAATCAATGGAATTTATACAAAAATAAAATTAAAAATTATAAAGATAAAAAGATAGAATGTGGAATTCGTATAAATCCAGAATATTCAGAGATAGAAACAGATATATATAATCCATGTTTTAAAAACTCAAGAATGGGTGTTACGTTAGAAAATTTTGAAGGAGAAGATCTTGAAGGGATAGATGGATTACATTTTCATACTATGTGTGAACAAAATTCAGATACGTTAGCTCGTACAATTAAAGTAGTTGATGAAAAGTTTGGTAAGTATATAAAAAATATGAAGTGGTTAAATTTTGGTGGTGGACATCATATAACAAGAGACGATTATGATATGGAAACTTTAATAGAAGCAATATTATATATGAAAAATAAATATAATATTGATATTTATTTAGAGCCTGGGGAAGCTGTTGCTTTAAATAGTGGTTTCTTGGTATGTACTGTTTTAGATATTATAAAAAATGGAATGAATATTGCAATAGTAGATACTTCAGCAGCTTGCCATATGCCAGATGTACTTGAAATGCCATATAGACCTCATATTATAAATTCGGGAATGCCTGATAAATATGAATATACCTATAGATTAGGTGGTCCAACTTGTCTTGCAGGAGATATCATAGGGGATTATTCATTTGATAAACCTTTAAAAGCAGGTGATAAATTAGTTTTTTGTGATATGGCTATATATTCCATGGTTAAAAATAATACTTTTAATGGTATAAATTTACCTTCAATAGTTAAGTTTAGCGAAGAAAAAGGTATTGAAATTATAAAAAAGTTTGGATATGAAGATTTTAAATCTCGTTTATAAACAATAAAATTAATAATAAATTTACTTAATGTTAAGTATTAATATAATTAATTATAGTAATACAAAAAAGTATAGAATTTTTAAAGTTTAAAAGACAGATAAAATATAGATTAAAGCAAATATTAGTTGAGAATTTATAGTGAAAAGTTGGGATCTCTCGGAAAAAAGTCTGTTATAGAATTTTAAAATTATATTTTTAGAAAGCCTTAAGACTTCCAACCAAAATTCTCTACTAAAGAGGGTTGTTTAGCTATGTTGTTCTTAGATATTTAAATATAATAAGAATTTAATGATACCAAAAGTTTTTTATAAAAAGGGGTTTAAGTAATTATGAATAAAAATATAGAAACTTTTATAGGTTGTGATAATAATTATGATGAATCAAAAATAGTTATTTTTGGAGCACCATTTGATTCAACAACTTCATTTAGACCAGGTACACGATTTGCAAGTAAAGCAATGAGAAGTGAATCTTTTGGAATTGAGACTTATAGTATGTATCAAGATAAGGATTTAGAGGAAATAAAGATTTTTGATGCAGGAGATTTAGAACTTAGTTTTGGAAACCCAGAAAATGCTTTGCTTAATATTGAAAAATTAACTAATAAAATAATTGAGGATGACAAGATACCATGCATGATTGGTGGTGAACATTTGGTTACGTTAGGTGCATTTAGAGCTATAAGTAAAAAGTATCCAGATGTTCATGTTATACATTTTGATGCTCATGCAGATTTGAGGGAAGAGTATTTAGGTCAAAAGTTATCTCATGCAACAGTTATGCATAGAATTTGGGATATAATTGGAGATAATAAAATATTTCAATTTGGAATTAGATCCGGAGATAAACATGAAATATATTGGGGAAAAGATCATATTTTTACTAACAAATTTAACTTTAATGGTCTAGAAGATATTGTTAATAAATTAAAAGAAAAACCTATATATTTTACATTGGATTTGGATGTATTAGATCCGTCTGTATTTCCAGGTACAGGAACACCTGAAGCTGGAGGCGTTACATTTATGGAATTATTAAAAGCAATATTAAGCATAAGTAAGCTTAATATAGTAGGTATGGATATAAATGAGCTTTCTCCAATATATGATCAAACTGGAAGTTCAACGGCATTAGCTTGTAAAGTATTAAGAGAATTATTACTTGCTATATATTAATGTTTTTTTATAAATAATAGATTTTTAGGTAAGACCTAAATTGGTTTTACCTATTTTTTTATAAAAATATATCATTTTATAAAGATATATATAGACATGTATTTGATTAATTATAGAAATATTTTCAAAATTTGTAACATAAATATTGATGTAATGTAAAAAAAGATTTATAATAAATATTAAAAGATAATAACTATTATATAAAAGTTAGGGAGGCAGATTATATGGATCAAAGTGCATTATTTACTATAACTTATGGAGTTTATGTTTTAACAACTGAGGTAGATGGCAAAATGAATGGATGTATAATTAATACATTAAGTCAAGTTACTCAAGAACCAATGCGAGTTAGTATTACAGTTCTTAAGGAAAATTTTACTAATGAGTTGATTGAAAAATCAAATAAATTTTCAGTATCAGTTGTAGATAAAAATGGTTCACTAGACACAATTGCACATTTTGGATATCGTAGTGGCAGAGATGTTGATAAATTTAAGGATATGCCATATGTTTTAGATGAACTTAATAATCCTGTAGTAGAAAAGGATTGTATAGCTACACTATCTTGTAAAGTTATTAAAAGCATAGATCTTGGAACTCATAATATGTTTATAGCTGAAGTAGTTAATGCTAAAAAAATAAACGATGAAGAACCAATGACATATGCAAATTATAGAGATCTTAAATCAGGTAAATTAGATCAAAATAAAGAAAAACAATCAGATTCCAAAGAAAAAGCAAAGGATGTATATCAATGTTCAGTTTGTCACTATATTTATGATGGTGATATAAATTTCGAAGATTTACCTGATGATTATGTCTGTCCAATATGTAAAAAACCTAAATCAGCTTTTTTTAAAGTTAATTAGCAAAGAGCTCACAAATCATATAGAAATAAATAACAAGTCAAAGATGCCATGGATATTTTGTAAAATACAATGACTTGGGTTCTACTAAAATAGTTCTGCTATTAGTATGTTCCAATGAAGAAGTAGTTCACAGAATAAACTAGCATACTGACTAGTTATTTATTTGAATGTGCCTAAATCAAATTTAAAAATTATTTATTTTATAGACTTTATAATTTTAAATATTTAGACATTAACTATCTATGATAATTTAGATCCTAACTTATTAGCTGTTAAAATGGCAGCATATACATCATAAGGTGTAATATCAAATGGCATATTGTGAATAGTTTCCCCCTCAGCACAACAAGCCTCAGCTACTCTCATTATATCATCTTTATTAATATTCTTAATTCCTAGTTCAGATAGATTAGTTGGAAGTCCTACTAATTTACAGAAATGTATAACTTCACTGATTTCTTCCATAGGAGCATTTTCTAACACTAATTGTGAAATGGCTCCAAAAGCAACTTTTTCACCGTGATACAATTCATGGCATTCTTTTAAAATAGTGAAGCCGTTATGAATTGCATGTGCAGCAGCTAGTCCACCACTTTCGATCCCTAAGCCACTTAATAATGTAGTTGCTTCTACTATGTTTTCAACTGCTTTAGTAACAACATTATTATTAACAGCAAGTTTTGCTTTATATCCTTCTAATAATAATGTTTTATAACATGCATGAGCTAATGTTTCTGCAGCTAATGTTATATGTCCTCCAGCTAAATTTAGACTATTTGCCCTTCTACAAGCTCTTGCTTCAAAATATGTTGCTAATGCATCTCCCATACCAGAAATTAATAATCTTGATGGGGCATTAACAATTATTTTTGTATCTACTAAAACAATATTTGGATTTTGCTTTAATAATAGATATTTATCAAAAATACCATTATCTTTATAAATAACAGATAATGCACTACAAGGAGCATCTGTAGAGGCTATAGTAGGAACTATTACTACAGGAACGTTTTCATAAAAAGCAACAGCTTTAGCAGTATCTAATATTTTACCTCCACCTATGCCTATAACAACATTACATTTGTTTTGTTGAAATAAATTTTGTAATCTTTTTATTTCAGTTTCAGAACATTCTCCGTTAAATATTTCAAATGTTAAATTTGAATCGCTATTAGAAAAACTATGGTTTATAATATTAGAAACTCTTTTCATACCAGAAGTACTAATGATTATAAAAAAGTTATCTCCTAAATTATTAGTATGTTTTGCTATATTCTCAAGTTCACCATTTCCTTGAATATATTTATTTGGCGAAATGATAATATTTGCCATAACTATCCCTCCTAAAATATATAAAATAATACAAGTATAGTATATCATATATATCAAAAATATGGTTTATATTACAAAATTTTATTGGTTAAATATATAAATGATTTTAATCTATTTTTGTATAATATTTAAATTTAATATTAGAGGATAATTATAAAATTCATCAATATTTATAGAAATGTATATAATAAATTAGTATAATAACATTTATATTAATATTGATTTATGCATGACATAATTTTGAATTAAATAAACTATATAATAATTAAAAATTGAAAAGGTGAATAAAGTTCATGAGAAAATTTAAAAGAGTATATATAGAAATAACTAATGTTTGTAATTTACAGTGTAATTTTTGTCCTAAAACAACTAGAAAACTAATGTTTATGGATGAAAAGTCTTTTGAACATATTTTAAGCTGTATTAAACCATATAGCGATTATGTTTATTTTCATTTAATGGGAGAACCGTTTTTAAATTCCAATATTGAAAAGTTTTTAGAATTAAGTGATAAGTATAAGGTGAAAGCTAATATTACCACAAATGGAACATTAATAAAAAACGTAAAAGACATTTTAATTAAATCACAAGCATTAAGGCAAGTGAATATTTCACTTCATAGCTTTGAAGCTAATAACAGTGAGGTGAAATTTGAAGATTATCTACAGAATATAATAGAGTTTTGTAAAGAGGCTACAGAAAAGAGTAATATAATATGTTCCTTAAGATTATGGAATTTAGATACCAAGTATAAAGCAAGTAATAATATGAATATAGATATATTTAGAATTCTTGAAGAAGAGTTTAATTTAACTTATAATTTGAAAGATTCATTAAAAGGAAAAAATAGTGTTAAACTTTCTCAAAATCTATATTTAAGTATGGGAGAAAAATTTAAATGGCCGTCAATAAATAGTAAAGAAATAGGTGAAAGAGCTTTTTGTTATGGTCTTAGAGATCAAATAGGAATTTTAGTAGATGGTACAGTTGTACCGTGTTGTTTAGATAGTGAAGGAAAGATACCTCTTGGAAATATATTTGAAAATAATTTAGACGAAATTTTGAAATCTAAGCGAGCTAAAGATATGTATGATGGATTTTCAAGAAGAGTAGCAGTAGAGGAACTGTGTAAAAAGTGTGGTTTTATAAATCGAGTAAGATAATATGCAAGTGAATTGTACTTGTTAATATATTGTTGATGTATGCATAAGTAAAGTAGAATTAGCAATTGAATTTAAGAATACTAAAATGAGTATAGTTAAAGAAAATGCTGCTTTATCTATTACATATAAACTTATATTTAGAATAAAAGTGCTTCAGCCACGCTTTAAAGTTGAGATTGGATAATTGAGAATTTAGATTTTTATTTGAAAATCATGAGAATTTTCTAAAAATACATATTTTAAAATTCTATAATTTCCAGTATTTCAAAATGTTATAATAACCCAAATAGTTAAAATATGAATAAATATGATAAAATTAGTCAATGCTCCTAGTAAGGAGTGATGAATATGAAATATAATAAGAAAAAGTTATCTGTCATATGTATTTTAATATTAGCAATTATATTTTCCTTAACGTATTATTTAGTAGATAGATCTGTTAATAATAAGAATTTACTTCAAACTTCACAAAAAAAAGTTAATACTGATACAGAGATAAATAAATTACAAGATGATATAAAGGTATCTTTATTTGCTGGTGATAAGAAAGAAAGTGATATGACTGTTGCTCAAATAAAGAAGAAATTAAATATAGATGGTGATTTAACTAAGGATGAGCTAGTTAAAATATTAAAAAACAGTGGGTATTCATTAGATATTACCTCTAATAATCAAATTATGTTTAAAAAAGATTCTTCAAGTAATTTAGAACCTAATAAATATTATATAGGAGAAAAAGATGGACATTTAGCAATATATGAAACTGATAAAGATGGAAATGCATCTGTAAAGAATAGTGAAGATGTTTTTTCAGATAATAAACCTGTTCAGAACCTACGAGAAGTAGATAGGTCTAAAATTAAAAATTTTGAACTTAAATATGATACAAAAGATGAAGCAGAAGAAAGTATTTCAGAATTAATATCATAAATATGTATTTTCTAAAGGTTATACTAATGTTAAATTTTATTTTAATATTTAGTATAGCTTTTTTATTCTTTAGGAAAATATATTACTAAAAGAATCTGTGGATAATTTTTTAAATACTGTATTTAAAAAGTTTTATGAATATCCATAAAGAATAAAAATAATCATATGCCTAACCATTATTACTGCACTACGTTAGGAAAGGGTGCAGCGATAAAAAAATCGATACTACACAGTGGCTCAGCGATTTTTTTACTTCTATTTTAATTGAAAGATTTATTATAAAATGATAAAGTATAAGTTAGGTTTCGAATAAAAAATTATGTTTTATTTAGACTATAGGGGGATTGCTTTATATGTATGAATATATAAAAGGTGAGTACATTGGTATAAATAAAGATTATATTGTTGTTGAAAATAATGGAATAGGATATAAGATATTTACTTCAGGTGCTACTATGTCTTCAATGCCATGTTGTGGTGAAAAAATAAAATTATATATTGAACAAATTGTAAGAGAAGATTTTATAGGATTATATGGTTTTGAATCACTAGAAGAATTAGAGATGTTTAAATTATTACTTACAATAAGTGGAGTTGGAGCTAAAGCAGCTTTATCATTATTGTCTATAAGTCGTTTAAATAATTTAAAATATGCAATAATGACTGGTGATGAAAAACATCTTTGCAGAGGTGTTGGAATAGGTAAAAAAACTGCAGCTAGAATTATATTAGAATTAAAAGATAAATTAAAACCAGATGAACTATTAGATTGCATAGATGAGTTTGATGATATAAGTCAAGATAATTCACTTGCTATTTCAGAAGCATTAAGTGCATTAATTTCTCTAGGATATACGGAGAAAGAAGCTGAAAAAGCACTTAAAGAAGTTGATAAATCTGAGACAGTTGAAAATATTATAAAAAGTGCATTGGTTAAATTAATGGGTTAAATATAAAATTTTTAGTTCATGTAGTATATAAATGGGGGTGTATTTATGGAAAGAATAGTTACTCCAGATGAAATGTTTGAAGATGGTAATTCTGAATTAAGTTTAAGACCACAAAAAATAAATGAGTATATAGGGCAAGATAAAGTAAAAGAAAGATTAAATATATTTATAGAAGCAGCTAAAAATAGAAAAGAAGCACTAGATCATGTTCTTTTATATGGACCACCTGGTCTTGGTAAAACTACTTTAGCTAATATTATTGCCAAGGAAATGAGTGGTAATTTAAAGATAACATCAGGTCCTGCAATAGAAAGAGCTGGTGATTTAGCAGCTATATTAACAACACTTAAAGAGTTTGATGTTTTATTTATTGATGAAATACATAGATTGAATAGAAGTGTTGAAGAAATATTGTATCCAGCTATGGAGGATTATGCTTTAGATATTGTAATAGGTAAAGGTGCAGCTGCAAAATCAATAAGACTGGATTTGCCTAAGTTTACATTGATAGGCGCAACTACTAGAATTGGAATGTTAACATCTCCACTTAGAGATAGGTTTGGAGTACTTTGTGCTATGGAATATTATGATGAGACTCAATTAAAAGAAATTATTGTAAGAAGTGCTGCTGTATTTGGATGTAAAATTACTGAAGAAGGTGCCTTAGAAATTGCACGAAGGTCTAGAGGAACACCGAGAATAGCAAATAGACTGTTGAAAAGAGTTAGAGATTACTCAGAAGTAAAATCTAATAAAGTAATTTCTTTAAAAGAGGCAAGAGCAGCGTTAGAATTATTAGAAGTAGATAGTCAAGGATTTGATAAAGTAGACAATAAGATTTTAGAAGCTATTATAGATAATTTTAATGGTGGACCTGTTGGAATAGAAACATTATCTTATTTTATAGGTGAAGAATTAGGTACAATAGAAGACGTTTATGAACCTTATTTACTTCAAAAGGGTTTTATAGTGAGAACACCAAGAGGAAGAACAGCTACTGATAAAGCTTATAAACATTTAGGAAGAGTTAATAATAAAAACAATAATTCAAATAAAGGACAAACAAGTTTTTTTAAATAGTTAGGAGAAGCGATAAAATGAACGTAAAAGACTTTGATTTTTATTTACCAGAGGAATTGATAGCTCAACATCCTTTAGAAAAAAGAGATACTTCAAGACTTATGGTTTTAGATAAAGAAACTGGAGAAATATATCATAAGAAATTTTATGATATTATAGATTATTTAAATGAAGGAGATACTTTAGTTTTAAATAATACAAGAGTAATGCCAGCTAGATTAATTGGTGAAAAAGAAGAAACAGGTGGAAAAATAGAATTTTTATTGTTAAAAAGAGTAGAAAAAGACAGGTGGGAATGTTTAGCTAAGCCTGGAAAGTCTGCAAGGGTAGGAAGAAAATTTACTTTTGGAGAGGGGAAGCTAAAGGCTGAAGTAGTAGAGGTTAAAGAAAATGGTAACAGAATAGTAGAATTCTATTATGATGGTATCTTTGAAGAAGTATTAGATTCATTGGGTGAAATGCCATTACCACCGTATATTCATGAAAAATTAGAAGATAAAGAAAGATATCAAACTGTATATTCAAAAGAAAATGGATCAGCAGCTGCACCAACAGCAGGACTTCATTTTACTGAAGAATTATTACAAAAAATAAAAGATAAGGGTATTAATATTGCTTACGTAACTTTGCATGTTGGTCTTGGCACATTTAGACCAGTTAAGGTAGAAATTATAGAAGAACATGAAATGCATTCAGAATATTATCATCTTTCAAAAGAAGATGCAGATATAATAAATGAAACTAAAAAAAGAGGCAATAAGGTTATTTCAGTAGGTACAACATCAACTAGAACATTGGAAACAATAGCTGATGAAAAAGGTAATGTAAAAGAAACTAGTGGGTGGACTAGTATATTTATATATCCAGGATATAAATTTAAAATAGTTGATAGATTAATAACTAACTTCCATTTGCCAGAATCTACATTGATAATGCTTGTTTCAACATTAGCAGGAAAAGAACATGTAATGAAAGCATATGAAGAGGCAGTAAAAGAAAGATATAGATTCTTCTCATTTGGAGATGCTATGTTTATAAAATAATGATAATTTTAAGGACATTGATGAGGTGACATAGTCAAGTGTCTAAATTATAAATAAAGAGTTAAGTATAAATAGCTCTAGTTGATTTTCCTAATAATATAAGGAGAATTTTAAAAATTATAATTAAGAGGTGACGCTTGTGAGTAAAAGATATACTTTATTAAAAAAGGATGGAAAAGCTAGAAGGGGTGAATTTGTAACTCCTCACGGAACTATACAAACGCCAGTATTTATGAATGTAGGTACCTTAGCAGCTATAAAAGGTGCAGTATCAAGTATGGATTTAAAAGAAATTGGATGTCAAGTTGAATTATCTAACACATATCATTTACATTTAAGACCTACTGATAAGGTTGTTAGTAAATTAGGTGGATTACATAAGTTTATGAATTGGGATAGACCTATTCTTACTGATTCAGGTGGATTCCAAGTGTTTTCACTGTCAGCTATGAGAAAAATAAAAGAAGAAGGTGTTTATTTTAGTTCTCATATAGATGGAAGAAAGATATTTATGGGACCGGAAGAATCAATGCAAATTCAAAGTAATTTAGCATCTACAATTGCTATGGCTTTTGATGAATGTATACCAAATCCATCAACAAGAGAATATGTTGAAAGATCAGTAGCAAGAACTACAAGATGGCTTGAAAGATGTAAAGAAGAAATGGATAGATTAAATTCACTTCCAGATACAATAAATAAGGAACAGATGTTATTTGGAATAAATCAAGGTGGAATTTATGAAGATATAAGGATAGCTCATGCTAAAGAAATTGTTAAAATGGATTTAGATGGATATGCTATTGGTGGGCTTGCAGTTGGTGAGAGTCATGAAGATATGTATAGAATTATAGATGCAGTAGCTCCACATCTTCCAGAAGATAAACCTATATATTTAATGGGAGTTGGAACTCCAACTAATATATTAGAAGCTATTGATAGAGGAGTAGATTTCTTTGATTGTGTTCTCCCTGCTAGAAATGGTAGACATGGTAATGTATATACTAATGAAGGAAAGCTTAATTTAATGAATGCTAAACATGAATTAGATGAAAGACCTATAGAAGAAGGGTGTCAATGTCCAGCATGTAAGCATTATACAAGAGCTTATATAAGGCATTTGTTCAAGGCAAAAGAAATGTTAGCTATGAGATTATGTGTGTTACATAATTTATATTTTTATAATAATTTAATGCAAGAAGTAAGAGATGCTATTGATGGTGGTTACTTTAAAGAATTTAAAAATAAGAAAATAGCTGCATGGGAAGATAGGAAATAGTAGTTGCATTGACAATATATATAAAAAAATGTAAACTATCTATCATGGAATAAATTATAAAATAAATAAAATTAAATTTTGTTTATAAATTTACGGAGGTAAAAACATGAATATTGTTGCAATAATTAGTAATGTAGTACCATTTGTAGTTGTTTTTGTTATATTCTACTTCTTACTTATTTTACCAGAAAAGAAGAGAAAAAAACGATACAATACTATGGTAAGTGAATTGAAAGTTAAGGATGAAATTATGACAAGAGGTGGAGTTATCGGTACTATAGTAAAAATCGATGATGAAAATGTAGTTATAGAAACAAGCTCAGCAAAAACTAAAATAAAGCTTTCAAAAAATGGAATATCATATAAGACAAATAAATAAAATTAATCATAATGCCTCTTAATATTTCATAAAATGAAGTATTAGGAGGTGTTATTTTAAAAATGGAAAGTAATAATAATTATTTAAGATCTGTTTGTAAAGGCTCTATTGGAGCAATTATATTAAGTTTTATTGGTATAATTATTTTATCTTTATTTATGAAGATAATTGAATTTACACCAAATATATTTAATATGATATATGTAATAATATCATTGATAAGTTTGGCTATTGGAGCTATAATAGGGGCTAAGACTAATCAATCAAAAGGATGGTTAGTAGGTCTTGGAATAGGAATGGTTTACTATATAGCTTTATTTATAATTTCAAGTTACATAAGCGGAGCAGTTACATTTAAAATTTTTGATTTAGCTAAATTTACTATTTCTATGGCTGTAGGATTGTTAGCAGGTATGTTAGGAATAAATTTATAAAAATCTTTATTAAGAAATTTTAATATGATATAATCATTTTGGTTGGAAATATATTGAACAATTTATTTGAGAAAAAGTATAAGTTTTAGTATTAAATATTAATTTAGTTTGAATTAGTACTAAAACTTATATTTAGAAATAGTAGTTTTACATAATAAAAAACTAGGTGAGTTTAGGTTATAAACTAATTTATTATTCAACTATAATAGCTATTTATTTAGCAGAGGGGGATTAAAATGAAGAAAAAAGGAAAAAGCTCAATATTATTTGGAGTAATAATTCTTGTAACACTTTTTTTAGCTTTTTCAGGATTTAAAGGATTCATAGTAGGTGGATGGGAATTTAAATCTTTTGATAATGTTATAAAAAAAGGTCTTGATTTACAAGGTGGAGTTTCAGTTTTAATGGAAATTCAAGAAGATAAAGTTACAAAGGAACAATTAGAAAGCACAAAGGAGCATATCTCTTTAAGAGTTAATAAGCTAGGAGTAGCTGAGACTATTGTGACAACAGAAGGAGAAAAGAGAATAAGAGTTGATATACCAGGTGCTTTTGATTCTCAAGAAATTATAGAGAATTTAAAGAAATCAGGAAACTTAGTTTTCAAAGACCCACAAGGTGATGAGATACTTACTGGTAAAGATGTAAAGAAGGCATCAGCTATTCTTAATCAACAAGATGGTAAACCAGTAGTATCATTAGAATTAAACGAAAATGGTCAAAAAGCATTTGCTGAAGCAACAGGGAAATATATAGGACAAAAGATTTCAGTTTATATGGATGATGAACTTTTAACTAGTCCTACAGTTCAAACTCAAATTACAGATGGAAACGCAATAATAACAGGAAGTACTAGTTTAGATGATGCTAAAAAATTAGCAGGAATAATAAACTCAGGTGCATTACCACTTACCGTTAAAGTTGTTTCAGTAAACAATGTGGGAGCACAACTTGGAGCAAATGCATTACCAAATGCATTAAAAGCAGGAGCAATAGGAATAGGATTAGTATTCTTGTTTATGATTTTATATTATAGAATACCGGGTTTATTAGCTAGTATAGCTTTAACATTATATATAACTATTACATTATTAATATTTGCTGAAGTAGGAGTAACATTAACACTTCCAGGTATAGCAGCATTACTTCTTACAATAGGTATGGCAGTTGATGCCAATGTACTTATTTTTGAAAGAATAAAAGAAGAATTAAAAAAAGGTATATCAATTAAGTCTTCAGTTAAAAAAGGATTTGAAAATGCCCTTTCTTCTATAGTAGACTCAAATGTAACAACAATTTTAGCAGGATTAATATTATATTTCCTAGGATCAGGAACTGTTAAAGGGTTTGCAGTTACATTAATGATAGGTATAGTTGTAAGTTTATTTACATCATTAATTATAACTAAAGTACTTATTAATTTATCAGTTGATATAGGATTATTAAAAAAATTACCTCATTTTGGAGTTAAGAGGGAGGTAGAACATGTTTAGAATAATAGAAAAATCAAAGATATGGCTTTCAATTTCTCTAATTATAATCTTAATAGGATTGGGATTTTTGTTTACCAAAGGTTTAAATTTTGGAATAGATTTTAATGGTGGTACTCAATTAACAATTCAATTACAAGAAGGTATAGATAAACAACAAGTAGATGAGATAGTAAAATCTTATGCATCAGATGCTGTGACAAATACAATAAAGAATAATCAATATGAAGTTAAGTCAGGCGATTTAGATAGTAAAAAAGTATCATCTATAATGGGTGAATTAAAAGAAAAATATAATTTAGATAACAATGCATTACTTTCTCAAAATGAAATAGGTGCTTCAATAGGTAAAGAATTAACTAAAAATTCATTAACAGCATTATTTGCTGCATGCGTAGTTATGCTTATATATATAGCAATAAGATTTGAATTTAAATTTGGTATTGCAGCTTTAGTAGCAACAGTACATGATGTTTTAATAACAATAAGTGTTTATGCTATTTTAGGAATATCAGTAAATACTCCTTTTATAGCAGCTATTCTTACTATAATAGGATATTCAATGAATGATACTATAGTAATATTTGATAGAATAAGAGAAAATTCTAAGAATATGAGAAGAGCGAATGCAATAGAAATAGCTAATACAAGTTTAACAGAAACTATGACAAGATCTATAAATACAACTATTACAACTTTATTTACAATAATTGCTGTAAATATATTTGTACCAACAGTTAGAGAATTTACTATTCCACTTATTATAGGAATAGTAGCAGGTGCTTACTCTTCAATATTTGTAGCTTCTCCAGTATGGGTTTATCTTAAAAATAAACTTGGAAACAACAAGATAAAAACAAATAATAAGAAACTACAAAGAGTTTAAATATTTTTATACAAAATTTAATATAAATAAACCTCCGTAGATAAAAATATGGGGGTTTATTGATTTTCTAATAAAATGTTTGTAAAAATTCGTTTTATACATTATAATATAAATGTTTTCTAATTTTATGGAGGAGTAAGTAATGCGTAAGTTCTGGGAAAGTATTTATTGTCCAAATTATATTACTGGATATAACCCATTTATACTTAAAGGTATGAATAAAGCATTAGAGAAGGTAGTCTCTGCTGTGAATAATAGAAAAAAAATAATTGTTTATGGTACTTCAAATGTTGATGGTATTTGTGCCACTGCTTCTCTAATACTTGTATTAAAGTATTTAAACGCAGATGTTGAATACTTGATATATGATGAAGAAAATAGTAGAGGTAAACTTAATTCTAAAGCTATAAAAAATAATGTAGATTTTTTGGGCGCTGAATTATTAATAACTTTAGGTTTAGGGTTGGAATCACAAGAGGAAGTAGATTTATGCAAAAAATTAGGTATAGATTTAATTGTTCTTGAAAATAAAGAGAGTGAAGTTATAGACAAATACATATACATTAATCCAAATCAAAAAGGCTGTCAATATAGATATAAAGATTTATCTATAAGTGCTTTAACATTTAAATTAATGCAATCAATAGCAATATACTATAATATGAAAAGTATTAATAAATATTTGGATTTAATTCTTATGGGAGTAAAGTTTGTGAATGCTTCTATAAAAGGGGAAAACAGGGTATTTATCAAAGAGGGAAACAAGTTCCTATTTAATACAAATAATAATGGGCTAAGATCAGTAATGGAATTTAATAATATAATGGAATGTGATTGTCATGCTATGGATAGCATGATAGAATTTATTACGCCCACAATAGGGCCTGTTGGAATTATGGACAATGCAAGAATAGTACTAGAATTATTAACTACTGGTGATAAAGATAGAGCAGATCAGATTGTTAAATATTTATATAGTTCAAAGAAAAATGAACTTTTAAAATAAAAAGTTATTGAATCTAAAATAACATTTTTGGAGGAGTAAACATGGATTTAAAAGAAAAAATAAGAATAATTGATGGATTTCCTAAGGAAGGCATAAGCTTTAAAGATATAACTACATTAATAGGAGACGGTGAAGGTCTAAAAGTTTCAATCGATATGTTTGTAGAATATTTAAAAGATAAGAATATTGATTTAATCGTTGGGCCAGAAGCAAGAGGATTTATATTTGGCGTTCCAGTTGCATATGCATTAGGTGCTGGTTTTGTTCCAGTTAGAAAACCAGGTAAGCTACCAGGAGAAACTATATCTGTTAACTATGATTTAGAATATGGTAGTGACTCACTTCAAATTCACAAAGATTCTATAAAAAAAGGTCAAAGAGTTGCTATAGTAGATGATTTATTAGCAACTGGTGGAACAGTTGAAGGCGTTGCTAAATTAGTTGAACAAGCTGGGGGAGAAGTAGTTTCACTTGCATTTTTAATAGAATTAATTGATCTTAAAGGAAGAGATAAGTTAAAAGGATATGATGTAATGTCATTAACTAAATATGACATTTAATTTTATTGAAAATACTTATAAAATAATATATAATTAGAAGAAAAAGGCTGGTTACATAACCAGCCTTTGAATTTACAGAAATTTAGCAAAAGGAGAGAGCCATCCTTATGATTGATAATTTATTAAAAAAGATTCATACTAATTGTCATAATATAGATGTAGAAATGATAAAAAAAGCATATTTCTTTGCAGAAGATGCACATAAGGAGCAAAAAAGGGAATCGGGGGAGCCATATATAATTCATCCAATAGATGTAGCAGAAATTCTTGCAGAACTTGGAATGGATACAAGTACAATTGTAGCAGGTTTACTTCATGATGTTATTGAAGATACAACATGTTCTTATGAGAGTATGAAAACTATTTTTAATGAAGAAATAGCCAATTTAGTTAATGGGGTAACTAAACTTGGAAAAATACAATATAAAACAAAAGAAGAACAACAAGCCGATAATGTTAGAAAAATGTTACTTGCCATGGCTAAAGATATAAGAGTAATAATTATAAAATTAGCAGATAGGCTTCATAACATGAGAACACTTAAATTTATGCCTAAAGAGAAGCAAAAATTAAAAGCAAAGGAAACATTGGATATTTATGCCCCTTTAGCTCATAGACTTGGTATGTCTAAGATAAAATGGGAATTGGAAGATCTCTCTTTTAGGTATTTACATGAAGATGAATATTATAAATTAGTAGAAGAAATAGCGGAAAAAAGAGTAGAACGAGAAACATATATAAATGAAGTGGTATGTTATTTAAAAGAAAAATTAGATGAATCAGGAATAGATTCTGATATTGAAGGCAGACCAAAGCATTTTTATAGTATTTATAAAAAAATGACAAATAAAAATAAAAGCATAGAACAAATTTTTGATTTAACAGCTATCAGAATATTGGTAAACTCAGTAAAAGATTGTTATGGAGTTTTAGGGATAGTACATACAATATATAAACCAATACCAGGTAGATTTAAAGATTATATAGCTATGCCAAAACCTAATATGTATCAATCATTACATACAACAGTAATTGGAAATCAAGGAAAAACTTTTGAAATCCAAATAAGAACTTTTGAAATGCATAAGACAGCAGAATATGGAATCGCAGCTCACTGGAAATATAAAGAGGGCGATAAAAATGAAGAAGATAAAGCAAAAGAATTTGAAAAAAAATTGGTATGGCTTAGAGATATGCTAGAATGGCAAAAAGAAACTTCAGATGCAGAAGAATTTATAGAGGGATTTAAAATAGATCTATTTTCTGATGAGGTTTTTGTTTTTACACCAAAGGGTGTTGTAATAAACTTATGTGCCAAAGCAACACCAATAGATTTTGCTTATAGGATACATACTGATATTGGAAATAAATGTGTAGGTGCTAAAGTAAATGGAAGGATAGTACCACTTGACTATACTTTAAAAACTGGAGAAATAGTTGAAATATTAACATCATCTAATTCTAAAGGCCCTAATATGGATTGGTTAAATATCGCTAAGAGTAATCAATCAAAAAGTAAAATAAAACAGTGGTTTAAAAAAGCTAAAAAAGAAGAAAACATATTAAAAGGTAAAGATCTTCTAGAAAAAGAATTAAAAAAACAAGGGGTTAATTTTGCTGATATAGCTAAGGGTGAAAGTTATGATAAATTAATTAAGAGATATAATATTCACTCAATTGAAGATTTACATGTTTTAATTGGTGTTGGAGGAATTTCCCCATCTTCTTTTGTTTCAAGAATGAAAGAAGAAAATGAGCCACATAAAGATAAGGAAAATCAATATACATTAAATAAAACTATAGAAGAGCAGATAGCTAAAAATCATAGGGTAAAACTAGCTGATAGCTATGGAATAACAGTAAAAGGTGAAAGTAATCTTATGGTTAGATTTGCTAGATGTTGTAATCCAGTTCCAGGTGATGATATATTAGGATATGTAACTAAGGGAAGAGGAGTCTCTGTTCATAGAACTGATTGTAGTAATTTAAAAAATTTAATAAAAACAGATGCGGATAAAGTTGTAGATGTATCATGGGGAATAGCTAAGGGAAATGCATATTTTGCTGAAATACAAGTTAAATCAGAAGATAAGCTTGGAATTTTATCTGATATAATGAGTATTATAACTGATTTAAAAGTGAATTTAAGTGCATTAAATGCAAATCCAGCTAAAGATGGCGTAGCACTTATAAATATAAAGATAAAAATTACTTCTATTGATGAATTAAAAAATCTTATGAAAAAGATAAAATCATTAAAAGGTATAATGGATGTTTATAGAATGAATAGTTAGGAAGGATAATTATGAGAGCAGTAGTACAGAGAGTAACATCATCAAATGTTAAGGTTGATGGCAATATAGTTGGTTCAATAGGGGAAGGATTAAATGTATTAATTGGAATCTCTAAGAATGATACATTAGAAGATTTAAAATATATAAGAGATAAAGTAATTAATTTAAGAATTTTCCATGATGAAAATGATAAAATGAATTTATCTATATTAGATTTAAAAGGACAATTATTAGTTATTTCTCAATTTACATTGTATGGAGATTGTAGAAAGGGTAGAAGACCAAATTTCATGGAAGCTAAAGGTGGCGAAGAAGCAAAAGAACTTTATGAAGAATTTATAAAGCTTTTAAATGAATCAGGTTTAAAGGTTGAAACTGGTGAATTTGGAGCAGATATGAAAGTGGAAATTAATAATGATGGTCCTGTAACAATACTTTTAGATAGTACTAAAAGCTTTTAAATAAATTTTATTTTAGGTGGTGTATATAATGATTATAAAAACAATTCCAGCAGGAATGTATGAAGCAAATTGTTATTTAGTAATAGATGAAGATACAAAGGATTGTGGAATAATTGATCCAGGTGGAGATGGGAGCAGAATCAAAAGTATAATTAAATCTTTAGATATTAATGTGAAATATATTTTATTAACTCATGGTCATATGGATCATGTAGGTGCAGTGGTAGAATTAAGTGAAGAATTTAATATACCATTTTATATAAGCAAAATAGATGAAGAGTATATGGAAAAAGATAATTTCGTTTTTGGAACATTACCAAAAGCCTCAGGTTACTTGCAAGAAGGTGATAAAATAAAATTAGGAAATAAAGAATTTAAAGTAATAGAAACACCGGGACATACAAAAGGTGGACTTTGTTTTTTAATTGAAGACAAACTATTTACAGGAGATACGCTTTTCCAGGCATCTATTGGAAGAACTGATTTTGCAGGTGGTAATTTTGAAGAAATTATAAAAAGTATAAAAGAAAAACTATTAATACTTGGAGATGATATAGAAGTACATCCAGGGCATGGTCCAATGTCTACAATAGGATATGAAAAAAGAGGAAATAGTTTTTTAATATGCTAGGGAGAAGATATGGAGATCAAAATTAATTTAAATAATTTAAAGTATAGATATGATGTATACCAACTATTTAATATATATTTTCCTTTAAGTGAAATTAAATTTGTAGATGATGAATTTAACTATTCTTTTTATATTGATGAAAAAGTAATGAAATTTTCACATAAGGAATATATAAAAGAAGAATCTTTAGGAGAGAATGTTAAATATTCTCTCAGAAGATTCATTTTTTCCTGTCTAAAGGAAATAACAAAAGATGAATATCCATGGGGAACTTTAATTGGAATTAGGCCTTCTAAAATAGCATTAAAATTATTAAGAGAAGGAAAAAGCGAAAAAGAAATAATAGATATATTTAAAAAAGATTATTTAGCATATGAGGATAAGGCAAAGATATGTGTAGAGATTGCTAAATCAGAAGAAAGATTTGTAAATAATGAGCAAAATAAAATTTCTATTTATATAGGTATGGCTTTTTGTCCAACTAAATGTTTATATTGTTCATTTACATCAAATTCTATAGTAGGAAACAAGAAATTAGTTAATCCATACTTACAAGCGTTAATAAAGGAAATCAAAGGAATTAGCTCGTATGTAAATGAAAAAAACTTAGAAATAGAAACGGTTTATTTTGGTGGTGGAACACCAACCTCGGTAAATGATGAACAGTTTAAATCTGTTATGAATGAAATATATAATGGGTTTATAAAAGAAAAAGCTGTAAAAGAATTTACAGTTGAATGTGGAAGACCAGATACTATAACTTTAGATAAATTAAAAACCATGAAAGAATATGATGTTACTAGAATAAGTATAAATCCACAGACAATGAATGATAAGACCTTAAAATTAATAGGAAGAAATCATACTGTAGATGATATAAAAGAAAAGTTTAAAGTGGCTAGAAGTCTTGGGTTTGATGATATAAATATGGATATAATAATAGGGTTACCTGGAGAAGGTCATAAGGAACTTATAAAAACAAAAGATGATTTGATAGAATTAAATCCAGATAGCGTTACAGTTCATGGGCTATGTTTAAAAAGAGGCTCTAGAATGTATGAAAACTTTATTTTGAAAAAGGGACTTGACATTCCTAAACAAGAAGAGATAATGAAAATGTATGAAGAAAGTAGGAATTTAGCAAAACAACTAAAAATTTCACCATATTATATGTATAGGCAAAAAAATATGGTTGGAAATATGGAAAATGTGGGTTATGCTAGAAAAGGAAAAGAATGCATCTATAATATAGAAATGATTGAAGAAAAACAAACAGTTATTGCTTTAGGTGCAGATGCTGTTAGCAAAATAATTTTCTTAAATGAAAATAGAATAGAAAGATTTGCTAACTTAAAAGATATTAGAGAATATATTAACAGGGTAGATGAAATGATTGATAAAAAGATAAAATTATTAAATACATTATATTAGGTAGAATTTTATTTTAATGAATTAATAAAGTTATGATTTTATATCATGAAGTTTAGTTTATTCTTGTAAGGAGGAAGAATAATGGCAATGGAAATGCAAGCACCAAAGGGTACTAAAGACATGCTACCACAGGATGCGTATAAATGGCATTATGTAGAAAATACATTTAGAGATGTAGTAAAGACTTATGGAATAAGAGAAATTAGAACACCTATATTTGAACATACAGAGTTGTTTTTAAGAGGAGTTGGAGATACTACTGATATAGTTCAAAAAGAAATGTATACTTTTAATGATAAAGGAAATAGAAGTGTAACTTTAAAGCCAGAGGGAACTGCACCAGCAGTTAGAGCATTTATTGAAAATAGATTATTTAATGAAGCCCAACCTACAAAATTGTTTTACATAACTCCCACTTTTAGATATGAAAATGTTCAAAAAGGAAGACTTAGACAATTTCATCAATGTGGAATTGAAATTTTTGGATCTAAAGAACCTACAATGGATGTTGAAGCAATAAAAGTTGCTATGGATACATTAAGTAAATTAGGTTTAAAAAGTTTAAGTTTACACATTAATAATTTGGGATGTCCAACTTGTAGATCAAAATATAATGAAGCACTAAGAAAATTCTTAGAGGAAAATTATAATAATCTTTGCAATACTTGTAAGAGTAGATTTGAAAAAAATCCTATGAGAATTTTAGATTGTAAAGAAAGAAAATGTAAGGAAATTACTAAAAGTGCTCCAATAATATTAGATTATGTTTGTGAAGAGTGTAAAGATCATTTTGATAAAGTTAAAGAATATTTAGATATTTTAGGACTTCCTTATACAGTAGATCCAGGAATTGTTAGAGGATTAGATTATTATACAAAGACAATCTTTGAAATAATAAATGATGATTTCACTGTATGTGGTGGTGGAAGATATGATAAACTTATAGAGGAACTTGGTGGGCCAGAAATGCCAGCAGTAGGATTTGCTATAGGTGAAGAAAGAATAATAATGACTCTTGAAAATGAAGGTATTGAAATTCCTAATGAAAATATGGTTGATTTATACATAGGAGCAAGAGGAGACTCAGAAAAGAAATATGCTTTTAAGCTGGCTCATGACTTGAGATTTTTAGGAGTAAAATGTGAAATTAATCATATGGGAAGAAGCATAAAAGCAGAGATGAAATATGCTAATAAAATTGGAGCTAAGTTTACAACAATATTAGGTGAAGATGAATTACAAACTAATAAGATTAATCTAAAGAGAATGGAAGATGGAGAAATTTTTACTCTTGCATTAGATAATATAGAAGAAATACAAAAAATAGTTAAATAATTGCTATGTTTTAAAGGATTGTATTTATTGTAATGTAAGTAAGAAAATAAATTATAACCTTATATTACAATATGTACAGTTAATTGAAACAAAGCTTAAACATAATCTTTAATGAGATTTATATAAATATTGGCACAAGATAATTATGTGCAAAAAGAATATATACAATATATTTAGTTTTATATTGTATATTGGAAAAGTGTTAGGAGGAAAAGAAAATGGGTGAAGCTTTAAATGGCTTAAAGCGTACAATGATGTGTGGCGAACCTAGAGAAGAACATGTAGGTCAAAAGATTACATTAATGGGATGGGTTCAAAGAAATAGAAAACTTGGAGGACTTGATTTTATTGATTTAAGAGATAAAACAGGTATTATGCAAGTTGTTTTTGGTGAAGAAATAAATGTTGAAGCTTTTGAAAAAGCAAAAAGTGTAAGACCAGAATATTGTATAGCAGTAACTGGAGAAGTTGTAAAAAGAGAAAGTGTTAATGAAAATATGCCTACTGGTTTTGTGGAATTAAAATGTGAATCATTAAAAATTCTTTCAGAATCAGAAACACCACCAATATATATAAAAGAAAATTTAGATGCAGCTGAAAATATTAGATTAAAATATAGATATTTAGATTTAAGAAGACCAGATATGCACAGAATTTTTGAAATAAGAAGCAAAACTACTAAGGCTATTCGTGATTATTTAGAACAACATGATTTCTTAGATGTAGAAACTCCAATGCTTACAAAGAGTACACCAGAAGGAGCCAGAGATTATTTAGTACCTTCAAGAAATTATCCAGGTATGTTCTATGCACTTCCACAATCACCACAAATATTTAAACAATTATTAATGGTATCTGGATTTGATAAGTATTATCAAATAGCTAAATGTTTTAGAGATGAAGATTTAAGAGCTAATAGACAACCAGAATTTACTCAAGTTGATATGGAATTAAGCTTTGTAGAACAAGATGATATAATGGCATTAAATGAAGGTTTAATAGCTCACGTATTTAAAAAGGTAGCAGGAGTTGATGTTAAACTTCCAATTAAGAGAATGACATTTAAAGATGCTATGGAAAAATACGGTTCAGATAAGCCAGATTTAAGATTTGGGATGGAAATAACTAATATAACAGAAGATGTTAAAGATATGGATTTTGTAGTATTTAAATCTGCAATAGAAGCTGGCGGAAGCGTTAGAGCATTATGCTTAAAAGGTGGAGCTACATTAGGTAGAAAGCCACTTGATAAATTAGGTGAATTCGTTAAAACTTATAAGGCAAAAGGTCTTGCATGGATTCAACTTAAAGAAGATGGAGTTAAATCTTCAATAGCTAAATTCTTAACTGATGATGTTACAAACTCAATTATAAAAACTATGGGAGCAGAAACTGGAGATGCTATATTAATAGTAGCAGATAAAGATTCTGTAGCATTCCAAAGCTTAGGAGCTTTAAGATTAGAGCTTGCGAAGCAATTTGATTTAATAAAAGATAAAAATGAATTTAACTTTACATGGATTACTGAATTCCCATTATTTGAGTATAGTGAAGAAGAAGAAAGATATACAGCTTGCCATCATCCATTTACTGCACCAATGGAAGAAGATTTAGAATTCATTGAATCAGATCCAGGTATAGTAAGATCTAAAGCATATGATTTAGTATTAAATGGAGAAGAATTAGGTGGAGGTTCTATAAGAATTCATGATATGGAACTTCAACAAAGAATGTTTAAGGCATTAGGATTTACTGAAGAACAAGCTTGGGAAAGATTTGGATTCTTATTACAAGCATTTAAATTTGGACCACCACCACATGGCGGTTTAGCATTTGGTCTTGATAGAATGATAATGTTCTTAGCTGGAACAGAAAATATTAAAGATGTTATAGCATTCCCTAAAAATCAAAATGCTTATTGTTATTTAAGTGAAGCTCCTAATATAGCTGATGAAAAACAATTAACAGAACTTGGAATTTCAATACTTCCAAAAGAAGATAAAAAAGAAGAAGAATAAAATTCGTTAAATAAAAAAAGCTCAAAGTCTATCATAATAAAAAATATTATTATGATAGACTTTTTGTTATAAAGAAAATTTATAAATTTTGTTTAATAATCCAAAATTAAGGGAAAAATATAATATATACATATATATGAAGTGAGGAATAAATAATATGTCATTTAATTCAATACATTTTTTCGTATTTTTCCCTATAGTAACTATATTATATTTTCTTATTCCATTTAAGATAAGATGGATATGGTTATTATTTTCTAGTTATTATTTTTACATGTGTTGGAATCCTAAATATGCAATTTTAATAGGTATATCAACTATAGTTACATACTTAAGTGGAATATTAATTGAGAGAACAAATAATACAGTAAAAAATACAGAAAAAGCTAAAAATATAAAAAAATTATGGGTTATATTAAGTTTTATTATTAATTTAGGAATACTATTTTTATTTAAATATTATAATTTTTTTACCTATATAATAGTTAGATTAGGAGGCACCATTAATTTTACAATTAATTTTCCTAAATTTGATGCACTATTACCTGTTGGAATATCTTTTTATACTTTTCAAGCTTTAAGTTATACAATAGATGTATATAGAGGAGATGTTAAAGCAGAAAAAAATCTAGGTATATATGCATTATTTGTGTCATTTTTTCCTCAATTGGTAGCAGGTCCTATAGAGAAATCGAAAAAATTACTTCCACAGTTTAACAAAGAGTATAAATTTGATTATTATAGAGTGAAAAATGGTTTGATAAAAATGTTGTGGGGATTTTTTAAGAAAATATTTATTGCGGATAGATTATCAATTTTAGTTGATACAGTTTATAATTCACCAAAAGATTATTTTGGATTTGAAATTATATTTGCAACTTTATTTTTTACATTTGAAATATACTATGACTTTTCGTCTTATTCTGATATAGCAATAGGATCAGCACAGGTAATGGGATTTGAACTTTCAGAAAATTTTAGGCAACCATATTTAGCAAAATCCATAAAAGACTTTTGGAAAAGGTGGCATATAACTTTAAGTTCATGGTTTAGAGATTATTTATATATACCTCTAGGTGGAAATAGAAAAGGTAAGTTTAGAACATATTTAAATATTATGATTGTATTTTTGGCAAGTGGATTATGGCATGGAGCATCACTAAATTTTGTAATATGGGGTGGGCTACATGGTTTTTATCATGTTATAGGCGAAATAACTAAACCAATAAAAAATAAAATAATACATAAATATAAAATAAAAACAGATGTATTTAGTTTTAAATTATCACAAATAGTAACAACATTTATATTAGTAAGTTTTGCATGGATATTTTTTAGAGCTAATTCATTCAGTAATATAAAGATGATAATAAATAATCTATTTGTATATAATCCTTGGGTATTAAGTGATAAAAGTTTATATAATTTAGGTTTAAATTCATCGGAATTTATTATAGCTATTATAGGAATAGTTATAGTAATGTTTATAGATAATTTACAAAAAAAAGAAAATTTGATAGAGATTTTTAATACACAGAATTTTGTATTTAGATGGGCTGTATATGTTTTTACAATTATAATAATTTGTATATTTGGTATTTATGGTTCAGGTTATAGTGCACAGCAATTTATATATTTTCAATTCTAGGAGGTTAATATGATTAAAAAGTTTTTAGTAAAAGGATTTACATTAATTTTTATAATTGTTTTTATATTAAGTATATTATCTCCAATATTTAAACATCCTGGGCACTTAGAAAAATTAACAGAAGGATTGTATAATAAAGAGAAACAGTATGATGTATTATTACTTGGTTCTAGTCATATGAATGGATCTGTAGATCCAAAAGTTTTATATGATGAATGTGGTATAACTAGTTTCAATTATGCCACTGGAGGTCAACCAATAGATGTTACATATTATTTATTAAAAGAAGCATTAAAAACACAAAAAAATGTTGATATAGTAATACTAGATTTATATTATTTAGGATTAGAAAATGAGTATGGAGAAGAAGCATATATTAGAAATGTTTTAGATAATATGAAATTTTCTTATAATAAGTTACAAGCAATTTTCAATTGCACACCACCTCAAGAGTACATATATTATATATTTCCAATTTTTAAATACCATAATAGATGGGGAGATTTAAAAGAGTATGATTTTACAAAGTATAATATACAAGACAACTCTGATATAAATGGATTTGACGCAGGAAATAAAAAATATGGATATGATATAGAGGGAATACAAAAAAATAATATAATAGGAGAAATACCAGATAAAACTAAATATTATTTATATAAATTTATTGAATTATCAAAAGAAAAAAAATTTAGTCTTATATTTACCAATGCTCCTTATGATTATTCAAGCAATGATTTTAAGGGATGGTATAAGGATGATGCTGCTATGTTTAACAAAGTAGCTACTATAAGTAAAGAAAATAATATACCATTTATAAATTATTCTTTGCCAGAAAAAATGCATGAAATTAATTTTGATTTTAAAGAGGATATGAACAATATAGGTCACACCAATATATGGGGAGCTAATAAAGTTAGCTTACATTTAGCAAAATTTTTGAAAGAAAATTATAAGAATATAATAAAGAACAGAGATATTAGAAATAGCTCTTAATTTCTAATATCTCTATAGAAATATATTCCTTAAGGTATTAATGTTTTTGAGAATTATTTAACCAATAACTCCATTTTGTATCAAGATTTCCGTCGATATCTTTACAATATGTATAAAATTCATTTAGAAAATTAATTGTATCAGTTGATGAAAATTCATCGATTTTCTTCTCATTAAAATTAGTTAAAGCCAATTGTCTTTTTATAATTTCATCAGCACTAGCATTTTTATAATTTTTCATCATATCATACATACACATAAAAGTAGTTGTTCTTCCAAAACCATCTTTACAATGAAAGTGTAACCAGCTATCTTTTGAACATTCTTTTACTATATTAACAAAGTAATCGACAATTTCATTTGTAGGTAAGTTTTTATCCGTTACTGGTACTCTTGTATAATTTAAAGAATTAGATTTTATAAGTTGTTTTTCTGATAAAATTTTTTGGGGAGTTATACTTAGTTCGGGATTTTTGAAAAAAGTTAAAGGAGTATTTAAGTCTACACTTTTTAATTGTCTTTTTTCCTTAAAAAAAATAGCATTTTTGCTAAGACCTAAATTAGCATCGTTTTTTTCATTGGAAAAACTAATAGGATATTCATTAATAAATCCATGAGATTCTTGTCTTAAATCAACAATTAAGATAGGTAATTTAGTTTTTATAGATTCTATTAATATATTTAGATTATCTTTTGAAAATTGTTCACTTCCAGACATGTTTAATGTTTCTAATCCTTTTAAATTTAAAGAAGATTTTTTTTGTATATTGGTTAGATTTGAAGTTGTTCTGAAATTATTGGGTATTTTATCATTTTTAAAATTATCAACTATAATATTTACGTTGCTTTTAATATTTGATTCATTAAATGCTAAAGCTATATTAAAATTAAGAAAGAATGAAGAACAAATGGTAATTAATAATAACATAGGAATATAAAATTTGAGTTTTGCTTTTTTGTACATTAAAAAATCACCTCATCTTGTAATAAAAATTTCTGTATAAGTTTAATATGTCTCATAAAAATAATTTATATTCAAGATATTAGATTAGAAAAATCAATTATACTATGTAAACTCAATATTAAAATATAATTTTGTGATATAAGATTTTAATAAATTCATAAATATTAATGGGGGAGAGCTAGATATTTAGACTTTTTCCAAAATATATAGTATTATTAAATAATAATTATTGATTAGTAATACTATATATTTAATTATATTAATTTTGTGTTAACATAACTAAGACGTTAAGAAGGAGAAGATATTATGTTTGAAAATATTAATAAAAGAAGAACTACTATAGATGTAAGTGAAATAGATGATTTATTAGATAAGATAGAGTTGATAGATATAAGAGAACCTTTTGAATATAAAATGGGAAATATTAGAACGTCTAAAAATATACCCATGAATGATTTATTAGACAATGCAAATGAATATTTGAAAAAAAGTAAAGAGTATTACTTAATATGTAGATCAGGTTCTAGAACAGCTAGTGCATGTCTTGAGTTAAGGGAAAAGGGATTTAATGTTATAAATGTATATGGGGGAATGATTTCTTATGAAGGTAATCAGTTAAATAAATAGAATAAAAAATAAGTTGTTTCAAAAAATAAGTGAGATAACTTATTTTTTTATAGTTGAAAAATATTTACAATAGTTATACAATTTACAATAGTTATACAAATTAAATAAGTAGATGCTTAATTAATTTCTATAAGAGGTCATTATGAATAATTTTATAAATTTACTTAAATAAATAGCTGATGAAACAAGGGGCAATATTTAATATTGTTATTTTTTAAGCTTAGATGTTAGATATGCAGATTATAGACTGAGATCTTATATTTGTTTATTAAATTTTAAAAATAAAAAGATTATAAAAAGCATTAATTAAGGAGGAGTTAACAATGAAAGTATGTTTTCCAGCAAAATCAAATGAAGGTATAAATAGTATTCCATATAATCATTTTGGAACTGCACCCCTATTTATAATATGCAATACTGAAACTAATGAAGTAAAATCATTAAATAATGGAGATTTAGGTCATGAACATGGAAAGTGTCAACCAATAAAAGCATTATCAGGTGAAGTTGTAGATGCAGTAATAGTAGGTGGAATAGGAGCTGGAGCAATTACTAAACTTAATTCTATGGGAATTAAAGTTTATAGAGCGATAGAAGGAAATGTTAATGAAAATTTAGAAGCATATAAAAAAGGTGAATTGACAGAATTTCCATCAAATCATACATGTAGCCATGATGGTTGTAGTCACTAATAATATTTTAAATCAATAATATTAATTATAGTTTATTTAAAAGTGATTTTTAATAAAAAAGTATTGGTGAGTAAAATCATTAATACTTTTTTATTATATAAGTTTATGTATAAAAAAGTATATATAATTAAAACCTAAAAAGAACAAATGTAAGTTTATTATAGGATAAAAAAATTTTAATAATAGTATTATTAAATAGGAAAATTCCCTTATATATGATCTTTATAAATATAAAAATTATATATAAGTAAACTAAAAATAATATGGTAAAAGTTATATATAAACATTATAATGAAAGAGAATAATAATACTAGCAATTATTGCAATAAGGGGGAATATACATGAAAAAGGTTAGAATAGCACTACTAGGATTGGGGAATGTTGGACGTGGTGTTTGCATGATTTTAAATTCTAATAAAGAGGAAATAATAAAGCGTTCAGGATATGAAGTAGAAATTGCTAAAATTCTTGTAAGAGATAAGAACAAGTCTAGGGGTGTTGAGATTTCAGAAGATCTAATAACTACAGAGTTTAGTGACATATTAAATGATGATTCCATTAAGATAGTTCTTGAGGTTATGGGTGGAATAAATCCTGCTAAAGAATATATAATAAAATGTATGAATACAGGAAAACATATTGTAACAGCAAATAAAATGCTCATTGCAACACATGGAGATGAACTTTTCGAAAAAGCTGATAACAGCAATGTCATGTTTAAATATGAAGCAAGTGTTGCTGGAGGGATTCCGATAATAAATGGTATAGATGAAAGTTTAACTGCAAATAAGATAAAAGAACTATATGGAATCATAAATGGTACAACTAATTATATATTAACTAAAATGGAATGTGATGGATTAGGATTTGATGAAGTATTGAAAGAAGCACAAGATAAAGGCTATGCAGAAGCAGATCCTACATCTGACATAGAAGGATATGATGCTCAATATAAGCTAGCAATACTTTCATCATTAGCTTTTGGAACAAAGGTTGACGTAGATAATGTTTATAGAGAAGGAATAACTAATATAAATCCTATAGATATGGAATATGCAAAAGAGTTTGAAATGGTTATTAAGTTGCTTGCAATTGTAAAGGAAGTTAAAGGAAAACTTGAATTAAGAGTTCATCCAACTATGATACCAAAGAAGCATCCTTTAGCTAATGTATATGATTCATTTAATGCTGTTTTTGTAAAGGGAAATGCTGTTGGAGATTTAATGTTTTATGGTAGAGGTGCAGGAGATTTACCAACAGGTAGTGCTGTAGTTAGTGATGTTATCTCTATGTTAAGAAGTAATGTAGATTTGGAAAACTATAATTCCGTAGTAAAAAATAATTTATGGGATAGAGAAATATCAGATATTAAAGATGTAGAAAGTAAATTTTATATTAGAGCAACTGTATTAGATGAATCAGGAGTACTTGGAGAAATTACTGCTATTTTAGGAAAATATGATGTGAGCTTGAGATCAGTAATTCAAAAAGGTAAAGAAAATGAAAAAGGTCAAGTTACAATAGTCTTAATTACCCATAAAACAACACAAGCTCAAATATATGATTCTTGTAGTGAAATATCAAATTTAAATTCTGTAAGTAAAATAGATAATATAATACGAATAGAAGATTTTAAATAATAAATAAAAATTTTTATTATTTATTACTAAATATAAAAAATTAGACATATTAATAAATATAAAGAAATTAATAACAATATAGTTAAAATAATAACAATGTTGACAAGTTTATACAAGTATGCAATAATAAAAACATCAAAAAGAAAACGTTTATATAGAGGGTGGACAATGAATAATATTAAAGAATTACTAGAACAAAATCCAATCATAGCAGCAGTAAAAGATATGAACCAATTAGAAGTAGCATTAGAATCCTCAGCAGAAATAATTTTTGTATTATTTGGAGACGTAATGAATGTTAAATCACTTGGTGAGTTAATAGTTTCTAAAGGTAAGGTAGGCATAATTCATATTGATTTAGTTGAAGGATTTACAAATAAAGAAGTTGTAATAAAATTCTTAAAGCAAGAGACTAATTTTAGAGGTATAATTAGTACAAAACCTCAAGTTGTAAAAGCAGCAAAAAATTATGGCTTAGTGGCAATACAAAGGGTATTTATATTTGATACATTATCATTAAAAAATGCAGAAAATCATTTGGTATTAAATTGTGATGCATTAGAAGTATTACCAGGAGTTATTCCAAAAGTTATAAAAATTATCTCAAAAAAATCAAATATACCAGTTGTTGCAGGTGGTCTTATTGAAACTAAAGAAGATATTATGTTAGCATTAAGTTCAGGTGCAACATGTGTTTCAACAACTAAAAATCAAATATGGAATATGTAGGCTACAGATTTAGTTAATATAGCTATATAAATGAAAAAAAATTTATTTGGCTTTATTTATAAAATTTATTTATTTATTGAGAGGATTGGTGAACTAAATGGGTAAATATATTGTAGCGTTAGATCAAGGAACTACAAGTTCAAGAGCTATTATTTTTGATAAGGAGCAAAATATAATTGGTGTAAGTCAAAAGGAATTTACACAAATATATCCACATGAAGGATGGGTAGAACATAATCCATTAGAAATATGGTCAAGCCAATATGGAGTGCTTCAAGAAGTATTAGCAAAAACTAACATTACAGCTGATGAAATAGCAGCTATAGGTATAACAAATCAAAGAGAGACTACAATAGTATGGGATAAAAATACAGGGGAGCCAGTTTACAATGCTATAGTATGGCAATGTAGGAGAACTGCTGGAATAGTAGAAGAATTAAAGAAAGATAAAGAATTTGCTGAATATGTAAAAGCAAATACAGGATTGTTATTAGATGCTTACTTCTCAGGAACTAAGATTAAATGGATTTTAGATAATGTTGAAGGAGCAAGAGAAAGAGCTGAAAAAGGCGATTTATTGTTTGGTACAGTTGATACATGGTTAGTATGGAAGTTAACAAATGGTAAGGTTCATGTAACCGACTACACTAATGCTTCTAGAACTATGTTATACAATATAAAAGATTTAAAATGGGATGAAAAAATCATAAATAAATTAGGAATACCAACTTCGATGTTACCAGAAGTTAAAAATTCTTCAGAAGTTTATGGACATACTAACCTTGGCGGCGTTGGTGGCGTTAGAGTTCCAATAGCTGGTATGGCCGGAGACCAACAATGTGCATTATTTGGACAAACTTGTTTCGAAAAAGGTAGTGCTAAAAATACTTACGGAACAGGATGTTTCTTATTAATGAATACTGGAGAAGATATGGTTCTTAGTAAGAATGGTCTTGTAACTACAATTGCTGTTGGTATAGATAATAAAGTAGAATATGCCTTAGAAGGTTCAGTGTTTGTTGGTGGAGCTGTAATTCAATGGGTAAGAGATGAACTTAGATTTATTCATGATGCGGCTGATTCTGAATACTTTGCTAAAAAAGTAGATGATAATGGTGGAGTTTATGTAGTACCAGCATTTGTTGGACTAGGTGCACCGTATTGGGATATGTATGCTAGAGGAGCTATCTTTGGTTTAACTAGAGGAGCTAATAGAAATCATATAATTAGAGCAGCTTTAGAATCTATCGCTTATCAAACTAATGATTTATTAGTATCTATGGCAGAAGATGCTGGATGTAAATTAGCATCACTTAGAGTTGATGGTGGAGCTAGTAGAAATAATTTATTAATGCAATTCCAAGCTGATATTTCAAATACTCAAGTTCTTAGACCAATTATTACTGAAACTACAGCTTTAGGAGCAGCTTATTTAGCAGGTCTTGCAGTTGGATTTTGGGAATCAAAAGAAGAAATCGCAACTAAATGGGCTGTTAGTCAAAGCTATGATCCAACTTTTGATGATGCAAAAAGAGAAAAGCTATACAAGGGATGGAAAAATGCTGTTTCAAGAGTTGAAGGTTGGATAGAAGAGTAGACAAACTTAAACATTTATGTTATAATATAAATATAAAATAAATAAAAGTGCTTAGAGAATTAGAGTCAAGCACAAAGACAGGTTACTTAATTATTTTTTGTAATTTGTGTTTGTGATTGGCTCTTTTGTTATATAAAAGGAGGATAAAATATGTATGATGTAGCAATAATTGGAGCTGGTGTCATTGGAGCTTCTATATTTAGAGAATTAACTAAATATAACTTAAAAGTAGCTGTTTTAGAAAAAGAAAAGGATGTATCTATGGGTACTTCAAAAGCTAACTCAGCAATAGTACATGCTGGATATGATCCAAAAGAAGGTACTTTAATGGCTAAGTACAATGTAAGAGGAAATGAAATGTATGAAGATCTTTGCAAAGAGTTAGATGTTCCATTTAAGAGAAATGGTTCATTAGTTGTAGCTCATTCAGAAGAAGAAATGCAAACAGTAAGAGATCTTTGTGAAAATGGTACTAAAATAGGAGTTAAAAACCTAAGAGTTATAGATAAAGAAGAATTATTAAAAATGGAACCAAATCTTACAGATGAAGTTCGTGGAGCTTTATATGCACCAACTGGTGGTATTGTAGGACCATTTGAATTTACAATTGCACTATGTGAAAACGGTGTAACTAATGGTGGAGAGATTAAACTTAAAAAAGAAGTTGTTGGAATTAAGAAAGAAAATGGAATCTTTACAATAGAAACAGCTGATGGAGATAAAATAGAAACTAAATATATAGTTAATGCTTCAGGTTTATATGCAGATAAAATACACAATATGATTTGTAAAGAAAAATTCACTATTACACCAAGAACAGGCGAATATTATGTAATGGATAAATCACAAGGCAATATAGTATCTCATACAATTTTCCCTTGTCCTTCTAAAATGGGAAAAGGCATCTTAGTTAGTCCAACAGTACATGGAAATCTTATTGTAGGACCAGATGCTATAGATATAGAAGATAAAGAAGATTTAGGAACAAATGCAGAAGGATTAGAAAAAATAAGAGAATCTTCTATGCATACTACTACAAAAATTAATTTCAGAGAAAGTATAAGAAACTTTGCTGGATTAAGAGCAACTCCAAGTACAGGAGATTTTATAGTTGAAGAAAACGATGAAGTTAAAGGATTTGTTGATGCCGCAGGTATGAAATCACCAGGATTATCTTCTGCACCAGCTGTAGCTGAAGCTGTAGTGGAGATATTAGGAAATTCAGGTCTTGAATTAACTAAGAAAGATAATTTCATTTCCAAGAGACATCAAATTCACTTTATGGAATTATCAGCTGAAGAAAAAGCTGAAATGATCAAGAGAAATCCACAATATGGTAGAATGATTTGTAGATGTGAAAGCATTACTGAAGGAGAAATTGTTGATGCTATAAACAGATCATTTGGAACACTTTCTTTAGATGGTGTTAAGAAAAGATGTAGACCAGGAATGGGAAGATGTCAAGGTGGATTCTGTGGACCAAGAGTTCAAGAAATAATAGCAAGAGAATCTGGTGTTAAATTAGAAGAAGTAGTACAAGAAAAAGATGGTTCTTACATTTTAACAGGAAAAACTAAGTAGGAGGCTTTAATTATGAGTTATGAATTAATAGTAATTGGTGGAGGTCCAGCAGGACTTGCAGCAGCACACGAAGCATATACTAATGGAATTAAGAAGATATTAATATTAGAAAGAGATAAAGAACTTGGAGGAATCCTAAATCAATGCATACATAATGGTTTTGGACTTCATACTTTTAAAGAAGAACTAACAGGACCTGAGTATGCAAGCAGATTTATTGATATGTTAAAAGATACTAATGTAGAAGTTAAATTGGATACAATGGTATTAAATATAGATACAGATAAAACTGTTCATGCAATTAACTCAGAAGAAGGTTATATGACTTTAAAAACAGAAGCAGTAATTCTTGCAATGGGCTGTAGAGAAAGAACTAGAGGAGCTATTAATACTCCAGGAGATAGACCAGCAGGTGTATTTACAGCAGGTGCTGCTCAAAGATATATAAATATGGAAGGATATATGCCTGGTAAGGAAGTATTAATACTTGGATCTGGAGATATTGGATTAATAATGGCTAGAAGAATGACATTAGAAGGTGCTAAAGTTAAAGCTGTTGTTGAATTATGTCCATATTCTAATGGATTAAACAGAAACATTGTTCAATGTTTAAATGATTATGATATACCTCTATATTTATCACATACTATAATTGATATTATAGGAGATAAGAGAGTAGAAAAAGTTGTAATTGCTGAAGTAGGTCCAGATAGAAAACCAATTAAAGGAACTGAAAAAGAATTTGATGTTGATACATTATTATTATCAGTAGGTCTTATCCCTGAAAATGAATTATCAACAAATGCTGGTATTCAAAAGGATAACAGAACTAATGGATTAGTAGTAACTGAGAATATGGAAACTTCAATGGATGGAGTATTTGCTTGTGGTAATGTAGTACATGTTCATGACTTAGTTGATTTTGTTACCCAAGAATCAAAGCATGCGGGACAAGCGGCTGCTAAATATATCAAAAAACAACTTAAGAAAGGTGAATATGTAAATATAATCAACGGACAAAACGTTAATTATACAGTACCTCAAAAACTTGATATAGAAGCAGTAGATGATAAATTAACTATATTCATGAGAGTTAACAATATCTATCATAATAAGGCTTTAGTTGTAAGATGTAATGGTGAACAAATTGCTAAGTTTAAGAGAGCTCACTTAGCACCATCAGAAATGGAAAAGGTTATTTTAAGTAAGCCTTTATTAGAAAAAGTTAAAGGTGATATTACAATATCATTAGAGGATGGTGAATAAGATGATAAAAGAATTAATTTGTATAAGCTGCCCAATGGGTTGTCATTTAAAAGTAGATGTTGAAAATAATACTGTAACAGGTAACACTTGTAAAAGAGGTGCTGAATATGGTATAAATGAAGTTACTCATCCAGTTAGAGTTATAACTTCAACTGTTAAAATAAAAGGTGGACAACATTCAGTTATCCCTGTAAAGACTAATGGAGCAATTCCAAAGGATCTTAACTTCAAATGTATGGAAGTTTTAGCTGGAGTAGAATTACAAGCACCAGTTAAAATAGGAGATGTTGTAGTTAAAGATGTATTAGGAACAGGAATTGATATTATAGCAACTAGAAACATGGATGCAATTTAATATGTATATAAATAGTGCGCTAAGGTTTTAGCGTGCTATTTTAGTTGATGTACTTAAATTAGATTTATTTTTATTAAATTTTATAGAGTAGAAAATGGATTCGTGTAAATTGCGAATCCATTTTTTATAGATTTATTTTTAAATTTTTAGTATTACTTTTAAATACTCCATAATTGTAATGTTGCAAATATATATTCTAAATAACACTTAATACTAATTAAATGAATTATAAATTGCAGTTATAGCTTTTTCGAAATTATTATTTTCAATACCAACTAATATATTTATTTCACTAGAACCCTGATCAATCATTCTTATATTTACATCAGCTTCTGATAATGCAGTAAAAATTTTCGAAGCTACACCTTTTTGCTTAGCCATGCCTTTACCAACGGTGGCTATTAATGCCATGTTTGGATGAACTTCTATAGTATCTGGATTACAAGTTCTTTTAATTTCTTCTACAATTAAAGAAGTCTTATTTTTTAATTGAGAATCTGAAATTACTAAGCACACAGTATCTATGCCAGAAGGCATATTTTCAAATGAAATGTTATGTTGTTCAAGTATTGAAAGTATTTTTCTACAAAAACCTAATTCAGAATTCATTAAAGCTTTTGTAATTGAAATTACTGTGAAATTTTTTTTACCAGCTATACCAGTTATAGTTTGTGAATCATCATTTAAAGGATCTTTTATTATAAAAGTTCCTTTATCTTTAGGCCTATTTGTATTTCTTATATTTATTGGAATTCCAGCATTTCTTACTGGAAAAATTGCTTCTTCATGTAAAACAGAAGCTCCCATATAAGAAAGTTCTCTAAGTTCAGTATAAGTTATTGTACTTATAGGTTTAGGATTAGAAATAATTCTAGGATCAGCCATTAAAAATCCAGAAACATCAGTCCAATTTTCATAAAGATCAGCATTTAAACTTGCAGTAACTAAAGCGCCTGTAACATCAGAACCACCTCTTGAGAAAGTGATTATATTACCATCTTTATCAGAACCATAAAATCCTGGAATAACAACTCTGTCAAATGATGAGAGTTTTTCTTTTAATAATTTTAATGTTTCATCATAGTTTAAGCAACTATCATTATTAAATATTATCACATCCTTAGCATCAATAAATTCAAAACCTAAATAATTGCTAAGGATTATGGCATTTAAATATTCACCTCTACTAGCTGCATAATCACTAGAAGCCCCATTTTCCAAATCTCTTTTTATAGTATCTAAATATGGTCGTATATCAAGATTTAATTTTAAATCAGTTACAATATCAATATACCTGTTTTTAATGTGATCAAAAACATCATCTAATGATATTCCTGTATTGATATGAGCATAACAAAGATACAATAAATCTGTTATTTTAGAGTCTTTAGAAGTTCTTTTTCCAGGTGCTGAAGGTATAACATATTTTCTAGCATTATTAGATATAATTATATTTTTTACTTTTCTAAATTGTTCAGCATCAGCTAGTGAACTTCCACCAAATTTTGTTACAATAGTATTCATTTTTATAGCCCCCAAAAAAAATATATATTTTGATAAATTGTTTATTATACTACATATAATTACCAAAGATATATTTATTTATATAATTTTATACATAATAAATTGTAACAATATTTTATGTAATATTCAATTATTTATAGATGTATTTTTAAGTTTATTTTAATAAATATTAGTATTCTTAATTGAAGTAAGATTTTAATTAATATCATTATTTATTATATAACTAATAATCATATTTTCATAATAAATGATTGGCTTAATAATAAGTCTATAATTTTATGTGATTAATAGTTTTTAATTTATATTCAGTATAATTATATTTAAAATTGTTAAATATAATAGAGAAGAAGAGTTAAATGCAAAGGAAATATCCTCTAAAAGAAATAAAATTTCTGGTAAATGTCTAGTTCTTTAAATTAACTAATTACGAAAAAAATCAGAAAAAAAATAAAAAAAGCTCAAAAAAAACTTGAGTTGTATGAAAATATGATATATAATAATATCAATAAATTGGTTGGACAAAGGCGTTCAATGGATGTATGTATTATGTATATATCCATTGTGCGCCTTTTTTAGATTAAGGGGGAATTTGAAATGGCAAAGTACACTAGAGAAGACATCATAAATTTAGTAAAAGAAAATGGTGTTAGATTTATAAGATTACAGTTTACTGATATGTTTGGGACATTAAAAAATGTAGCAATAACTGATAGGCAATTAGAAAAAGCATTAAATAATGAATGTATGTTTGATGGATCATCTATTGATGGATTTGTTAGAATTGAAGAATCTGATATGAACTTAAGACCTAATTTAGATAGTTTTGTAATATTCCCATGGAGACCTCAACAAGGTAAAGTTGCAAGATTAATATGTGATGTGTATAAACCAGATGGTACACCGTTTGAAGGAGATCCAAGATATATTTTAAAGAGAGCTATTTCTGAAGCAGCTAAACTTGGATATGAGATGAATGTCGGTCCAGAATGTGAATTCTTTTTGTTTGAAACTGATGAGAATGGAAAGCCAACAACAAAAACACAAGATAGTGCAGGATATTTTGATTTAGCACCTACAGACTTAGGAGAGAATGCAAGAAGAGATATGACTTTAGTTTTAGAAGACATGGGATTTGAAATAGAGGCTTCTCATCATGAAGTTGCAGAAGGACAAAATGAAATAGATTTTAAATATGGAGATGCATTAAGTACTGCGGATAATATAATGACATTTAAATTAGTGGTTAAGGCAATCGCACAAAGGCATGGATTACATGCATCCTTTATGCCTAAACCTGTTTTCGGAATTAATGGTTCAGGAATGCACGTTAACATGTCATTATTTAAAGATGGTAAAAATGCATTTGTTGACGAGAACGATCCAAATGGATTAAGCAAAATAGCATATAATTTTATTGCTGGCCTATTAAAAAATATAAAAGGGCTTGCGGCAATAACAAATCCATTAGTTAATTCATATAAAAGATTAGTACCAGGATATGAAGCGCCTGTTTATTTAGCTTGGTCATGTAAAAATAGAACAGCATTGATTAGAGTTCCAGCGGCAAGGGGAGCAGGAACTAGAGTAGAATTAAGATGTCCAGACCCAAGTTCAAATCCATACTTAGTATTAGCATGTCTTTTACAAGCAGGATTAGATGGTATAAAGAATAATTTACAACCACCAGCAGGAATAGAAACAAACATCTTTGCTATGAATGAAGAGGAAAGAAAAACTGAAAAAATAGATAATTTACCAAATAATCTATATGAGGCTGTTAATTTTATGAAAGAAAGTAATCTTGCAAAAGAAGCTTTAGGAGAACATGTGTATAACAAATATATTTCAGCTAAAGCTGTTGAATGGAATGATTATAGAACTAAAGTTCATGATTGGGAAATAGAAAATTATCTTAATAAGTATTAGGAAAATTTAAGGTGGGGTTGCTATTATGGAATCTCGAGGCAAAATAATAATAGCATTAAGCAATAAGGATACTAATAATAAGTTAAAATCTCTATTGATACAAGAAGGATACGAAATTTTAGCTTTATGCACATCGGGAAACGAATTAATAAGAATGGTTATGCAATATTCACCAGATTTAGTTTTAGTAGGTTATAAATTTAAAGATATGAGTTTACTGGATGTATATGAGAAATTATATGATTTTACAAGCTTTTTGGCATTAGTTAATGATTCTTATCGTTCTTTTATAGAAGATAGTGATATATATTGTATAGGAACTAAAGTAACTGGTATTCTTTTGAAAAATTCTATTGATATTATATTTCAAGGTAAAAAGAGAATATTAAAATTACAACAACAAGTACAAAATCTAGAACACACATTAGAAGATAGAAAAATAATTGAAAAAGCTAAAGGTAAAATTATGGATGATAAGAATATCACTGAAGATGAGGCATTTAGATACATTCAAAAATTTAGTATGAATTTAGGAAAAAAGATGAGTGAAGTAGCTAAGCTAATATTATATGACAAATTATAAAAAAATTAGTTAAGATGCATAAAATCATTTTTTATAGTGAAATATACGAGTAATAATATCAAAAAGGTATTTTTACTCGTTATTTTGCTACTTATAAATCTATTATTTTAAGGGGGAATATGAATGAATAAAGTTATTCCAAAAAAACAAGGGCTTTATGATCCATGTTTTGAGCATGATGCTTGTGGAATTGGTACAATTGTAAATATTGACGGAGAGAAATCTCATGATGTTTTAAGTGATTGTTTAACAATATTAGAAAAATTAAAACACAGAGGTGGGACTGGTGCTGATGAAAATACTGGTGATGGTGCAGGTGTTTTATTAAATATACCACACAAATTTTTTACTGAAGAATTAAAATCAAAAGGGATTACTTTAGGCAATGAAGGTGATTACGCTGTTGGTATGATTTTTTTACCACAAGATGATAAGGCAAGAAAAGAAGCAGAAACGCTTGTTGAAGATATATGTAAAGAAGGTGGTTTGGAAATATTAGGATGGAGGCAAGTTCCCAATAATCCATCAATTTTAGGAAAGGCATCTTTAGAAGCAATGCCTATAATAAAACAAATTTTTGTAAGAAGAAGTGGAATAAAGAAGGGTATTGCTTTTGAAAGAAAGTTATATATTATTCGAAGAAATATAGAAAAAAGAGCTACATGGATAAGTAAATTTTTAAATGAAATATTTTACATTGCTTCTTTTTCATCAAAGACAATAGTATACAAGGGCATGCTACTTTCAACTCAATTAAGAGAATTTTATAAAGATTTAAAAGATGAGAGAGTAGAAACATCACTTGCATTAGTTCATTCTAGATATAGTACTAATACATTTCCAAGCTGGGAAAGAGCTCATCCAAATAGATTTATGATTCATAATGGTGAAATAAATACATTAAGAGGAAATGTAAATAAGGTATATTCAAGAGAGACTAATGTAAGGTCAAGAGTACTTGGAAAAGATTTAAACAGAGTATTACCAATTATAAATAAAGAAGGATCTGATTCAGCAATATTAGATAATAATTTAGAATTTCTATATATGAATGGAATAGATTTAACCAGAGCTGTAATGATGACTATTCCAGAACCATGGCAAAAAAGCAAAACTATGAGTAAGGAAAAAAGAGCATTTTATGAATACAATGCTACATTAATGGAACCGTGGGATGGACCAGCAGCAATAGTATTTACTGATGGTGAAAAAGTAGGAGCTGTATTAGATAGAAATGGATTAAGACCATCTAGATATTACATAACTAAGGATAGAAGATTAATTTTATCTTCAGAAGTTGGTGCTTTAGATATTCCAGCAGAAAATGTTGAGAAGAAAGATAGATTAAGACCGGGAAGAATGCTTATTGTTGATACTGTCAAAAAGGAAGTTATTGATGATGAAGAATTAAAACATAAATATGCTACAAAGTATCCTTATAAAAAATGGCTTGAGGAAAATTTGGTTACTCTAGACAAGATTAATGAAGGAAAGAGTTTTAAAATAGAATATGATAAATATACACGAAAAAGATTAGAAAAAACTTTTGGATATACATACGAAGAAATAAAAACAACTATTCTTCCTATGGCTGAAAAGGGTGTAGAGCCACTTGCAGCAATGGGAATAGATGTACCAATAGCACCTTTGTCTAAAGATGCACAATTATTATTTAATTATTTTAAACAATTATTTGCTCAAGTAACAAACCCACCTATAGATGCAATAAGAGAAGAAATCGTTACAGCATCTAATGTTTATTTAGGACCAGAAGGTAATATTTTGGAAGACAAAGCTTCAAATTGTGAACTATTAAAACTTGAAGCTCCAATAATAAATAATGAAGAATTATCTAAAATAAAATCACTTAATAAAGGAGAATTAAGATCAAAAATTATAGATATAGTTTTTGATAAGGGTACTTCTCTAGAAGATGCTTTAGAGGAAATGTTTGATAAGGCACAAGAAGCTTATGAAAAAGGATATACATTGCTTATATTATCTGATAGAAGTGTTTCAGCAAACAAAGTTCCAATACCATCATTACTTGCTGTTTCAGGACTTCATCAGTATCTAGTTCAAAAAGGAACTAGAACATCAGTAGGATTAATTCTTGAAAGTGGAGAACCAAGAGAAATTCATCATTTTGCAACGTTAATTGGATTCGGAGCATCAGCTATAAATCCTTATATGGCTTATGAATCATTAAGGGGTCTTATTGAAGAGGAACTACTAGAAATTTCATATGAAAAAGCCGTAGCAAATTATAATAAAGCAGTAATTAAGGGAATAATTAAAATACTTTCTAAAATGGGAATATCAACAATTCAATCATATCAGGGAGCACAAATTTTTGAAGCTATAGGAATTGGAAAGAAAGTTATAGATAAATATTTTACTAATACAATAAGTAGAATTGGTGGAATAGGATTATCAGAAATTCAAAGAGAAGCGGAAATAAATCATGAAAAAGGATTTAATGATAAAACGTATTCAGCAGATTTTGAATTAGACTCACCTGGATATGAAAAATTAAGATCAGGAGAAGAAAAGGAAGAACATTTATATAATCCACAAACAATTAATAAATTGCAACGAGCTACTAAAGATGGTAATTATGAGTTATTTAAGGAATATTCTTCTTTAATTAATTCAGAAGAGTCAGAAATAACATTAAGAGGATTATTAGACTTTAATTATAATTCAGCAGAAATTCCATTAGATGAAGTGGAACCAGTATCAGAAATAGTTAAAAGATTCAAAACTGGAGCTATGTCATATGGATCGATTTCTAAAGAAGCTCATGAAGCACTAGCTATTGCCATGAATAGAATTGGTGGAAAATCCAATTCAGGTGAAGGTGGAGAAAATAGAGAAAGATGGATTGTAAATGAAAATGGAGATTCACGAAGATCTTCAATAAAACAAGTTGCTTCAGGAAGATTTGGGGTTACTTCTGAATACTTAGTAAATGCAGATGAGCTTCAAATAAAACTTGCACAAGGAGCAAAACCAGGTGAAGGTGGTCAGCTTCCAGCAACTAAGGTTTATCCATGGATTGCAGAAACCAGACATTCAACAACTGGAGTTGGACTTATATCACCACCACCACATCATGATATATATTCAATAGAAGATTTAGCACAATTAATTTATGATTTAAAAAATGCAAATATGGATGCAAGAATATCTGTGAAATTAGTTTCAGAATGTGGTGTTGGAACTGTTGCAGCTGGAGTTGCTAAAGGTGGAGCAGATGTAATATTAATATCAGGATATGATGGAGGTACGGGGGCATCACCTAAAAATTCAATTAAAAATGCAGGATTGCCTTGGGAACTTGGCCTTGCAGAAGCTCATCAAACATTATTAATTAATGAGCTTCGAGAAAGAGTAAGATTGGAAGTTGATGGAAAACTTATGACAGGAAGGGATGTTGCAATTGCAGCACTTCTTGGAGCTGAAGAATTTGGGTTTGCAACAGCACCGTTAGTATCACTTGGTTGTGTTATGATGAGAGTATGTAACTTAGATACTTGTCCAGTAGGAATAGCCACTCAAAATGAAGAACTTAGAAAGAGATTTAAGGGAAAGCCAGAATATGTAGTTAATTTTATGTATTTTATTGCGAAAGAATTAAGAGAAATAATGGCTAAACTTGGATATAGAAAAATTGACGAGATGATTGGTAGAACTGATAGACTTAAGCAAAAGAAAAATATACATGGTTGGAAGACTAAAAATATTGATTTAAGCTCAGTACTTTATACTCCTGATAAATTTAAGGGAAGAGTTGTTAGATTTGATGAAACAAAAAAATATGATCATAAATTAAATGAAGTAATAGATGAACAAGTATTTATTAAAAAATGTAAAGATGCTATAAATGGTAAGGAAAAAATAAGATTAGAAGTAGATGTAACTAATATAAATAGAACTCTTGGAACAATACTAGGTTCAAAGATAACAAAAGTAAACGGAAATAATAGATTGCCAGAAGATTCTATTATTATTAAATGTAATGGTGGGGCAGGTCAAAGTTTTGGTTCATTTATTCCAAAGGGATTAACATTTGAAGTTGAAGGGGATGCTAATGACTACTTTGGTAAAGGGTTATCGGGTGGTAAGCTTATAGTGTATCCTCCAAAGAAATCTACTTTTGTAGCAGATGAAAATATACTTATTGGAAATGTAGCGTTATATGGTGCTACATCAGGTAAAGTATTTATAAATGGTATTGCAGGGGAAAGATTTTGTGTAAGAAATTCAGGTGCTACTGCTGTTGTCGAAGGTGTTGGGGCACATGGGTGTGAATATATGACAGGTGGAAAAGTTATTGTGTTAGGAAAGACTGGAATTAATTTTGCAGCTGGAATGAGTGGAGGAATAGCTTATCTTTATAAAGAAGATGATAGTTTTAAAGCAAATATAAATGATGAGATGGTATTTTTAGAAGAATTAAGTTTAGAAGATGAAGAAGAACTACAGACTTTAATAGAAGAACATGTTAAGGCAACTGAATCTGTTAAAGGAAATAAAATATTAAATGATTTTGAAAATGAAAAATATAATTTTATAAAGATAATTCCTAAAGATTATAAGAAGATATTAGAAACTGTTGAAAAATACACAAATCTTGGATTTGAAAAAGAAGAGGCATTAATTAGGACATTTCAAGAAATTAAGAGAAGATAGGGGGATTAAATAATGGGTAAACCAACTGGATTTTTAGAATATAAAAGAGAGATAGGCTTAAACAGATCTCCTAAAGAAAGAATAAAGGACTATAATGAGTTTCATAATAGCCTTTCATTAGAAAAACAATCTATTCAAGGTGCTAGGTGTATGGATTGTGGCGTGCCATTTTGTCAATCTGGTACAGTATTTTCAGGAATGGTTTCAGGATGTCCTCTTCACAATCTGATTCCTGAATGGAATGATCTTATATATAGAGGAAAATGGGATTTAGCATACAATAGATTAAATAAAACAAATCCTTTTCCAGAATTCACTGGTAGAGTTTGTCCAGCACCTTGCGAAGCAGGTTGTACAGTAGGATTAAATGGCCCATCGGTAAGTATTAAAGAAAATGAAAGAGCTATTATAGATACAGCTTTTAAAAATAATAAAGTTGTAGCTAATCCACCATTAAAAAGAACTGGTAAAAAAATAGCTATAATTGGATCAGGACCAGCAGGACTTGCTGCAGCTGATACTTTGAATAAATGTGGTCATAAGGTTACTGTATATGAAAGAAATGATAGACCAGGTGGATTATTAATGTATGGAATTCCTAATATGAAACTTGATAAAGAAATTATATTAAGAAGAATTAGACTTATGGCAGAAGAGGGCATAAAGTTTGTAACTAATGCTGATATTGGAAAAGACTATAAAGCTAGTGAGTTAATTGAAGAATATGATGCTATTATTTTAGCTACAGGAGCATCTAAACCTAGGGATTTAAGCATAGAGGGAAAAGAGAAGGCAAAGGGAATATATTTTGCAGTAGATTTTCTAAAATCTAATACAAAAAGTCTTCTAGATTCTAATCATGAAGATAATAATTATATATCAGCAAAAGATAAAAATGTAATTGTAATAGGTGGTGGGGATACTGGGACAGATTGTGTTGGAACTTGTCTTAGACATGGATGTAAGTCACTAGTTCAACTTGAAATAATGCCTAAACCTTTAGGTTATAGATCAGAGAATAATCCGTGGCCAGAATGGCCAAAAGTATTGAAAATTGACTATGGTCAAGAAGAATTTATTGATATATATGGTAAAGATCCAAGAGAATATCTAACTACAGTTACAGGAATAAATACAGATAATGAAGGAAATATAAAAAGTGTTGATACTGCAAAGGTAGAATGGAAAAAGAATAATGATGGTAGAATGGTTTCATTAAATGTAACTGGATCAGAAAAAACTTATGAAGCAGATCTAATTTTAATTGCTATGGGATTTGTAGGTTCACAATCTTACATAAAGGAAGGGTTTGGAATAGAATTTAATTCGAAAAATAATATTAATGCTAATTCATTAAATTTTAAAACTAATGTTCCTAAAGTATTTGCAACTGGAGATGCTAGAATAGGTCAATCATTGGTTGTTACAGCTATTAATGAAGGGATAAATTGTGGGTTAAGTGTAAATAAGTTTTTAAGAAAATAATTTGATGTATTAAAATTATAAGTGATATTAGTTTCATTTATTAAAACTAATATCACTTATAATATATTTTTTTATTTATGTTGATATTATAAGAGTAGAAATCTATTTATCTACATAAATATTTATACTTATTAATAATATAAATGATATACTTAGATTATTATGTCTTGATTTAATATTATCAAAGATATCAAGAAAGAAGAAATAAACATTAGCACATAATAAGTTTTTAAAAAACTTTTAATAAAATAAATAATATCTCTTATTGCATTGCATATATAGTTAATGTATTATATAATATAAATTAAATTAAAGCTTGCAAAGGAGTATACTATGAGAGGCGATTTTAGAAATATATTATATTTTATTGGTGGTACATGTATATTAGTATTAGTAATATCATTATTTTTAAGTATATTGCCATATATATTATTCGTTGGAGTAATTGCCTATCTTTTAATAAAATTAATATCATTTATTAAAAGAAAAAAAGGTAAATTAAATGAGAATATAAAACAAGATAAAAATGTATATGAGAATAATAATAATTTTACATATGACTCAAATGATGAATTCGTTGGTGAGATAATTGATGTTGATTATGAAGAAGTAGATAAAGATAAAGATAAAAATAATGCATAAAGTTGTTACATTAGTTAAAAAATAAATTTCATATTGAATATAAGAAAGAGATAATAAATCTTAAGTTATAGATTCTTTTTATCTCTTTTTATTTTTAGAAAAAGAATAAATGAAAGTAGTATTTAAAAACTTATTATGATATAATATTAACTACAATAAATAGTTGAGGTGAAGAAGTGATATGGAAAATAAGCAATCAATCAGTTTCTTAAAATTGTTATTAGGAGCATATTTATGTATAGGTTTAGTGCTTTTATTAACTAGTAATTTAATTTTTGATTTAAGTCTAAATTCAGTGTTAATTGCTGGAATATTTGTGTTGTGTGCAGTAATATATGGAATACTTAATAGAAAGAAAAAATATATTATGGTAGGTGGAACAGTAGCTGTAGCATATATTGTTTTATTAGTAGTATGCAGTCCGATAATTAATTATAGTTCTCATAGAAATTTAATAGGAAATATTAATGAAGTTGATTTTTCAAGTGAAATACAATACATAGATTTAAATCAATTACCAACTATAGATAAACAATTAGCCGAAAAATTAGCAGATAAAAAATTAGGAGAAATTGCAAGTCTTGGTAGTCAAGTTTATGTTGGAACATTAGATTTACAAAGTATAGATGGTGAATTATATTATGTAGCACCATTAGAGCATTCTTCATTATTTAAATGGTTTACTAACAGAAAGGGTACAGCAGGATATATAAAGGTAAGTGCAACAAATCAAAATGACGTTCAATTAGTAACACAATTAAATGGAAAAGATCTTAATATAAAATATTTAGATTCATCTTATTTATTTAGTAATTTAAAAAGAGCAGCATTTCTTAGAGATATGAAGGCTGGGCATACGGATTATACATTTGAATTAGATGATTCTGGAAAACCATACTGGGTTATAACTAGATATGATAATGCTATTGGAATAGCAGAAAAAAAGGCGGTAGGTGCTTTAGTAATGGATGCACAAACAGGAGAAGCACAAGCATACAATATAGATAATTTACCTAAATGGGTAGATAGGATTCAACCAGCGACATATATAAAGAGGTATATAGATAAATGGGGAGAGCTGGTTCATGGAATTCTAAATTTTAGTGATAAAGACAAATTAAAATCAACTTCTGGTATGAATGTTATTTATAATAATGATACATGTTATTATTATACAGGAATAACTTCTGTTGGTAATGATGAAAGTTTAGTTGGATTTACTTTAACTAATACAAGAAACGGAGAAACTAAACTATATAAAACAGCAGGAGCTACAGAATATGCAAGTATGGAATCGGCAGAAGGTAAAGTACAACAATATGGTTATACAGCAACATTTCCTTATTTAATAAATATTCAAAATGAGCCAACATATTTTATGACATTAAAGGATTCTAGTGGATTAGTAAAACAATATGCTATGGTTAATGTAAAAAATTATAATACAGTTGGTGTTGGAGATACCCTTCAATCAACTCTTAATAAATATTTAGAAGTATTAACTAATACTAATATTTCTTTAGAAGGTGGTAATAAGGAAGAAACTGTTTTAGGTGAGGTTGAAAGGATAGGTGTTGTTATTAAAGAAGGAGCAAGTATATATGATGTTAAATTAAAAGGCATAGATAACATATTTTCAATTTCTACTGAAACATCTAGAGAAGTAGCATTAACCAATATAGGTGATTCAGTATCAATAAAGTATATTAATGTTGGAAATAGTAACTATGTAATAACTAACAATTTTGAAAATGTATCATTAAATGGTACTAAAGTAAATAAAGAATCAGAAGCTAATTAAAAATTGAGCTATATTGCTAAGTTAAGCAATATAGCTTATTTATTACATGTAAGATATGAAATATTTTTATGTAATTTAATATTTACAAATAAAAATAATATAATTAATAAGTTGATAAAAATTATTTGTATAAGATTAATAAACAAAGATAGTTTAATTAATACTAGACTTTAATAGTTTAGTAGCTTCATTTTCGCTTATATCCTTAACAACTCTTATTTCATCTATAAGTAATTTGCGTGCTGTATTTAATATTTGTTTTTCTGTAGAATTAAGTGCTTTTATTTTATTTATAACAGTTAGATTATAAAAGACATCAACGCTATCTTGTAATAAACCTGATTTTATTTTATTTAAATTTATTTCATATCTTTGTTTAGATGGAAGATTTATCTCCTCAGGATTAGATGTGTCTTGGATATGGTTTAAGATATCTTCTAAAGTATTAATATTATTAACCATACGTAATTTAGAATTAGAAATTCTGTCTATAGGTATCATTATTTCTAAACTATTTTTTAACATTTGTATTATACAATATTTTTTTTTCTTACCACAGAAAAATTTTTCTTCTATTTTTTCCACTATTCCTATTCCTTGCATGGGATAAACAACTTTATCACCAACTTTAAACAAAAAAACACCTCCTAACATAAGTATATATATTTATAGTATAACACTTATTCAAAAATTTAATCCAAATTTGTAATAAATATGGAATAAGTTAAATTTAAATATTAATATAATAAGTTACCGTTATATTAATATTTTGTAATATATTAATATTTAATATGTATATATGTAGCAAATAAAAATAAATTTATTATTAAAAACAACAGATTAATAAATAAGGTATATTCTCTTGATTATTTTAAAGGTATAGTGTAAAATTAAGGTAAATAATTACAGAAATTTACATTTATTATTGGATTAAAGCCTGAAATATTATAGGGAAAAGGTGGCCATTAGAATGAGAATTAAATATAAAAAAATTTTTAGATTAGGAAAGAATATAAAAATTAAAATATCTACAAATGGTGATATAACTATTATAACAAAGTATAAAGACGATAATATCTCAGTAAATAAAAATAGATTAATAGTATATGGAAAAAATGGAATTATAAAAAAGCAAAAGAAGCTATGGTTGTTTAAGAAGAAAAAGTTAAATCTAAAATCTTTTATAATAGGGATTAAAGAAAGAAAAAATAAATTAATAAATAAACAAATAATAAGAAAAAAAATGATAGATTCAGATATAGAATTAAGTAAGGGCATAAAAAAATATAAAATTTCAAGATTATGTTTTTGGTGCTTTTTAATTTTAACTTTTATTTTGAGTAAGAAATTAGAATTTGCAATTCCTAGTATAATATTATCAATTTATTTTAGTATACAAGCTTTTAATAATATAAGGTATAAAAAAGCATATTTAGTAACCAATAGCATAAGTAAAGATTTATCATTTATGAATTTATATAATAAAGAAAAAGTAAACGAATTATTAAATATATTTAGAAAACATTATGGTAGTGATGCCAAAGAATATATTCAATTAAAAAATGCTATTAATAAGTTCCAAGAATATGGTATTAATTTAGCTAATGATTTAAGCAATCTAGAGATAGAAGATGTATCATATTATTTAAAAAACATTAATTTAAAAAAAGAAGAACTTAGAAATAAGGCATATGTAAAAAATAATGATGAGAATATAAAAAATAATTTAAAAATAAAAAGAGATAGAAATAGAACGATAAATTATATATCATCATTCGATAATAATTTTAGTAATAAGTTGGCAATTTTATGCAGAAAGAATGTACAAAATAATATAGATGTAAAATTAATAAATAGGGCAATAGAATTTTTTGAAGATGATGAAAATTTGAATCAAAAAAATAAGAAAAAGGCAGTTGTATCTAAAGAAAATAATAATTTAACTGTCTATTTTTATAAAAAATCTTCTATACTTTAAAATAATGTATTGATTTTAATTACTAATATAAAATTTTCAAAGAAAGTAGCTTTTACAATAAGCTGCTTTTCTTATTTAAGTAAAGAAATAATTTAATATAGATAAATAATAATAGCTATGCTATTATTATATAGGAAAAAAATATATATATAACAATAATTTATATTAAATATAAGTTAAACATAAGTGATATGGAGGAATTTATATTATGCAAGATATAATGGTAATAGGTATAGCTGGAGGAACAGGATCAGGGAAAACTACTCTATCATTAAATATTAAAGAAGAATTTGATGATGATGTGGTTATACTTTCCCATGATTATTACTATAAATCTAACGATAATATATCATTAGAAGAACGTAAAAAATTAAATTATGATCATCCTAATTCTTTTGAAACTGATCTTTTAATAGAGCATCTTAAAAAATTAAAAAATGGAGAGACTATTAATCATCCAGTATACTCTTTTGTTGAGCATACTAGAACAAATGAAACAGTAATGGTTAAACCAGCAAGAGTAATAATAGTTGAAGGTATATTAATTTTTGAAAATCAAGAATTATGTGACTTAATGGATATAAAAGTATTTGTAGATACAGATGCTGATGTTAGAATTATTAGAAGACTATTAAGAGATGTTCAAGAAAGAGGACGAGACCTTGATTCCGTTATTGATCAATATCTTACCACTGTAAAACCAATGCATGAAGAATTTGTAGATCCTAGTAAGAAAAGAGCTGATATTATAATTCCAGAAGGTGGATGCAATATAGTTGCACTTAGTATGTTATTAGAAAGAATACGTAGCTTTATATAAAAATATTAATTAAGTAATTTATAATACATATATTATGAGCAGATATCAATAATAAATTGATATCTGCTCTTTGAAATTAATTATTTAAAAAATGTTATGTATATCAAAATATATAATTTAATATTAGACTCAGTTTTATTTTATAAAAAGTATTATTATAGATTGAATTATTCCAATAAATCCACCTAAAATAAATCCTAGTATTTCAATATGTTTAAGTTCTTTTTTGGCAACAGATATTATTATACTTTCTAATTTATATAAATCAAGAAGATTGATTTTTTCTTCAATAATTTTTTCAATATCTATTCTTTCTTTAGCCTTTGTTAAAGTAATGTTATGTATATCATCTATTATAGGATCTAATTCATTATTAATCATTTCATCAACATAGTTTTTAATCATAGAATTAAAAGGAGCAGGAATAAAATTAAATTTTTCTGAAATTAAATTTCCTATTTTATTTTTTATGTATTCATTAAAGCTCTCTTTATCTTCTTCTTTTATTAATTCTGAAAATAAATCTTCGACAGACAATAATTCATTTGCAATAACTTGACCAATATTTTTAGCTATTTCTTTTTGTCTTTTTGGAATAAGTCCTATTATTTCTATATTAAATATAGGTATTTTTATAGGGTTTATTGGCCTAAATAATAATTTAATAGCTAATATATTAGTAATCCAACCTATAAGACCACCAATTAAAGTTAAAAATAATATTGTTAATAAAATATGTGTCATAGTTAAAAGAATTCCCCCTTATTTAATAATAAAAATACTTAAATAGTATATCATATTGTAAATAAAACTAAAAGAATATAAAAAGGGGAAAGTATCTTTATTAATATTTAAAGTACTCTTTCTGCAATATTAGTAGAATGATCACCAATTCGTTCAAGATTACTTATTAAATCTAAAAATATAGTACTAGAACTAGCTGAGCATTTCTTTTGATTCAATCTTTTTATATTGCTTTCCCTAAGTTTTTTTTCATATGCATCAACCTTTAATTCAATTTCTTTAACATGCTTAGCATTGTTATAATCACTATGTTCATAACATTTTAAAGCTAAAGTTAAAGCATTAAGAGTTTGCTCATACATACTCATGAGTTCTTCAACAGCATCTGATGGAATTGTTATACTATTATTAATTTTTTGACTAGCTAATTCTACTATGTTTTTTGCATGATCACCGATTCTCTCTATGTCATTAATTATATGAAAACTTGTACTTAAAATTTTACTATCAGGATCAGGCAATTCATAACTTGACAACAAAACTAAATAATCTGTTATTTCTTTTTCTAAAGTATTGATTATTTTTTCATTACTATATACTTGCTTTATGTATTCTTCATTTTCAATTAAAAAAGATTTCATAGCTAGTTCTATATTTTTTTGTGCAATTTTTCCCATTCTAACAGTTTCATTAAAAACTTGTCCAGTTGCAACAATTGGTGTATCCAATAAATTTTTATCTAAATATATTGCTCCTTCAGTCTCTAAACAATCATTACCTGGTAATATTTTGTTTGCTAATAAAACAAGGTGTTTTGATAAAGGTAATAAAATTATTGTACTAGTAATATTAAAAATAGTATGAGCGTTTGCAACTTGTCTAGCAACATCTGTAGGATTAATATATTTTATGAATGAAGTCAATGGATTTATAAAGGGAACAAATATTAATACGCCTATAACATTAAAAAAGAGATGTATTAACCCAGCTTTTTTTGCAGTTTTATTTCCACTAGCAGATGCTAAAAGTGCTGTAACGCATGTCCCAATATTGCATCCAAATATAACTGGTAATGCTACATTCATATCAATAGATCCAGTTGTAGCAAGTGCTATTAATATACCAGTTGTTGCTGAAGAACTTTGAACTAGTGCAGTCATTAAAAGTCCACAAAAAACACCTAAAAGTTTATTGTTTCCAACTAGGATTAAAGTTTGTGAGAAAATAGATGATTCAGTTAATGGCTTCATAGCATTAGACATAAAATTCATTCCTAAAAACAATATACCAAAACCTAATATTATAGAAGATATATCTCTATGCTTTTTTTTATTTGCGATTAATAGAGATATTGAACCTATACCCACAAATAAAGGTGCAATATTATCTAATTTGCAAGAAATTAATTGCGCTGTTATAGTTGTTCCAACATTTGCTCCCATAATAATACCAGCTGCTTGTATAAGATTTATAAGCCCAGCATTAACAAAGCTAACAACCATTACTGTTGTAGCTGAAGAACTTTGAATTAGAGCAGTTACGAGAGCTCCGATGAACACTCCCATATATTTATTATTAGTTACTTTTTCTAAAATACTTTTTAGTTTTTCACCTGCAACGTTTTCAAGTCCGTCTCCCATAAGCTTCATACCAAAGAGAAATAGCCCTAATCCCCCAATTAATTCGATAAGCATATTTATAGCATTCACACGTATCTCTCCTTTGAAATAAAAAAGTAATTAAGTTTTTATATTTACATATTATAACTTTTAATAAAGCAAAAGTAAAATTAAAAGTTATAATATGTAAATTTATAAATTATTTATTTAAACCTAATCTATAAATTTTAAGTTTTTTATTAAACCATCATAACCTATTTTAGTATTAGTTAAAATATTAGTTGCATTTTCTAGGAAAATTTCAGGATTAGCTAATGCTGGACTAAAATGAGTCAAAATTAACTCTTTACATTCACTTTTTTTAGCTAATGTAGCACTTTCTCTAAATGTCATATGTTTATTTTTTATAGCTTTTTCTATATCATCATCACTACCATAAGTACCTTCACAAATAAATAAATCACTATATTTGATAAACTCTGGAATAGCTTCAGTAGGTCTTGTATCAGTTACATAAGATAGTTTAATGCCTTTACGCAGATTGTCTAAAACTAAATCAGGAGTATATATTTTATTATCATAATTTACAATTTCCCCATTTTGTAGTCTATTCCATAAAGATTTAGGGACGTTATTTTTAGAAGCTTTATCTACAGAAAATCTTGGACGCCTTTTTATATAAAAACTATAACTTAAACATGTAGCAGAATGGTCAACTTCTAATGATGATAAAACAAGATTACATTTATCTTCATTTTTACATAAAGAAATATTATTTTTATTTACTAATAAGTTTAACTTGTTGTTTTCTAATTCTATAACTTCTAATTCATATGGAAGATATGGATTTATAACATTTAATCCAGTAACAACTTCATTTATTCCCTTTGGTCCAACTATTGTGACTTTTTCAGTTCTTCCAGAATTACCCATTGTAGAAAGTAGACCAGGTAACCCTATTATATGATCGCCATGTGAATGGGTTATACAAATTAAATCTAAGGATTTAAATCCCCAGCCTATTTTTCTCATAGCAACTTGTGTTCCTTCACCACAATCAATCAAAATTTTTCTTCCATTTATATTTATTAAGGTTGAAGATAAAAATTTATCAACCATTGGCATACCACCAGTTGTACCTAAAATACATAAATCAATCATAAAAAGTCTCCTATCTATACTATGATAAAATTTGTCTATATTATTATAATAAGGATAAAATATAAATAATTCTAGTTTTATTTTGTGTTATTAATAAAATTTTTATATAATATTTTTAGATAAAGTATTGCTTTTAGGGGATGGCTTTGAATAAAAAATATGAATATATTTTTATGGATTTATATGGTGCAATAACTACTTCAATGATTGGAATAACCAAATCAATATAATATTTGCTAAAACATTTTGGGATCAATATTTAAGATATTAATTAGTTTAATAAGAATTTTATTGAAAGCTATCTATAAAGAATTTATAATAAGTAATAATAGTATTATTTAAATAACTATTGTAAAGAGAGGTAAAAATGAAAATCAATTGGAATGAGAAATATAACACAATATCAATGTATACATTTATAGTTGTAAGCGCTATTATTGTATTTTATTTATCTATATCTGAATTTGGAATATTATTAGGTAAAATAAGTGGAATAATAGTTATATTGCAACCATTTATAATAGGTTTTTCAATGGCGTATATATTAAATTTTATTTTAAAATTTTATGAGAAAAGATTAAATAGATATAATAAATTAAAATCTCTTAGTTTTAGAGCTAAGAGAGGATTAGGATTATTTATTACATATGTTACAGCTATATTATTAATTGGTGTTTTTATGCAATTTGTATTACCGCAACTAATAGAAAGTATAATAGGTTTAGTAAATGATGTTCCAAAATTTATTAGTGAATCAACAAAGTTTATTAATAATTTAATGTTAGATTTAAATATTTCAGAACAGTATCTGCCATTAATAAATAATAATTTTAATAAATTTATTGATTACATAATAGAAATTGCAACAAATTTATTACCTGTTTTAGGAAGCTTAGTTACTAAAATAGCATCTAGTATTTGGAATATCGCATTAGGAATGATAATATCAATTTATTTATTAATAGATAAAGAAAAATTCTGTGCTATGAGCAAAAAAATAACATATGCTATTTTTCGTAAAAATGCTGCTGAGAAAGTTATAGAGATAACTCACAGAAGTAATGATACTTTTGGAAAATTTTTAATTGGAAAAATATTGGATTCTTTTATTATAGGGGTATTAACATTTATAATATTAACTATATGTAAGATGCCGTATGTTATATTGATATCAGTAATCGTTGGTATAACTAATATTATTCCATTTTTTGGACCTTTCATTGGAGCTGTTCCGTCGGTAATAATAATTTTATTTCTATCTCCAGTAAAGGCATTATGGTTTTTAATTATAATATTAGTAATTCAACAGATTGATGGAAATATTATTGGACCTAAAATATTAGGAGATTCTATTGGAATATCTGCTTTTTGGATATTATTTTCAATATTATTTGCAGGAAAATTCCTTGGACTAATAGGAATGATTATAGGAGTGCCTTTATTTGCAGTAGTATATTCTATTATAAAAGAGATAATAGAAGCAAATCTAAAGAAAAAGGGTTTAAAAATAAAAACTAAGGACTACATATAGAATTAAAATGTAAAACCTTGATTTTAAAATGAAAATGTTGATGTATAAATAATATTGAGTTAAAAAAATATAGGATATATTCTAATATATCCTATATTTTTTTATTATTAATAATTTAGAGGATTTATTATATATAATGTATAATATGTTTGGAATATTATAATTATGATTTGAGAGAAAGGTAAAGATTCACATATATTAAACAGTTAACGATGATTTAAAGATAAATTTATAGAGGTTTTAGATGGCGAAATTAATAACTTATATAATGGACTTGTAGTAGTTGATACATGAATAGGTGATAAAAATTATAGGCAAGTATTATCCACTAAAAGTAATTTTTAAGATTTTGTTTTTAATATATAATTTACTTAACATATAAATTAAAGTAAAATTAAAATTCAACTATGTAAAATTAGGAATTAAAATTTTGTTGTATGTAAAGTTTTTCAATATAATAACGAGTATTTTTATAATAGATTAATTTAAATAATATGCATAACTTATTTTTTATAAAATTTATTATATAAAAATATATTATCTAGGAGGAAATATGAAAAAAATATCAGCAAAGATAATCACAGCTATTTTATTTTTCTGTTTAATAACATCAGTTATAATAACTACATTTAATGCAATATTAAGTAAAAAAACTTTAAGAGTAGAAGCAGAAAACACTTTGATGGAAATGTCAAAAAATAATGCACAAAATGTAAATGAAGGACTTATTTCAACTAAGAATTATACAGAAAATATAGCTGATTTAGTATCTACAACTTTCAATAGTGATGTACTTTATGCAGATGATAATTATGTAGATAATTATATGAATATGCTTAATCCATTTGTACAAAAGCTAATGTCAAATAATGATAAAATATTAGGTGTCGCACTTATAATAAATCCGGAACTTACACAAAATATGCATCAATTAATTTTAGAAAGAAAAATAGGGGAAAAGGATATAACTAAAATTGATAAATTCAAAAAAGAAGAGTTTTATAGTTCTAATCCTGATATGAAATGGTACTATGACCCAGTAAATGCAAAAGAAGCTGTGTGGAGTGATCCACATACTGATAGAAGCTCAGATAGCATGAGAATTGCATATACAAAACCAATATACATAAATAATAAATTAATAGGTGTTATAGCATTAGATTTATTTTTTGATAATTATAAGAATATGATTAATGATGTTACTGTATATAATAATGGACATGCATTTTTACTTAATAAAGATGGGAATTATTTGGTAGATAAAAATTATACAGAAAATGATAATATAAAATCTACTTTAGGGAATAATATAGATATTGCTTCTAAAACAAGTGGGATACAGTATTATAAAAAAGGCAATAAGGATTCAATAATGGCATATTCAAAGTTGCTTAATGGAAATATAATGGTGATAACTGCTGATGAGCATGATATATTTATGAAAATAAATAATAGTATCAGATTATCAACATTAATTACTTTTATAGTATGTATTATAATTTCAGGAATAGCATTAATTATTGGTAGAAGAATAAGTAATCCTATAATTTTTATAACAAAACTAGTAAATATTACATCTACACTTGATTTTAGTGATGATAATAAATTTTCAAAAATTGATAAATTTAAAGATGAAACTGGAATAATAGGTAAAGCGGTGTTGAATTTACGTAAAATAATAAAAAATACTTTAATTGATATAAAATCTTGTTCAGATGATACATCTATTCAATCCAATAATTTAAGAATGATTACAGAAAAATTAGAAGAATCAGTTAGTTCTATAAATGAAACTGTATTAGAATTATCAAAGGGTGCAGAAGAACAAGCTATGGAAGCTCAAGTGGGATCAGAAAAGTTAGGTGAGTTATCTCAAAAAGTAGAGAATATAATTGAAATAACAAAAGAATTTAATAAACATTTCTTTAAATCAAAAGATTATAATGATAAAGCAGTTAATTCAATTGACAAATTAATAGAAAAAATAGAAGTAACAACTGAAATAGGTAATAAAACTAATGAAAATGTTAATGAATTATCAAATAAATCATTACTTATAGGTGAGATTGTTTCAACTATAGATAACATATCTGAACAAACTAATTTATTAGCTTTAAATGCTGCTATAGAAGCTGCAAGAGCAGGAGAAGCTGGAAAAGGATTTGGAGTAGTTGCAGAGGAGATAAGAAAATTATCTGAGAAAACAGCAGAGGCAACAAAGAAGATAGAAAGTATAATTAATGAAATTAGATTTGAGATTGAAAGTACTAAAGATAATATAAATAAATCTACGGAAAATATTTTTGAAGTAAATGAGTTTATGAATGATTCTAAAAAATCTTTTAATGATATAAAAGTATCATTTGAAGTTATGACAGAACAAACAAATAAACTAATAGAAAATATTAACAATGTTGATGAAAGTAAAGAAACAGTGGTTAATGCTATACAAGGAATAACAGCTATATGTGAAGAATCAGCTGCATCGACAGAAGAAGTTTCAGCTACAATACATGATCAATTAAGTTCAGTAAATCATGTTAAGGATGCTTCAGAAGATTTAAATAAGTTAGTAGAAAAACTTGAAACTATGGTATCAAAATTTAAGATATAATTTAGAATTAGATTTTTTAAAAAGAATATTTATAATTTTTATAAAAAACCGTGTATTTAATAAGAGATATTTCTTTTATAATACATGGTTTTATATTTAATGTTTATAAATTATGTGTTGTTATTTTATTTGATAAATTAGATATATATGTTCAATTCTCAATGATTAATCAATAAAGAAGTTTCAATGAAGTTTTTAATACTATGAATATTAATTATTAGAACTTATATATTAAATTATTTTTTATGAATTAATTTTAAAACTAATATAAAAAGAATAATAAGATATTTATAAAGTATAATTAAGAATTGGTAATTAAATAAAAAAATTGAAAATCAAAATAGAAGTTAAAATTAAATTATTATTAATGTAAGCTAACAACTAACATGATACAATGGTAGTTGAAATTTTAGAGTGAATTTGTATATTTAGTTTATATTGATAGTGTAAAATACGCTATGAAAAAATATCTTTGAAAATTAAATAAAGAAATAATCAATATAAGCTAAAATTTATGAAATTATGTTTATATTAAAAGGGAGATTTTTATGAAAAAAGATATATTTACTATAACTGAAGTAATAGCAATTGTTATGGATTTAGCAGATAAGCTAAAAGTTTATGAATTATATGGATTTGAAGATGAAAGCGAACTACATATTACTAGACATTTAAATGATAAATTGGAAAGTTTATATTCTGTTGAATATGATGATTTTTTATGTAGGTGTTCTGAAATTGCAGAAGATATTTTATCTATAAAAACAGGAGAATTAAATGAATTAAATCAATGTCATGAAGAAATAGGATTTTTAGCGAAGAAAAAGCTTAAAGAGTTTTTAATTGATATTTAATATTCTTGTAATAAAATTAGGTTTATTAATAAAGAATTTAATTATTGAATTTTACATCAATTAATATAAAAGTATAATATATATTATACTAAAAGTTTATACTATATTTAACTATATTTAACTATAAAATAATAGTAGGTTATTTTGTATATATACTATACTAAATAACCTACTATAACTATACTCTATTTAATAATATAAAAGATTATCCTATATCTTATATCTTTTATAAAATATTGTTAATGAAAGTAAAAAAGATTATTATAAAATGATCTAGCTTTTGGAATTACTTATTGTATTCTTTGGTATTGTTATTTGAATTTTTCTAATGTTATCATATTTTATATAGCCGTCTTTTTTATGTAAAATTACAAAACATGGTATTTGATATTTTTATAATAACATTCAATAATTTGATATTAAGTGAAAAAAAAATTACTTTTTTATTAATATAATAATAAAAAAAGTATATTTAATTTTAAATTATATAAAATTAAATATACAAAAATATAAGTATTGTAATTTAAATATTTACTTATATCATGAGAAAATACTTTATGTTATAATACTTTCAACAGTTAATTTTTAAAAAGAATAAATATAATTTACTAGATTTAAATGGGTATAATAGAATGTATAATAATTTTTATAAGAGGGTATAAAAATGGATTTAAATAAAGTACTTCAAGTATCTACATTTGCAGGAAAAATAATGTTAGAAAGTGGAGCAGAAACCTATAGGGTTGAAGAAACCATTTGTAAAATTTGTACTTCTTTTGGAGCAGAACAAGCAGATAGTTTTGTTATTCCAACAGGAATTATGGTATCTATTTCAAACGAAGATGAAGCTGTTTCATTAGTTAAAAGGGTTACATCTAGAGGTGTAGATTTAAATAAGATAGATAAAATTAATGATTTAGCCAGAAAGACGCAAATGGAATCTTTAAGTATAAATGATTTTTATAAACAACTTGTAGAAATATCTAAAGGAGAAAGATATTCAGATTTATACACTCTTTTTTGGGCTGCTATTTCTGGAGGATCTTTTGCATTATTATTTGGAGCTGATGGGAAAGATTTTATATCTGCTACTTTAATTGGTTTAGCCATAAAGATAGTAGGTATTATTTGTAGAAGATTTAATATTAATGAATTTTTTATAAATTCATTATGTGGTGCTATATGTGCGTTTTTGGCAATAATATTTATTAAAATTGATATAGGATCTAATTTAGATAAAATAATAATAGGTTCGATCATGTTACTTGTACCGGGATTAACTATTACTAATGCTATTAGAGACACAATTGCAGGTGATTTACTGTCTGGTATGACAAAAGCTCTTGAGGCATTTTTAGTAGCTGTTTCTATAGCTATTGGAACAGGTGGTATTTTAAGTATTTTTATAAATGCATTGGGAGGAGTGTAGATGATTAAAGAAATTATAATTTCTTTCATAGCTTCATTTGGTTTTGGAATTATGTTTAATATAAAAGGTAAGAAATTATTTTTTGCAGCAGTTGGTGGAGGAATAAGTTGGTTTGTTTATTCTTTATTATTAAAACTAAATTTAAGTAATGTTTTATCATTATTTGTTTCATCAGTTGTTTTTAGTATATATTCTGAAATATGTGCAAGAATATTAAAAACTCCTGTCACAACTATAGTTGTTTGTGCTTTAATCCCATTAGTTCCAGGTGCAGGAATGTATTATACAATGTATGAGATAATTACAGGCAATATTCTTCGTTCATTAGAAGTTGGAATGAATACTTTAGCTAGTGCAGGAATGTTAGCACTAGGAGTAATTTTTGTATCGACTATAACACGTCAAATTACTAACTTTAGAAGAATAAAAAAATTGCGTTTAGAAAATAAAAAAATAATTAAAAATTCTTAAGTTATTTAATATTTAGTCTATGGAGAAGTAAGATTAATATAATTAATGTCATAACTATTAAAAATATTTATATAAGAGTATAAGTTAATTAATCTAAAAATATAAATAATTCGTCAAAACAAAATATGGCAGGAATTAATGGTATTGAAAATATGATAGTATTAATTCTTGTCATGTTTTATTTCTTTTAATTATTAAAATGTGATTGTGCTATTGATTATCAATTGATAATTAATTAATTACTTAGATAAATAATTAACATTTGCATATATTTTAGCGTACTATATATTAATTCGAATAAATAAGACATTTATTTTATTTTCAATTGAAAATATTGGAGGATTTTTTATGAAAGAAGTAAATAGTGAAGAACGCTTAAAAATAGGGTATAGAGTAAGTATAATTACCATAATTGCAAATTTATTTTTATCTATTATTAAGATAGTAATTGGAATAGTGGCCTATAGTAAGGCTATATTGGCAGATGGTGTACATTCTTTATCTGATGTGTTTAGCACAATTGGAGTTATAATAGGATTAAAGTTATCAAGTAAAAAGGCTGATAAAGAGCATCCTTATGGACATGAAAAATTTGAAAGTTTAACTTCTGTTTTTTTAGGAATAATGCTTTTATTAGTTTCATTAGGAATTGGATTTTCAGGCGTAAAAAACTTGATATATGGTACTTATTCTATTCCAGGAAGTTTAGCGATATTTGCAGCGATAATATCTATTTTATTTAAAGAAGCAATGTACTGGTATACATTAAAATATGCAGAAAAAATAAATAGTACATCATTAAAAGCAGATGCTTGGCATCATAGAAGTGATTCATTATCTTCAATTGGTGCTTTAATAGGTATAATAGGGGCAAGAATGGGATTCACTATGTTAGATCCACTAATTGCAATAGTAATAAGTATTATAATAATAAAGGTAAGTTATGATATTTTAAAACAAAGTATAAACCAACTTATGGACACATCAGTTAATGATGACATGATAAGAGAAATGAGAGAAGCTATATATTCTATTTATGGAGTAAAAAATATAGATAATTTAAAAACAAGACTACATGCTAATAAAATATATGTAGATGTTGAAATTTCTGTAGAATCTGAAATTTCAGTTGAAGAAGGACATAATATTGCAATGAATGTTCATAACATAATTGAAGAAAATAAAGACGTAAAACACTGTATGGTTCATGTTAATCCTTTTATAAAAAAGAAAGTTTTATAAAAAACTATTTTAGTAGTGTGTTGATATATGCTACTTTGATTATATTAACATATATTAAAAACAGAGTTTATAAAAAAATAAAGTTCATGATTTTAATGTAATATTTAGAAATCATGAACTTTTTACTTTAATTTCTTATTATTATGTACGCCATATAACCTATGTATAATCCGATTAATAAAAACCCTTCAAGTCGAGTTAATGTCTTTTCTTTTGATTTGTTAAAGAAAACCAGTCCTACCATTAATATATTGACAAATATCAAATAAATAAAGTCTGTCAGTAGAGTTTGTGAAACTGATATCGGATTTATTAAAGAAGATAATCCTAATATAAGTAGTATGTTAAATATATTTGAACCTAAAACATTACCTAATGCTATATCATTTTCTCCTTTTAATGCAGCAACAATAGAAGTAACAAGTTCAGGAAGGGATGTACCAATAGCTACAATGGTTAATCCAACTAATTTTTCACTCATTCCAAGTGAGAAAGCAATATTAGTAGCTGAATCTACTACTAAATTTCCACCAATTATTATTCCAGCCACACCTATTATCATAAGTATTACTTTATGTAGAATATTAATTTTATTATTAGAATTATCTAGTTCATTACTTATTTCTAAATCATCTTTATTAGAAATATTTTTGCTTTTCTTTATTAAAAATATTATGTAAGCAACACATATTAATACTAGTATAAAACCATCTAATCTTGATATAATATTACTATTAAACATAAATAAACTATCAAATGTAAATATGAACAATAATAAAGTTACTAAAGTATTTACGAAAAAATCACTTTTTACTGTTGATTTTTTTATCATAAGTGGTAAGACTACAGAAGTAGTTCCAAGGACCATAAGAGTATTAAAAATGTTAGAGCCCATAACATTTCCTATTGTAATTTCATTACTTCCATTAATACCTGAAATTAAGCTTATTGCAAGTTCAGGAGCGCTTGTTCCTAAAGAAACAATTGTAAGTCCAACTATAACAGCTGGTATTCCAAGTTTTTTAGCTATTGTCGATGCTCCATCTACAAAAATATCAGCACCTTTTATTAATAATATAAAACCAATTAATAATATAAAATAATTCATTTTTTTTGTTCCTTCCTTTTTATATAAGTATTTATATTGTAATACAGATATTATAATATAAATATTTTAATATCAAAATTTTCAAGTTTATTTTCTTTAAAATAGGAATTAGGAATTTAGATATTTAATCATCATAAATTTCATAGTATTTCTTAATAATCTACAAAGGAATATATAAAGATACATAAAATAGTATACTAATTTTTACTTACATACACAATTATACTTATAGAATTAAATATAATTTCCTTTGACATAAAGGGTTTGTATCACTTAAACTATTTAAAGATATTAAATTGAACAACTAAAAAGATAACGTAGGTTACATCGTTAAGTATAAATGAATATTTAGTAAATAAGAAAGGAGAAAATTGCTGAAAATAGGTAACATTATAAAAATATAAATTAGATATTATGTCTTAATTATATCTTACATATTTTATGTTTTAATATATATTAGAAGCATAGTAAAGAAATTTTATAAGTTTTTAGCAATTAAATACAAATGAGCGTACTTATTGTAAAAGATATGAATCATGGCTTTGGAGACAGAGCCATATTTGAAGATGTATCATTTAGATTATTAAAAGGAGAGCATGTTGGCCTTATTGGTGCTAATGGTGAGGGTAAATCAACTTTCATGAACATAGTAACAGGAAAACTTCAACCAGATGAAGGTAAAGTAAGTTGGTCAAATAATGTTAGAGTAGGATACATGGATCAACATGCAGCATTAACTAAAGGTCAAACTATAAGAGATGCTTTAAGAGATGCATTCAAATATCTTTTTGACTTAGAAGCAGAAATGAATTCATTATATGAAAAAATGGGTGATTGTACTGAAGATGAATTAAATAAAATGCTTGAAAGAACTGCAGTAATACAAGATATGCTTGATCATAATGGTTTTTATGTTATTGATCCAAAAGTTGAAGAAGTTGCAAAGGGGCTTGGTCTTTTAGATTTAGGTCTTGATAGAGATGTAGATGATTTATCAGGAGGACAAAGAACTAAGATACTTCTAGGTAAATTATTATTACAAACTCCAGATATACTACTTTTAGATGAGCCTACTAACTATCTTGATGAAGAACATATAGAGTGGCTTAAAAGATACCTTCAATCATATGAAAATGCTTTTATATTAATTTCACATGATATTCCATTTTTAAACTCTGTAGTTAATTTAATTTATCATGTAGAAGATAGAAAATTAACTAGATATGTTGGAGACTATAATGAATTCCAAAGACTTTATGAAGAAAATAAGAGAAAATTAGAAGCAGCATACGAAAAACAACAAAAAGAAATAGCAAGACTAGAGGATTTTGTTGCTAGAAATAAGGCTAATGTTGCTACTGCTAATATGGCTAAATCTAGACAAAAGAAATTAGATAAGATGGAAAAGATTGAACTTTCAGCAGAAAAGCCAAAACCAGAATTTAATTTTAAAGCTGCTAGAGCTTCTGGTAAAGCTATTTTTGAAACTAAGGATTTAGTTATAGGATATGATTCACCTCTTACAAAACCATTAAATATATATATGGAAAGGGGACAAAAAGTTGCTTTAGTAGGAGCTAACGGGCTTGGTAAATCAACATTATTAAAAAGCTTACTAGGAAAAATAAAACCTTTAAGTGGTGAAGTTCACCTTGGTGATTATCAATACATAGGGTATTTTGAACAAGAAGATAGAAGTGATAATAAAAATACATGTATAGATGAAGTATGGCAAGAATTCCCTGGCTTTACACAATACCAAATAAGAGCAGCACTTGCTAAATGTGGACTTACAACAAAGCAGCTTGAATCTCAAATAAGAGTATTGTCAGGTGGAGAAGCTGCAAAAGTTAGACTTTGTAAAATAATAAATAATGAAACAAATATATTAATATTAGATGAGCCTACTAACCACTTAGATGTGGATGCTAAAGATGAATTAAAGAGAGCATTAAAAGAGTATAAAGGTTCAATATTACTAGTATCCCATGAACCAGAATTTTATAGAGATGTTGTAACAGAAATATGGAATTGTGAAGATTGGACAACGAAAATATGTGGTTCCACAAAAAAAGATTACTAAGAATTAAAATAGCTCAAGCTAAAGTTCCTGTTTATGGGAGCAACACTATTAATGCCATTAATGTGACCAATAGAATAACTAAAATTAGAAATGTTCATCCATATAGTATAATAGTGGCTATTGATGCTGCTATTTGCGACAAGGATAAAATAGGAAAGACTAATATAAGAAAAGGATAATTGAGGCCAGGTAGTGGTGATGATAAAAAATTACCAGAGACAGGTGATATTTCTATCATAACTTTTGTCGCACCTGAAGGAATTAGAGTGGTAGAATATCAGGCGGATTTAAATTTTATTAGTTATATGGCATATGCTATTGCTAAAGGGCTAAAAGAAGCTTTAAGATAAAAGTTCTCTTCTAGAATACATTAAAAACCTGTAGTTGTTAAAATTACAGGTTTTTAGCATTTGTTAAGAGAGTAATGCTATGTGTTTTCAAACTCTTCAAAATAAGAAAAAGTACCTCACCACAGATACTTTTAGCAGAACTTTGCAGTGTTATTTATGGATTAGAACATGTTAGAGAATCTATTTATGGGAATGAAGAAGTAAGAAGTGACTTACAGCAAATAGTAGAATTTATAAATGATAGAATATATGATGAATGGGACAAGGTAGCTTGGAGAAAAGGTAGAAAACCAATAAGAAGGATACTGAACACTGGTATAAGCTTATGCTTCTTATTAAATTTTTTTTTGTGAAGATAATATAACAGCTGCAAAAGTAAAAACAAAAGAAGACAAAGTACATAGAATTGTAGATAAGGTAGCTCATTTTATGTTAGATGCAAACTGCATAAAGGCCAGACATTTTTACAAATTACCTGTCAAAGATACTATAAGTTTACACATTCTAGTTAAAAAATCTGAAAAAATTACAATTCCTGAATTTGGCTTAGATATATCTAAATCTAAAATGCTTTGGTGTATAAAACAGAAAAAGAGAGAAAAAACAGAAAAAAGAAATGATTTTATGGCCTAATAATATAAACATAAATGATAATGTTATAAATATACCAACAAAAGATATTGTATTAGAAGAAGAAATACATTTAAGCTGCACTAAAATTAACTTTAATGGAAAACTAAAAGTATATTATGAACAAAGAAAGATAGAAACACCAATAGCTGTTATAAAAGTATCTGATAGTAAATATGTTCTAGTTGTGGGTGTACAGATGCAGGAACTAATTAATAGGTAGGAAAGAAAATGAAAGAAAAGAGAGTAGCTCAGCACAGACACCCTTTGAATAAATAACTATATAAACAACTAAGCCCGAAAGCTTCTTACCTTTGTTATATTACAAAGTAAAAAATTAGACAGAAGTAATCCTGTCTTTTTATATACCTTCATCGAGCGAATCGATGGAAAATATAACAATAATAGCACTATCCAGTGTAGCACAAATTTTAAAAAATTAATACTCTTATAAGCAATTATTATACAAGAATTTACATGTATTATTTGCTTCTCTTGTATTATAGAATTCGACCATTAAAGCATTAAATTTCAACTTGTCTTTTGCTTTTATATTTAGGATTCCTTGGCCATTGGATATTAAGATTACATTAGCTACCAGCCTAGAAGTCCTGTTATTTCCGTCATAATAAAATTTATTTAATGAGCCCCAAAGAAATATTTCGAATACTAACTCTGTTTTACTGTGGCATCTCTCTATTAGTATAGGCAATTCGCTTTCAAATATTTTTTAAATAATGATTTTCAGTAACATTTTTAATGTGATATAAAGAATAAATAAGATTTCAATTTATGTAAAAAAGGATATAACGAGGAATTAAAGAATACATAATAGATATTATAGTTTTTGACGTACATAGGAGATTGACATATTTTTTTAGAGGACTTTATAGATTGTCATAAGGGATTGCTTTGTGAAAGTATGATACCGACATTATAAGACATTGTCGTATTAAGTGTGATTTATTTATGGATAAATCAGTATAAAGTTGTTTACTTGAATAAAATAAATTAACACATACTTAACGGTAAAGAGGTGTAAGAATGAAGAAGATATTAATAGTTGAGGATAATAAAGAGTTAAACATATTACTTTCAAATATAATAAAAGAAGCGGGATATCTTACCAAATCGTTATATGATGGATTAGATGTAATTAAAGAATTCAAAGAAAATAAATATGATATGATTATTTTGGATATAATGCTTCCATATAAAAGTGGAGATATGATTTTAAAAGAAATTAGAAAAGATTACGATGTTCCTGTTATTATTATTTCAGCTAAGGATTTGACGGGAACAAAAGTATATATGTTAAAGAATGGTGCTGATGATTATATTACTAAACCATTTAATATTGATGAAGTTATCGCAAGAATAGAGACAAATCTTAGAAGATATAAAAATAGTAAAACAGTAAATGAAATGTTATATTATAAAGATATAAAACTTGATACCAGATTAAAAAGAGTAATAGTTGATAAGAATGAAGTTAATCTTACAGTTAAAGAATATCACATTCTTGAATTATTGATGAAAAATCAGGAGAGAGTATATTCAAAAGCAAATTTATATGAAATTATATGGGAAAGTGAGTTTTTAGGTGATGATAAAACTATTAAAACCCATATAAGTAGATTGAGAAATAAATTAAAAGAAGCAAATAAAGATGAAGAGTATATTGAAACTGTATGGGGAATAGGATATAGGTTAATTAAACAATAAAGGATTATTGCTTTGAGTATAATCTTAATAGCTGAGATAGATAAGTATTTTTATTATCTCAGCTTATTTTATTAGTATACATGTAATTTATGATACTTAGGTCTATTTTTTATCTCTTTTGTAACATTTTATTACTTAATTGTTACTTTTATGTAACCTTCTAAATTTATAATTTATTATGATGAAAGGGGAAGAAAAATGAATAATAAAATTTTAGAAATTATCAAAGTAACAAAAGTATATAAAACTAACAGTATCATAAGAAAAATAACAAATAAAAATAGCAATGGAATTGTTTTAGAAAATGTGAACTTTTCTTTAGAGAAGGGAAAAATTTATGGACTTATTGGAAGAAATGGCTCTGGAAAAAGTACTCTTATTAAAATAATATCTGGTCTATCTAATACTACAGAAGGAAAAATAAGAATCTTTGGAGAAGACGATGAAGATAATTTAAGACAAGCAAGAAAAACTATAGGATTTTTAGTTGAAGAACCAGCGTTACATTTAGGAATGACAGCGAAAGAAAATATGCAATTATTTCAAAAGATAAAAGGTATATCTGACAATAGCAGTATTGATGAAATATTAAAAATGGTAAATTTACATGATTGTAATAAAAAGAAAGTACGTAATTTTTCATTAGGAATGAAGCAAAGATTGGGAGTTGCGTTAGCACTTGTAGGTAATCCGGAAATTTTAATATTAGATGAGCCTATGAATAGTATTGATCCTTATGGAGTTGTAGAAATAAGAAATATTCTAAAAAAAATATGTTCAGAAAGAAATATTACTATGCTTGTAACTGAACATGATTTAAATAATTTGTATTTATTAGCAACGGATTATATTATTATAGATAAAGGACATATAAAGGATGAAATTACTTTAGAACAATTAAAGGAAAAGTGTAAAAAATATATATTATTACATACAGATGAACCAGAGAGAATGGCTTGTATTTTAGAGGATGTTTTAAAAACAACAAATTATAGAGTCATGCCAGATAAGTCGATTAGATTATATGATTATATTGATGATGCTAAATTGTTAGCAAGAACTTTTTTAGATAAGAAGATTTTAGTTACAAATTTATCATATGAGTGTGGTACTTTAGAAGATTATTTTCTTAGTGTTGTAAGGAGGGCGTAATGTATAATTTATTAATCGCAGAATGTATGAAAATAAAAAAGAATATTGCTCTAAAAATGTTAATTATAGGAATATGTGTTATAAGCGTTACATTATCATTAAATAATATTTATTCAATAAAATTATGTTATGAAGATTTATCTCAAATTGAAAGTTATTCAGGAGCAGGCCAATTTTGCGCTGCTCTAGCAATGAGGCATAATTTTATAAATATTAGTATACTCCTTAGTGTGTTTGGAGCAATATATATATGTTATGATTTTGAAAGAAAGTTATGTCAAAGTGCTGTTTATGCAGGATGTAATAAATTGGATATATTTTTTAGCAAAACGATTATATATTTTATTATATCAGCGGTATTATTATTAATATATTCAGTTATTTCTACATTAATACCAAGTATTATTTTCTCTGATTATATTAAATATAATAGTAGTATGATTTTACAAATGATAAAAATATATTTTGTAAGTATTATATATCATTTTGCTCGGTTATCACCTATAATTTTAATAGCATATTTTATGAGAAAAACAGGAATCACAATAATATTATGGGGGATAGTTTATATAGCGGTTGATAAATTCTGGCAAGGAAGCGTTGAATTATTTCCTGTAATAGATAAAGTATATGTTAATACTATTTGGCAAATTAATAAATGTATAACTCCAAATATGACATATTTAAGCGCATTTAGAGTTGTTGGGGTTAGTTTAATGTATATAATCGCTTTTGTTGGTATAGCTTATATGCTTTTTAAAAGAGAAGAATTAAAATAATTTATTTACAATATATATAATTCTGATAAATATAATTTAGGTAGTTGAGGTATTAGAAAGGAGGTATTCATAAAATTATTACATTAATTATAGTTATAAGTTCTATAACAATATTAATATTAATTTTATATATTTATTTTTTAAATAGAACAATAAAAGATATTAATAAGCAGATTGCTTTTAGAATAAATAAAAAAATAGAATCATTTATTAGCATATCTATGTTCAATAAAAATTTAACTGATCTTACTGGAAATTTAAATAAGCTACTAATTTTTGAAGAAAAATCAAGAATTCAGAGTGCTCGTCAGGAAAAAAAGATTAAAGAAATGATTACTAATATATCTCATGATTTAAGAACTCCACTTACTGCTGTCAAAGGATATATGGAACTCTTAGTTAGGAATTTACAAGAAGAAAAACAAAAGAAAACTGCTGAAACTATAATAAAACATATAGATCAATTGAACAAGCTTATAAATTGTTTTTTCGAACTTTCGTACCTTGAAATATCTGATGATAATATTGAACTTTCTAAAGTTAATTTAACCAATACTTTATGTAATAGTATTGTGAATTATATATATGAATTTGAAAAGAAAGATATAAAGGTTGAAATAAATACTGAACAGCCTCTTTATGTTGTTGGGAATGAAGAAATGATAAAACGTATAATTGAAAATCTTATAAAGAACTGCTTAGTTCATTCGTATGGAAATGTAAAAGTTAATATTAGTGAAGAAGATGAAAATATAGTATTATCATTTGCAAATAAAGTGAAAGAAACAGAAAAAATAGATACGGATAATTTATTTGATAAATTTTATGTGGCTGATAAGTCTAGAAATAAAATAACAACTGGACTTGGATTGTCTATAGTAAAAAAACTTTGTGAGAAAATGAATGGTAGTGTTAAAGCTATGCTTAATGGAAGTATATTGGATATCAAGGTTATATTATTAAAATCAGATAAATGAAGTAATCTAGCAAATTAAGAAGTTCTTTAATGGGCTTAAATATTGTAAACCTACTAAATAAAATTAAGTAAAAATTTAATAAAAATAATTATATTTTTTATTTAAAAATGGGTATAACAAATAGAGGTTAGGAGACCTAATCTCTATTTGTAAAAAAATATGTAAAATATACTTATTTTCTATGATAGTGCATTTTAACTTGAATAATTTTACAGTTAAATAACCAAATAGATCTCTAAGCTATTAGAATACAATTTACAATAGGTATAATTGTAAGATATCTGTTGATGCTCTTTTCACTTCTTACTTGATATCCATTAAGACCTAAATAAGATTTACAACCTCTAAAAAATGGCTCAATCGCCCATCGGTCAGTATATTGAGTTAAGATATCTAAAGGATTTAGTGGTGTATCTAAAGAAATAATGTTTTTAATGCTCCTTCTTTTTAAAATGAATCTTTAGGATAGCTAAGAACAATTGAAACATTTTGTCTATCTTTTAAATCACCAAAATAGTTATAAATATAGTATTGTTTATTTTTAACGGTGACAAGGTTAAAATCATCTATATTTAAAGTTGTTGCAAATTTGTGAAGTTTGATTCCTAATCTTTTATGTCCTTCAGGATAAATAACTATATTAGTTTTTAAAGCTCCTATATGGCTGTAATCAGCTTTTAAGGAACTATTAAAATAGCTTTACAACTATAACCAGCTATCGCACAAAATATAACCTTTATTTTCAGGTTTAGGTAGTGATTCAACTAAATTTTCAGCCAATTCTATTTTACTCATAGAATTTTTATCATAAATATATATTGAATAAGGAAGTATTAACCTATCACAAGAAAGTAATGAAACTAAAATTTTATGACCATATACTGTTTTACCTTTTAAATGAGAATTATGAACTGAACACTTTTCAATAATATTTTTAGCCTTTGACGAGGGCTTAGTTTTCTCTGAAATAGTATCATCAATAATAAAATATATTGGTTTCTTAGTTTCTTTTGATTTATTCCATATTAGTTCTAAAACTAGTGATTTCAATGATTTGCAGTTCTAGATTCTAATTATAATATTATTAGGAAAAAGAATTAAATAAAGAATAAAGTGGGCATTTGGGAATTGAAATAAATTGTAATGATAAGTATATTACAGAATATAAAGATTTTGGGGTTAGATAAATTGTATATATTAAAATTTTTAATATAGATTTTAAATAGGAGTGTGTTATAAAAAGTGATTAGTAAATTAAGAATTTCAGGAGTTATATTACTAACAATAGTTATTTGTTACTCAGGATTGTTTATGGCAAAAAAATTTGGAATAACTGAAGGGATAATTACAAATATAATATTATATGGTTCTATGCTTATAAGCACATTTATATTTTTAAAAATAATAGATAAAAAAAGTTTTGAAAGTATAGGTTTAAGAAGCCAAAAAGGATTAAAAAAATATTGTATAGCATTAGCTATTATTGCAATAATACCTATAGGAATTAGTTTTTTATTTAATGGTACAATTAATTTTAAGAAAATGTTTCCTTTAGAACTAATAAAAATTGCTTTATTTAACTTTATGGTAGGTTTTTCAGAAGAGTTTTTTGTTAGGGGATATATATATTCAGCTATAAATAATGAAAAGTTAAAAATTCCACTTTCAGCAGCATTATTTTCATTACTTCATATAATAAGTCCTGAGTTTAATTTTATGTTATTTATACTTTTATTTTTAATAGGAATTTTTTTTGCATTAGCCTTTTATTTTATTAAAAATTTATGGCCATTAATAATTTTTCATTCAGTTTGGAATATTTTCACCAATATAACAGATTCTTATCAAAATATATTAATATCATTAACAACATATATTATTATGATAGGTGTAATAATAATTTTGAATAAAAAAGATTTTATTATAAAATCTCTTTAGCGGAAAAAGTAATAATAATTATAATAAAAATAAACTCTTACAAATGTAAGAGTTTATTTTTTATGGTTGCGGGAGCAGGACTTGAACCTACGACCTTTGGGTTATGAGCCCAACGAGCTACCAGCTGCTCCATCCCGCGATATTATGTTTTACAAGCAATTCAATTAACTTATGTATTTAGTATAATTCTATTAATAAATAATGTCAAAATATAATTATGCTAAATTCAGTCATATAAGTTAATGAAGTCTTTTAGAATATAGTATATTATTAAATGCTAAATAATTCTCTCGATATAGAAATAAAATATAAAATTTTAATTTATGTAAAAATAAGGGTATAATAATGTTTAATAATTTAGATAGATTTGGGGGAGAATTATGAGTAATGAACACAGTAGTGTTAAGAAAATGTGGAGAGATTATTTAAATTTAATTGGAGAAGATGAGGGTATTACAAATTTAAAATATAATTTATGGAGTTTCGGTGACAATGAAATTTTAGCTAATGAATTGGTAGAATTGGTTATAAAAGGAGAAAAAACGGCTACTACATCACTTTATTATTTATATGAAGTAGAAAATGAGGAGTTACCTAAAAAAGGACAATTAAATATTATTACAGATTTTCATGGTAGTGCAAAGTGTATAACAAAGACTAAATCTGTTAATGTATTACCTTTTTGTGGTGTTAAAGCTGAGTTTGCTTTTAAGGAAGGGGAAGGAGATAAATCTTTAGAATATTGGAAAACAGGACATATAGATTTTTTTAATAGAAGTTTGCAAAAATATACTAAAGAATTTTCAGAAGATATGATGGTAGTATGTGAAGAATTTGAAGTGATTTATAATTAAAAGAAAAAATAGTTGATAAATTTGGTGAGAGAACTTATAATTTAATATAATAATAATCAACCATATTAAAATGTGTTAGATTATAAGAAAACTTTGCAAAAAAATATTGGGGTGATAAAATGAACTTTGAACACATAAGCAGAGAAGATAATGAAATTTATGCTTTAATTGAAAAGGAATTAGAAAGACAACAAAATGGAATTGAGCTAATAGCTTCAGAAAATGTCGCAAGTGAAGCAGTAATGGAGGCTATGGGTTCCTATTTAACAAATAAATATGCTGAAGGATATCCAGGAAAAAGATATTATGGAGGATGTCACGTAGTAGATGGTGTTGAAGAAATAGCACGTGAGAGAGCTAAGAAATTATTTGGAGCAGAGCATGCAAATGTTCAACCACATTCTGGTTCACAAGCCAATATGGCTGTTTATTTTACAGTATTAGAACATGGTGACACTGTATTAGGTATGAATTTAAGCCATGGAGGTCATTTAACTCATGGTTCACCAGTTAATTTCTCAGGAAAATTATTTAACTTTGTATCATATGGAGTAGATAAAGAAACAGAAGAAATAAATTACGATACGGTAAGAGAATTAGCTATAAAACATAAACCTAAGCTAATAGTTGCAGGTGCAAGTGCATATTCAAGAGTAATAAATTTTGAAAAGTTTAGACAAATTGCTGATGAAGTTGGAGCATATTTAATGGTTGATATGGCTCATATTGCTGGTCTTGTAGCAGCAGGATTACATCCATCACCAGTACCATATGCAGATTTTGTTACATCTACAACTCACAAAACATTAAGAGGACCAAGAGGTGGATTAATACTTTGTAAAGAAGAGTATGCTAAAAATTTAGATAAAAACATATTCCCAGGAATGCAAGGTGGTCCATTAATGCATATTATAGCAGCAAAAGCAGTATGTTTTAAAGAAGCTTTAGATCCAAGTTTCAAAGAATATATGATAAAAGTTGTTGAAAACTGTAAAGAATTAGGAGAACAACTAGTTAAGAGAGGTTTTAAATTAGTATCTAATGGAACTGATAATCATTTAATTCTTGTAGATTTAAATAATAAAGATATTACAGGAAAAGATGCTGAAAAATTATTAGATGAAGTTGGAATAACTCTTAATAAAAATACTGTACCAAATGAAACTAGGAGTCCTTTTGTAACTTCAGGAGTTAGAATAGGTACAGCAGCTATTACAACTAGAGGATTTGCAAAAGAAGATATGGAAGAAATAGCAGATATAATCAATGAAACTATTGTTAATAGAGACAAAGATTTAGCACCGTATAAGCAAAGAGTAGAAACTTTATGCAAAAAGTATCCTTTATATAAATAGTATAATCTAATTATTTAAAAAGCTGTTTAAAATAGAAATACATTTTCTATTTTGAGCAGCTTTATTTATTTGCATGAAATTATAGAATTCTTAAAGTTTAAAAGCTTGATGAAATCTAGTTTTAGGTAAATATTGATTGAGAATTAATGAAAAAATCCGTAATTGAATTAAAAATAATAATATGCTGCACTATTATTCCTGTACTATGTTTGGAAAGGATATATGGCTAAAAAAATCGACGCTATATAGTGGCTTAGCGATTTTTTTATTATGATAATTTGTAAAAATATAATACTCATAAATTCATAGAAAATATTTATAGTTACAAGTTAATAGATGTTTAATTTTTAGGTATGTAATTAACCAGGTCTTAAATAAATGCATATAATAGATAGAATTAATTTAAAATAGGGTTTTATAATGATTAGTAAGTTTATTGAGAGAATATCAAAAGAAAGTCCAGCACTAGAATTTGATAAAGATTCAAAAATAGTATTTATAAGTGATATGCATAGAGGTGATGGGGGAAATGCAGATTCATTAAGACCTAATAAAAATATATATAAAGCAGCTCTTGGATACTATTTAAAAGATGGTTTTACTTTAGTTGAGATAGGAGATGGGGATGAGTTATGGAAGAATAAAAATTGCGTAGATATAGCTTATAATTATAAAGATATATTTAAAATATTAAATAAATTTAATGCAAAAAAAAGGTTATATTTGCTTTATGGTAATCATGATATGATAAAATCTAAACCGAAATTCATACCTAAGCAAGAAAAACTCCTTGCTCAAATAGGATATGGATTTGGTAAAGAATTAATACATCTTTATAATAATATAAAGTTTCATGAAGGACTTATTTTAAGATATACTCCTATGAAGAAAGATATATTAGTTTTTCATGGTCATCAAGTTGATTTAATGAATTGTGAATTATGGAAAGTAAGTAGGTTTTTGGTTAGATATGTTTGGAGAATATTGGAGGGATTTGCAGGTTTTAAAGCACCAGTAAGTCCAGCTAATAATTATGGTAAAGGAAGTAAGATTGATGAAATTTTAGAAAGAACTGCAAGAAAAGAAAAAAGAATGCTTATTTGCGGACATACTCATAATGATGTTTTTCCAGAAGCAGGTAAGGGGTTGTATTTTAATGATGGTTGTTGTGTATTTCCATCATCAATAACTACAATTGAAATAGCAAATGCTGAAATATACTTAATTAAATGGAGTGTGGAAGTTGATGATAAAAATAGTTTATATATAAAAAGGAGTATAATAGGGGGACCAGAGAAAATAGAAAAATATTTAGACTATGCAAAGAGATTATAAATATATGCTCATATATTTTGTTGTTGAAATGATTTGGAGGAAAAATTAATGAATTTTATTGACTTACATTGTGATACTGCAAGTAAAATATACTATGATAAATTAAGATTAAAAAATAATGTTTGCAAGGTTAATATAGACAAATTGAAAAAAGGAGAAGCATTAGGGCAAGTATTTGCTTTTTTTATAGATCAAGACATAACAAAGACTCCTTTTGAAGAATTTCTAAAGCTTTATAATAATTTTAAGAAAGAGCTTTATAATAATTTAAGTGAAATAGAGATTGTAACTAATATAAAACAATTAGAAGTATGCAATAAAAATAATAAAATAGGTGCGTTTTTATCAATAGAAGAAGGGGAGGTGATAGAAGGTAGTATTGAAAAATTAAGAGAAGTTTATAAATTAGAAATCAGAATAATTACTCTTACTTGGAATTATGAAAATAAATTAGGATTTCCAAATGCAAATTATATTTTTAAGGAGAATGGCTTAACTACATTAGGAAAAGAGTTATTAGGAGAAATAGAAAATTTGGGAATTATACCAGATGCGTCACATTTATCTGATGGTGGATTTTATGATTTAGTTAAATTGTGTAAAAAACCTTTTATAGCATCACATTCTAATGCACGACAAGTAACTAATCATCCTAGAAATCTTACTGATGAAATGATTAAATTATTATCAGACAAAGGTGGAGTAATGGGAATAAATTTTTGTTCTAGCTTTTTAGGAAATAAGGAAATATCATGTATAGACGATATATTAGCACATATAAAACATATAAGAAATGTTGGTGGAATTGATGTTATAGCCTTTGGAAGTGATTTTGATGGAATAGATAATGAAGTTGAAATAGAAAATTGTTCAGAGTTTTATAAATTATATGATGCTCTTAAGAAAAATGGATTTACAGAGTATGAGATAGAAAAAATATTTTATAAAAATGTTAAGAGGGTTTTTAGTGATGTGTTAAAATAAATTTACATTATGTTGGATTTTAAGATGAGGATTTGGAGTAGAAAATTGAGAATTAGTGAAAAAGTTTGCGATAGAATTTAAGAAAATATATTATTATAAAGTTTTTAGTATTTTAATAAAAACTTTTAATTCTCATCTTTTTAGGTTTAATTAAAAAGAAAACAGATAAGGAGAAAATAAAGTGGGAAAATTAGTTGGAAAAATAGCAATTGTAACAGGAGCTTCAAGAGGTATTGGAAAAAGTATTGCTGTAGAGTTAGCAAAAGAAGGGGCAAGTGTTATTGTAAATTACTCTAAAGATGATGCTGGTGCAAATAAAACACTAGAAGAAATAAAATCTTTAGGGGGATATGCTATATCTTATAAATGTGATATAGCTTCTTATGAAGAAAGTGAAAAATTAGTTCAATTTACAATAAATAAGTTTGGAAAAATAGATATTTTAGTTAATAATGCAGGAAAAAGCAATATAGGATTATTTATGGATTTAACTAAGGAGGATATGGATAATTTATTAAATACAAATTTAATTGGGGCTATGTATTTAACTAAACATATTGTTAAATATATGATATCAAGACAATGTGGCTCAATAGTAAATATTTCATCTATATGGGGTGAAGTAGGAGCTTCATGTGAAGTTGTTTATTCTACTACAAAAGGAGGGATAAATTTATTTACAAAATCTTTAGCGAAGGAATTAGCAGCATCTAATATAAGGGTAAATTGTGTTGCACCTGGTGTTATAGATACTAAAATGAATGCATTTTTACAAGGGGATGATAAAAAAGCTTTAGAAGAAGAAATACCAATGATGAGGTTTGGCAATCCAGATGAAATTGGTAAAATAGTTTCTTTTTTATGTAGTGAAGATGCTTCTTATGTAACTGGTCAAATTATAAGAGCTGATGGTGGATATATTTAATTAGATAAAATAGTATGTTCACACAAGTATGAGAAAAAATTAATGGACTAATTTTAATATATAAACATACTAAAAAAATAATCATTTATTAAATAAAAATATGATAAGTTTTATAACCATTAATATTTAGATAATATAAATTAAATATCATAAAAAGCAAGACAGTTAAAATACTAATTAAGCTGCCTTGCTTTTTGCTTTATACTTATACATAAGTTAATTTATTAAAAATAAGATCTACTTAACTTCGTATATCCATCCTTTAGGAGCTTCAACATCACCCGTTTGAATTCCTGAAAGTAGTTCGTATAATTTTTTGATTGTAGGTCCGACTTCAGTTTCACTGTGCAATACAAATCTCTTTTCGTTATAATCAATGGCTCCTATTGGAGTAATAACAGCAGCAGTACCACAAGCACCTGCTTCTGCAAATTCATCTAATTTTTCAACAAAAACTTCTCTTTCATATACTGGCATATTTAAGTAATGTTCAGCTATATAAAGTAAAGAATATTTTGTGATACTAGGTAAAATAGATGAAGATTTAGGTGTTACAAATTCACCTTTTTTAGTTATTCCTATAAAGTTTGCAGCTCCAACTTCATCGATTTTTGTATGAGTAGCAGGATCTAAATAAATACAATCTGCATATCCAGCCTCAACAGCTTTTTTATGAGCTTCAAGAGATGCAGCATAATTTCCACCAACTTTTTGTTTACCAGTACCGTATGGTGCAGCTCTATCAAATTCATCTTGAACTATAAAGTTACAAGGTTTTAATCCACCAGAGAAATAAGGTCCTACTGGCATACAAAATACTGTAAAAATATATTCAGATGCAGGTTTTACTCCTATATTATCACCAACACCCATTACAACAGGTCTAATGTATAAAGTAGCACCAGTTCCATATGGTGGAACAAAATGTTCATTAGCTTTTACTACTTGCATACATGCATCTATAAATTTTTCTTCAGGTATATTTGGCATAAGAAGTTTATCACAACTTTCGTTCATACGAGCAGCATTTCTATCTGGTCTGAATAATTGTATTTTTCCTTCTTTTGTTGTGTAAGCTTTTAATCCTTCAAAACAACTTTGACCATAATGAAGAACAGTAGAGGCTTCGCTCATTTTAAGCATATTATCTTCAGTTAATTTTCCCTCATCCCATTTTCCATCTTTCCAAATTGAAATATAACGATAATCTGTTTTTATGTAATTAAAACCTAGCTTACCCCAATCAATATCAACTTTTTTCCCCATTTTACATTCCTCCATATCTGTAGGCTTATTGTCTTTACTAATAACTCTAATTTTAGCACTACTAAGTTTATATTTCTATAGTTAAGCACAAAAAGTTTTAATTTATTACTAAATTAATAATAAAATATTCAAAATGATACCAAATTTATAATTATTTCCAAGGTTGAGCATCAGAAGGCATTCTCCAGTCTCCTCTAGGACTTAAGGAAATACTTCCTACTTTAGGTCCATCAGGCAAAGCACTTCTTTTGAATTGTTGAGTAAAGAATCTCCACATAAATTTATTAAGCCACTTTTCAATTTCTTCATAAGTATAATCATCTTTAAAAGCTTCTTTAGCTAAAAATAGAATTCTATCTTTTGATGATCCATGTTTTATAAAATGATATAAGAAAAAATCATGAAGTTCATAAGGGCCTACGATATCTTCAGTTTTTTGTGAAATTTCTCCATTTGAATCTTTAGGAAGCAATTCTGGACTTACAGGAGTATCTAAGATATCAATAAGTGTTTTACTAACTTCTGCATTAGATTCTTTATCAGCAACGTATTTAACTAAATATCTAACAAGTGTTTTTGGAATAGATGGATTTACTGCATACATTGACATATGATCTCCGTTATAAGTGCACCATCCAAGAGCTAATTCAGATAAATCTCCAGTACCGATTAAAAGTCCTTGTTCTTTATTAGCTATATCCATTAAAATTTGAGTTCTTTCTCTTGCTTGAACATTTTCATAAGTAACATCGTGAATATTTTTATCGTGCCCTATATCCTTAAAATGTTGAAGGGCAGCATCTACGATATTTATTTCTCTTAAGTCGCAACCTAATTCTTTACATAAAGTTAAGGCATTATTATAAGTTCTATCAGTAGTACCAAATCCAGGCATTGTTATTGTAACTATATTATGCTTATCTAAGTTAAGCAATTCAAAAGTTTTAACTATAACAAGAAGAGCAAGAGTAGAATCTAAGCCACCAGAAATTCCTATTATAGCTTTTTTAGCTCCTGTATGTTCAAATCTTTTAGCTAAAGCAGAACTTTGAATATTGAAAATTTCTTTACATCTCTCTTCACGTTCTAATTTAGATGAAGGAACAAAAGGATGTTTATCAATAAATCTATCAAAATTATTTATATCCGTGCAGTTAAATTTGAAGTTTATTATATAAGGTTTTCTACCTGTAAATTTACTTAAATCTCTAAAACTGAGATTTTTTAGTCTTTCAGATTTAAGTTTAAAAATATCAACACAAGAATAAATTACTTCGTTTTCTCTTTGGAATCTTTCATTTTCATTTAATATAGAACCATTTTCACTTATTAATAGATGTCCACTAAATAATAAGTCTGTAGATGATTCATGTACTCCAGCAGAAGAATATATATAACTACAAAGACATCTAGCACTTTGATTTGATACAAGACTTTTTCTGTAATTTTTTTTACTTACTAATTCATTTGAAGCAGATAAGTTACCTATTATATGTGCTCCTAACAAAGAAAGATAAGAGCTAGGAGGAATTGTTACCCATAAATCTTCACATATTTCAACTCCAAAATTAGCTATTTGAGAAGAAAAAATAAGATTTGTTCCAAAAGGTACATTCTTTTGAATAGGTAAATCAATTTCTTGCGTTTCTAAAGAAAGTCCTTCTGTAAACCATCTTTTTTCATAAAATTCACTGTAGTTAGGTATATATGATTTAGGGACTATACCTAATATTTTACCTTTGAAAAGTAAATAAGCACAATTGTAAAGCACGCTGTTTATAAGAAGTGGTGCTCCCATTGCAATTAACATATCACAATCTTCTGTAGCATTTAATATTTGATTTATTCCAGTTAATGATTTATTTAATAAAGTGTCATTTAAAAATAAGTCACCACATGTATATGAAGTTATACAAAGTTCTGGAAAAACTATAAATTTACTATCATTATTTTTAGCATTATTTATACATTCTAGAATATTAGATATATTATAATTAATATCTCCTACTTTAGTTTTTGGGCATGCAGATGCAACTTTTATAAAATCCATATTAGATCAACTCCAATTTTTTAGTATATGCTCTTAGTATAACCAAACAGCATTTGTATATATAATCATAATATGCTGAAATTTATATAAAATCAATTGAAATATGTTCGATAATAGTATATATGGTATAATCAAGAAAAATAAATGATATAATATATTTTATTAAATGATAAAAAATATATTGTAATATAGTATACGATACTGTATAATAAAGCTATATTAAATAATAAATTCATTATACATTAATTAGTGATATACTAATATTAATGAATTTGGAAAATAAAAGAAGAAGGGGGAATGGTGATGGGGAGTATAGTCTTCTGGATTATAATTGCAGTTGCAGCATTTGTAATGGATATTTTTACTAGCAGTTTTTTGTTTGTGTGGTTTTCTATAGGAGCAATTGCATCAATTTTTGCAGCTGGATTAAAAGTTAGCTTTTTATTTCAGGTAATAATATTCTTAGTAATAGGAATAATATCAATATCAATTGGATATCCTTGGATAAGAAAGAAATATAAGAATTCTGAACATAGGATACCACTTATGGAAGAAACATATATAGGAAAAATCATAACTGCAGAAGAGAATATATACCAAAAGGCGACCTTGAAAATTAATGGAATATACTGGACGGTGATTAATGAAGGAGAAACTATTCATATGGGAGAAAAGTTTAGTATTACAAGTATCAATGGAACAAAATTTAAAATTAAGAAATTAAAGGAGGAAAATAAAAATGCTTAAATTTATAGGAACACCATTAATATTAATATTTATAATTTTCACAATATTTTCATCAGTAAAAGTGGTGAATACAGGTTATTTATATGTTGTTGAGAGATTTGGACAATTTAGTAGAATATTAGAACCGGGATGGCATTTCTTAATACCTTTTGTAGATTTTGTTAGAAAAAAAGTATCAACAAAACAACAAATTTTAGATGTACCACCACAATCAGTTATAACTAAGGATAATGTAAAAATTTCAGTTGATAATGTAATATTTTATAAAATGTTAAATGCAAAAGATGCGGTATATAATATCGAAGATTACAAATCAGGTATAGTTTATTCAGCTACAACAAATATAAGAAATATTTTAGGAAATATGAGTTTAGATGAAATTTTAAGTGGTAGAGATTCAATAAATCAAAACCTTTTAAGTATAATAGATGAAGTAACAGATGCTTATGGTATAAAAATTTTAAGTGTTGAAATAAAAAATATTATACCACCAGCTGAAATTCAACAAGCTATGGAAAAACAAATGAAAGCTGAAAGAGATAAGAGAGCTATGATACTTCAAGCAGAAGGTCTTAGACAATCTGAAATAGAAAAGGCTGAAGGAGAAAAACAATCACAAATACTTAGAGCAGAAGCAGAAAAGGAATCTAATATTAGAAGAGCAGAAGGACTTAAGGAATCTCAATTACTTGAAGCAGAAGGTAAAGGTAAAGCAATAGAACAAATAGCTAAAGCAGAAGCAGAAGCTATAAGAAAAGTAAATCAAGCTATTATTGAATCAGGTACTGATGAAAGAGTTATTGCTTTAAAACAAGTTGAGGCTCTTAAGGAGATGGCATTGAATCCTGCTAATAAGCTTATACTACCAAATGAAACTTTATCATCATTAGGAAGTATAGCTGCTATAGCTGATACATTAAAAAATGTTTCAAAAAAATAAGAATGAGTAAATTTTATAAAAAATTAGATGCATTAGAGTTAATTCTCTAATGCATTTTTTCTTTATAAAAATATATTAGAGAATAATTTAGATGATTGGTGTAATAAAAGGTTAAAACAATGTTTATTAGATATATTCAAAGAACCAGTTGGTAGAAATATTGTTTAAAATACTTTGCAATTTACATAATAAATGAATTGGGTTGTATTATAAAATTCAATTGTGCTAAAAATATGTAAAATGAATAAGAATGGATAAGTTTATTCATAAAAATATATATAAAAACTTAAATGATATTATAAAAAAATATATAAAGTAAGTAAGTATAAGCAAATACTATAGACAAATAATAAAAAGTAGAATATAATAAAAATATGATAAATGCAAGAAGTGATATAAATAAATTCATTTTATAATAACTGGGGGGATCGTATGAAAGGAAAATTAGGATTAACAACTAAAGTATTTATTGCATTAATTCTTGGAGCAATCTTCGGGATAATTTTATATAACTTTGTTCCATCAGGTACATTTAGAGATGTGTTCTTAATTGATGGTGTATTTAAGATAGTGGGAAAAGGATTTTTAAGAGCAATGCAAATGCTTGTAGTACCTTTAGTATTTTGTTCGTTAGTTTGTGGAAGTTTAGCAATAGGAGATACTAAAAAACTTGGAAAAGTTGGTATAAAAACAATGGGATTTTACGTAGTTACTACGGCTATTGCCATAACAGTAGCTATTGGAATCGGCAAAGTTATAAATCCTGGAATAGGACTTGATATGTCTAGTGTTAAAATATCAGAACCAACTATAGCAGAGAGCAAAGCATTTTCTGATGTGATTTTAGATATAATACCTACAAATCCTATAAATGCATTATCACAAGGTAATATGCTTCAAATAATATTTTTTGCAATGTTAGTAGGTATTATTTTAGCAAGTTTAGGAAAGAAAACTGAAGTAGTAGCAGATTTCTTTAAAGCAGGCAATGAAATAATGATGAAAATGACAATGATAGTTATGGAAGTTGCGCCTATAGGAGTTTTTTGTTTAATATCAACTACATTTGCAACTCTTGGATGGGATGCTTTTACACCTATGCTAAAGTATATGGGAGCAGTTTTCTTAGCTTTAGCAATCCAATGTTTAGGAACTTACATGGTTATGCTTAAAGGATTTTCAGGTCTTAGTCCTATAAAATTCTTAAAAAAATTTGCGCCAGTAATGAGTTTTGCTTTTTCGACAGCAACATCTAATGCAACTATTCCTTTATCAGTAGATACATTAGATAAAAAAATTGGAGTATCTAAGAAAATATCATCATTTACTGTGCCTTTAGGAGCCACAATAAACATGGATGGAACTGCAATAATGCAAGGAGTTGCAGTTGTGTTTGTAGCTCAAGCTTTTGGAATAAATCTTGGAGTAAATGATTATATTACAGTAATACTTACTGCAACATTAGCATCCATAGGAACAGCAGGGGTTCCTGGGGTAGGTCTTATTACTTTATCAATGGTATTTAATTCAGTAAATTTACCTGTTGAAGGAATAGCACTAATAATGGGTATAGATAGAATACTAGATATGACTAGAACAGCTGTAAATATTACAGGTGATGCTGTTTGTACAACTATAGTTGCTAAACAAGAAGGGGAATTTGATAAAGAAATATTTGAATGTGAAGAAGAAAGTATAGATGAAAATATTGTAGAAGCCCTATAAATAGGATTTGAAAAAGTACCTCGAAATAATTATGGGATTATTTTGGGGTATTTAATTTTTATATAAGTTGAATTTTGCTTAGTTATTAAATCATAACACAGGTAATCCACTATAGATTTTTTTATTAGTTCAATTTTATTTTACAATAAGTAAACATTTTTAATTACTAATATTTAAGATAAATTTAATACTTAAGATAAATTTAAAATATAATTTTTAATACTGATTAGTCTAAAAATGTTGAATAAAATATGTAAAAGTATTAAAATATTATACATAAAGCATATGAAAATAAATAACAAGTTAAAGATGCCACTGATATTTTGTGAAATACAATGAATTGTATTCTACTAATAGCTTAACTATTAGTAGTTTCTAAGGAATAAGTAGTTTACAAAATAAACTAGTATATTGAATAGTTATTTATTTGAATGTGTCCAAACAATATACAGATTTAAAATTCTATTTTTGTAATTGAAAATTGTTATTTGAGGTGAATAAATGAGAAAAAAGAATTTAATGATAGCTATAGGATTAATTTTAATTTTAGGGTTTAGTTTATTAGGATGCAATTTACAAGATGATTATGTTTTAACTGTAAAGCAATCTGAAGATGAAACTCCATCATCAGAAAAAGTTGATGAAATATTTGATTCAGAAGATATACAAGAGTTAAAGGATAAATTAAGAGATACACCATCTGAAATAGCGGACAAGATGGATGAATTTGATGAAGATAAAGAAAGGTTAATGAAAGAATTTGCTGATAAAGCAGATGAATTAACAGATAAATTAAATCAAGCTGATTTAAAAGGAAAAAGTGAAGATTTAAAAGATAAGTTTGATGAAATAATGGATAAATTAGATGAGATTAGAGATGATGTTGATGAAACTAAAGATAAAATAGAAGATAAAAAAGATGAGGATATTGTTGATAAAACTGAGATAACAGATTTAAAAGACCAATTTGAATTACAAGTTGAAAATTTACAAAATGCTTTGGATAGACTTGGAAAGAAATAAAAAATAATAAAAATTGTATTATAATAATATTTTTCTATTGTATGTATAAATACATATTTAAAATAGAGATAACAATAATAAAAAAAGGTTTATGGAAAAACAAATTTCCATAAACCTTTTTTATTGATTAACAAGTAAATAGTAATAACTTAAGAAACTGATTTTTATATATAAATAAGGATTAACTATAGTATGTTCTGATTTGTTGATTTTATACATGTTTTATAGATACTAAATTAGAAAAAGAAGTTGAATTCATCGCTTTATTATGATAAAGTAATAAACAAGAGAAGCGACGAAGGGGGATTCAATAATGATAAATAAATTTATAAAAAAGGTATTAATAGTATCGTGTATTGCTACTATAGGGGTGAATTTAGTAGCGTGCAAAAGCAATAAGCAAGAAAGTGTTTCTAACAAAGATGAGATAGTAATAGGAATGGATGATACATTTATTCCTATGGGATTTAAAGATGCAAATGGAGAAACAGTTGGGTTTGATGTTGATCTTGCTAAGGCTGTTGGTGAAAAACTTAATAAAAAAATTAAATTTCAATCAATTGATTGGAGTATGAAAGAGTCAGAACTTAATAATGGGAACATAGATTTAATTTGGAATGGATATTCAGTAACTGATGAAAGAAAACAAAATGTAGAATTTTCTAAAGTTTATTTAAATAATAGACAAGTTATTATAACATTAGTAGATTCAAAAATTAACACCAAGAATGATTTGGTTAATGCTAAAGTTGGAGCTCAAAATCAATCAAGCGCAGTGGATGCTATAGAAGCTGATGGAGATATTATGAGTAAATTTGATGGGGGAAATGTAATTACATTTGAAACTAATAATGATGCATTAATGGATTTAGAAGCGGGAAGAATAGATGCAGTTGTAGCTGATGAAATATTAGCGAAATATTACATTAATGAAAGAGGAAAAGAAAAATATAAAATACTAAAGGATGATTTTGGAGTAGAAGATTATGCAGTAGGAATGAGAAAAGGAGATACCAAATTTGTTGAAGAATTTAATAAAGCTTTAGATTCTGTAATTGATGATGGAACAGGAGCAAAAATCTCAGAAAAATGGTTTGGAGAAAATATAGTAGCTAAATAAAAGGAGGAGTTATCTTGAATTATATATTATCACTAATGCCTCAAATATTAGAAGGCTTAAAAGTTACATTAGAAGTTTTTATATTAACATTAATATTATCTATACCTTTTGGAGTTATTATAGCTTTAGCTAGAACATCAAAATTTCTAATATTAAGAAATTTAACAGGCATTTATGTACTTATAATGAGAGGAACTCCATTGTTATTACAAATAGTAGTAATATTTTTTGGATTACCAACTATGGGTATAACCTTTGATAGATTTACAGCAGCTATATTAGCATTTGTTTTAAATTATGCTGCATACTTTGGAGAAATATTTAGGGCAGGAATAATATCTATAGATAAGGGGCAATATGAAGCTGCAGAAATGCTTGGACTAACACCTAAAGATACTTTTTTTAGAATAATATTACCACAAGCTATTAAAAGAGTTATTCCACCAGTAGTAAATGAAATTACAACATTAGTGAAAGATACATCTTTAGTTTATATAATAGGATTAGATGAATTATTAAAAATAGCTAAAATAGCATCAAATAGGGATGTTACATTGATTCCGTTGATATTGGCAGGAATTGTATATTTATTAGTAATAGGAATACTTAGTAAGATATTAGGAAGAATAGAAAAAAAATATGAGTATTATAACTAGAGAGGGGCTGAGGATATGTTGAGAATTAGTGGAATAAAAAAGAACTTTGGAAATATAGAAGTGTTAAAAGATATTAATCTTAATATTAAAGCTGGAGAAATATTAGTTATTGTTGGTCCATCAGGAGGTGGAAAAACAACCCTTCTTAGATGTGTTAATGCTTTAGAAAAATGTGATAAAGGTAAAATTGAAATTAATGGGCGAGCAATTTGTGAAAATGGAAAATACGTTAATAAAAAAACTATGCATGATATAAGAAAAGATATTGGACTTGTATTTCAAAACTTTAATTTATTTCCACATATGACCGTACTAGAGAATTTAATAGAAGCACCTCAAAGGGTTTTAGGGTTAAACAAGAATGAAGCCATAGAGAAGGCAGAAGAAATATTAGGTTTCTTAGGTTTAAAAGAAAAAGCACAAAGTTATCCTTTTGAATTATCTGGAGGTCAAAAACAAAGAGTTGCTATTGGTAGAGCGTTGGCTTTGGAACCAAAGGTAATGTGTTTTGATGAGCCAACTTCTGCATTAGATCCTGGACTTACAGAAGAGATAGCAAACTTAATAAAAAAATTAGGTAAAAGTGGAATGGCAATGATGATAATAACTCATGATATGGATTTTGCTAAAAAGGTATCAGATAGAATAGTTTCAATGAAATCTGGCAAACTTATAGATGGATTAATATTTGAAGAATAAAATAATTTTACTTGAATTATTGAAGTCTATATGATATGATTAAGTAGTAATATAATTCAAGATTTAATCAGTACTATACATTACCTCTTTTTCAGAGATTGGTCTAGTATTAAGGTTATAATCTATGAAGAGGAGGATTTTATAATGGAAGATAAGAAAATAATGTGTAAAGATTGCGGTAAGGAATTTGTTTTCACAGTTGGAGAACAAGAATTCTACAAAGAAAAAGGATTTGATAATGATCCAGTAAGATGCCCTGATTGTAGAAGAGCAAGAAAGCAACAAAGAAACAACAGAAACTTCGATAGATAGTAGAAATTAACAGCTGCTAAAAAATGATTAAAAGCATTTTTTAGTAGCTTTTTTGATACTTATTTAAATAAATAAAATGGGGAGATTGATTTGGATATAGTTGCTTTAAAATTAACGATTATAAAGAAATATGTAATTACATTCTTTAAATGGGTTATGGTTGCAGGAATTACAGGACTAATAGGTGGCTTAGTGGGGAGTGCTTTTCATATTAGTGTTGAATATGCCACAAATCTTAGAATGAAAAATGATTGGATAATATTTATATTACCTTTAGGTGGAATTGCTATAATATATTTATATAAATTATTTAAATTGGGTAATAATATGGGAACAAATTTAGTTATAGATTCTATTCGTACTGATGGGAAAGTTCCATTTGTCATGTCACCTCTTATATTTATAAGTACTGTAATAACTCATCTTTTTGGAGGGTCAGCTGGTAGAGAAGGAGCAGCATTGCAGTTAGGTGGTAGTATTGGTTCCCAGGTAGGAAAAGTTTTACGTCTAGATGAAAAAGATATGCATTTAATTACCTTATGTGGAATGAGTGGTGTTTTTTCAGCATTATTTGGGACACCTTTAACAGCTACTTTTTTTTCTATGGAAGTTATAAGTGTTGGAATTATTTATTATTCTAGTTTTATTCCTTGTATTGTTTCGTCGATTGTAGCTTATGAAGTATCTTTGTTTTTTGGACTTGAACCAGTTCGTTTTAACATAAATATTATTCCAAGTTTTTCAATTGAAAACATGATAAGAGTTGCTGCTTTAGGTGCTTTATGTGCTTTAGTAAGTATTTTATTCTGTGAAACATTACATAAAACTAATAAACTTTTAATTAAATTAATAAAAAATAATTATATTAGAATATTTTGTGGTGGTTTAGCTATAGTTGCCTTTACGTTTTTGGTAGGATGTAGAGATTATAATGGTGCAGGAATGGACATTATAACTAATGCTATGAATGGGCATGCAAAGCCGGAAGCATTTATTTTAAAAATTATATTTACAGTTATTACTATAAGCGTTGGATATAAGGGTGGAGAAATTGTTCCTACATTTTTTATAGGGGCTACCTTTGGGTGCGTTGTAGGAAATTTAATTGGCTTGGATCCAGGATTTGGAGCAGCAATAGGCGTTGTAGCATTGTTTTGTGGTGTAGTTAATACACTTATTACTTCTGTAATATTAAGCATAGAACTTTTCGGGTCAGGTGCTGTTATTTTATTCGCTATTGCTTGTGGTGTTAGTTATATGCTATCAGGATATTATAGTCTTTATAGTAGTCAAAAAATTGTATATTCAAAGCTTAAAGCTGAATTTATAAATCGAAGTGCAATGTAATAGATTTATAAATGTTTAAATATCACTATATTTATTTATATTTTATTATAAATAAATATAGTGATATTTTTTTGTGTTTTTGAAGGTAAATGTATTATAAAGATAAAAAAAATAATTATATGAATCAATATTAGAGAAGGATATATAAGTAAAAATCTACATTTGAAAGTTGTTTAGCGATTTTTATATATGATTAAAAGTAAATGTATGAAAAATAAATTTATAACAATAATAGTATAGTAGATAAGTATTATTGATATGATTTTAATGTTAAGGAAGAATGATTTTAGAAACATATAATACGAATGATTATATTATGAATATAAATTAAAGTTCGGTAAAAATGCGTTTTTTAAAATAAATAACAGTGAGTTGGTTGACAACATACGTATTTGATGCTAATCTTAAAATACAAACACGAAAATTATTATTAAAATAAATCATAAAGTTCGCTAAACTGTTAAGTTAAAACCAAATTAATAATTTTTGGAGGAATGAATTATAATGTTAAATATTAAAAGCATATTTGTTGAAAAAAAGAGTGGATTTGATGTAGAAGCTCAAGGGTTATTAAGAGATTTTAAAGAAAATTTAGGTGTAAATAACTTAATAAGTGTAAGGCTTATAAATAAATATATTATTTCAGATATAAGTGAAAAATATTATAAGAAAGCATTACATACTATTTTTTCAGAGTTAACAGTTGATAATGTGTATGAGTCAGAATTAAAAATCAATGATGATGAAGTAGCATTTGCTGTTGAATTTTTACCAGGTCAATATGATCAAAGAGCAGATTCGGCTTCAGAATGTATATCATTGTTAACTGAGAAAGATAAGGTGGATGTAAAGTCAGCTAAAATAATTATATTAAAGGGAAATATTACAAAAGAAGAAATTGATAATATAAAATCATATTATATAAATCCAGTAGATTCTAGAGAAGTAGATATAAACAGTAAAGAGATTATATCCATTTCAAACTTACCTAAAGATGTTCTTATATTAAATGAATTTAGAGAAAAAAATTTAGAAGAATTGAAAAAATTCCATTCAGATTATGGTCTTGCTATGAGTATTGAAGATCTTATTATGATAAGAGATTATTTTATAAAAGAAAATAGAGACCCATCAATTACAGAAATTAAAGTCATTGATACTTATTGGTCAGATCACTGTAGACACACTACTTTTTCTACAATACTAGAAAATATAGAATTTGAACATAATAAATATACTTTACCAATTAAAAAAAGTTATGAAAATTATATAAAATCTAGAGAATATGTATATGGAGAAAAAGATAAAGATCAAACTCTTATGGATATTGCCGTTATAGCAATGAAGGAACTTAGAAAAAGAGGAAAACTTAATGATTTAGATATATCAGAAGAAATAAATGCATGCTCAATAAATGTAAAAATTGACACAGATAAAGGTTTAGAAGATTATTTAGTAATGTTTAAGAATGAAACACATAATCATCCAACTGAAATTGAACCTTTTGGTGGAGCGGCAACTTGCTTAGGAGGTGCCATAAGAGATCCACTATCAGGTAGAACTTATGTATATCAAGCCATGAGAGTTACAGGTTCAGGTGATCCAACAGTTGCTGTAGAAAAAACTTTAAAAGGAAAGCTTCCTCAAAGAACTATAACTTTAGGAGCAGCTCATGGATATAGTTCTTATGGAAATCAAATAGGACTTGCAACAGGTGAAGTTCAAGAAATTTATCATCCGAATTATATAGCTAAGAGAATGGAAATAGGAGCAGTTATTGCAGCAGCACCAAAAGAAAATGTTGTTCGTGAAGAACCTAAATTAGGTGATGTAATTATTTTACTTGGTGGAAGAACAGGTAGAGATGGTGTAGGTGGAGCTACAGGATCATCAAAAGAACATACAGTGGATTCATTAAATGAATGTGGTGCAGAAGTTCAAAAAGGAAATGCACCTACAGAAAGAAAAATTCAAAGATTATTTAGAAATTCAAAAGTAGCAAAAATGATAAAAAGATGCAATGATTTTGGAGCCGGTGGAGTATCAGTTGCTATTGGAGAGTTATGCAGAGGATTAGATATAGATTTAGATAAAGTTACAAAGAAATATGATGGATTAGATGGAACAGAACTTGCAGTTTCAGAATCACAAGAAAGAATGGCAGTAGTTGTATCTAAAGAAAATGCAGAAGAGTTTATAAAGCTTTCAAATAAAGAAAATTTAGAAGCAACATTAGTGGCTAATGTTACAGATACTGATAAACTTAGATTGTTTTGGAGAGGCAAAAAAATAGTAGATTTAGATAGAAGGTTTTTAGATACAAATGGAGCAAAACAAAAAGTATCTGTAGAGGTTAGTGGTCCAACTGAGTATCCATATGAAGTTTCAAATGTTAATGTAAAAGATACATGGATTAGTAAATTAAAAGATTTAAATATAGCGTCTCAAAAAGGATTAGTTGAAAGATTTGATTCAACTATTGGTGCAGGAACAGTGATTATGCCTTTTGGTGGGAAATATGCAAGTACTCCAGCAGAAGGAATGGCAGCTAAGATACCTGTACTTGGAGGAGAAAGTAAAGATGCTACAATAATGACATTTGGATTTAATCCATATTTAGGTACTTGGAGTCAATATCATATGGCTTATTATTCAGTAATAGAATCAATAACTAAACTTTCAGCTATGGGTGGAGATTATAGAAAAGCAAGATTAACTTTCCAAGAATATTTTGAAAAGTTAGGTAAGGATAAAACAAGATGGGGTAAACCTTTTTCAGCATTACTTGGAGCTTATGAAGCTCAAATGCAACTTGGAATTGCAGCAATTGGAGGAAAAGATTCGATGTCAGGAAGTTTTGGAGATTTAGATGTACCACCTACATTAGTTTCATTTGCAGTAGGGGTTGAGAAAGCTAATAAAATAATTTCTCCAGAATTTAAAAATACAAACTCAAAGTTAATATTACTTAAAACTGAAAAATTAGAAGACGGCACTATAGATATGAATAAATTTAAGAAAAATTTAGAAGTGCTTTATAAATTAATAGTTGATGAAAAAGTTATATCAGCATCAGCAGTTAAGTTTGGAGGAGTTTCAGAGTGCTTAACAAAGATGTCTCTTGGAAATAGAATTGGTGCTGAATTTAGTAATTTAACTAAAGATGAACTTTTTGGATTTAATTATGGAAGTTTATTATTAGAAGTTAAAAATGAAGTTGATGTAAATAAAGAATTTAAAGATTGTTTATACAAAGAAATAGGTAAAACTATTTGTTCTCAAACATTAATATGTAAGGAATATGATTTAGATTTAGAAATTGAGAATTTAGAAAAAATATACGAAGAAAAATTAAGTACTGTATTTAAGATAAAAACTGAAGATGTTTCAGAAAAGATAAAAACTGTTTTATATGATAAAAAAGAAGTTTTATCACCAGCTATTAAATTAGCTAAGCCAAGAGTTGTGATTCCAGTATTCCCAGGAAATAATTGTGAATATGATTGTAGAAGAGCTTTTGAAAAAGAAGGTGCAGAAGTATCAGAAGTAATATTTAGAAATATAACTAAAGAAGCATTAGTAGATTCAATAGAAAGACTTAAATCTGAAATTGATAAGTCACAAATAATAATGATTCCAGGAGGATTTTCAGCAGGGGATGAACCAGATGGATCGGGAAAATTCATAGCAACTGTATTTAGAAATGAGAAAATTAAAGAGTCAGTAATGGAATTATTAAAGAATAGAGATGGGTTAACATTAGGAATTTGTAATGGCTTCCAGGCTTTAATAAAGTTAGGGTTAGTACCATATGGAGAAATTATAGATATAAAAGAAGATATGCCTACGTTAACTTACAATAGTATAAATAGACATATGTCTTCCATAGTTAGAACAAAAATAGTTTCAAATAAGTCACCTTGGTTTAATGAAGCAAATTTAGGAGATATACATTCAATAGCAATTTCCCATGGAGAAGGAAGATTTGTTGCCCCAGAAAGCTTAATAAAGAAACTAATAAACAATGGGCAGGTGGCTACTCAATACGTTGATTTTGAAGGAGAAGTAGCACTTAATATGCCATATAACCCTAATGGCTCTATGTATGGAATTGAAGGGATAACAAGTCCTGATGGAAGAGTTCTTGGTAAAATGGCTCATTCAGAAAGAATAGGTGAAAATTTATATAGAAATATTCCAGGAGATTTTGACCAAAAGATATTTAAATCAGGAGTTAACTATTTTAAATAAGAATTGGTTTAAATTTAAATAGAATAATTTTTAAAATTTAAGCATTATGTCAATGAAAAATTATAAAATGCCCAGAATTTAAGAATTTAAGAATTTAAGAATTTAGGAGGATTAACTATGAAAGTAGCAATATTTTTTGGAAGTAAATCAGATACAGAAGTTATGAGAGGAGCAGCAAATGCTTTAAAAGAATTTAATGTTGATTATAAAGCATTTATTCTTTCAGCTCATAGAGTTCCTGAAAAATTAGAAGAAACTATAGAAATGGTTGAAAAAGAAGGTTGTGAAGTAATAATTGCTGGTGCAGGACTTGCAGCACATTTACCAGGAGTTATTGCATCAAAAACAATACTTCCAGTAATAGGAGTGCCTATTAATGCAGCACTTAATGGATTAGATTCATTATATTCAATAGTGCAAATGCCTAAATCAATTCCAGTTGCAACTGTTGGAATAAATAATAGTTATAATGCAGGAATGTTAGCATTACAAATGTTAGCGTTAAAAGATAAGGAATTAAGAGGAAGATTGATCGAATTCAGAAATAATATGAAAAAGAATTTTATAGATGAAAATGGGGAAGGTGTAGAACTATAATGGAAAAACTAGAAATGTTATATGAGGGAAAAGCCAAAAAAATATATGCAACAGATAATGCTGATGAAGTAATAATTTATTATAAAGATGATGCAACAGCTTTTAATGGAGAAAAAAAGGGGCAGATTGCAGATAAAGGTGTATTAAATAATAAGATTACATCAATATTATTTGAACAATTAGAGAAACAAGGAATAAAAACTCATTTTATTAAAAAACTAAATGATAGAGAGCAGTTATGTAAAAAGGTTGAAATAGTTCCGTTAGAAGTAATAGTAAGAAATGTAGCAGCAGGTAGTATGGCTAAAAGATTAGGACTTAAAGAAGGAACAGAGCTTAAAACTACTGTATTTGAATTTTCTTATAAAGATGATGAATTAGGTGATCCATTAATTAACAGTTATCATGCAGTAGCAATTGGGGCTGCTACTTTTGAACAAATTAATACTATTTTAGATATGACAGCTAAGATTAATAATATATTGAAAGAAGCATTTGCAAAAGAAAACATAAATTTAATTGATTTTAAAATAGAATTTGGTAAGTGTTCAGATGGAACTATAGTTTTAGCTGATGAAATTTCACCTGATACTTGTAGATTTTGGGATGCTACTACAGGAGAAAAGTTAGATAAAGATAGATTTAGAAGAGATTTAGGAAATGTAGAAGATGCTTATATTGAAATATTAAAAAGAATATCTAAATAATAACCATACAATTAGAAATCTAAAATAATGAGAATGCTTTAAAAAAGTGTTGATACATTTAATATAAATCTATATTTTATGTATCAACACAAATATCGAATATGATTATAAGAATGAATTATAAATGGAATATAATTTTTATATTACAAGCCTTAAATTAAGTTAAGAAAGGGATATATAGATGACAAATTCAGAGTTTGAATTAATTATAGATCCAAGTTTGGACAAATTTAAAGATGAATGTGGAGTCTTTGGAGTTTATACTAATAAGCCGTTAGATGTTGCTTCAATGACTTATTATGGACTTTATGCACTACAACATAGAGGTCAAGAAAGTGCAGGGATTGCAGTAGCTGATGGAGAAAAAATAGAAATGCATAAGGGGCTAGGACTAATTACAGATGCATTTAAACAAGAGGATTTGATGAATTTAAAAGGTAATATAGCTATAGGGCATGTTAGGTACTCTACAGCTGGTGGCAAAGGAATAGAAAATGCTCAACCAATACTTACTACTTCTAAAATAGGCTCAATTGCAATGGCTCATAATGGCAATTTAGTTAATGATGATGTTATAAAAGAATTGCTTGAAGATGCTGGCCAAATTTTTCATACATCAAGTGATTCTGAGGTAATAGCATGTCTTATAGCAAGAAGTGCAAAAAAAGGGCTTACAAAAGCTGTAGTTGATGCAATATCGGCTATAAGAGGTTCATTTGCATTAACAATTATGTCAAAAGATAAATTAATTGGGGCTAGAGATCCTCATGGAATCAGACCACTTTCACTTGGAAAGATTGATGAAGGATATGTGTTAACATCAGAAAGTTGTGCTTTAGATGCAATAGGCGCTGAACTTGTAAGAGATATTGAACCTGGAGAAATTGTTATTATAGATGATAAAGGCGTTAATTCTTATAGATATTCTGAAAATACGTTGTGTCAAACATGTGCTTTTGAATATATATATTTTGCAAGGCCTGATTCTAAAATTGATGGATTAGATGTTCATACTTCAAGAGTTAGAGCAGGAGAACAATTATATAAAGAACATAAGTTAGAGGCAGATTTAGTGATTGCAGTTCCTGATTCAGGTATACCAGCGGCTATAGGATATGCTAAGGCATCAGGTATTCCTTATGATACTGGATTTATTAAGAATAGATATGTAGGTAGAACATTTATATCTCCATCTCAAGAAATAAGAGAAAGATCAGTTGCTGTTAAGTTAAATCCATTAAAAACAAATTTAGAGGGTAAAAGGGTAGTTTTAATTGATGATTCAATTGTAAGGGGAACAACTTCAAAATATTTAATAGAATCACTTAAACGTGCTGGAGTTAAAGAAATAAGCTTTTTAATTGCATCTCCAAGTGTTAAATATCCTTGTCATTTTGGTATTGATACACCATATAGAAGTGAACTTATTGCTGCAAATAATTCGGTAGAAGAAATAAGAAAAATGATTGGAGCAGATTATTTAGGATATTTAAGTGAAAATGGTGTAAAAGAAAGTTGCAAGGGAAAAGAAGGATTCTGTATGGGTTGTTTTAATGGAGTTTATCCAGTTGCTACACCAGTTGAAGAAGAATAATAACAATTGACAATGAAAAATTCACAGTGATTAGATAAAAATTAAAGTTAACTACCTAGTATATTAGAAAATTATCATTAGTTGTAAAACATCAACTGTTAACTGAATAAGGAGTGTTATAATGATTACTTACAAAGAAGCAGGCGTTAATATAGAAGAAGGTTATAGATCAGTAAAGTTAATAAAAGAATATGCAGCTAAAACAATGAGCAAATATGTTTTAAATGGTCTTGGAAGTTTTGGAGGAATGGTTGAACTTCCATCAGGATATGAAAAACCAGTATTAGTTTCTGGTACTGATGGAGTTGGAACAAAATTAGAAATAGCTTTTAAAAATAAGAAATATGATACTGTTGGAATTGACTGTGTTGCTATGTGTGTAAATGATATTTTATGTCATGGAGCTAAACCATTATTTTTCTTAGATTATATTGCTTGTGGGAAACTTGAAGCAGAAGTTGCATCTGATTTGGTTAAAGGAATTTCAGATGGATGTATTCAATCTGAATGTGCATTAATTGGTGGAGAAACAGCAGAAATGCCAGGATTCTACGATGAAGGTGAATATGATATGGCAGGTTTTGCAGTAGGCATAGTTGATAAAGATAAAATAATAAATGGAAGTAATATTAAAGAAGGAGATAAATTAATAGGAATTGCTTCTTCTGGAATACATTCTAATGGTTATTCATTAGTGAGAAAAGTCTTTAAAGATTTAAATGAAGAGTTTAATGGAGAAGGAGTTTGGAAAACATTAATTACTCCTACTAAAATTTATGTTAAACCTATACTGAAATTATTGGATGAGTTTGAAATTAAGGGAATGGCTCATGTTACTGGTGGTGGATTTATAGAAAATGTGCCAAGAATGTTTAATGGAAGAGAATTAACTGCGGTAATTAATAAAAATTCATATCCACTTCCAGGTATATTTGAAAGAATTATTGAAAAAGGCGTAGATAAAGAACATATGTATAATACATTTAATATGGGAATTGGATTTGTTCTTGCTGTAGATGAAAAAGATGTTGATTCTATAATAAAAGCTTTAATTGCAATGGGTGAAAAAGCTTATGAAATAGGTTATGTAACATCTGGAGGTGAAGGTGTTTGTTTAAAATAGCAGTTTTAGTCTCAGGTGGTGGAACGGATCTTCAATCTATTATAGATGCTGTAGAAAATAAAGAAATAGAGTGTAGCATTGAAATGGTAATTGGCAGTAAAGAGGGAATATATGCATTAGAAAGAGCTAAAAATCACAATATACCTACTTATGTTGTTAGTAAAAAAGAGTATAAAGATAAATCTTCAGATAAAGTTTTAGAACTTATAAGAGGTAAAGTTGACCTAATTGTTCTTGCTGGATATTTATCTATATTAGATGGGAAAATATTAAAAGAATTTAATAATAGAATAATTAATATTCATCCATCATTAATTCCAGCTTTTTGTGGTCCAGGAATGTATGGGTTAAATGTTCATAAAGCAGTTATAAAAAGTGGAGTTAAATATTCAGGATGTACAGTTCATTTTGTGAATTCTGAAGTAGATGGCGGAGCAATAATTCTTCAAGATGTTGTTAAAGTTTATTTTGAAGATGATGCTGAAAGTCTTCAAAAAAGAATATTAGAAAGAGAACATATAGTATTGCCAAGAGCAATTAAACTGATTAGTGAAGACAAAGTAAAAATTTTTAATGGTAGAACAAAAATAGTTGAGAACTGAGGGTGGTTTTTATGAAAAAAAGAGCTTTAATAAGTGTTTTTAATAAAGATGGAGTTTTAGATTTTGCTAAGTTTTTAGTTTCTAAGGATGTTGAAATAGTATCAACTGGTGGCACTTATAAATATTTAAAAGAAAATGGTATTGATGTAATTGAAATTAATGAAGTTACTAATTTCCCAGAAATGTTAGATGGTAGAGTTAAAACTCTTCATCCATTAGTTCATGCAGGAATTTTAGCTATAAGAGATAATAAAGAACATATGGAAGTTTTAGAAGAAAGAAAAATTCATACAATAGATTATGTTGTAGTTAATCTCTATCCATTTTTTGAAAAGGTAAAAGAAGATTTATCTTTTGAAGAAAAAGTTGAATTTATAGATATTGGTGGACCTACAATGCTTAGAGCAGCAGCTAAAAATTTTCAAGATGTAGTTGTAATTTCAAATATAACTGATTATGAAGTTGTTAAAAATGAGATAGAAAATAATGGAAAAGTATCATTAAACACAAAGAAGAAATTAGCAGGTAAAGTATTTAATCTTATGAGTGCGTATGATGGAGCTATTGCAAACTTTATGCTAGCTGATGAAGATGAATATCCTGAATATCTTTCAGTTTCATATAAGAAAATGCAAAACTTAAGATATGGTGAAAATTCTCATCAAAGTGCAGCTGTTTATTCTTCAACAATGTTAGATGGAGCTATGAATACTTTTGAAACTTTAAATGGAAAAGAATTATCTTACAATAACTTTAAAGATGTTGATATAGCTTGGAGATGTGCTAATGAATTTGATGAACCAGCATGTTGCGCGTTAAAGCATAATACACCTTGTGGAGTTGCAGTAGGAAAAGATTCATATGAAGCTTATATGAAGGCTTATGAAGTTGATCCTACATCAATATTTGGTGGAATTATTGGATTTAATAGAAAAGTAGACAAAAAAACAGCAGAAGAAATGGTTAAAATATTTTTAGAAGTTATAGCAGCTCCTGATTATGATGAAGATGCGTTAGAAGTATTAAAAACTAAAAAGAATTTAAGAGTTCTTAAATTTAATAATACTCCAAAGTCAGAGAAATATATGGTAAGTGTTGATGGTGCAATACTTATACAAGATGAAGATAACAAACTTATTGATGAAATAAAAGTAGTAACTGAAAAGAAGCCAACAGAAGATGAAATGAAAGATTTATTATTTGGAATGAAGGTAGTTAAATATGTTAAATCTAATGCGATTGTTGTTGCACATAATGGAATAGCATTAGGTATTGGAGGCGGTCAAGTAAATAGAATTTGGCCAACAGAAGATGCCTTAAAGAGAGGAAAAGGAGCTACTATATTAGCTTCAGATGCATTCTTCCCATTTAGAGATGTTGTTGATCAGGCAGCTGAAAATGGAATAAAAGCAATAATTCAACCAGGTGGCTCTATGAGAGATCAAGAATCAATAGATGCATGTAATGAACATGGAATAGTAATGGTGTTTACAGGATTTAGACATTTTAAACATTAGCCTAAGCTTTTAAACAGCATTGATATTGTAGTATAAAACTCATGGACTGAGAAATTTGCTTTAAGAGATCTAAAATAAAGCTTAGTCCAATTAATGTATACGCTCAATCAAAGATTGTGATAAGTAGATAATTTGACAAATCTTTATTAAGAATTCTAAAAAGCAAATTTCAATGACAATTCGCAATTATACTAAAATATCAATTGTTATAAATCATATTCAAATAGTTTAGTTATCTATTGGAGTTTAGGAGGAAGATTATATGAAACTACTTTTAATTGGATCTGGTGGAAGAGAACATGCTTTAGCTTGGAAACTAGGAAAAAGTAAAAAGGTTGAAAAAATATTTGTAGCTCCAGGTAATGGTGGTACTGCTATTCACAACAAATGTGAAAATATAAATATAACTGATATAGATGAATTAATAAGTTTTGCGAAAAAAGAATCTATCGATATAACAATAGTAGGTCCAGAAGATCCTTTAACAAAAGGTATAGTTGATAAATTTAAGAAAGAAAATTTAAAGATTTTTGGACCATCTAAAGATGGAGCAATACTTGAAGGAAGTAAGAGTTTTTCTAAGGATTTCATGAAAAAGTATGGTGTTAAAACAGCTGAATATGCTACATTTACAAATGTTAATGAAGCTTTAACATATTTAGAAAATTGTACTTATCCAATAGTTGTAAAAGCAGATGGTCTTGCAGCAGGGAAAGGTGTTATAATTTGTGAAAATAAAGATCAGGCTCAAAATGCTGTTAATACATGTATGGTAGATGATGTGTTTAATGGGGCAGGACAAAAAATTGTTGTTGAAGAATTTTTGGAAGGAGTTGAAGCTTCTATACTTTCAATAACTGATGGAAAAACAATAATTCCATTTATATCAGCTAAAGATCATAAACAAATTTTCGATGGTGGAAAAGGTCCTAATACTGGTGGTATGGGAGTTTTAGCACCTAATCCATATGTAACAGAAGAAGTTTTAAATGATTTTAAAGAAAATATAATGGATAAAACATTAGTTGGAATAAAAGAAGAAGGCTTTGATTTTAAGGGAATTATATTCTTTGGTCTTATGATAACTAAAAAAGGAACATATCTTTTAGAATACAATGTTAGAATGGGTGATCCAGAGACTCAATCAGTTTTATATTTAATGGAAAGTGATCTTTTAGAAATTATTGAAGCAGCATTAAATGAAAAGTTAAATAAAGTAGAAATTAAATGGAATAAAGGTGTATGTATAAATGTAGTTTTAGCATCTAATGGATATCCAAATAAATTTAATAAAGGATATGAAATAAAGATAGATGAAAAAGTAAAAGATAAGGTATTTTTAGCAGGAGCCAAATATGAAGATGGAACTTTAAAGACAAATGGTGGAAGAGTTTTATCAGTTATAGGATGTGGTAATAATATAGAAGAAGCTAGAAATGAAGCTTATTCCAATATTGAAAGTATACAATTTCAAGGGGCTTATTTTAGAAAAGATATAGGACTTTAGTATTAATTTTGAATAGTTTTATACTTATGATATGTTTTTTTATAAATGTAAACAATTTTAAGTTTTATAATTAAATTAAAATATAAAAATTTTTATACAAGAATATAATTAAAATTTAAAAAGTATTTTGAAATAAATAGACTATTTAAAGTATTATAATACAAGGGTTTTGGAATGATTAAACTGTATTACTATTAAAAACAAAATAATGAAAATAATTAAAGCAAGCTTTATTTTTAATTACACACTGGTCAGACCAGTGTGTTTTTTTATATTATTTTTTATTTTCTTTAAATTGCTTAATTATAATACCCAAAATGTTAATTGACCATTTAGTGTTAAGTAATTACTATATGTATGTAAATAAATGTTTTGGCTAGCCTTTGCAAAATTACTTAGAGGAGATTAAATATGGAAAAATTATTTTTAAAGAAATTTTTAAAAGGTATATTCTCAGACACATTTGAAGTACAGTTTTGGGATGGAACTACTGAAAAATTTGGTGAAGGAGATATAAAGTTTAAAATAATAATAAATGAACGTCTACCAAAAAGTAATATTTTAAAAGATCCATTTTTAACCTTTGGCGAAGCATATATGAATAATATTATAGACTTCAAAGGAAATATTCAAGAAATTATAGAATCTGCATATAAAAATAAAGATAGTTTTTTAAATAAGTCATCATTATTTGAAAAATTATATAAAGTTAAGCCAAACTCTATAAAAAATAGTAAAGAAGACATACAATATCATTATGACTTAGGTAATGATTTTTATAAATTATGGTTAGATAAAACTATGAGTTATTCTTGTGCTTATTTTAAATCTTCTAAAGATTCTTTATATGAAGCACAATTAAATAAGGTTGATCATATATTAAAAAAATTAAATTTACATTCAGGAGAAAAATTATTAGATATAGGTTGTGGTTGGGGAGAACTTATAATAACTGCTGCCAAAAAATATGGTGTTAAGGCCCTTGGAATAACTTTAAGTGAAGAACAATTTGCTAAAGTAAATGAACGAATAAAAGAAAATAATCTTGAAAATCAAGTAGAAGTTAGATTGATAGATTATAGAGAATTATTAAAAACAGGTGAAAAATTTAATAGGATTTGTAGTGTAGGTATGCTAGAGCATGTTGGTAGAAAAAACATACCTGTTTATATGGAAACTATAAATAATTTATTAGAAGAAAACGGGATATCTTTACTTCACTGTATAACTACTCAAACTGAAAGTGAAGCAAATCAATGGATAAAAAAATACATATTTCCAGGAGGATACATACCATCAATTAGAGAGCTAGTTTATAATATGGCAGAAGAAGATTTACATTTAGTAGATTTAGAAAGTTTAAGATTACATTATGGTAAAACATTAGAATGTTGGGCTGAAAGTTTTGAAGACAATTTAGATAAAGTTAAGGAAATGGGGTTTGATGATAAATTTATTAGAATGTGGAGATTATATTTAAATTCTTGTGCAGCTTCATTTAATTATGGAGTAATAGATTTACATCAATTTTTATTTACAAAAGGATTAAATAACGAATTACCTATGACAAGAAAATATTTATATACTGAATAATTAGAAAAAGATTGCTATCTTAAAATTATATTTTAGATAGTAATCTTTTTTATTTTTATGGAAAATAACAGTAAAAATTTATCAAAAGATGATATAATAATCCCAAGAAAAAATATTATATTTCAATATATTAGGTATAGAAAGGAAGTGGTATAAATGGACATGATTAAAATATTAGAAGATCTTCAAAGTGCTATGAATCTAGAATTTGAAGAAAGAGTTATAATTTTTGAAAAGTATAAAAGTATATTGGAGTTAGAAGTTTTTAATAATCCATCTAATGTTTATGCATTTTCGCTTATAGCAATGATATCATTAGAGTTACGAAATGATGTAGAATTTTCAATTAAAATATTAGAAGAATATTATGGCAGAAATAAAGATATTATATCAGATGATGATTTTTCTTTATGGGCCACTAATATGGCATATTTTATAAGTGAAGAATATGAAGATTATGATAGAGCAATTAAATTACTTACAGAAGCTGTTAAACGTAGCTCAAAGTATGCTAATACATATTATGCTTTAGGAAAATTACATTTTATGAAAAAAGATTTTAATGGAGCAAAAAAATTATTTAATAAGGCTTTTAAAATATCTTTTAATAATATATACAGATATTGTGAAGCTATTAGTTTAATTAAGTTAAATAAAAAAGAAGAGAGTATTTCTAAGTTAAAGTCAATTTATACAGTTCCTTTTATAGATGAAGAAATTGATGGAAAAATTGCATTAATGCTTGGAATAGAATTAGCGTTGAATGGTAAAGAAGAAGAGTCTAAAAAAATAGTACAATGTATATTAAACAGTGACTATGAAAGGTTTAATATAGAAACTGACGATTTAGGGGAATTAATGTATATACTTAATGATTATCATAAATGTGTAGAATTTTATGATAAAGCTAATCTTTATGTGGATGATAGCTGGATTGGTCAATACTTTTTTGCTCTTAAGAAAATAGGAAATATAAACAAAGCATATGAAAAACTAAAGAAGATTGAATTAAATATAGAAAAGAATATTTATGAGGAAGAGTTTAATTCGGAAGATTGGGAATGTGAAGATGATTATAAAGATTATATTGACTCAGAAAAAAGAAGGTTAGATAGTATTAAAAAATGTTATGTAAAAGTTGTAGAGGAGAACTTTAAACCGATTCCTAATATTTATTATGATATATTTTATAAATGTTATTATATAAATTGTCCACGTCATTATATTAAATAAGTATTTTAAAATTAATAAAAAGAAAGAGTTTTGAGGAAGAATATGTAATAATATTAGGAGAAATAATATTAAAAATATATTAATTATAACGAGGGGAATTATATATGTATTATAAAAAGATTTATGAATTTATTGAGGGATTAAATAAAGATAACATTGAAGAATTAAAACCTCAGCTTAGTAAATATGTAGGTGAATTAATTTTATCTATAAAAGATGAAGAAAATAATTTATCTTTAGAAGATATAGATGGAATGATGAGCATTGCATTGATGAGAGAGGAAATTCAATATGGTGTAGAAGAAGAATTAAAAGAAGAAAATAGTAAATTTGGATTATTGACAGATGAATTTATGAATAGTTATAGAGAGTTTACTAATGAAATGGCTGAAAGAGAGTATGTTCAAGATGCTATAAATTTAACAAGAAGTGTTTTAAAAGCATTAGGATGCATACATAGAGAAATATTTCTTGTTGATAAACTTAAGGGCTCATCAATAGAAAAACACCAATACATGATATCAACAAAATACTTAGAGGATTTACAAAAACAACTTCATGAGCATTTAAATCAATATACAAAAGAAATTTCAAGAGAGTATTTACTTATATTAGGGTTGGTTAATTATATAAAGAATGAATTAAAAGAAAATATTGATGAGATTGGAAGAATAATTTTATCAGAATTAAAGAACAAGTCTTTGGAAGATTTTAATAAAGAAGAGCATATTCATGAATATAAATCTATGATTAATAAAGATTATATAAAAGAACTGCAAAAAAGAGAATATTTATGGAATATTTTAAGCTCAAAATTACAAGAAGTATATTATAGAGACGAATTGTATGAAGATTTAGAATAGAGTATTATATTTGATTATTTAATAAGGGTTAATTTGTTAAATTGGATATTAAGCTGTATTGACATTCATCTAAGGCTAAAGTTTAAAATAATATGAGACAAGATATTATTTAGGAGATGAATATATGGAAAATAAATATACAATTAGTGAAATAGCTAAAATGTTTAATATAACTACTAATAAAGTGCGATTTTATGAAAAAAAGGGATTGTTAGAACCTTTAAGAAATGAAAACAATGATTATAGAACATTTACTAAACAAGATATAATAAAATTACAATCAATTTTACTTTATAGATCAATAGGCATACCTATTAAAGATATAAAAAATATATTAAATAATAGTAGAAAAGAGAATTGTTTAACTTACTTTAATGATCAATGGAAGTTAGTTAATAATGAAATTGATAAACTTAATATAATAAGAAAATCTTTAGAAAGTATATTGGATGAGCTTTATGAAGAAACAAAGGAATATAAGATAGATAGTAAAGTATTAAATATAATAAATGAAAGTAATGAATTATATAATATTAAAAATAATTGGCAAGATAAATGGAATTTTAATAATTGGGCTAAAGCATATGATAGAGATATTATTGAGGATAAGGGAACATTAAAAATATATAAAAATTATAGTTTAATATTGCAAAATGTATATGATACAGTTAAAAGTTTTCATATTATAAATCCTAATATATTAGAAATTGGGGTAGGGACAGGCAACTTAGCTAGTAAATTTTTAAATGATAGTTGCAGTATAATAGGGATAGATCAATCTAGAGAAATGTTAACAGTAGCAAAAGAAAAACACCCTAATTTAAAGGTAAGAATAGGTGAGTTTTTAAGGATACCTTATTATAATAAATGCTTTGATGTTATCATATCAACATATGCATTTCATCATTTAAATACAGAGGAAAAATCTATAGCAATAGAAGAGATGTTTAGAGTATTAAAAGATAATGGAATTATAGTCATTAGTGATTTAATGTTTAAAAGCATAAAGGATGAAGAAGATATTTTAAGGAATTTATCAATAGGACAAGTAGAAGAAATAAGAGATGAATATTATTCTTATATTGATTTTTTGATAAGTGAATTTAAAAAATATAACAAAAAATTGCAGTATAAAAGAATAGATAAATTTAATTATATAATTTCAGTCTTTTAGTAAATGGCATTATTAATATTTAATGTTTACTTTGTTAGGTTTGGCAACTTTTATAGATAATTACGAATATATTAATTATTGAAAAATTAACATATTTAAATTTTGAAGAAATCTGGTATTAAATAAATACAGATTTCTTTTTTGCATTATATAAAAAATTTGAAACTTTATTACCTTCTTCTAAGTCTAATATGTGTAACGTTCATGTTATTAGAAAATATTAGTGATTATAAGGGGAAATATGAAAGGCGTGGCTACTATGAAATTTAAAATACTTAATTTTAAAATCCTGATCATATTATCTATGGCATAAAAGTAATTACTGATAATAATGGGGAACTTCCTATGGATGGTAGCCATATTTTTGATAATAATAATCAAATAAATTATTTTAGTGCTTTACCTAAAGATTGTAATAGTTTAAGAGTTATAATATATAAAGACATATTAAAGAAAAAAGAAACAATCAATCATCCTGATGGAAGTTCAGAAACTGATTATGAAGATAATGGTGAAGATGAAGTTTTCATTGATAAAACTATAAATATAGAGTAAATTATATTATGAAATATATTCCAAGATAATGCTTAATATAAATGTTATCTTGGAATTTTTAAATTATATATTTCTATACATATTTTAAATTTAGATTTACTAAATATGATTATTATAGTATGCACCTTAAACATATATTTACATTAATGCATATTATTTAAAAATTAAATATTTTGTGTTATAGTTTATTTAGAGAAGTTAAGGGGGTATAAGGATGCTAATGGATAATTATGTAGTAGTCATAGGTGGAATGAATTTAGATATAGCAGGTTTGTCAGGAGATTTATACAAAGAAAAAGATTCAAATATTGGAAAAATTCAGATGACGGTTGGTGGAGTAGGACAAAATATTGCTCAAAATTTAGTGAAATTAGATGTTCCGACATACTTGATAACAGTCTATGGAGATGATTATTTTGGAGAATTTCTAGCTGCCCAGTGTAAAAAGAATAATATTCATTTAGATTATGCTCAGTGTATTTTTAATACCAGAAGCTCTACTTATTTATATGTAACAGATGACAAAGGTGATATGGTTACAGCTGTTAATGATATGAATATTACAGAAAATATTACTCCAAAATTCTTGGAAAAACGTATAAACTTTATTAATGGAGCATCAATCTGTGTAATTGATGGAAATACCCCCAAAAAGTCTATTGAATGGCTTGCAAATCATTGTACTGTACCAATTTTTGTAGATCCAGTTTCTATTGCTAAAGTAAACAGATTTAAAAATATCTTAGATAAAATTGATACTTTTAAGCCAAATGCATTAGAAGCAAGTGCTTTATCAGGAGTGAAAATTGTTGATATAGAAAGCGCTAAAGAAGCAGCTAAAGTTTTATACAAAAAAGGGGTAAAGAATGTATTTATATCATTAGGAGCAAAGGGAATTTTATGTTCAACAGAAGGAGAAATGGATTTTATTCCTATTTTACCAACACATGTAGTTAGTGTAAATGGAGCCGGAGATTGTAATATGGCAACAATTGTATGGGCACGTTTTCAATATGGCCCTAAAATATCATTAAAAAAAGTAGGGATGTTAACTCAGGCAGCAGCTAGTTTAACAGTAGAAGTTGCACAATCAGTATGTCCGAATTTAAATATTAAAAATATAATAGAAAGATCAAAGAAATTTTCAAAAGAGGTGTAAAAATATGAAAAAACAAATTTATTCTTTAGTAAACTATAATGAAAGTGTTGCAACAATGGATGCTGGTGCAGACCATATTGGTTTGGTACCTATGCAAAGCGGTGGGGTACCAGCTCATCGTGTTCCATTTGATGTTGTGGATCGTATATTCAGTGAGGCGAAAAAGCGTGGTGTTAAATGTGTAGCTATTATGTTAAATACAGATCCAGATGAAATGATTTTTATTGCAAATAGAGTAAAACCTGATATTTTGCATATTGCAGGCATGGAATTTACAGCTGATGCAGCATTTGCTGAAAGACTACATAAAGAATGTCCAGGTGTTGAATTGATGCAAGCTGTTCTTGTGGATGGATCAGGAGCTATAGAACGTGCAAAAGAATACGCAAAATTTTGCGATTATATCTTAACTGATTCAGGACTTGCACCAGATACAGGTATTGGGGCAAGTGGAATGACTCATGACTGGAATATTGATGCAGAAATTGTGAGAAGCGTAAATATACCAGTAATTATTGCAGGGGGGTTAGGAACGGATAATGTAGAAGAGTGTATAAAACAAGTAAAACCTTATGGTGTAGATTCTTTAACTAAGACAAGCTATAAATACAATGATGGTGTTATGGAAAAAGATATTCCAAAAGTAAAGGAATTTTGTGAAAGAGCAGATAAGATTTCTGAAGAATTAGGTTTATAAAAGGAATTTTATTAGTGAAAACCTAACCTTGTGTGGATATATCACCAAGATTAGGTTTTTTTATTATTTTAGAGTAACAGGCTAATTTAAATCAAATCATCTAATCCATTAACTGCAGTTTGTTCATTTTCATTAATTGGAATAACTATGCATTTTTGGCCATCTATTATTTGTGATTTTATTTCAGGTACTTTTTCAGGTTTTACATGAAGTATAACATCATAGTTATTTTCAGATTTATTATCTTCTAAATTTGTATCGTTAGTTTCTTCTAAATTAGTTTTTAAATCTTCTTCTGGAGCTATATTGTCATCATTAATATCTTCAGAAGTAGAAATTTCATTATCTATAGCAGTTTCTTGTTTAGTTTGTTCCAGTTTGTTTTGTAGAATTTCTACTTGTTTTTTAAGGTGTTCTTCTTTTTTTATTTGAGCATTTGCCTTAAGTATTTTTGAATCAATTAAATTTTCTGCCATAGGAAGATCATCACCGAATTTTTCAATATAAGATTTTTCAATTTTATTAGTAGCTTCTTCAGGTACTCCACTTTCTATTAGAAGGTTTTGTATATCTTTTTTTGCTAATGTTATAGGCTCACAATCTGTATCATCATACATGGAATTATGTTCATCTACCATAGCATTTAGATTTTCTTGTATTTCCATAAAAATTTTATCAGCTTTTTTTTCATCAACTCCTATAGAATCTTTAATAATTGTTTGAAAAGCTTCTTTTTGTATAGTAGCAGTTTGTTTTGAAGAACAACCTAAAGAATTTTCCATTAATTCAGGATGTGTATCTTTGGCATTTTTTGTATAATACATAATAGAGTTAACATCTGAACTACGATCAATAAAAGCAGGAAATACAAAGCCGTTAATTGGAGCATCAACTACCCAATCTCTTAGTCTGGCTTTAATCTTATTTTCTTCTTCAAAGTATCTAAGACCTGGTTTTGAAAGTGAAACAGGACATATTGCGCATAGTAAATATTCATAAACTTCTTCAGATTCATCTAGCTTTGCATTATCAGTAGTTTTAGTAATAACATCATAAGCATCATGAAAAATAAGTATTAAAAAGTTGCCAGTATAATCATAATTATCTATGATAGATTGATAAAAAGTATCAAGAAGAGAATCATCTTTTAATTGACTTTTTTTTAGTTGCATAAGAGAGATTTGTTTCTCATTTATAAAATTTTCATTAACTGGAAAGTTTAATTCTAAAATATTATTTCCAATGGTTCCAGAGAGTACTTTTTTAGCAATTTCTAGATATTTAAAGTATTCATCTTCATCTAAATTTAGAAAGGTTTCTCTAAATTTTAAGATAAGATGCTTTTCTCCATTAACATAGCAACCACACATTTTAGTGAAGGTGCAATGATCTTTTTTAAAACGTCTTTTTAACTCAAGTATATCTTTTTTTCTCATATATAAACCCCTTAATCTAGTCTTTAATTAATTTATTATCAATATTAAGTATAGTATTTTTTCTTGATTAATTAAAGATTTTTAATTCCTTTTATTATTTCAAGAAAAATTGATGATAAATATTATAAAGCTAAAAAATTCACATAACAACAAAAATAATGCTCACTAAAGATTGGTACATTTATTATTTAATGTAAAATAAATGTATACATATTTATACTTCAAACGTTATAACAACAGAAGTATTAAAATCTAAGCTAATAACTAAATTGTTTTATGGAAGGAGGAAATGATGAACAATGAATTAATAAAGGAGATGTTTCAGAAAAAGATGATTATTATATATAAGTATTTAGTTAAGCTTGGTTGTAGTAAAGATAATGCTGAAGATATAGTGCAAGATACTTTTTATAAGGCACTAAAATACATTGATGGGATACAGACTAATAAGGTTTCATCATGGCTTTTTAAGGTAGCAATTAATAAATACTATGATTTATGTAGAAAAAATAATAGATACATTTATTTAAGTATTGATGAAGAAGTTTTTAAAGAAAGCTTGATAGAGAATAATTTAGTTGAAGAGTTTATATTGGATTTAGAAAGAAAGGAAGAAATTAATGAAATTTTAAATTCTATTAGTGATGTTTATAAGAATTTATTGTTTTTTAAATATGACATGGGTTTATCTTATAAAGAGATAGCGGAACTTTTAGGTATAAACGAAAATACAGTTAAAACTTATCTTTTTAGAGCAAGAGAAAAATTTAAAAAGTTATGGAGGGACAAGTATGGATATAAAGAGTGATGAAGAAAAATTAAAAGAACTGTTTGAAGTGGAAGAAAAACCTAATTTTAATAAAGCAGTTAAAAGAGCTAAGATATTTTCAATAATAAGGACTACAATAATAAGTTTAATGATGTTTATTATTGTAAGTTTTGTATTATTTATATCTAATGACTTTATATTAAATGTTATGAATAATAAGGAAGAGGATAATTTAAGAACTTTATTTGATATAGCTATGCCAAATGCTTATATAGGAAGCATACAAATTGATGATAGGATTATGGTTGGTGAAATAGATTATGTTAGATATAGATTTTTAGAAAATAAGCCTATAACTGATGGGAATTATAAGGAGGGATATACTTATATGCCTTTGATAAATGGAGCTTATGGTGATATGGGGCAATATCTATTTAATAGACATGGCAAATCATCGAGAGATTTGAATGAAGCTTTAAATTATAATAAAGCAGGTAAAAAAGTTATGAAATTTTATCATCCATCAATAAAATATGAAAATTATATAAATAATTTAGAAAATATTGATAAAATAGGTAGTGATAAATTAATGGAGATATCATTATCTTTTGATAAAGGTTATAGTCTTGAAGAAGTAAAGACTATGATTCCTAGTGATATCACTTTAAATTGGTATTGGGTAGATACTTTTACTAAAAATGATTACTATTTTTCAGAAAAGTTAATATTTGATGAATATAATGTATATGGTATAAAAGCTTTAGATAACCAAGGAGATTCAATTGATAATCCTGAGGAAAATTTTATAGATGCTATTAATGAAGGAAAAGACAATAATTATAGTAATAAATATAAAGAATTATTTAATAATTTAAGTAATGGAAAAGGTGAGATTAATAAAGAAGATTTAAAGATAATAGGCGTAGTTATAAGTGGTGATAGTAAATCATTAAAAGCATTAAAAGATAAAACTTATATTAAAGCAGCTACCCTAGGCGCAGTAGCAGATAAATATTAATAAAGGAGATATATATATGAACACATATTTAAAATTAGAATTTAAAAAGAATATATTCTCTTGGAGAACAATAATATCTATTCTAATAATTTTATCAGTATTTATGATACCTTATTTACAAGAAATAAGATTCCCATATGAAGGGTTAGATGGAATAGATTATTTTATAAGACTTAATGAATTTTCATATATAGGATTTATAGGACCGATTATAGCAGGGATAATTTATTCTACATCAATAATTAATGATAAAGAGTCTGGATTTATAAATAAATTATTAGAAATTATAGATATAAAAACTTATTTTAAAGTTAAATTAATAGTAAATATCTTAATAAATTTTATAATATTTGCAATGAGCTATGGTATTTTTATTTTGTATCTTATTATAAAATATGGATTAAATAATATTAGAGATGGAATGACAAATGGTGCTTTTGTAATAAGTGGATTTATAGATGTGTATGAAAGCTCAAAAATGTTATATATTATTATAATATTTTTAGGAACATTAATATCTTCAGTTGCTTTTTCAACATTTGTCTTTGGAATTACAACAATAACTGGGACAAAACTTGTAGCATATATATTCCCTATATTTTATGTAATACTCACTGGAATCTTTTTTGAGATGTGGTTTTTAAATGGTGTGATTGATTTCAATGTGATAAAATTATTCAATTTGACAGAAAGCAATACCCAAAATGGAATTGATATAATATTGTATAATTTAATATTAATGATAATAGGAGTGGGGCTATTACATAAATCATGTTATAAGAAAATGTCATATTTGTCTTAGAAAACTTAATTTTACTTATTAAAGAGAATTTATAAAGTACAAAAAGCAGAATAAATAAAAGTATAATTTTATTGTAGTTTAGAATTATACCATTATAATATGTAGAAGAACAAAGAACTAACTTTTAATAATAAGTAGTTCTTTGTTTTTTTATTTTCTATAATAAATAGAGGAGTATAAAAGAGATATAATGAATAAGTAGAAGATTGTAATGTAATAGAATTAAAATATGAAAAATAATGTAATAAAGTTGAAATATGAAAAATAAAATGATAACATTTTGATTTAGTACAGAATTTAATAAATAATTATCAAGAAAATATCATTTAAACAATTATTAAAGGTGGTTATTTTATGAGAATATTAATAGTGGATGATGAAAGAAGTATAGTGAATTTAATTAGACTAAATTTAGAGGTGGAGGGATATGAACCTATTATAAGTATGAATGGAGCAGAAGCAATCTCAAAATTTGAAACAGAAAGACCGGATTTAGTTATATTAGATTTAATGTTACCAGATATAAGTGGACATGAAGCTATAAAGAGATTTCAGGAAATAGATAGTGAAGTTCCAGTTATAATGCTTACTGCAAAAAGTCAAATAAATGATAAACTTTTAGGTCTTCAATTAGGAGCAGATGATTATATAATAAAACCATTTAATAGTACAGAACTTATTTTGAGAATAAAAGCAGTAACAAAGAGAGTTAGAAAAAAGCCAAGATTAGAAAATAATAATGAAATAAGAATTGAAAAATTAAAGATTTTAAAAGATGAGAGAAAAGTTTTTATAGATGAAGATGAGATTTTTATGACCTATAAGGAATTTAATACACTATTACTTATGATGGAAAATCACAATAAAGTTTTTACTAGAGAAAACCTTTTAGAAAGAGTATGGGGAGATGAGTATGATGTTAATACTAGAGCAGTTGATATTTTGATACAAAGAGTTAGAAAAAAGATGGGCAAGTATTCAAATAAATTGAAAACTGTTTATGGAGTAGGATATAAATTAGAATTTAAGGATGACACTATTTAGTTTTACAAATAAAGTACTAGGAGGATGCAGTTTTAATGCGACTGAATTTTAGCATAAAAACAAAAATAATTCTCATGAATATGGGAATATTAATTCCAATTATAATTTTTATATATGTAACAATAACAAATAATTTATATAGTAATGTAATAAAAAGTAATATCGATTTATTAACAAAAGAAAGCTATAATACTCAGGTATATATATCAAATTATATTGAAAAAGATAAGGGGGTAGATATTGAAACTAATTTTGTACATAAAGCTCCTTTAATTAATACATATTTATCTAAAAAGTTGAATTATAGAATTCAAATTTATGATAAAAATGGTGACATAATGACTGATTCCGTTGCTAATAGGGTTACTCTTTTTGACAAGGATATAACTAATGCTATAAAGGGAAATAAAGCTTATGTGGTTAAAAAAATTGACGGGAATATTTACATATTATTTTCAAGTCCTATATATTTAAAAGATGCAACGTTAGGATGTGTAAGATATATATATACTTTAGATATTGAAGAAAAATTTATAAATAATATGTTTATAATTATGGGAATATTAGCATTTATGTCAATTCTTATATCCTGGCTTTTAAGTAAGCTTCTTTCAGAAAAAATAGTAGGACCAATAAAAAAATTAAAAACAGTTTCTCAAAAAGTTACAAAAGGAGAATACGATAATAGAATAAAAATTAGAAGTGGGGATGAAATTGAAGATTTAGCTGAAACTTTTAATGTAATGTCTGAAAGCATAAAAGATTATGTTGAAAGTTTAAAAGAAGAAAGACAAAAACAAAAAAAGTTTTTAGATAATGTAACACATGAATTTAAGACCCCTTTAACAGCTATAATAGGATATTCTGAGATTATACCTAAGTTAAAAAAACAAAGTGATATAGATGAAAGTTTAGTTTTTGTAAAAGAAGAGGGAATAAGACTTTTAAAGTTAGTAGAAGAACTTCTTGATTTATCAAAATTAGGGAAAAGTGAATTTAAAATAGATAGAAAGAAAAATAATTTAAAAGAAATTATAGAAGAAGTTTTAATAATCATAAATCCTAGATTAAAAAAATATGAAATAGAAATAATTAAAGATTTATGTGATATTGAGGTTTTAATAGATAAGGACAAGATTAAGCAGGTTATCTTAAATGTACTGGATAATGCTATAAAATATAGTGAATGTACAAATATAAATATAAAATTGCAAATTGAAAATGAAAAAGTAATTTTAAATATAATAGATGATGGTATAGGAATAGCAAAAGAAAATATATCTAGACTTTTTGAACCTACGTATAGAGTTAATAATTTAAATTCTATTAACAATAATGGAAACGGGTTAGGACTTTGTATATGCAAAGAAATAATGAAAAAACAAAATGGAGATATAAAAATTAAAAGTAATTTACAAGAAGGTACTTCTATAGAAATTATATTTGAAGGTAATTAATATTATAAAAAATAATAAATGTTACATTTACGAAACATAAGTGAAATGTTTATGAGATGTTAAATTTTTATTATATAGGAGGAAACATAAGTGAAGAAAATTAGCTTAAAGGCTAAAATTATAGGCATATATACAACTATAATAATTATTTGTATTATAATGACAAGCTTAAATTATAGGCTTTTATATAATAGAGTTCAAATAATAAGTGATAAAGATGATGTTGTGAATAAGATAAATATGTCTATACCTATTAAAATTGAAATTTCTAATGAAAAATGGGGTGATTATGTTTTTGAAGATGAGAGTTCTATACAAATGATATGGAATTCAATAAGTGATATCATGAATGATTTTTCAGAGGAGGAAAACTATATTACAGAAGGAAGCAATATAAGCATTGATGCAAATGTTTACTATTTAAATGGTATGAAAGATAAATTTAAAATAAGTGATGTTCTTATTTTGAATAATCATATGTATCATGATAATAATAAATTACCATTAATAAATAGATTAAAAAATGATTTGCTAGGTTATTTATATTCAACTTCTAATATAGCTAATCTCATAAATACTAGAAATAGAATAGTTATTAGTGATTCTAATAACTATGTAAAGGAATTAAATGAATTAGATAAAGAAAGTTTAAAAAAAATAATAATTAATTCAACTAAACTTCATAGTGATGATGGAATTAAAGCTTTAAAAAAACAAAATAAAAAAGCTTTATCACATATAAAAATTTATATTTATGATAAAGATGATACTTTTATAAAAGTTAAAAGTTGTAATGTTGTAAATATTGATGTATATGATAATGGAATATTTGTTGTTCAATATATGGGAGATGAAAATGGACAACATACATATTTCAAGGGACATCTTAAAGATATATGTGAAAATATATTAGGAAAAAATCTTTAAAAATCATCAGTGCTAGAGAGGATAGTTGGTAATGAATATTAAAAAAATTATTTGTTTTATTATAATAATATGTTTATCTTTTAATATTATTTCTTGTAATAAAAAAAGCACAAAATTAATCTATAAAGATGGATATTTAAATCTGGAAGGGAAGCATATAGTTGTTTATGTAGCATCTAGAGATGAAGTTGGAAGAACACTTTTAGAAATGTTTAAGGAAAAGACAGGATGTACATACGAATACATAAGAATGTCTACCCAAGAAGCTTTAGAGAGAATTAGATCAGAGAAGAAATATCCTAAAGCAGATATATTTATAGGCGGAACTTGTGATGCTCATAATATAATGAAGAAAGAAAAACTGTCAGAAAAATATATATGCTCTAATTATGATTTTATACAAAATAGGTATAAAGATAAAGATGGATATTGGACAGGTTTAGAGGTTAATTCTTTATCTATTATTATTAATAAGGACAGATGGGATAAAGAATTTGCAAATAAGGGATTAAAAATTCCAGATAAGTATGAAGATTTAATTAATCCAATATATAAAGGGAAACTTATAATACCAGATCCTAATATATCAGGTACTGGATATACTATTATAGCATCTATTGTACAAAATATGGGTAAGGAAAAAGCTATAAAATTTTTGAAAGATTTGAAATCAATTGCAGGAGAGTTTACACCTAATGGTTATATTCCAGCACAGAAGGTTGCAACAGGAGAATATTTAATAGGTATAAATTTTATAGCAGATCAATTATTAGTTAAAAATTCTGGATTTAATGTATTAACTAATATTCCTGAAAAGACTGGTTGGAATATAGATGCAATTTCAAAAATAAAAAATGGTCCCAATGAAGATATAGGTAAATACTTTATAGACTTTTGTACAACAAGAGAGAGTGAGGAAACAATAATAAATATCTCTCAGGGTAAATCTACAAGAAAAGATATAAAAGATGATAATTATAAGGATAATTGTGAAACAAGTATATATGATAATTATGATTTCAAAAAAGCTAGTGAAGATAGAGAATGGTTAATTAAGATGTGGAATAGTTTTAAAGCGTGATTTTATAAATAAGGGAATATTTAGAATGTAGACTTTTTGAAATAATATAATAATTGATACTTTAACTTTTTTTAATTAATAATTTATAAATAATCAATTTCTAGTATTTGGAATCTAAAATATTAAAATTTATTATTTGGGAGATAAATTTTGATGTAAATAAAATTAAAAGATAAATATTTTTAAGAAGACATTTATTATATTAAGGTAATTGGGAGGATAGATATGAATAAATTGACAAGTTTTTTTAGTGTTAGTAAAAAAGAAGTTACAGTATCAATTGAAGATCAAAGAAAGATGTGGTTAAAAGAATTTTTAAAAGCATTTTTAGTTGTATTTTCTGTTTATGCTTCTATGTATTTAATTAGAAATAATCTTAAAGCTGGACAACCACTTTTAAAAACTCAACTTGGGTTTACAACATCTGAGCTTGGATATATAGGATTTGGATTTTCTATAACCTATGCTATTGGTAAAACATTATTAGGATATTTTATTGATGGCAAAAATGCAAAGCGTATAGTTTCATTTTTGCTTATGATGTCTGCAACAATGGTTTTTGTAATCGGTATTATATTATTATCAGGAAATAAATGTGTTGGAGTAATTTTATTACTATGGGGATTAAGTGGATTTTTCCAAGCACCAGGTGGACCAAGTGCTTATTCAACAATTACTAGATGGACTCCTACTAATAAAAGAGGTAGATATTTAGGATTTTGGAACATGTCTCACAATATCGGTGGAGCGTTAGCAGGAATATTAGCATTATGGGGAGCAAATAAGTTTTTTCATGGTAATGTAGCAGGAATGTTTATAGTTCCAGCAATACTAACAGTTTTTGTTGGTTTTGTAATGTTATTTGTAGGAAAAGATGAACCAGAAGAATTAGGTTGGAACTCAGCAGAAGAAATATTTGGTGAAGTTAAATCTAAAGATAGTGCTGAATTAGATAATATGAGTAAATTTGAAATATTTAAAAAATATGTTTTAAAAAATCCTTGGATTTGGATTTTATGCGTAGCTAATGTTTTTGTTTATATAGTTCGTATAGGAATAGATAACTGGGCACCTTTATATGTTACAGAACAATTACATTTTGCAATGGGCGATGCAGTTAATACAATATTCTATTTTGAAACAGGAGCTCTTATAGGTAGTCTTAGTTGGGGTTTTATATCTGATCTATTAAAAGGAAGAAGAGCAATAGTTGCAGTATTTTGTTTAATACTTACTGGATTTGCAGTTTTAGGATATAGATATGCTACAAGTGTTACCATGGTAAACATCTCATTATGTGCTCTTGGTGCTTTAATATTTGGACCTCAATTATTGATAGGTGTATCTCTTGTTGGATTTGCTCCTAAAAAAGCAATTGCAGTTGCAAATGGTTTAAGTGGTACTTTTGGATATTTATTTGGAGACTCTACAGCAAAGGTGATGTTAGCTAAAATAGCAGATCCTAAATCATCTGGTATAAATATTGCAGGTATATCTTTTCATGGATGGAATGATGTATTTATTATATTCTATGGTGCACTTATAATTGGAATTTGTCTTTTATTAATGGTTGCCTATGGGGAAGAAAAGAAGATAAGAAGATTAAATAAGAGTGAAAATGAAACTGAAGGATTAGTAGCATAATATATATATATATAATAGAAGATAAATTATACGAAATATATTGCATTAATAAACAAGAAAGAAAAATTTAAGTATTATAAAGATTATTAATATGTATTAAGATAAATGCTTTTCTAAGGACAAAATAAGTTATTAGAAAAGTATTTTTTTGAGATTTTTTATATAAATATAAAATTTTATTGTTGATTTATTAATATTTATTTATAAAAATATGATAATATTATTGATTTATATGAAAAAATGTTGAAATTTGTTTTTAGCTATGATATATTTACTCTCGAAAATTAGTTGTATATACAAATGAGAAATTAGCTATTAAAAGTTAAGTTAATATAACTAATTTTCAATGGACTACTAGTAATTTGTATAATGTATAACTTTAAAAAGTGAAATGATAAAAAATTAATATTAGTACCTATTATTACAAATGATATATTAAGTGAAATAGTACATTTGTTATTAAATGGTTCTATAGAAAAGTTATATATTTATATGATTAAAAATCTTTATAAATATTTTTAATTTTTAATAGATTCAAAAGAGGAGTGAATTAATATGAAAATTGCAATTGTTGGAGCAGGAGCTATGGGATCTCGTTATGGATATATGTTACATGAATGTGGAAATGAAGTTTTCTTAATAGATGCTTGGAAGGATCATGTAGACATTATAAATAAAGATGGATTAACAATTGAAGAAGATGGAAAACTTAAGAAAGCAAAAATACCAGCAATGTTACCAAAAGATGCTGTAGAAGTTCCAGATTTGATGATTTTATTTACTAAATCAATGGGATTAGAAGATATGCTAAAATCTGTAGAAAATATTATAGGAAATAATACAAGAGTGTTATGCCTATTAAATGGATTGGGTCATAATGAAACTATTGAAAAATATGTTGATAGTAAAAATATACTTATGGGTGTAACTTTATGGACAGCTGCATTAGCTGGTCCAGGTCATGTTGTATTAACTGGAGATGGAAGTTTAGAAGTTCAAAATATTGATCCCAATATGGAAGTAGAAGCAAGAGGAATTTGTGGCATACTAAATGAAGCAGGATTAAAAGCACATTACAGTGAAGACGTTATATTTTCAATATGGCGTAAAGCTTGTGTAAATGGAACTTTAAATAGTTGTTGCACAATTTTAGATTGTAATATCAAGGAATTTGGAGAATTAAAAGAGGCATCTGAGCTTATTCGTAATATTATAAAAGAGTTTGCAGATATTGCTCAAAAATATGGAATAGAATTAAATGTTGAGGAAGTTGCAAAAGCAATAGAAAAGATATATGATCCAAGTCAAGCAGGAGAGCATTATCCATCAATGCATCAAGATTTAATTCAAAAGCATCGCCTTACAGAAATTGATTATATAAATGGATATGTATCTAGAAAAGGTAAAGAATTCAACATAAATACACCATATAATGATTTATTAACAACTATGGTTCATGCAAAAGAACAATTACTTATTAAATAAATAAACTATTAAATGGGGCTGTATCAGATTAGAGTTTTTCAAACTCAATCTCATACAGCTCCTTTTTATAATAATATTAATAACTTTAGATTTATCAAACTGTTTTTTTATTTAAATTATTAAGCAATTATATTTCTAGTATCACTAAATTTTTCATAAAATAGTCTATTATCTTTCTTTATCATACATAGTAGAAAATGAATAAAAATTAATAAGTTAATTGTTATTCCTATAATTGCAATTATAACAATATAATTAGTATATTCAATTTTATTTAAATCACCGGTAGTGAATAAGAGTTTATTTATACCAAAAAATCCGTAGTAAAGAAGTCCATATCGTTTAAAAACTTCTTTAAATGATAGCTTTTCATGTTTTCCTTTAATTTTTATTTTAAATAAGGCTTTTCCTATAGTTTTACCATTAGTAAAATAAACAAGAACAATAAAATAAAGAAAAATAATTATTGCTTGCATAATTAAATCAGAATCTTTATAAGGAATAAAACCTAATATAAACCAATCAACATAAAAAGCAAAAAATCTTCTTATATAACTTACTTTGAGATTTTGTAAGTCTACTTTATCATCCAATGTATTTGTTTCTGGAAGATAATATGTAAATAGTGGAGCTATTAGATATCCTAAAAATCCACCAAATGTATTTAATATTAAATCATCTACATCAAAAAGTCTATAAGGAGCATTGTATATACCATATAAACCAGTTAGTTGTGTAAGTTCAAAAAATAAAGAAACACAAAAAGTTATTATTATAGTTTTCTTCAAATCCTTTTTAAAATAGTATCTTAAATAAATTCCAAGTGGCGTAAGTAAAATTCCATTAAAGGCAACCTGTAAAAAAGCTCTTTCTTTAAGTATATTTATATATGTAGAAGGTTTTGAAATTACAACAGTAGATTCTTTTAAAATATCAATAATGAAATTAAAGGGAATTAGCTGTGTATATTGAGTCCCTTCTGCTTGTAAGCTTCTTACATCAGTAACACTAGGTAATGGTAATATTATAAAATAATAAGAACATATTAAATATAGTAAAAATGAATATAGAATGAAATTTCTAAATATATTTATATAGCCATATTTTCTATATTGATATAAGCTAAAAGGAATTGTAATAAAAATAGCTAAAATAGGGAATGTTATCATAGCTGTTTTAATAGGAAAAATATAACTTGACATATTTCATTATCCTCCATCTTTAGTAAATTTTAATAAAGATTTATTTAGTTAAATAAAAATTTATTACTTATGAAGTATATCATTAATAATAAGATATTTACAACTAGAAGATATATTAAATAAATTATTTTATTTTTGATTTTTTTAGTGATATACTGATTTAGTTATTAGAAAACTTTTAGCAAGGATGAATTTTAGAATGGAAAATAAAAATTATTTATACCATAATTATTTAAATATGGCTAGAAACTTAAAAACTGAGGGGAATTTATTAAAGGCATTAAGATTTTATAAGAAAGCTTATGCTTTAAACATAGGTAAAAAGGACATAGAGTTTTTATTTGATATGGCATTATTATATGATGAAATTGGTTTAAGGAAAGAAGCTAAAGAAAAGTATTTAGAGATAATAAATTTGGATAAAGATGAGCCAAGGGCTTATTATGGTTTAGGTATTATATATGATGAATTAGGTGATTTAGCAAAAGCAAAGGAATATTATAAAATATCAATAGAGAAAAATCCGAGTTATGATAAGGCATATTTCTTTTTAGCTAATATATATGATGAATTAGAGGAAAAAGAAGAGGCAATTCTAAATTATAAAAAAACTATTGAATTAAATAATAATGATTTATGGGCAAATGCTAATTTGGCTTGTATTTTTGAAGAATTAGATAGAAATGAAGAAGCTTTAAAATATATAAATAGATCTATAGAAATAAATCCTAAGCATTATAAGATATTATTTAATAAAGCTGTAATATTAAACAAATTAAATAAAAAACAAGAAGCCATAGAGTATTATAAAAAATCTATAAAAGCAAACCCTACATACACATATAGTTTTTTAAATTTAGCTGTAATATATAGAGAAGATAATGATTTTGAAACTGCAATAAATATAATAAATAAAGGAATAGAAATAAATCCTAAAGAAGGATTTTTATATTACAATAGAGCATGTTTCTATGTTAATGTAGGGGAATGTTTAAGGGCTTTAAAAGATATAGAAAAAAGCATAAGATTAAATGATTTATTTTTAGATTATATGAAAAAAGACAAAGAACTTGATCCTATACGAGATTTAAAGGAATATAAAGAATTTATAAATAACATTATATAGGAGAATATGATATTATTTTATATAATGATAAAAAATAATATATTTTCAAAGAAAGGGGAGAAAGTTTATGAAAGAAACTTTTACAGAAAGTTTAGAAATTTCAATGGATAATCTTTATAAATCAGGAGCATTTTTAACATGTGGAAATGAAAATCAGGCTAATACTATGACAATTAGCTGGGGAAGTGTAGGTTATATTTGGAGAAAACCTATATTTATGGCATTGGTTAGAGAAACAAGATATACTAAAGAATTTTTAGATTCTAGTGATAATTATACAATTAGTATACCATTTGGTGGAGATATGAAATCAGCCTTAACTATATGTGGAACAAAATCAGGAAGAGATATAGATAAAGAAAAAGAAGCTAATATAAAATTTATAAATAGTAAAAATGTTAGTAGTCCTATAGTTGATGGATGCAATAAGTATTATGAGTGTAAAATAATGTTTAAGCAAGAAATGAATTTAGAGAACATTGATACAGAAATAAAGGATAAGTTTTATGGTGAAGGTGAATCAAAACATGTCTTATACTTTGGAGAAATTTTAGAAAGTTATGATAAATAATATTTGATATATGCATAAGTAAAGTAAGATTAAGTAATTTTTCCTATTGCATAAATTAAATATGCTACTAAATAGAGTCTTTTATTCTGATAATAAAAAGCTATTACTTAAGTTGAATCAAATTAAGTAATAGCTTTATTGTTATTTCAAGTAATTATTTTCTGTATTTAATTTCTGATAAATTAGGTGTATGTTCAAATTCAATTGGTTCATCTTTATATAAGAATTTTACTCCATCAATCCATTCACCTTTGTATTTTTCTTGAAGAAAAGTTTCAAATAAACTATTTTCTGTTATTTCTCCACCAGTAGAACCTTGTAATTTATTTACAGCCCAATTTGGTTTCTTTAAATCAGCGTTGTTAGTTACGTTTTTATTAGCTTCACTTTCATTTAAGTTTATAACAGCAATTTTTTTGCCATCTACATTATCTATAGATTTTACTTCTATTGGTAAGTTATTGAATACTTTTTCAGAAAGAGCCTTTGATAATTCTTTTAATTTATCTTCTAAACTTAAATTTTTGTCTAGTTGAATAGTTGAAATTTCTTTAATTTCCATATTGTTTGCATCTTCAGTATAAATGAAAAATGCTTCAGTTTGTTTTTTAGTATCATTTTTTTCATCTTTAGAACTTCCAGCAGGGTTGTCCTTTTTTATATCAGCTTCATTATCTGTTTTTGGATTTTCTACTACAGTATTGTCTTTAGGGTTATTATTAGTAGCTGAATTTGAAGAACAACCTACTAAACCAATGCTTAACATTAGAACTGCAGCTAAAATCAATTTTTTTACCATTATTCTTTCCTCCCTACTTAAAAATAAGTAATACTTTAAAATATCATTAACAATTATAGCATATGTGATTAATAATTAAAAGTTTGGGTATATTAAGAAAATGATGGTAAAGATAAAAATATATTCTTAAAATAATTGACAATTTATTTTGAATGTAGTATATTTTGATTGTCAAAATATTTGATTGCAGAAATTAAATTTAACTATTAAATCAAATATTTAATGTTTTATCTGAAGGAGATAAATAAAAATGAGTCAATCAAAAAAGATAGTTAATGAGATATTAGTAGAATTATTTAATGATATTTTACAAATAGAAGAACAAACAATAAAAGAAGGGGTAATTTCAGATCTTTCAATTACTGAGATTCATACTATTGAAGAAATTGGAATGTATACAAAAAGAACAATGTCTGAGGTGGCTCAAGATTTAAAGATAACAGTTGGAACCTTAACAACTGCAATTAATAAGCTTATAAAAAAAGGTTATGTAGAAAGAAGTAGAATAGAAGAGGACAGAAGAGTAGTTTTAATTGGTTTAACTAAAAAGGGAAAGTTAGCTTATAGATTACATGAAAAATTTCATGATGATATGGTTAGTAACTCAATAGAAACTTTAACAGATGAAGAAGAAAAAATACTTATTTCAGCATTGAATAAAATTAATAAGTTTTTAAGAAAAAAATATAAATTGGAATAATTAAGGAGAAAAGTATGAACATTAAAATAGGTGGGGTAGGAGGATATCTACCATCACTTGCTGTTACAAATAATAAAATTAGTGAATTTGTTGATACAAATGATGAATGGATAGTTGAAAGAACAGGTATAGAAGAACGTAGAATTTCAGAAGGTGAAAATACTTCAGAAATTGCTGTAAAGGCTGCTAGGATTGCTCTTGAAAGAGCAAAGATTGATTCAAAAGATTTAGATCTAATAATAGTCGCAACTATCACTCCTGATATGTTTATGCCATCTGTAGCATGTTTAGTTCAAAAAGAATTAAATGCTGATGATGCCGCGGCATTTGATATAAGCGTTGCTTGCTCAGGATTTGTATTTGCTTTAGAAACTGCAAATTCATTGATGAAATCACTAAATTATAAAAATGCTCTTGTTATAGGTGCAGAAACACTTTCTAAAGTTGTTGACTGGAGCGATAGGGGAACATGTATATTATTTGGTGATGGTGGTGGAGCAGCAGTACTTGTAAAAGATGAAAAAAATGGAATAATTAATTCGTATTTAAAAACAGAAGGGAAAAAAGGAGATTGCCTTACCATAGGTGCTTTAGATTTTAATACACCTTTTACTAAGGAAATTTCTAAATACAATAAGTATGTAGAAATGAATGGAAGAGAAGTATTCAAATTTGCAACTTCAGCTATTATTAAAGCAATCGATGGTGCCTTAGAAGGTACTGGAGTTTGTTTAGATGATATAAAATATATAGTACCACATCAAGCTAATATAAGAATATTAGATTATGTTGCTAAAAAATTAAAGATAGATACAGATAAGTTTTATACAAACTTAGATAAAACAGGAAACACATCATCAGCTTCAGTTCCATTAGCTTTAAACGAAATTTATGAAAAAGGCCTTTTGAAAGAAGGAGATAAATTACTTTTAGTAGCTTTTGGTGGAGGATTAAGCTATGGAGCTACATTGTTAGAATGGTAAAATATATTATTTTAAGTGTTTAAAGTATTATTTGATAAATATAAAAAAGGAATATTTAGGAGGAAATAAATTATGTTATTTGAAGAAATTAGAGAAATTATATGTGAACAATTAGGTGTGGAAAAGGATGAAATAACTTTAGAAACTACATTTGAAGATTTAGGAGCAGATTCTTTAGACTTATTCCAAGTTGTAATTGAATTAGAAGAAAAATTCGACATTCAAATAGAAGAAGTTGAAAAGTTAAAGAGTTTAAAAGATGCAGTTGAATATGTAAAGAGCAAAACTGCTAACTAAAATTTTCTAATATAAACATCTAAGTTAAGTCGGGTATGCCTTAATAAGTATTCCCGATTTAATTATATTTTAATTATGTAGAATGTAAGTATTTTTAAGAACGCTATTAGGAGGAATTATTTGTGGCAAATAATAGAGTATGTGATCTACTTGGTATAAAGTATCCTATATTTCAAGGAGGTATGGCTTGGATAGCAGATGCTTCTTTAGCAGCGTCAGTAAGTGAAGCTGGTGGAATAGGAATAATAACAGGAGCAGCACCAACAGAATGGGTAAGAAAACAAATTAGAGAAGTTAAAAAATTAACAGATAAACCTTTTGGTGTAAATATAATGTTAATGTCTGAAAATGCAGAAGAAATAGCAGAATTAGTATGTGAAGAAAATGTGGCTATAGTTACAACAGGTGCAGGAAGTCCAGGTAAATACATGGAAAAATGGAAAGCAAATAATATAAAAGTAATACCAGTTGTTGCATCAGTAGCTCTTGCTAAAAGAATGGAAAAAGCAGGTGCAGATGCAATTATAGCAGAAGGTACAGAATCAGGTGGCCATGTAGGTCAACTTACGACAATGGCATTAATTCCACAAGTTGTAGATGCAGTAAGCATACCAGTAATAGCGGCAGGTGGAATTGGAGATGGAAGAGGAATTGCAGCATCTTTTATGCTAGGAGCAGAGGGAGTTCAAGTTGGAACTAGATTTTTAGTTGCAAAAGAATGTACTGTAAATCAAAATTATAAAGATAAAATATTAAAAGCTAAAGATATTGATACAGAAGTTACTGGCAGATCTACTGGTCACCCTGTAAGAGTTATAAAAAATAAATTATCAAGAATGTACACTAAGTTAGAAAAAGAGGGTGTAAGTTCTGAAAAATTAGAAGAACTAGGAGCAGGTACTTTAAGAAAAGCAGTTGTAGAAGGTGATATTGAAAATGGCTCTATAATGTCTGGACAAATTGCAGGCTTAGTTACAAAAGAACAAACTTCAAAAGAAATAATCGAAGAGATGTTTGAAGAAACAAAGCAAAGATTTATGTTATTTGGAGGAAATAATGAATAGTAAAAATATTGCATTCCTTTTTCCAGGTCAAGGTGCTCAATATGTAGGCATGGCAAAGGAATTTTATGATGAAATACCAGAATGTAGAGAAATAATAGATAAGGCTGAAGAAATACTTAATATGCCAATAAAAGATATGCTATTTAATGGGCCAGAAGAAGCATTAATGCAAACAGAAAATGCACAACCAACAATAGTGGTAGCTTCATTAGTAGCATTAAAAGCTTTAGAGATAAATAATATCAGAGCAAAGTATACAGCAGGGTTAAGTCTTGGGGAATATGCTTCATTAATATTCTCAGGAGCACTTTCTTTAGAAGATGGATTACGTCTTGTTAAAGAAAGAGGAAGAATAATGGGAAGTTCTCTTCCAAAAGGTCTTGGAAAAATGGCTGCAATTTTAAAACTTGATAATGAAAAGTTAGAAGAATTGTTAAAAAGAGCAAGTGAATTTGGTGTTGTAGAAGCAGCAAATTATAATTGCCCAAAACAAGTTGCAATAGCTGGTGAAAATAAAGCTATTGATGAGGCAATAAAAATTGCTAAAGAGCTTGGAGGTTTAGGAATTCCATTAAAGGTCAGTGGGCCATTCCATAGTTCTTTATTAAAAGGTGCAAGTGAAGAATTTTATGAAACATTAAAAAATGTAAATATAAATAAATTAGACAAAGTAGTATACTCAAATGCTAAGGGATTACCTTACGATGAAAAAGATGATGTTAAGGATATACTAAAGAGACACATAAGTTCATCAGTGTTTTTTGATAAAACTATTGAGCATATGATAGAAAATGGGGTTGATACATTTATTGAAGTAGGCCCAGGTAAGGTTCTTAGTGGATTTGTTAAAAAAATTAATAGAAGCGTTAAAGTATTAAATGTAGAAAATATGGAATCATTAAATAAAGTATTATTAACATTAAAAGAGATTTAGCTTAAGGAGGATTTTTATTTATGCTAAAGGGAAAATGCGCAATTATTACAGGAGCAGCAAGAGGTATAGGTAAGGCAATTGCTTTAAAATTAGCATCTCTTGGAGCTAATATAGTATTAAATTACAGAAGTAGTGAAGAAGAAGCCAAAATAGTTGCTTCTGAAATAGAAGATATGGGAGTAGAAGTTTTAACTGTAAAGGGCGATATAAGTAAATCAGAAGATGTAGAAAATCTTATAAATGAAGCAAAAAATAAATTTGGAATTATAGATATTATTGTAAACAATGCAGGAATAACAAAAGATACACTTATACTTAGAATGAAAGAAAAAGATTTCGATGATGTTATAGATGTAAATTTAAAAGGAGTTTTTAATTGTTTAAAAGCTATTACTCCTGTTATGGTTAAACAAAAACATGGAAAGATAATAAATGTTTCATCAGTAGTTGGTGTTGTAGGAAATGCAGGGCAAGTAAACTATTCAGCTTCTAAAGCTGGAGTTATAGGAATGACAAAATCTTTAGCAAAAGAACTTGGAACGAGAGGAATAAATGTAAATGCAGTTGCACCAGGATTTATTGAAACAGATATGACAAGCGTTTTAAATGAAAAAGTTAAAGAAGAAGCTAAAAAGAATATACCATTAAGAAAATTTGGAACTCCGGAAGATGTAGCAGGTGTTGTAGCTTTCCTTGCAAGTGAAAATTCAAACTATGTTACAGGTCAAGTTATAAATATTGATGGCGGAATGGTAATGTAATGGAGGAATATAGGATTATGGAAAGAAGAGTTGTTGTTACAGGAATGGGTGCATTAACTCCGATAGGAAATAATGTAGATACATTTTGGGAAAACAATAAAGAGGGTAAATTAGGTATAGATTTTATTAAATTAATCGATAATGAAATAATAAATGTTAAAATTGCTGGAGAACTTAAAGAATTTAATCCAGAAGAAATATTAGGAAAAAAAGAATGTAAAAGACTAGATAGATTTGCTCAAATGGCATTAATAGCAGCAGATGAAGCTATTAAAAGTTCAGAAATAGATCTAGAAAAAGTAAATAAAAAAAGATTTGGTGTAATGGTAGGTTCAGGAATAGGTGGATTTGCAACTATAGAAAATGAATGTACTAAGTTAGTTACAGGAAAATCAAAGAGGATGTCACCATTCTTTGTTCCAATGGCAATTATAAATTTAGCAGCTGGAAATATAGCTATTCAATATGGTCTTGAAGGTTCTTGTACATCAGTAGTAACTGCATGTGCAACAGGTACTAATAATATTGGGGATGCATTCAGAGCTATAAAGAATGGTTATGCTGATTTTATGTTAGCAGGTGGTGCAGAAGCACCAATAACAAGAATTGGTGTTGAAGGATTCCATAGTATGAAAGCACTTAATTCTTCAAATGATCCTAAAAATGCATCAACTCCTTTTGATAAGAACAGAAGTGGTTTTGTAATGGGAGAAGGTGCAGGAATATTATTACTTGAATCTTTAGATTCTGCTTTAGAAAGAGGAGCTAATATATTAGGTGAAGTTGTTGGATATGGTTCAACTTGTGATGCTTATCATATAACATCTCCACATCCAGAAGGTTTTGGAGCAGCAGAATCTATGAAGCAAGCAATTGATGAAGCTAAGATAGATAAAACTGAAGTTTCATATATAAATGCGCACGGAACTTCAACTCAATTAAATGATAAATTTGAAACAGCCGCAATTAAAAAAGTTTTTGGAGAAGATGCTTATAATATTCCAATATCTTCAACAAAATCAATGACAGGACATTTATTAGGGGCAGCGGGAGCAATTGAATCTATAGTATGCTTAAAGGCTTTAGAAGAAGGTTTTGTTCCACCAACAATAGGTTACGAAACTAAGGATGAGGAATTAGATTTAGATTATGTTCCGAATAAGGGAAGAAAACAAGAACTTAAATATGCTTTAACAAATTCTTTAGGATTTGGTGGACATAATGCAACTTTATTATTTAAGAAATGGGAAGGACAGTAGGAGGCAATTTTATGGATTTTGAAAATATTAAAGAACTTATAAATATTATAAATTCTTCTGATTTAGCTTATTTTGAATTAAAATCAAATGATGATTATATAAAAATGGATAAGTCTTTAACTAGAACTTCTGATAATAATGCAGAAAAAAAAGAAGCGAGTATTCCGGTAAAAGAGGAAGCTACAAAAGAAAAAAATGATTCTAAAGAAAATAAGTCAAAAAATACTGTAGAAGAAGTAATAGATGAAAATTCATTAATAATTACATCACCGATGGTTGGAACATTTTATTCATCACCATCTCCGGACAGTGAAGCATTTGTCAAAGAAGGGGATTATGTTAAAAAAGGAAAAGTAATTTGTATAATTGAAGCAATGAAATTAATGAATGAAATTGAAAGTAACTACGATGGAAATATAGTAAAATGTTTTGTAAAAGATGGAGATATGATTGAGTTTGGACAAAAACTCTTTGAAATTAAGGAGGATTAATATTTATGTTAGATATAAAACAAATAAAAGAAATTTTACCTCATAGATATCCATTTCTACTTATAGATAGAGTAACAGAAATGGATATAGAAGAAAAATTATTTGTTAGAGGATATAAGAATGTTTCAGCAAATGAACAATTTTTTCAAGGTCATTATCCACAAGAACCAATTATGCCAGGTGTTTTACAAATAGAAGCTTTGGCACAAGCAGGAGCTGTGGCTATTTTATCAATGGAAAAATTTAAAGGAAAAACCCCATTATTTGCTGGAACTAATAAAGTAAGATTTAAGTCAAAGGTTGTACCAGGAGATAAATTAGATTTATATTGTGAAATTGTAAAACTTAAAGGACCAATAGGAATAGGTAAAGGAATAGCTTCGGTTGATGGTAAAACAGTTTGTGAAGCTGAAATACTTTTTGCTATAGGATAGGTGAAGGATATGTTTAAAAAGGTACTTATTGCAAATAGAGGAGAAATTGCAGTTAGAATAATTAGAGCTTGCAGAGAAATGGGAATACTTACAGTTGCTGTTTATTCAGAAATTGATAAAGAAGCACTTCATACTCAATTAGCAGATGAAGCAATTTGTATAGGACCAGCAACAGCTAAAGATAGTTATTTAAATATTGCTAATATTTTAAGTGCATGTGTACTTAGTGGGGCAGATGCAATACATCCTGGATTTGGATTTTTGTCTGAAAATGCTAAGTTTGCAAAGATGTGTAAAGAATGTAATATAAAATTTATAGGACCTGATTATGAATCTATTGAACTTATGGGGGATAAAGCAAGAGCTAGAGAAATAATGAAAAAAGCTAATGTTCCCGTTGTACCTGGATATGAAGGGACAATAAAAGATGAAAACCACGCTTTAAGTATTGCTAAGGAAATAGGTTATCCAATAATGATTAAAGCAGCTGCTGGTGGTGGTGGAAAAGGAATAAGAATTGCTCGAAGTGATGAGGAATTTTTAAAGGGATATAAGACTGCAAAAGCTGAATCAAAAGCTTGTTTTGGAGATGATAGACTATATATAGAAAAGTTCATTGAAAAACCTAGACATATTGAATTTCAAGTCTTAGCTGATGAATTTGGAAATGTTGTTCATTTAGGAGAAAGAGAGTGCTCTCTTCAAAGAAAGAACCAAAAAGTTTTAGAAGAGGCGCCATCAAATATATTAACAGAAGAAATAAGAAGTGAAATGGGAGAAATAGCTAAAAGGGCAGCTGAAGCTGTTAATTACAAAAATGCTGGAACTATAGAATTCTTATTTGATAAAGATAATAATTTTTATTTTATGGAAATGAATACTAGAATACAAGTTGAACATCCAATTACTGAGATGATTACAGGAGTTGATTTGGTAAAAGAACAACTTAAAATAGCTTCTGGTGAAAAATTAGCATTAAAACAAGAAGATATAAAAATATGTGGTCATGCTATAGAATGTAGAATAAATGCAGAAGATCCAGAAAATGATTTTAGACCATGTCCTGGAGAAGTAACAGAATTATGTGTTCCAGGAGGAATGGGAGTTAGAGTAGATTCTGCTATATATTGTGGATATAATATACCCTATTTCTATGATTCTATGGTTGCAAAACTTATAACTTTTGGTAAAAGCAGAGAAGAAGCAATTGTAAAAATGAAGAGAGCTTTGGGTGAATTTGCAGTAGGTGGAGTAAAGACAAATATTGATTTTCAATTTTCAATACTTGAAATGCAAGAATTTCTAGATGGAGATTATGATACGTCATTTTTGGCAGAAAAGATGGTGAAGAATAATGCTTAAGGATTTATTTAAAAAAAGTCAATATGCAACGGTTAATCCATCAGCATATAAAAGTAAAGTAGTAGAAGAGAAACCTAATATTCCATCAGGTATGTGGACTAAATGTACAAATTGTAATAGTATGATTTATTACGAAGATTTAGAAAATAATAAGTACGTATGTAATAAATGTAATCATAATTTTAGAATATCACCTAAAGAAAGAATAAAACAATTATTTGATAAAGATACATTTAAAGAAATGTGGAAATCATTAAAAACAAATAATCCTATTAATTTTGGAGATTATGAAGAAAAAATAAAAGAAGCTCAAAGTAGTAGCGGAAGCTCTGAAGCAGTGATTACTGGAGTAGGAAGAATAAATAATTTAGAAGTAGCTTGTGCTATAATGGATAGTTTCTTTATGATGGGAAGTATGGGAACTGTTGTTGGGGAAAAAATTACTAGAATAGTGGAATATGCTACAGAAAATAATCTTCCAATTTTAATATTTACTGCTTCTGGTGGAGCAAGAATGCAAGAAGGAATATTTTCACTTATGCAAATGGCAAAGATAAGTGCTGCTCTTGCAAGACATGATGAAAAAGGTCTGCTATATATAACAATATTAACTGATCCAACTACAGGAGGAGTAACAGCAAGTTTTGCTATGGAAGGTGATATTATATTAAGTGAACCTAATGCTTTAATTGGGTTTGCCGGAAGAAGAGTTATAGAAAATACAATAAATGAGACCCTTCCAGAATCATTTCAAAAATCAGAGTTTCTTCTTGAAAAAGGATTTATAGATAGTATTGTAGAAAGAAAAAATATGAGAGCTTATTTATATAAGATTCTTGTTTTACATGGAGTGAATAAGTATGAATAAAGAATTTATAAAATCAATGGTAGCATTAAGTCCTTGGGAAAAGGTTGAGATAGCAAGACATAAAGATAGACCCACAGGAAAATACTATATAGATAATATTTTTAAAGACTTTATAGAATTTCATGGAGACAGATTATTTGGGGATGATAAGGCAGTAGTTGGAGGAATAGCATCTTTTGAAGATATTAATGTTACAGTAATAGCAATAACAAAGGGAGCTAATACAAATGAGAATATAGAAAGAAATTTTGGAATGCCTAATCCAGAAGGATATAGAAAAGCATTAAGGCTTATGAAGCAAGCAGAAAAATTTAAAAGACCTATTATTTGTTTTGTAGACACTCCAGGAGCATTTTGTGGTGTTGGAGCAGAAGAAAGAGGTCAAGGTAGTGCTATAGCAAATAACTTATTTGAGCTTAGTAGATTAAAAACTCCTATAATTACTGTAGTTATTGGAGAAGGGGGAAGTGGAGGAGCACTAGCATTAACTGTAGCAGATAAAATACTTATGCTAGAGAATGCAGTATATTCTATACTTTCGCCTGAGGGATTTGCATCTATATTATGGAAAGACAGTAAAAGAGTAAAAGAAGCGGCAAATGTTATGAAAATAACAGCACAAGATTTAAATGAATTTGGAATTATAGATAAGGTAATAAAGGAACCAAGAGGTGGAGCACATAAAAGCCCACAAAAACAAGTTGGTTTAATAAAAAAAGAACTTATAAATATAATAAATGAGATAAAAGATGTGGAAATAAATAAAATTATAGATGAACGTTATGATAAATTTAGAAAAATAGGAACTTTAGAGTAAGTTATAATATATATTAATTTTGATAGAAGCTGAAAAGAGTGTAATCTTTTGAGCTTCTTTACTTATATATTTTTAATATAAGAAAGTTAAATATAGGTCATTGACAATATATAGGTTTTAGAAATAATATAATATTGAAGTTAATTTTTTAAGAGGATGATGATTATGGATGTTGATCTGAAAAGTAAAGTAGATATATTTAAAGAATATTATAATGAGATAAATAAAGCATTAATATTTGATAATAATAAGGTAAAGATAGTGGAAAGTCTGCTTTATATAATAAATAAAAATGAGTTAGACAAGAGAGAATTAAAAGATATTAGAAAATACATAAGTAAAAGCGAATTAAAAATTTTATTTAATGGAAATGTTAAAAAAGTTATATCTGCTTTTTTATGTTCAAATTTTCAATATAAAAAAATAATTAAAGACACCGTTATAATATATGATAGCTTAGTAAATAAAGGTTTTAAAAAGGACAAGTATTTGGAACTTTTATCTTTTATTATTACTTTAAGATTTCCTGAAGAAGAATACGATACTATATTAAATAATATGTTAAAAATCAAGTCGGAAATAAAGAATAAAATACAAGGAATAGATGAGTTTAAATTAATAAATATATGTTTTATTAATTTATCAATGTTTTGCAGAGAATATGATCATTTAGTAAAAAAATATTTAAAGATATATTTTAAGTTGCTTAAACAAAGTTTTAATAAAGAAGAATCTTTTTATATTGCTATTGCCATGATAAATTTAGAAGAAAAAGATTATACTAGTTATATAAATAAAATTATAGAAGCAAAAGAGTTATTAAATAATACTAAAATTGAAATGAAAGAAGAACATTATTTATTATTAGGATTAGGATCTTTAATCATTGAAAATAATGATGAATTTGTAGATAATATTTTTGATGTATATAGTAGTTTATGCGAAAAGAGATTTGTAAAGAAAGATCAAATTGTAATAGTCTCGATTACGCTAGTATTATATGAATATATTGAAATTATTTCAGAGGAGGATAAAGAGCTATTTATTCAAAATGAAATAAATATAGTAAAGAAATTAATTGAATATTTAACTGTATTATTGATATGATAAAACTTAATTTAAAGGAGAAGAAATTTATGGAGAGTAATAGCACAAAAGTTGCAAAGATAGCAACTAAAATGGCTATATGTGATAGATATGAGGAAGAAGATTTAAAAAAGATATATAATAGACAAGGAATAAAGGTTACAGCGGTAAATATAGGTGGGAATATTAATTCTTCAATATCAAAAATATTAGAGAGTGCATTAGTAGCATCAAAGAGAAATGGTCTTATAAGAGAAGAACATTTACATGAAGGTGCTGTAATTGGAGCAACTCGAGATGCTATAATTCAAGTATCTAATAGAGCAAATGCTCAAAATGTAGGAGGAAAAATTGGTATAGCTAGAGGAGGAGAACATATTTCTGTATGTATTTTTTTAAGTATAGGTTTACTTCATTTAGATGAAGTAGTTATAGGAATAGGTCATAGAGCTATAACTGTATAAATATTTTTTACTATTCAAGAATTTATATTTATGGAATAATTATCAATAATTTATAAAATGCTGTAATTTAAAGATGTTATGAGTCCAAATAATGAATAAAAAAGAAAATATATTGGTCTACCATATTTTTCTGACATACATTTAAAAAGGCGGATGCGTAAAAAAATCCACGGTTCCACAGTAGCCTTGGAGATTTTTTCATAATGCAATTAAAAAATATTATAAGAGAGTAAAATAAATTGAGATAGATATAAAAGTATAAAAATATTTTTATATCTATTTTTTATATTAAAACATACTTTTATAATCTAATTAAAAGAATAGTATTATAAATTTGTATAAACATTACTTTTTTGTTATATTAATGGTATATATGATTATTAATTTAAATTATAAATAATTACATATATTACAATAAAAAGAAGGATGGGAATTATGAATAAAGAATTATCTAATCAAATTGCTATTATTACTGGTGGAAATACAGGGATTGGTAGAGCAATAAGTGAAGAATTAGCTCAAAGAGGAGCTAAAGTTATGATTTTAGCACGAAATGAAGAAAAAAATAAAGAAACGGTAAGATTAGTAAAAGAAAAAAGTGGATATGCTGAATCTTACAGAGTAAATGTTTCAGATAAAGAATCAGTAGATAATGCTATTGATGAGATTTATAAAAAATATGGTCAAATAGATATACTAGTTTGTAATGCTGGAAATTCAACTCCATTAAATTATATTACCAAAATGCCAATGAAGGATATAGAATCTATAATAAATACTCATGTATACGGATCTATATATTGTATAAAGGCATGTGGTGAAAGAATGAAAGAAAGAAAATATGGAAGAATTGTGATAATGTCATCTCTTGGAGCTTGTCATGGTGTTACAGGAAATGCACATTATTGTTTAGCTAAAGAAGGGTTAGTTGCTATGGCACAAAGTTTAGCTAAAGAATTTGGCAGATATGGAATTACAGTTAACTCAATTCAACCTGGATCTATTAATACTTCTATGAGTGGGCAGTTGTTACAAGTAGCTAAGGAGAAAATTATAAGTGAAACTCCTGTTGCAAGAATAGGAGAACCTGAAGATATCGCATATGCTGTATCATTTTATTGTAGTCCAAGAGCAGCATTTATAACAGGTGATACAATGAGAGTAGATGGTGGATATATAATTGAAAGTGGAATGGATAGATTAATTTTAAGTATGATTGATCCAGAATTGAAATAATAAAAATATTTATAAAGTATATGGCTTATTAAAAGTCATATGCTTATTTTTATTTAGAATTTCTAAAAGTTTATAGCATAGTTATGAAGAAATTTATTAAATAAATGAGATATAATTTACATAAAACTATACAAAGAAATAATACTTGCAGTTTAATATTAAATAAAAAAGCTGAAAATTAAGAAAGAAAGTTATAATAAATATTAATTTTAGTATTCTTTTAGGTTTTTTATTTGATATAATGTTATTTGAAAATAATTGTAATGAAAAATTTTCATGTAAAAGTAAAATGGAAATTTTTTATTATACCAGAGAGGTGAAGAAATGAATCCATTAGCTGATTTGATGCGTCCGAGTAAGCTTGAGGATTTTGTTGGACAAAAACACATACTAGGAAAAAACAAACCATTATATAATTTGATAAAGAGCAAGAAAATATGTAATTGTATATTTTATGGACCACCTGGAACAGGTAAAACTACTTTAGCAAATATAATGGCTAAGTATGTTGATAAAAAATTTTATAAATTAAATGCAACTACAGCGTCAGTAAAGGATATACAAAATATAACTAATAAACTAGATAATTTATTAAACTATTCTGGAGTAGTTTTATATATAGATGAACTTCAACATTTTAATAAGAAGCAACAGCAATCATTGTTGGAGTTTATAGAAGATGGACGAATTACTTTAATTGCAAGTACAACTGAAAATCCATATTTTGTGATACATAAAGCTATAATAAGTAGATGTAATATTTTTGCTTTTGAACCTTTAAAAATAGAAGAGATAATAATAGGTTTGGAAAGATCTTTAAATAAATTAATAGATGAAGGTATAGAAATTAAATATACTAATGAGGCTTTAAAATATATAGCAGAGATATCACAGGGGGATTATAGAAAATCTTACAATGTATTAGAATTAGCTATAAATTCACAAATGACTTTACAAAAAGAAATTTCTGTATCTTATATTGAAAAATTAGGTCAATCAAATATGAGATCAGATAATAGTGGAGATGAATTCTATAATTTATTAAGTGCACTTCAAAAAAGTATACGGGGAAGTGATCCTGATGCAGCGATTCACTATTTAGCAAGATTGATAAAGGGAGGAAATATATCTGCAATTATAAGAAGAATATCTGTTATAGTAGCCGAAGATATAGGTCTTGCTCATCCAAATGCTCTTGCTGTTATAAATTCTGGTATAGAATTAGCAATGAAAGTTGGATTACCAGAAGCTAGAATAGTTTTAGCAGAACTAGTAATATATTTAGCTACATTACCTAAATCTAATAGTGCTTATTTAGCGATAAATGCAGCAATGAATGATTTAGAAAATATAAATTTTGGAGATGTACCAAAGCATTTAAAGGATGCTCATTATGCTGGAGCTGGAAGCCTTGGGGTTGGAGGATATAAATATCCACATGATTATTCTAATCATTATATAAAACAAAAATATTTACCAGAAGAATTAAGAGAAAAGCGATATTATGTTGAACAAAATAACAAATATGAAGAAAATGTGAGAAAATATTGGTTAACTATAAAAAGTAATTCTAATGAATTGACAAAAGCCGAGTATTTTGATAAGATATAAACGAATTATTGATAAGTAATTTAGAAGGGGTGAATATATGAAACTTTCTACAAAAGGAAGATATGGAGTTAGAGCTATGGTTGATTTAGCATTTAACTATGGAGGTCCCCCGACATCAATAAAAGCTATATCAAAAAGAGAAAATCTTTCAGAATATTATTTAGAACAATTATTTAGTCCGCTTAGAAAAGCTAATATAATTAGAAGTATAAGAGGTGCTCAAGGAGGATATGTTTTATGCAGACCACCTTCAGAAATAACAGTGGGTGATGTTATGCGTGTTCTAGAAGGTCCTGTTGAAATAGCTGATTGTATTGATGGTGTAGAGTGCTCTAATGTTGAAAGCTGTGCAACAAAATTATTATGGCAAAAGATAAAAGATAGTATAGATGATGTTATGAATTCAATTACTTTAAAAGATATAATAGATGATTATGAAGCCAGGAAAGCTTCAATTGAGATTGTCGATAGGAGTGAATAAATAATGAGAAACGTATATATGGATTATGCAGCTACAACTTATGTAAAGCCAGAAGTATTGGAAGAGATGTTACCATATTTTACACAACAGTTTGGTAATCCATCTTCTTTTTATGGGATATCAAGAACAACTAAAATGGCTATAGATGAATCAAGAGAAAAGGTTGCAAAAGCATTAAATTGTGATGTAAGTGAAGTCTACTTTACAGGAGGCGGATCAGAAGCAGATAACTGGGCAATAAAAGGTATTGCTTCAGCTCATAAAAATAAAGGTAATCATATAATTACAACTAAGGTAGAACATCATGCTGTTCTTCATACATGCCAATACTTGGAAAAGTTAGGCTTTGAAGTAACTTATTTAGATGTAGATGAAGAGGGTTTTATAAATCTAGAAGATTTAAAAAATGCTATAACAGATAAAACAATATTAGTTTCAATAATGTTTGCTAATAATGAAATTGGAACAATTCAACCAATAAAAGAAATTGGTGAAATATGTAAAGAAAAAAATATTTACTTCCATACAGATGCAGTTCAAGCAATTGGAAATGCTCAAATTGATGTAAAAGAAATGAATATAGATATGTTATCATTAGCAGGTCATAAGATATATGGACCTAAAGGCATAGGTGTTTTATATATTAAAAAAGGAATAAGAATTGATAATTTAATTCACGGTGGTGGTCAAGAAAGAGGTAGAAGAGCTGGAACAGAAAACATAGCTTCTATAGTAGGCATTGGTAAGGCTATTGAATTGGCTACAACAAATTTAGAACAACATATTAAGAAAATGAGTGAATTAAGAGACAGATTAATAGATGGATTACTTAAAATACCATATGCATATTTAAATGGTCCTAGAGGAGATAAGAGATTACCTAGCAATGTAAATGTAAGATTTAGATTTATAGAAGGTGAATCAATACTTTTATCTTTAGATTTTGAGGGAATATGTGCATCAAGTGGTAGTGCTTGTACATCAGGATCATTAGATCCATCTCATGTATTATTAGCAATAGGCTTACCACATGAAGAAGCACATGGATCATTAAGATTAACATTAGGTGATGGATCAACAGTAGAAGATGTTGATTATGTTATAGAGACATTACCACCTATTATTGAAAGATTAAGAAATATGTCACCATTATGGGAAGACTTTTTAAAGAAGGGGGAAAATTAATATGATATATACAGATAAAGTAATGGATCATTTTAAAAATCCAAGAAATGTTGGAGAGATTAAGGACGCAAATGGTATAGGTGAAGTTGGAAATGCCAAATGTGGAGATATAATGAAAATATATTTAAAAGTTGAGGATGACGTTATAAAAGATGTAAAGTTTAAAACTTTTGGATGTGGGTCAGCAATAGCATCATCATCAATGGCAACTGAAATGATAAAAGGTAAGACTTTAGATGAAGCATGGGATTTAAGCAATAAGGCAGTTGCAGAAGCGCTAGATGGTCTTCCACCAGTTAAAATGCATTGTTCAGTATTAGCAGAAGAAGCTATTCATAAAGCTATAAATGATTACAGAGCTTCTAATGGATTAGAAGTAAAGCCAATGAAAGAACATGATCATGATGAATTACATAATATGGTTCATGGAGAATAATAAATGAGTTTAACTAAGAAAAAAGTTTTAGTAGGTATGAGTGGCGGAGTTGATAGCTCCGTCGCTGCATATTTATTAAAAGAACAAGGATATGAAGTAATTGGCGCTACAATGCAAATATGGCAAGAAGATAAAGAAGTAGAAGAAAGAGAAGGTGGTTGTTGTTCACTTTCTGCTGTTGAGGATGCTAGAAGAGTATGTGATAAATTAGGCATACCGTTTTATGTTTTAAACTTTAGAGATTCTTTTAAAAATAATGTTATTGAACCATTCATTCAAGAGTACATAGATGGAAGAACTCCAAACCCATGTATAGAATGTAATAAGCATTTAAAATTTGATGAACTTTTAAGAAAAGCACAAGGGATAGGAGTAGATTATGTAGCAACTGGGCATTATGCTAAGATTGAAAAAAGAAATGGAAGGTATGTTTTAATAAGATCTGATGATGATAGAAAAGATCAAACATATGCTTTATATAATTTTACTCAAGATCAATTAGCACACACATTGATGCCTTGTGGTGAGTATACTAAGGATAAAATAAGAGAAATAGCTAAAGAAATAGGTTTAGCTGTTCATAACAAAAAAGATAGTGAAGAAATATGTTTTATACCAGATAATGATCATGGTAAATACATACTAAATGCTAGACCAGGTGTTATAAAGAGTGGAAACTTTGTTGATAAAAATGGAAATATTTTTGGTAAGCATAAAGGGATTGTATACTATACTATTGGTCAGAGAAAGGGTTTAGGACTTTCTCTTGGTAGACCTGTGTTTGTTACAGACATTAATCCTAGAACTAATGAAGTGGTAATAGGACCAGAGGAAGATATTTTTAAAACAGAATTAATAGCTGGGAATTTAAATTTTATTACTTTTGACAAATTAGATAAAGAAATAGAAGTTGAAGCTAAAATAAGATATTCTGCAAGAACTTCAAAAGCTGTTGTAATACCTTTAAAAGATGGAAGGGCTAAAGTTATATTTAAAGAAAAGCAAAGAGCTATAACAAAAGGTCAATCAGTTGTTTTTTATGAGGGAAACATAGTTGTTGGTGGTGGAATAATAGAAGCTATTATTTAACATGTTAGTTTAATTAGAACTGTAAGTAATGATTTTAAGAATTATTATTTATAGTTCTTTTTTAGTGTAAAAGAAATTAGAGGATTTTTAAATGTAAATTTTATTTATTTTTATAATCAAAAAGAATATTTAACAACTTATAATCAAAAAGTTTTTAATATCTTTTTTTGCTATGAGAATTAAATCATGTTGTTTGGATATAATAGGAATTATAATGTGAAATTTTTATTATGCTAAGGAGTAATCAAGATAAGTAATGATTAGAACTAAAGATTTTTACTTAAAGAAGATATATAATTTAGAAGGTAAAAGGATAGGAGTTGTAAAAGATATTTATATAAACTTTTATGAAAAGAAGTTAGAAGGATTCGAGGTATCAAATACAGCTTTTTTTTCTAAAAAAAATTACATAGACATTGATGATATTATAGATATTGGTGAGGATATAGTAGCTAAAGACCTAAAGAGTGGAAATGGATTGAAATTCAAAGATATAAAAGATTTAGATGTTATGGATACGCAAGGAAGATTAAAAGGTGCTGTAGAAGATTTATTAATAGATAGAAATAATTATACTATTAAAGCAATTATAGTAACATCTGGGTTTATAGATAAGATTTTAAAAGGAAAAGAAATTTTTCTTTTAAATGAGTGTATTTTAGGCGAAGATTATGTATTATATACAGGAAAAGAAAACATATCTTTTAAATCTATTCCCCATAATGTGAATGAGTATGAATTTATTAAAAAGATATAAAAGCAAATTATTAAATTTATTACTTATACTAATATTAGTAATTTTTATATTAAGCTACTATCTTAGTAATTCTATAAAAAATGTTGTAAATATACTTCTTATTTCCGCTATATTAGCGTATATTATAGCTCCTATTAGAGATTTTTTTCAAGATAAATTTAAGATGAAAAAGAAAACTGCATCAATGATAATTATATTAATTATATTTGGAATGTTTATTACTTGCATTACACTTATAATTCCTGAGCTTTTTAAAGAGATATCTAATATAGGGGTAATGTTTGATAATGTTGCAAGTTTTTTTGAACATATATATGTGAAATTTAGAGTAGATAGCGTTCCTATATTAAAATCTATTTATAATGAATTAATGGAAAAAGGAAATGTGCTATTTTTAAATTTATCTAAATCATTGTTTGGTAATATTGTTTTAATTGTAGAAAATATAGTTTCTTGTGCTGTTATACCAGTAGTGATATATTATTTTCTATGTGATGGAAATAAAATATATACTAAAATATTATTTATATTGCCAGCAGAAAAAAGAGAAGTAATAAAAAAAATTTTAAGTGATATAGACAAAGTTTTAGGACGTTATATTGTAGGTCAGGTTTTTCTTTCAGTTATAATTGGATTTTTAACATTTATATTACTTATTATATTTAAGGTTAAGTTTCCTATATGGATTTCTATACTAAATGCAATATTAAATATAATACCTTATTTTGGACCTATTTTTGGAGGTATTCCTGCAGTTTTAGTAGCATTATTAGATTCACCTATTAAGGCTTTATGGGTAACTGTTGGAGTATTTATTATTCAGCAAATTGAGGGTAATATATTATCACCTAAAATAACTGCTGATAGTACTGATATGCATCCAATAATAATTATAATATTATTATTGATAGGTGATAAATTTGGTGGGTTTATAGGGATGCTTTTAGCTGTTCCTATAGGTGTTATAATAAAAGTTTTATATGATGATATAAATTATTATTTATTCTAATATTTATTGCATTAAATAATGAAATCTAGTTATATATTGACAGAATTATATATATGAAATATAATTTTTCATGAAATAATAAAATATTAAGCGATGATTGGGATTAGTAGATTTTTATAGATATTAAGAGAGGAAGTGGATGGTGCAAACTTCTTACTATATTTTTCGAAGCTACCTATGAGCTATAAATTACTAAGTGATGTATTATATTATTAATACATAATTAGGGTGGTACCGCGGAAATAATAGCTTTCGTCCCTTTTTGTAAGGGAGGAAGCTTTTTTTAGTTTATATTATACAGATAAATACATATTTTATGGAGGAATAATTATGAAGTTTACAAAAACAAATGATTTAAGAGATGCTTATTTAAAATTTTTTGAAAGTAAAGATCATTTAAAATTGGATAGTTTTTCTTTAGTTCCACAAAATGATAATAGCCTATTATTAATAAATGCCGGTATGGCACCATTAAAGCCTTATTTTACTGGGTTACAAGAACCACCAAAAAGAAGAATCACTACTTGTCAAAAATGCGTTAGAACAGGTGATATTGATAATGTAGGAATAACAAGTAGACATGGTACATTCTTTGAAATGCTTGGAAACTTCTCATTTGGAGATTATTTCAAAAAAGAAGTAATTCCTTGGGCTTGGGAATTCTTAACTAAAGTTTTAGAATTACCTAAAGAAAAGTTATATGTAACTATATATTTAGATGATGATGAAGCATATGAATATTGGACTACGCTTACTGATGTTGATAAATCTCATATATTTAGATTAGGAAAGGAAGACAACTTCTGGGAACATGGAGCAGGTCCTTGTGGTCCATGTACTGAAATTCATTTTAGTAGAACTGATGAAGTGCCAACAAATGCTGATGAATTTGTTGAACTTAGTGATGCAGATAAAATTATAGAAGTTTGGAATCTTGTATTTACTCAATTTGATGGTGATGGAAAAGGCAATTATGAAAAACTTGATAGCACTAATATAGATACAGGTATGGGACTTGAAAGACTTGCAGTTGTAATGCAAAATAAAAATAGTATATTTGAAATAGATACATTAGAAAACATATTAAATGAGGTTGGAAATCTTGCTAATATTAAATATGGAGAAAATCATAAAACTGATATATCTTTAAGAATTATAACAGACCATATAAGATCAATAACATTTATGATTTCAGATGATATTATGCCATCAAATGAAGGTAGAGGATATGTTTTAAGAAGGTTGCTTAGAAGAGCAGCAAGACATGGGAAAACTTTAGGAATTAAGGATGCCTTTCTTTGCAATTTATGTGATGTAGTCATTAGAGATTGTAAAAGTGCATATCCAGAATTGGAAGTTAAAAAAGATTACATTAAAAAGGTTATAAAAATAGAAGAAGATAAGTTTAGAGAAACTTTAGATTCTGGTATGGAAATATTAAATAATCTTATAAGTGAATTAAAAGAAAATAATAATAAAGTTTTAAAAGGAACAGATGGATTTAAATTATATGATACATTTGGATTTCCAATGGAACTTACTAAAGAAATATTAAAAGATGAAGGATTATCTCTTGATGAAGAAGGTTTCCATAAAGAAATGAAAGAACAAAGAGAAAGAGCTAGAAGTGCAAGAAAAACTTCTAATTATATGGGAACAGATGTAAAAACATTAGATATAATATCAGCTGATATAGAAACTAGTTTTGATGGATATGAAAATGATAAGTTAACTGCAGAAGTTAAGAGTTTAATTAATGGAGAGGATTTTGTAGATGCCATAATAGAAGGAGATAATGCGGTTATAGTTACAGATGTTACTCCTTTTTATGCTGAAATGGGAGGTCAAATAGGAGATAAAGGTTTAATATATAATGACAACTTTAATGGTAAAGTTTTAGATACTAAGAAAAATATGGGTGGAAAGATAATTCACTTTGTTGAAGTTAAGAGTGGTGAACTTAAAGTTGGAGATAAAGTTACTTTAGAAGTTGATAACATTAGAAGAGAAAGTATAAAGAAAAATCATACAGCAACTCACATTTTAGATGCAGCATTAGTTAAAGTATTAGGATCTCATGTACATCAAGCAGGTTCATATGTTAGCGCAGATAGATTGAGATTTGATTTTTCACATTTTGAAGCAGTAAAAGAAGAAGAATTATTAAAGGTAGAACAATTGGTAAATGAGGCTATAATGAGTGTTACACCTGTGGAAACTATGGAAATGGATTTACAAGAAGCTAAAAATTCAGGTGCAATAGGTATATTTGATGACAAATATTCAGATAAAGTAAGAGTTGTATGTGCTGGAGAGTATTCGAAAGAGCTGTGTGGAGGAACGCATATAGATAATACAGGTAAGATTGGATTATTTAAAATAATTTCTGAAAGTGGAATAGCTGCTGGAACAAGAAGAATAGAAGCAGTAACTGGAACAGAAGCATATAAATTAATTAATGAAAAAGCTGAGTTATTAAAGCAAGTATCAGGAAAATTAAAATGTTCAGAAAAAGAAATAATAACTAAGTTAGATCAACAAGCCAAAGAAATAAAAGAAAAAGAAAAAGAAATCACAAATTTAAAATCTAAATTTGCTTCAATGGAAATTAATGATATAATTAATTCAGTAAAAGATATTAAGGGCATAAATGTTATTACTTATTCATTAAAAGATGTTGATGGTGAAGCATTAAGAGGTCTTTGTGAAAAAGTAAGAGATAAGGTTGGTAATTCATTAACATTACTTACAAGCTCAATAGATGGAAAAGTTGTAATATGCGCTATGGCAGATAAAGAAGCAGTAGGTAAAGGCGCTCATTGTGGTAAAGTAATTAAAGAAGTAGCAACAATCCTTGGTGGAGGCGGCGGTGGAAGACCGGATATGGCTCAAGCTGGAGGAAAATTACCAGAAAAGGTAAATGAAGCACTTGATTCTGTTTATAAAATAGTTGAAACTTTAGTAAAGTAGTATACTTTTTAAGAAATATAGGGTATAATCATATATAAGAATACTGTATATATTATAAATCTACCATGAAGGAACAATCTTTATTAATATATAAATACATGAATAATTTATTGAAATTATGGTGATGTTATATAGGGAGTAGTTTCTTTTTGATATGTTGTAAGGGGGTGAGCTGCAAGAGCAGCAATCTTATGAGTAAAAATATTGAACATACAATGCAATTTGATTTAAATAAGACTAAAGAAGCTTTAACAAAAGCAATATTAACAGAGGTTTATGATTCGTTACAACAAAAGGGTTATAATCCTATAAATCAACTGGTTGGATATTTAATTTCAGGAGACCCTACTTACATTACTAATTACAACGGAGCAAGAGCTTTAGTAAGAAAGCTTGAAAGAGATGAAATACTTGAAGAAGTTATAAAGTCTTATTTAGAGATAAAGTAAAGAGTGCCCGTATTAGCGGGTACTCTTATTTTTTAAGAGGTGCTTAATTTTGAGAATACTAGGTTTAGATTTAGGAAAGAAAACTATTGGAGTAGCGATATCTGATCCATTAGGATTTACAGCGCAAGGTATAACTACAATAAGAAGAGCTAATAAAGAGAAAGATTTAGAAGAGTTAAAAAAAATTTGTGATGATTATAAAGTAGAAACTATAGTTATCGGTCTGCCTAAAAATATGAATGGAACTATAGGTCCTTCAGGAGAAATAGCCATGGAAATGGGTAAAGTAATAGAAGAAAATTTAAATATAAAAGTAGAATTTTGGGATGAACGTTTAACAACAGTTGCAGCTCATAAAGCTATGTTAGAAGCAGATCTTTCAAGAAATAAAAGAAAAAAAATAGTTGATAAAGTAGCATCAACATACATACTTCAAGGATATTTAGACAGAATATCTAAATAGAATTTGAATTTTTATTAAAATTAATATAGACAAAATTCTTAGTTTCATATAGAGTTATGATTAAAACATAAAATTAAAAATAGTATATTTAAAAAAGTGCTGATTATGTAAAAATTAAGTCATTATGAACTAATCAATTTAGTTTAGTATTTTGCGATATTTATATCATAAATAATTGATGATTATGGAAGGAGAATTTTAAATGCAAAAAGATGTGGAATATATAGAATTATTAGATGAACAAGGAGAACAAATTAAATTCAAAGTAATAACTTATTTTCAAATAGATGAAATAAATGGAGAATATGTTGTAGTAACTCCAGCAGAAAATAATGATTCTGATGAAGCGTTTGTATTAAAGGTTACAACTGATGAAGATGAAAATGAAATGCTTATTCCAATAGAAGATGAAAAAGAATTTGATTTAGTTGAAGAAGCATATAACCTTGTTATGGCAGAACAAGAATAAAATTTTATTAAAGCGAGGTGTTATTATGGAGCGATCAACTTCAATAGATATGAATGCTTTAAAAGAAGATTTGAAAAGAAAAGGGTATAAATTAACGGCTCAAAGAAGATCGATTGTTAATGCTATTATTGAGACAGAAGGAAAGCATTTAACAGCAGAAGAAATATATGATGAAGTTAAGAAAAGTTGTCCGGAAATAGGATTGGCAACTGTATACAGAACTATTATATTATTAGAAGAGTTAGGAATAATATGTAGATTGGATTTGAATGATGGTTGTAGTAGATATGAATTAGTTCATTCAGATGAAACTCATAGACATCATCATCTTGTATGTAATGTATGTAACAAAGTATTAGAAGTTGAAGATGATTTATTAGAAGATTTAGAAACACAAATTGAGACACAATATAAATTTAAAATATTTGATCATAGTGTTAAGTTTTATGGACTGTGCAAAGAGTGTCAAGAAAAAGAGAAAAACGAATAAAAGAACTTCTTATATCTTAAGAAGTCTTTAATTATAAATATTTAAAGAAAAAGGAGGGGAAACATGAAAAACGAAAGAGCTAAGGTTAAAATTATTCCTTTAGGCGGTATAAACGAAATCGGAAAAAACGTCACAGCTATTGAATATAAAGAAGATATTGTAGTAATTGACTGTGGGCTTAAGTTCCCAGATGACGATATGTTTGGGATTGATATTGTTATTCCAGATGTTTCATACCTGATAAAAAATAAGGAAAGAGTTAGAGGAATATTTTTAACGCATGGGCATGAGGATCATATAGGAGCATTACCGTATGTTTTAAAACAACTTGATGTTCCAGTTTATGGTACCAAGCTTACTCTTGGAATCGTTGAAACAAAATTGAAAGAGCACGGTTTACTTTCAAAAACAGAATTGATAACGATAAAACCAAGAGACACAATAAAGTTGAATAATGTTTCAGTAGAATTTATAAAAACTAATCATTCGATTGCAGATTCAGTAGCAATCGTAGTGCACACACCACTTGGAGCGGTACTTCATACAGGGGATTTTAAAATTGACTATACTCCAATTGATGGAGAAATAATGGATTTTGCAAGATTTGCAGAATTAGGTAAAAGAGGCGTTTTAGCAATGTTAGCAGATTCAACGAATGTTGAAAGAGCGGGATATACCATGTCAGAAAAAACTGTTGGTGAAAGTTTTATTAGACTTTTTGATAATGCTAAAGGTAGAATTATAGTTGCTACATTTGCATCAAATATCCATAGAATTCAACAAATTATAACTGCTGCACAGGTTTATGGTAAGAAAGTTGCTGTATCTGGAAGAAGTATGGAAAATATAGTTCAAGTTGCAATAGAATTAGGATATTTAACTATAGAAAAAGATGTACTTGTATCTTTAGATCAAATATCTAAATATCCTAATGAAAAAGTTGTTCTTATAACAACAGGAAGTCAAGGAGAACCGATGTCAGCATTAGCTAGAATGGCATCGTCTGAACATAAAAAAATAAATATAGTTAAAGGCGACACTGTAATTATTTCAGCAACACCAATACCAGGAAATGAAAAATTAGTTTCTAAGGTTATTAATCAGTTGTTTAAAAAAGGTGCTGAGGTAATCTATGAATCTTTAGAAAAGGTACATGTCTCTGGTCATGCTTGTCAAGAGGAATTGAAGTTAATGCAAAGACTAGTAAAACCTAGATTTTTTATTCCAGTACATGGAGAGTACAGACATTTAAAACAACATGGTGAATTAGCTATAAGTCTTGGACTTTCAGAAAAAAATGTTTTAATACCTGAAAATGGTGATGTAATAGAAGTTACAAGAAAGAGCATTAAAAAAAGTTGTACTGTTTCAGCAGGTCAGATATTTGTTGATGGATTAGGTGTAGGTGATGTTGGAAATATAGTTTTAAGAGATAGAAAACATTTATCTCAAGATGGTATACTAACAGTTGTAGTTACAATGGAAAGACATACTGCTAATGTTATGGCGGGACCAGATATTATTTCAAGAGGATTTGTATATGTAAGAGAATCAGAGGGGCTTATGGATGAAGCTAAAGAACTTGTAAGGAAAGTTTTAAGCGATTGCGAAGAAAAGAATATTACTGATTGGGCTACATTGAAATCTAGAATGAGGGATGAATTAAGAGAACTTCTTTATGAAAAAACAAAACGAAAACCAATGATTTTACCAATAATTATGGAAATTTAAATTTATTGACAAAACGTATTGTGTATAATTAAGTTGACTTTTGTAGAATAAAAGTTTAAAATAAAAAACAGTGGCTATAGGGGATTGGATACTTTTTGTATCCAATTTTCTTTTGGAGAAAAAAAGTTATAGGTTTACATAGAATAAAAATTAAACTGTTCATACATTAAATATTATTTTGGAGGAATATACATGGAACTAATAAAAAGAGAAGATATAAGAAATATAGCAATTATTGCTCACGTTGACCATGGTAAAACAACTTTAGTAGATGCTTTATTAAAACAGAGTCATGTTTTTAGAAGCAATGAAAAGGTACAAGAAAGAGTAATGGATTCAAATGATTTAGAAAAAGAAAGAGGAATTACTATTCTTTCAAAGAATACAGCTGTACAATATAAGAATATTAAAATAAATATAGTAGATACTCCAGGTCATGCTGACTTTGGCGGAGAAGTTGAACGTGTATTAAAAATGGTTGATTCAGTGTTACTAGTAGTAGATTCATATGAAGGTCCTATGCCTCAAACTAAATTTGTTTTAAAGAAGGCACTAGAATTAGGATTAAAGCCAATAGTTGTAATAAATAAAATAGATAAACCAGATGCAAGACCGGAAGAGGTTATAGATGAAGTGTTTGATTTATTCTTAGAACTAGGTGCAAATGATGAACAATTAGATTTTCCAATTATATATGCATCAGCAAGAGAAGGGTTTGCTAGAAACAATATTGAAGATACTAATGGAGATATGATTCCATTATTTGAAAAAATAATAGAACATGTAGAGGCTCCAGAAGGATATATAGATGAACCATTCCAAATGTTGGTAACAACATTAGATACTAATGAATATGTTGGTAAAATTGCTATTGGTAAAATTCATAGAGGAAAAGTTAAGAAGAATCAAACAGTTGCTTTAGTAAGAAATGATGGTAGCACATCAAATTATAAAGTAACAAGTGTATTTACTTACGATGGATTAAAGAGAGTAGAAGCAGAAGAAGCAGCATTAGGAGATATAGTTGCATTAAGTGGTATTACTGATGCAAATATAGGAGAAACTATTGCAGATTCTCAAAATCCAGAAGCTTTACCATTTGTAAATATAGATGAACCAACTCTTAGCATGAATTTTATGGTAAATAATTCACCATTTGCAGGAAAAGAAGGAGATTTTGTTACATCAAGACATTTAAGAGATAGATTATTCAAAGAATTGGAAACTAATGTAAGCTTAAGAGTAAAAGAACTTACACCAGATTGTTTTGAAGTTTCAGGAAGAGGTGAACTTCATCTTTCAGTGCTTATTGAAACAATGAGAAGAGAAGGTTATGAATTCCAAGTTTCAAAAGCAAGTGTTATATTCAAAGAAGAAAATGGTCATAAAGAAGAACCAATGGAATATTTAACAATTGATGTTCCAGAAGAATTTATGGGACCAGTTATGGAAAAATTAGGACCTAGAAAAGCTGAAATGGTTAATATGACTTCAGCAGTAAATGGGTATACAAGATTAGAATTTATAGTTCCAGCAAGAGGATTAATAGGATTTAGAAATGAATTTATGACTGATACTAAAGGTAATGGTATAATGAATCACGTATTCCATAGTTATGATAAATATAAAGGTGATATACCAACTAGAAGTAGAGGATCTTTAGTTTCATTTACAGATGGAGAATCTATAGCTTATGGATTATTTAATGCTCAAGAAAGAGGTCAATTATTCATAGGTGCTGGTATTCCAGTATATGAAGGAATGGTTGTTGGAGTATCATCAAGAGCTGAAGATATAGATATTAATGTGTGTAAGGGTAAGAAACTTACTAATACAAGATCTTCTGGAGCTGATGAAGCAGTAAAACTAATTCCACCAGTAGAAATGAAGCTTGAACAATGTTTAGAATTTATAAATGATGATGAATTAGTAGAAGTTACACCAGAAAATATAAGAATGAGAAAAACAGTATTAGGCAGTTCTGAGAGAAAGAAGATAGTAAGCAGAAGTAAAAAATAATGTGAGTTCTTGTATTTAAAATAATATAAAAAGATATTATAATAAAGTAAATGGTCTTCTGGCTATTTACTTTATTACATATTATGGAGGAACTTTATGAAAAAATCTAAGTCCTTTAAAAAGAAATTTATGTTAACATTAAGTATTTTCTTTATGATTTTATGTATTATAGTATTTTTTTCATATAAAAGAACTATTTCTAAACCATTAAAAAGTAATGATGAAGTGGTTTCTGTAGAAGTTAGGAATGGAGAGGGCATTTATTCAGTATTAGATAGGTTAAATAGAGAAAATAAATTGTCTAATGAATACTTTATAAAGCTTAATTTAATGCTTAATAGAAAACAGATAAGTTTACAGGAAGGAATATATGAAGTTAAATCTAATGCTAATTTAACAGAATTAATAAATACGTTAAATAATCAAGAGAATAATAAAAATACTAAAAAGTTAGTTATTCCTGAGGGATATACAATAGATGAAATATCTTCTAAAATAGAGAAAGAAGGAATTTGTTCTAAAGAAGATTTTATAAAAGCAGTAAAAAAGTATAAATTACCTGATTTTATAAAAGAAAATTCTAAAAAAAGATATAATTTAGAGGGATTTTTATATCCAGATACATATTTTATACAAAATGGAGCTACTGCAGAATCAATAGTTAATACAATGTTTAAAAGATTTTTACAAATATTATCAGAAGTTGAAAATGAGAACGGTATTGATATAAAAGATAGTGAAATTGAAAGAACAATCAGTACAGCTTCAATGATAGAAAAAGAAGCTAGATATGATTATGATAGAGATTTAATATCATCTGTTATTTATAATAGATTAAAAAGGAATATGAAGCTTCAACTAGATGCTACTGTAATATATGGACTTGGTTATCATGTTGATGTTGTATTAAATAAGCACTTAGCAATAGATTCATTGTATAATACTTATAAGTATACAGGCTTACCAATAGGTCCTATAGCAAACCCAGGTAAAGCATCTATAAAGGCAGCATTATTCCCTAAAGAAACAGATTATTTGTTTTATATATTAAAAAAAGATGGATATCATTATTTTACTAATAATTATGGTGATTTTTTAAAGAAAAAGCAAGAGTTAGGATATTAGTTTAATATGGAGGATTTAAATGAGTAAAATTACATATGATTATATGGAAGATTATATAAGAGGTCTAATTCCTGAAAGAAAAGGAATACTAAAAGAAATAGAAGATTTTGCAAGAGAAAATGGAGTTCCTATAGTTCAAAAGGAAACAGGGGTATTTTTAGAATTTATGGTAAATATGAAGAAACCACTTAGAATTTTAGAACTTGGTACAGCAATAGGTTTTTCATCTATATTAATGTATGAATCAGCAACTACTAATCCAGATATTATAACTATTGAAAGAGATGAAAAAATGATAGAACTTGCTAAATTAAATTTGCAAAAGTTTAATTTAGAAGACAAGATTAAGATAGAACAAGGAGATTGTCTTGAGGTTTTAGAGAGATTAGAAGAATCTTTTGATTTAATATTTATGGATGCAGGTAAGGGACATTATAATCATTTTCTTCCAAATTGTTTAAGATTATTAAAGCAAGATGGAATTATTATAGCAGATAATGTTTTATTTAGAGGTATGGTGGCATCTGATGAACTTGTTAAGAGAAGAAAGATAACCATAGTAAAAAGAATGCGAACATATTTAGATATGGTAAATAGTGATAAAGAATTAATAACAACAGTAATACCTATGGGTGATGGTATTGCAGTGACAAAAAGGAGGTAATTTAAAATGAGAAAACCAGAAATTTTAGCACCAGCTGGAAATTTAGAAAAATTAAAAATTGCAATAGATTTTGGTGCTGATGCTGTATATTTAGGTGGAGGAAAACTTAATTTAAGAGCATTTTCAAATAACTTTACTAATGAAGAAATGGCAGAGGGAATAAAATACTGCCACGATAGAGGTAAAAAAGTATATGTAACATTAAATGTTTTTGCAAGAAATCCTGATCTTAAAGGTGCTGGAGAATATATTAAAAGTTTATATGAATTAGGTGTTGATGCAATTATTGTAGCAGATCCTTCATTGATTGCTATAGCAAAAGAAGTAGCACCAGATTTTGAAATACATTTAAGTACTCAAGCTAATACTGTTAATTGGGTAGCAACTAAATTTTGGTATGATTTAGGAGTAAAAAGAGTTGTATTAGCAAGAGAATTAACTTTTAATGAGATAAAAACAATAACATCTAATATTCCAGAAGATTGTGATATAGAAGCTTTTGTTCACGGTTCAATGTGTATATCTTATTCAGGAAGATGTTTAATATCTAATTATATGCTTGGAAGAGATGCTAATAAAGGTGTATGTTCAAATGCATGTAGATACAAGTATTATCTTATGGAAGAAACAAGACCAGGAGAGTATTATCCAGTAATTGAAGATGAAGATGGTACATATATAATGAATTCTAAGGATTTATGTATGATTAAATATATACCTGAACTTGTACAAAGTGGAATATATTCATTTAAAATAGAAGGTAGAATGAAGAGCGAATTTTATGTGGCATCTGTTGTGAAAGCTTATAGAGAAGCTTTAGATAGTTACTATGAGGATCCACAAAACTACGAATTCAAAGAAGAATGGATGGATACATTAAATAAAATAAGTCATAGAAAATACCATACTGGTTTCTTTTTAGGTAGAATGGGTGAACAAAATTATGATGAATCATCTTATGTAAGAGATTATGACATTGTAGGTATGGTTAAAGATTATAATCCAGAAACTAAGACAGCTACAATACTTCAAAAAAATAGAGTTTTTGAAAATGATGAAGTAGAAGTACTAAGACCGCATACTCCATATTTTAAAGTTAAACTTTTAGATATGTTTGATGCAGAGAAAAATGTAAAAACTAATGTTGCTAATAGAGCGCATATGACATTTACGGTTAAAGTAGATGAACCGTTACAAAAGAACGATATGTTAGTAAAATCTAATAAAGTACTATCATTATAAAATAAAATATTATATATTGAATAAAACACCTTATCTAAGGCTAAAATTTAAGCTGAAGAGAGGTGTTTTGTATTTTTACTGATAAATATAATAGGAAAAAAAGATTGTTACAAGTTATGGCTTTTTTTATTACACTAATAATAGTTTTAACTATGAGATTATATGTTCTACAGGTACATCCGTCAGAAAAAGTACAGGTATCTTATCAAAATCATCAGATGGAAAATATAAGTGATATAAAATATATGATTTTAGATACTAATGGAAAAGATTTGATGAAGTATGATAAAAAATATATTTTAGTTATAGATATTAAACCTTTTAGTTTAAATAATTATGAAGAAACATTAGAAGACTTAATGGCATTGAATTTTATAATGAAATCTGAAAAACCAGAGTTTAATTACTCTGAAATAATGAAATCTCAAGGAAAAATTTATTATAATATTTCCGAGGAAACATATAACAAGATAAATAAACTTAAAAATATAAAGGGAATATATACATATGTTTCTGACAAAGTAGACACTAAAAAAGCTTGGAGTGTTAGTAGTTTTTTATCTGATATTTTAGATGAAAATCAAATAGAAGGATCTTTACAATATGAGTTAAAAGAATATTTAAAAAATAATGATTTACCTAAAAAGAATTTTTATTTAAATGATAAATCTGTATATGCTAAACAAAGTGTAAATATAAATAAAGATAATAAAAATTTAAAATTGACTATTGATAAAGATATAGAAGATAAAATAAGAAGTGTTCTTGAAAAAGATGAATATAAATATTTGAAAAATGTTGGGGTAAGTATTTTAGAAAGTGATACTGGAAAAATAAGAGCTTTGGTACAAAAAGATGAAAGTGCAGCTAATATAAATTTGGGTATACAAGAAATAGGCTATGAACCTGGTTCAATATATAAAATAATTACATTGGCTTCAGCTCTAGAAATGGGATTAGTTAATGTAAATGATATATTTACATGCAATAGTAATATATGCAGGGTTAATCATGGAACTTTAACAGTGAGAAACGCATTGGTTAAATCATGTAATGATATATTTGGAAAAATAGGTTCTTTAGTTGGATATGATAAATTAATGGAATATTCTAAAAAACAAGGGTTATATAGTAGGGTGTTAAATTTAGAAGGTGAAAACAAAAACGAAACATCAGGAATACAGCCCAAAGAGGAAGCGGGAATGAATAATATATCAATAGGACAATGTATGAATGTTTCGCCAATTCAAATGTTAGGAGCTGTTAATACTATAGTTAATAATGGGGTTTATGTAAAGCCTTATTTAGTAGAAAGTATTTTGGATAAAGATGATAACGCAGTAAAAGAGTTTAAAAGTGATAGAAAAAAAATCTATAGTGAAATAACATCTAGATTAGTAAAAGATGCAATGAAAGAAGTAGTTTTAAAGGGTACTGGAATAAAGGCGTATATACCAAATTTCAATATAGGAGGAAAAACAGGATCAGCCACTTCTAGCGATGGAAATACTCATGGATGGTTTGTAGGATATTTTAATTTCAATAATAAGACATATACTATGCTAGTCTTTGTACCTAACATAGAGTCTCAAAATTTGGGGACTGATGTAGAGCTTGGAGGAGGAGATACAGCTGCACCTATATTTAGAGATATAGTAAAAACTTTAAATAATAAATAATATAATTAAATAAATAAGCAACTTTTTTTAATTTCAAACATATTATAATATCAAGCACTGTTATGGAGGAAAAAGGTGTTTGTATTAAATGGTTTCATAGAATTGATATGTAATACACTATTTTTAACTGGATATATAAGTAGTGGAAATACATTTCCCAACCCACTTAATGAGAGTGAAGAGGAAGAATACTTAAAGAGACTTAAAGATGGAGATAAGACAGCAAAGGGTGTTTTAATTGAAAGAAACTTAAGACTGGTAGCACATATAGTAAAGAAATATTCTTTTCCCAATAAAGATATAGATGAATTAATCTCTATCGGAACTGTTGGGTTGATTAAAGCAATTGATTCATTTAATTCAGATAAGGGTACTAGGCTTGCTACTTATGCCTCTAGGTGCATAGAAAATGAAATCTTAATGTTGTTTAGAAATAATAAAAAACAAAGAAGTGAAGTATATCTTCAAGATCCTATTGGTGTAGATAAAGAAGGAAATGAAATTTGTCTTATCGACATATTAAGTAGTGATAATGATTCGGTTTTGGAAAAAGTAGAAAATAACTTGCAGATTAAAGATCTTTATAAAAAAATTAAAGATTGTTTAACTAAAAGAGAAAGTACAATACTTATAATGAGATATGGATTAATAGATGGAAATAGAAAAACTCAAAGAGAGATAGCAGGCACATTAGGAATTTCTCGTTCTTATGTATCTAGAATAGAAAAAAAAGCTTTAAAGAAATTAAAAAAAGAACTATTTGGGAAAATTTAAAATTAAAATAAGGTGTAGCTAAAAAGCACACCTTATTTTAATATAAAAAACTATTAATTATATTAGGAAATATGTTAATCTTATTATAATAGTATTATTTTTAATAATATTTTTATGAAATATATTTTAATATTTAGTGGAGGAATAAGTTTGGCAAATATCGATAAACTGATTAAAAGTATTAATTTAGATAATGTTTCTGATATTCATATTTCTTCTGGGTTACCTCTAATGATTAGAATAGATGGTAATTTAAAAAGTGTTAATAATTTGGAAATTAGCCATGAAACAGTATGTGAATATATTAAAGAATTGGAACCTAAAAGATTTAATGAATTTTTAGAAAAGGGAGATATTGATTTAAAATATCAACCTAAAGGTATGGGGAATTTTAGAGTTAATGCATATAAATGTAGAGGTGGTTATTCAATTTGTTTGAGAGTAATAAAACAACGCATACCTAAGATTACTGATATAAGTAGTGCACAGATATTAAAAGATTTTACTAAATTAAATGACGGATTAGTACTAGTAACAGGCCCGACAGGATCAGGTAAAAGTACAACACTTGCAGCAATGATAAATGAAATTAATAATACTAAAGAAAAGCACATAATAACACTAGAGGATCCTATTGAATATATTTATGCAAATAATAAGTCAATAATAAATCAAAGGGAAATTGGTCAAGATACTAAGAGCTATATTATGGGATTAAGGGCAGCACTGAGACAAGATCCTGATGTTATATTGATTGGAGAAATGAGGGATACTGAAACAATAGAAGTAGCATTAAGAGCAGCTCAAACAGGACATTTAGTATTTTCAACACTTCATACAATGGGAGCTGCTAATAGTATTTATAGAATAATAAATTCTTTTGACAGTAAAGAACAAAATGAAATTAAAGTGCAACTTTCCTCGTTATTGAGAGGGGTTATATCACAGATTTTATTACCTAATTCTACAGGTACTGGTAGAACAGCTGCATTAGAAATTATGACTTGTACAAATAGTATTAAAAATTTAATAAGAGAAGGAAATTATGAACAAATAGATAGTTTTATTCAAATGGGAGCTAAGTATGGCATGCAAACTATTGATATGGATTTGAAAAGATTAGTTAATGAAAATATAATAGTTAAAGAAGAGTATATGAAGTGGAGAGCAAATAATAATTAATTTTAATGAGTAATTAAAAGGATTTTGAATTGCTATGTTGAATATAAAAAATAAATAGTATACTTTTCTGCAAGGAGGTAAGAAATAAAACAATGCAAGAGGAAATAATTGCATCAATAGATTTTGGAAGTAAGAAGCTATCAGCTTCTCTTGCAGCAAAAAAAGATGAAGAGGATATGCAAATACTTGGTGTTAAACATTGTAAGTCTAAAGGGATTGAAAAAGGAATAATTAAAGATGTTGATAAATGTCGCGAAATTTTAAAAGCTCTTTTAAAAGATTTAGAAGATAAAACAGGTAGAAAAATATTAAATATTTCAGCAGGAATATCTACTAGAAATATTAGAATAACAGAAGTAACAGTTTCTGTATCACTAGTAGATGGAATTGTTAAAAATGAAGATATAAAAGAAGCTTTAAAAAAAGCCAAGGGTGCTACTTCTATTGGAAACAACGAAATTCTAATTGATAGTTTAATTAATTTTTATATCTTAGATGGAAGAGTTTTACATAAAGATATATTAAATTGGAGAGGCAATAAATTAGATGTAAATTTAACATTAGTAATAGGTTTAAAAGATGAAATTACTAAATACTATGATGTGTTTAAAGGTACTAATTACAAGCTTACATCTATAAAGTTGAATATATTATGTGGTAAACAAATATTTTTAACAGAAGATGATATGGGAGATAAAGCTTTAGTAGATATAGGTGCAGGACACACAGATATAGTAATATTTAGTAATGGAATTCCTAAATATATTGGTAGTATACCTTTAGGTGGAAGCAATATTTCTAAAGACTTAGCAATTTGTGGTGAACTTTCATTCACAGAAGCTGAAAATATAAAGATGATTTATTCTAGCAATTATGAAACTTTATATAAAGATAATAAGATATCGGACGAAATAGAAGTTGGAACGTTAAAGATATCAAAATCATTATTTTATGAAGTTATTAATGCTAGAATTGAAGAAATACTAAATTATATTAACAGAGAGTTAAAAAACACTGGTCATTATGATAGAATTTGTAGTATAATTTTATATGGTAGTGGATTAAATTATTTTGAGAATATAAGCAATTTCGTTAATGACATTTTTAAAATTCCGACTACAGTTATGACAAAGGATGATTTGGGAATAAAAAATCCTGAAAACATAACAGCATTAGCTGTAGTTAAGGAAGTTTATGATAATTTAGATTTAATTTCATATGAGTATAAAAATTCACAAGAGATTAATGATGTTGTTATAAGTAAAGATTATGCTGAAAATTTAGACAACAATACAAAGAAGAGTGTTTTAAAGAAAGTCAGAGATTTTTTAGAGGGAATTTTCTAAAGGAGGAGTTATTTTGTTAGATTTTGATGGGGATATTCAAGAATTAACTAATATAAAAGTAATAGGCTGCGGAGGCGGCGGTAGTAATGCTGTAAATCGAATGATAGTAGAGGGTTTAAAAAATGTAGAATTCATAGCTATTAATACTGATAAACAAGCATTGATGCTTTCACATGCAGATCAAAAGATTCAAATTGGAGAAAAGTTAACGAAAGGATTAGGCGCAGGAGCTAATCCTGAAATAGGAAAAAAAGCTGCAGAAGAGAGTAGAGAAGAAATTTCAGCTGCAATAAAAGGTGCTAATATGGTATTTATAACTGCAGGAATGGGTGGCGGAACTGGTACAGGTGCTGCTCCAATAGTTGCAGAAATAGCTAAGTCTATGGAAATATTAACTGTAGGTGTAGTTACAAAACCTTTCCCATTTGAAGGTAAAAGAAGAATGCGACATGCAGAAATGGGAATAGAAACATTAAAACAAAAAGTAGATACATTGGTAATTATTCCGAATGAAAGATTACTTAGAATGGCAGACAAGAAAACTACATTATTAGATTCATTTAAATTAGCTGATGATGTATTAAGACAAGGGGTACAGGCAATTTCCGACTTAATTACTATTACAGGGGTAATTAATGCAGACTTTGCAGATATAAAAGCTGTTATGCTTAATAAGGGATTAGCTCATATGGGAGTAGGTTTTGGAAGTGGAGATAACAGAACACAGGATGCAGTTCATCAAGCAATTTCATCTCCATTATTAGAAACTTCAATTGAAGGTGCAACAGATGTAATAATAAACTTTACAGGTGGAGTGGACTTAGGTGCATTAGAAGTTTATGATGCAGCAGATGTAGTGCGAGAAGCAGTAGATCCAGATGCAAACATAATAGTAGGTGCTGTAATTGATGAAACACTTAATGAGGAAATTAGAATTACAGTTATAGCTACAGGATTTGAAGCACCAAATAATAACATTGCTCCTTCGGAAGTAATAAACAAAGTTAACCAGGTTCAAAAAGAAGAGGTTGCAACACAAGCTAGTAATTCTGCAACAGAAGTTGCAGCAACTGCAGAAAAACCAAAAGAAGAAAAGAATTTTGATGATGATGACTTATTAGATATACCTGTTTTTTTAAGAAGAACTAAAAAACATTAATGTTTAGTATTTCATAAATTATAGTGATTTTAGCATGAAAGATTAATTGATCTTTCATGCTTTTTTTATACAAATTTTATTCTTTTAATACATGTTATTACTTTTTATTAAATTAATTTATTTATATTGCACAATTAAATGAACTAATTGATAAAATATAAAAGCATTATTGACTATTAAAAAACAAATGTAAATATATGTAAAAAGTTATGTCCTGAAAATGATAAAATCGTATGTTATTATGACAAATTTTTAAGTGATACAAGTCTATAATAGAACTCAACAGGGGGATTTGTATGGAGGTATATATAGATATTTTAATTTTAGAAAATTTTATAGTTAATTTATTTCTTATGATACTTACAATGAAAATATTAAAATATAAAGTTAAAGATATTCTATTAATATGCTCAGGTTTTATAGGAGCGCTGTATACGATTGTACTATTATTTCCTAATTTAAATATATTAACTTCATTTCCTTGCAGAATAATAGTTTTATATATAATGATTAAGATAAGTTATAGAAAACAGGGTATTATCAATACAATTAAAGCTATGAGTATATTTTTACTCTTAACATTTACATTAAGTGGATTATGTTTTTTATTTTCAATAAATCAGAACCAATATTTTATAGGACAAAGTTTTGAAATAAGTAAGTATTCAATTAAGTATTTAATATTAGGTGGAATGATAATATATATGTTTTTTAATAGATTAATAGAATATATTAAAAATAAATTAATGATAAATAATTTTAAATTTAATATACAGTTTAAAGTATCAGATAAGGTTTATGATATAAAAAGTTTTTTAGATACAGGAAATGAATTAAGAGAACCTATTAGTAATCTTCCATGTATTTTAATAGAAAAAGATTTTATAAGCACGATAGATTTTAACGGAAATGATACTTATTATATACCATATAGTGCTATAGGTTATGGGGGGAATTTAAAAGGAATAAAGGTAGAATCAATAAAAATAAAAGGTGAAAGATTTTATAGTGAAGTAGATGCTATTATATGTCCATGCAATGAAAAATTAAGTAGAGAAAATGATTTTAACGCATTGTTATCAAGAGGAGTAATATAAGAGAGGTGTATTATGAGACGAATTATTTTATTTTTAAATAAGTTATTATCTAAGTTTAAGTTATTTAGAAGGAAGTTATATTATGTAGGTGGTAGCGATGCACTTCCACCACCATTAACAAAGGATGAAGAAGAAACTTTAGTGAATAATCTTATGCATGGAGATGAAAGCATAAGAAGTATTTTGATTGAAAGAAATTTAAGATTAGTTGTTTATATAGCAAGAAAGTTTGAAAATACAGGTGTTCATGTAGAGGATTTAATTTCAGTAGGAACTATTGGACTTATAAAAGCAGTAAATACTTTTAATCCAGAGAAAAAAATAAAATTGGCAACTTATGCATCTAGATGTATAGAAAATGAAATTTTAATGTATTTAAGAAGAAACAGTAAAATAAAAGCAGAAATTTCATTTTATGAACCTTTAAATATAGATTGGGATGGAAATGAATTATTGTTATCCGATATTTTAGGAACTGAAAATGATGAAGTGTATAATTTAATTGAGGATGAAGTTGATAAGCAATTGTTATTAATGGCACTTAAAATTTTAAATGATAGAGAAAAAGAAATTGTAAGGCTTAGATTTGGGTTAAATGGAACAAGGGAAAAGACTCAAAAAGAAGTTGCAGATATGCTTGGAATATCTCAATCTTATATTTCAAGATTGGAGAAAAAAATAATTAAGAGGTTAAAAAAAGAAATAAGTAAAATGATTTAGCTTGTCTTTAGTATAAAAGCAAGGTCTATCGGAGATAATCTTTAATGCAGCAGATTATTACTTCCGAAAGGGTTGGTACTTATGATTATTAACAAGGTGGAAATATGTGGGGTTAATACTTCTAAACTTCCAGTACTTAAAGAAAAAGAAAAGAAACAACTTCTTTTAGCATTAAAAAAAGGAGATTTAAGTGCTAGAGAAGCCTTTATAAAAGGCAACCTAAGATTAGTACTTAGTGTCATTCAAAGATTTAATAATAGAGGAGAAAATGTTGATGATCTATTTCAAGTAGGATGTATTGGTTTAATGAAATCTATAGATAATTTTGATTTATCACAAAATGTTAAGTTTTCAACTTATGCAGTGCCTATGATAATAGGAGAAATTAGAAGATATTTAAGAGATAATAATTCTATAAGAGTTAGCAGGTCCTTAAGAGATATTGCGTATAAAGCATTAATAGTACGTGATAAATTTATAAAAGACAATAATAAAGAGCCGACTATATCTCAAATTGCTAAAGAATTAGAATTACCGAGAGAAGAGGTTGTATTTGCTTTAGATGCAATACAAGATCCAGTATCTTTATTTGAACCAATTTATCATGATGGTGGAGATGCAATATTTGTTATGGATCAGATAAGTGACTCTAAAAATACAGATGAAAGTTGGCTTGAAAATATATCCATAAAGGAAGCGATGAAAAAGCTAACTGATAGAGAAAAATTAATTCTAAATTTAAGGTTTTTCAGAGGAAGAACTCAAATGGAAGTTGCAGATGAAATTGGAATTTCTCAAGCACAAGTATCTAGACTTGAAAAAACAGCTTTGAAGCATATGAGAAAACATGTTTAAAATTAGGGTATATGATATAATAAAACTGATATTTAATAAATATCAGTTTTTATTATATAAGTAATTAAGTAAAGTTATCCTACATATAAATATATAAAAGAAACAGATAAAAGTATTAGTTTTACAGATAGGGGGATAACTATGGAGGCAGAAATGTATTCGCTTAATGCCATGAGATCTATGGAGATAATAGATATATCTACAGGACGTAAACTTGGATTTGTAAAAGATTTTAAAGTGGATTGTGATGATAATAAGATAATTTCATTAATTTTACCAGGAACAACTATGAAATCTTGGTTTTTGAAAGATGAAGAAATAGAAGTTAAATGGGATGATATAGTAAAAGTTGGAGTAGATGTTATATTAGTGAAAACAGATAATATTCAAAGTTATGATTATAATAATGGGTAGTAATCATAATAAAAACTATATATAATAAAATTATAAATACTTTTTACTAAAGTAAAAGAGGTGATTAAAGTGAAATGTCCATTTTGTAATTTTCAAGAAAGTAAGGTTGTGGATTCTAGAGCAACAGATGATAATACTACAATTAGAAGACGAAGGGAATGCTTAAAGTGTAATAAAAGATATACTACGTATGAGAAGATAGAAGATTTTCCAGTTTTGGTAGTTAAAAAAGATTTGACTAGAGAGAATTTTAATAAGGAAAAAATTATTAACGGTCTTATTATTGCTTGTCAAAAAAGACCAGTATCAAGAAAGCAAATAGAAGATATAGCTTATGAAATAGAAAAATCAATCTCTAATAGAATGGTTACTGAAATAGCATCTAAAGATATAGGTGAAATGGTTATGGATAAACTTAAAAAAGTTGATGAAATATCATATGTAAGATTTGCTTCTGTCTATAGACAGTTTAAGGATATAAATACTTTTCTAGAAGAAATTAAAAATTTAGTAGTTAATTAAAAATTAAAAATGTTATTGTAAGAAGGATTTTGAATGTATGTATTTAACTTTCAAGTCCTTTTTGTATATAGATATAAGTTTATATTATATGAATGTTACATTAATGTTAAATTTAAGTTAATGCAATTAATATAAAGTTTAAAGATGATAAAATTAAAATGTAATTTAGGAGTGATAATGCTGAATAAAATAGATTTAAATAAAATAGAGAAAATAGAAGATTTTATTATAATAAAGTTAAAAAATACTGCTAGAATAGTGTTTACAAATGCAGAATTTAATAGAAGTTTTAACAGAAATACTGAAGAAGGAATTGATGAATTAGAATCGCTAAAATCTAGATTTAAAGCAAATGAAATAGTATATTTAAATCAAGTACATAGTGATAAAATATTAATTTATAATAATGAGAATATTAATAATGAAGAGGGAGATGCAATAGTAACAAATAATAAAAATGTTATTGTTGGAGCTTTTACAGCAGATTGTGTTCCTATAATATTAATAGATGAGGTAAAAAAAGTATGTGCAGCTATTCATAGTGGATGGAGAGGCACATATGAAAGTATTACTTTAAAAACAATAGAAAAAATGCAAAGTAAGTTTAATTGTAATTCTAATAATATTAAAGCTTATATAGGTCCTCATATTAGAAAGTGTTGTTATGAAGTATCAGAAGAGTTAAAAGAAAAATTTTTAAATAAAAAGAAAAATATTAATAAGGAAGATATGTTTAATAAAAGAAATTTAAGCTTGCAGGAATGCATACTAGATGATTTAAGAAATTCTGGTGTAAAAGAAGAGAATATTAATATATTAGAATTATGTACACATTGTAGTAAAGAAATTAAATTACATTCATATAGAAAATCAAATGGATCTTATGGTAGGATGTTTAGTTTCATAATTTTAGATTAAGGAGAATGGTTATGTCTGATGAGAAAATACTAATAGTTGATGATGAGGAACATATAATAGAATTATTAAGATTTAATTTAATTAATGCTGGATACAAGATAATTTCTTCAAATAATGGATTAGATGCACTAAAATTAGCCAAAGAAGAAAAACCTAAATTAATATTGCTTGACTTAATGCTTCCAGGTTTAGATGGTTTTGATGTTTGTAAAGAAATAAAAAAAGATAAAGAAACACAAAAGATATCAATAATAATGCTAACAGCAAAAGGTGAAGAAATTGATAAAATATTAGGTTTAGAGTTGGGGGCGGATGATTATATAACAAAGCCTTTTTCAGTAAGAGAGTTATTGGCAAGGGTTAAAGCAGTTCTTAGAAGAGCTTATCCAAGTTCAGAGTTTGAAAGTAATATATATGAGTCTCAAGGATTTAAAATAGATTTTGAAAGACATGAGGTATTTATTAATGATAAAAAGATAGAATTAACTTTGAAGGAATTTGATCTTTTAAAAATATTAATAAAAAATAGAGGGAAAATTCTTAAAAGAGAAACTTTACTAGATAAAATATGGGGATATGAGTATATAGGAGAAACAAGAACGGTAGATGTACATATAAGATATTTAAGAAAAAAGATAGAAGAAGATGATAAAAATCCTAAGTTCATAGAAACTATTAGAGGAGTAGGTTATAGATTTAACCCAATTAATGAATAATGAAGAAAAAAATATTGATATCATCAATGACAACAGTATTTTTTGCATTAATAATATTAACTTCTTTTTTTGTATTGTTAAGCAATGTTCAACAAATTAGAGACACAAAAAATGAACTTAGAAATTTTAATTTACTTATTAGTAAGTTAGATAACTTAGAAATATTAAAGAAACAAGATTTTACTGATATAAAAATAAATAATATAACTGTTAGATTTAAACTACTTAATGAAAATGGAAATATAATATATAATACTGAAAATGAATATGGAAGTAGTTATAAGGACAACAAGGAGTTTCAAGAAGCTCTAGAAAAAGGAGAAGGCTCAGCAACTAAATATAATGAAGATGGAAATTTAAATTTAATATATTATGCAACAAAAATAAATGAAAATAAAATAGTGGTAAGTTCAGTTCCAATAGATATGTCCAAGACTCTTCAAAATAAAAATATAAAATATTGTATAGGTATAATAATGGTTGTAATGTTTCTCTCTATATCATTATATTTAAAATTAATAAAAATGATTATTAAACCTATAAAAGATCTAGAATCAGTAACGCATAAAATGGCTAATGGAGATTATAAAATAAGAGTTAAGGTTAGTAGTAAAGATGAGATAGGAAATTTAGGAGAAAGTTTTAATAATATGGCCGATCAACTTCAAATGAAGATTTATGAGATAGTTGATAAACAAAATAGAATTGAGTCTATATTAAGAAGTATGGAAAGCGGAGTTATTGCAGTAGATAATGATAATGTAGTAATATCTATTAATCCTTATGCTGAAAGGATATTTGGTATAAGACGAAATATTGTAGGCAAATCTGTAATTGAATATATTTCTGATTATGATATAAATACTTTTTTAGAAGAGGACTATGAAATAGATAAGGAAATAAAAATACTTCGTCCTGTAGAACGAGATTTAAAAATTAAGAAATCAAATATAATAAATGGAATAGATATAATAGGAAAAGTTATAACTATACAAGATATAACTGATATAAAAAAGCTCGAACTTATGAGAACACAATTTGTTGCAAATGTTTCTCATGAATTAAAAACACCATTAACATCCATAAAAGGGTTTGCTGAAACATTAAGATATGTAAAAGATGATGAAACTAGAGAAAAATTTTTAAATATAATAGACAAAGAAGCTGAAAGGTTATCAAGATTAATAAGTGATATTTTAGTGTTATCTAATATTGAAAGTAATGTATCAAGTCAAAATGAAGAATTTTTACCTAAACCTATAATTGAAGATAGTATAAATATGGTAAGAAAAATTGCTAATAATAAAAAAATAAATTTAATTTTTAAAGATGATAATCAAGAACTTATTTTAGGTGACAAGGATAAATTTTATCAATTAACTTTAAATTTAGTGGAAAATGCTATAAAATATTCTGATAATAATTCAAGTGTTCAAGTAATGAGTTATAGTAAAGAACGGTATTATTATTTAGAAGTTATTGATAATGGAATAGGCATTCCAAAAGAAGATTTACCAAGAATATTTGAAAGATTTTATAGAGTTGATAAATCAAGAAAAAAAGGTGGAACAGGTTTAGGTTTAGCTATTGTAAAGCATATAGTTAAAACATTTAATGGAGATATAGAGGTTAAAAGTACATTAGGTAAAGGAAGTACATTTAAAGTAAAAATAAAATATATTTAAGATATATTAAATTAATAAAATAAGCTGAAAATTTTATTTTTTAGCTTATTTTATTTTGCTCAAAATTAATTATAAGTTGTAATATTTTAATGTTAAATTCATTTAACACATTTGTAATATAAATTAACTTTAATCTAATAATAGCTTAACTTACTGGTTATATTATAAATATAACAGAGTTATTTAAGATTATAAAAAAGTTATTGGAGGAATTTTATATGAAAAAAAATACTTTAAAACTTATAGTTAGTACATTATTAATAACTATGATTGGAGGAAGCATGGTAGGATGTGGTTCTCAAAATAATAAAGATAATGTAGGAAGTAACGTAAGTAGTTCAATAACAGTAAGCGGATCATCAGCATTGTTACCATTGATGGAACAATCAATTGAAAAATTTAATGAAATAAATCCAGATTCTGAAATAAGTGCGCAAGCAGGTGGATCAGGAACAGGTTTGACACAAGTATTAGAAGGAACAGTTGATATTGGAAATTCAGATATATTTGCGGAAGAAAAATTGGATGAATCACAAGCAAAAGAATTAGTAGATCATAAAGTTATAGCTCAAGGTTTTGGAATTGTTGTGAATAAATCATTAGGAATTACAAATTTAAGTAAAGACCAAATAAAAGGAATATTTTCAGGAAAGATAACAAATTGGAAAGATGTTGGTGGTGAAGATAAAGAAATTTTTTTAATTCATAGAAAATCAGGTTCTGGAACAAGAGGTACGTTTGAAAATAAGGTATTAGATGGAGATAAATCATTAGAAAATGATTCTTTGGGTGCAGTTCAAGACTCAAATGGTGCAGTTCTTACTGCGATGAAGCAAAATGATGGAGCAATAAGTTATTTAGCTCTTTCGTATATGAATACAGCTGAGGCTAAAGAAACTTTACAAGTTGCTAATATTGATGGCGTATCAGCAGAAAAGGAAAATATAAGAGATGGAAATTATCCTTTCTGGTCATGGGGACATATGTATACAAAAGGCGAAGCAGAAGGATTAAGTAAAGAATTTATAAACTTTATAACAAGTGAAGAAAATAAAGAAAGTATAGAAAATCTAGGATTTATTCCAGGATCTGAAATAAAAGAAAAATAATAATTTAAAGGATGATTAAAAGATGAAAAATAGAAGTTTTAAGGAAAGGCTTAAAAATGAATATTTGGGTCAAGGTTTTGCAACTTTATGTGGAATATTAATAATAATAATTACATGTTTGATATTAGTATTTATAGTTTCAAAAGGAATTAAATCATTTACCCAAAATGGATATAGCATAAGTGGATTTTTGTTTAAAGATAATTGGCAACCAAATAGGGAACAGCCTTCCTTTGGAGCTTTAGCATTCATCTTAGGTTCTACATGTGTATCAATAGGAGCTGTAATCTTAAGTTCTCCTATTGCAATTGCACTAGCTATTTTTACTAACATCATTTCTAGTAAGTTTGGAAATAAAGTAATTAAACCATCATTAGAGATATTAGTTGGAATACCATCAGTAGTTTATGGATGGGTTGGTATATCAGTATTAGTACCATTTATAAAGAACAATGTTGGCGGAATGGGATTTTCTCTTTTAGCAGGTATATTAGTTTTATCATTAATGATTTTACCTACTATTGCTACTTTAGCCATAGATGCAATAAAGAATATACCTAATAATCATATAGAAGCTTCTTATGGATTGGGTGCAACTAGATGGCAAACAATAAGAAGAGTAATAGTACCAGGAGCTAAGACAGGGATTTTAACAGGTGTAGTTTTAGGTATAGCAAGAGCATTTGGTGAGGCTCTTGCAGTACAAATGGTAATTGGAAATACTGTTAAATTACCAGATGGACTTCTTTCTTCAATGTCTACTTTAACTAGTATTATAACAATGGATATGGCAAATACAGTAGGTGGAACAATGTGGAATGATGCTTTATGGACATTAGCATTAATATTACTTATCATTTCATTTGTTTTTATAGTTATAGTTAGAAAGATAGAAAAAAGGAGCGCTGTGTAATGGATGCTAAAAAGGTTGATAAAATAGCTACTGTAGTATTTTATATTATAAGCATATTTATAGTAGCTTTATTAGGAGTGTTTATTCTTTATATTTTATATAAAGGAGGAAAGATGATAAAACCTTCATTTTTGTTTGGAAAACCTAAATTAACAGGTTCAGGTGGAGGAATAGGCCCACAATTGTTTAATTCATTTTATATGCTTATTATTTCATTATCAATAACAGTACCAATAGGTATAGGCGCAGGAATATATTTAGCAGAATATGCTAATGAAGGAAAAATGCTTAATATCATAAGAATGTCTCTTGAAACAATATCTTCATTACCATCTATTGTTATAGGTATGTTTGGATTATTAGTATTTGTTAATTTAGCTGGGTGGGGATATTCTATATTAGCAGGTGCTATATCTGTAAGTATTTTAAATATACCATCAATGACTAGAATTTCTGAAAATGCAATAAAAGTTGCTAGTAAAAAAGTAAAAGAAGCATCTTTAGGTTTAGGAGCAAGCAAGTGGCAAACTATAGCAAAACTTACAGTACCTATAGCAATGAGTGAGATTTTAACGGGAATAATATTATCTGCTGGAAGAATTTTTGGAGAAGCAGCAGCATTTTTATATACAGCTGGTTTAAGTTCTGGAAGACTAAATTTTAATCAAATAAGCTTAGTGGGAAATAAATCTGCATTTTCACTTTTTAGGCCAGCAGAGACTTTAGCTGTCCATATATGGAAATTGAACTCAGAAGGAATAGTTGTGGATGCATCTCAAATTGCTAATGGAACAGCAGCAGTATTAATAATAGCAGTACTTTTATTTAATATATTGGCAAGACTATTAGGAAATAGATTAATGAAATCTTATGGTGGAAAGTAGGGGAATATAATAAGATGAGTATTATAAGGACTAAGGATTTAAATTTATATTATGCTGAGAATCACGCCTTAAAAAATATAAATATGAATATAAATAAAAATGAAGTTACAGCATTAATAGGACCATCAGGTTGTGGTAAATCAACTTTCTTAAGAACTTTAAATAGAATGAATGACTTAATTGAAATTGTTAGAATAAAAGGTGAAGTTTTATTTGAAGATAAGGATATATATAAAGAATATGATGAAATTTATTTAAGAAAAAGGGTTGGAATGGTATTCCAAAGACCTAATCCGTTTCCAATGTCTATATATGATAATATAGCTTATGGTCCAAGGATTCATGGAACTAAGAATAAAAAAACATTAGATGAAATTGTTGAGAATAGTTTAAAAGGAGCAGCTCTTTGGGATGAAACAAAAGATAGATTAAAACAGAGTGCTATGAAGCTTTCAGGTGGTCAGCAACAAAGATTGTGCATAGCTAGAACTTTAGCAGTATCACCAGAAGTCATTTTAATGGATGAACCAACATCAGCATTAGATCCAATTTCAACTAATAAAACAGAAGAGTTAATAGAGCAGTTAAAAAAAGATTATACAGTAGTTATAGTAACTCATAATATGCAACAAGCAGGAAGAATAGCTGATAAAACAGCATTTTTCTTAAGTGGTGAAGTTGTGGAATTTGGAAAAACGGAAGATATATTTTATAATCCAAGAGATAAGAGGACGGAGGACTATATAACTGGTAGATTTGGTTAAGTGAAAGGGTGAGAATTAATGACAAGAGAATCTCAAGATTCAAGAATAAAAGAAATTAATAATCAACTATTAAAGATGACAAGTTTAGTAGAAAAACAAATATATGATAGTATGCTTTCTTTAAAAAATAATGATTCTGTTAAGGCAAATAAGGTTATAGGTTATGATGATAAAGTGGATGAGTTACAAAAAATAATAGAAGAAGATTGTATAAAGTTTATTGCTATGGAACAGCCGTTAGCTACAGATCTTAGAAGGGTTTTTACAGCTTCTAAAATAGTAACGGATTTAGAAAGAATGGCAGATCATGCAGTTGATATATGTAAGATAACTAAAAGGTTAGAAAAAGTAGTATTTAAAGAAAATATTAATGAACTATGGGATATGGAAGTAAGAGTAAGAGAAATGATTAGTTTATCTATAGATGCCTATATAAAAGATGATGTGGATTTTGCCTATAAAATATGTAAGATGGATGATGCTATAGATGATTTGTATAAAAGACTATTTGGGATTTGTATAAATGAAATTAAAAAGAATGAAAATTTAATTAATCAAGGAACTCAATTATTATTTGTAATAAAATATTTAGAAAGAATAGCAGATCATGTTACCAATATATGTGAATGGACGATTTTCTCAAAACATGGAACTTATGTGGATTTAAATGAATAAAAACATAGTAAGGCTAGGAAAAATTAATTTCCTAGCCTTATACTTTATTAATTAAGAATTTTAAGTTTTATTTTTAGAGTATATCAAATAAATTTAGTTTGAAATATAGTGTTTGCAATAACTAATTAGTTATTATATAATTAAACGTACTATAAATGAAGATAGGCTGTTATAATTAGGAGTGAAAAAATGAAAAATATTATAACAAAAGTAGAACAATATAGTATTGCTGAAGAAGTAGGAATAGAAGTAAATGATAGTTTAATATCTATTAATGAAATTCCAATAGGCGATATTATGGATTATAAATTTCTATCAGCAGATGAAGAAATAGTTCTGAAGATAGAAAAAGTTAATGGGGAAATTTGGGAGATAGAAGTAGAAAAAGAATATGGTGAAGACATAGGGCTTGAATTTGGCGGCGGTATAATGGATAAAGCTAAAAGATGCAGTAATAAATGTATCTTTTGTTTTATAGATCAGTTACCACCAGGGATGAGAGAAACTTTATATTTTAAAGATGATGATTCGAGATTATCTTTTCTTCAAGGAAATTTTGTTACTTTAACAAATATGAAAGAAGAAGATATTGATAGAATAATAAAATATCACATAAGTCCAATTAATGTATCAGTACATACAACAAACCCAGAACTTAGGGTGAAAATGTTGAATAATAGATTTGCAGGAAACATACTAGATAGATTAAAAAGATTAGCGAATGCAGGAATCACAATGAATACTCAGATAGTATGTATACCTGGAATAAATAATGGAAATGAATTAAAAAAAACAATAGAAGATTTATATGAGCTTTATCCATTTGTTGCTAGTGTGGCTGTTGTACCTATAGGAATAACTAAATTTAGAGAAAAACTTGCTCATGTAAACACATTTACTAAAGAGCAATCAGCACTAGAAATAGAAATGGTTAAAGCGCTTCAAGATAAATTTATGAAAGAAATGAATGAACCGTTTGTGAGATTGTCTGATGAATTTTATATAGTATCAGGTAAAGAAATTCCAAATGAAGATTTTTATAATGGATATGAACAATTAGAAGATGGAGTTGGAGTAGTAAGATATTTTAGAGATATTATAGATGACACTATAGATAATTTAGATGAAAAGGCAAAAGGAAGTTTTTCAATTGCTACTGGTGCTTTAGCTTATGATGAGATAATGGAAGCTAGAAATAAGATCTTGAAAAAAAATCCAAACATAAAACTAGATGTATATAAAGTAATAAACAATTATTTTGGAGAAACAATAACTATAACAGGACTTTTAACTGGAACTGACATAATAAATCAGCTAAAGGGTAAAATAAGAACTAAATATTTATTAATGGCTGATTGCATGTTTAGAAAAGGATATGAATTGGCAGATTCTAGTGAAAGAATAATGTTAGATGATTTAAAAATTAAAGATATTGAAGAAGCTCTAGATGTTAAAGTGATAATTACAGATTACACAGGAGAAGATTTAATTGATATATTAAATGAATATAAGGAGGAATTTTAATGGGTAAACCGATAGTTGCAATAGTTGGAAGACCTAATGTTGGTAAGTCAACATTATTTAATAGATTAGCAGGAAAGAGAATATCTATAGTACAAGATACTCCAGGAGTAACAAGAGATAGAGTATATGCTCAAGCAGAATGGTTAAATTATAATTTTACTATGATAGATACTGGTGGTATAGAACCAGAAAACAATGATATTATAGTAAAACAAATGAGAAGACAAGCGAATATTGCTATAGAAACTGCTGATGTAATAGTATTTATAGTTGATGGTAAAGAAGGGTTAACTGCTGCTGATGAAGAAGTGGCTACTATGTTAAGAAAGAGTAAAAAACCAGTAGTGTTAGTAGTTAATAAAATTGATTCTATAAAGTTTGAAGAAAATAGCTGGGAATTTTATAACTTAGGAATTGGTGATCCAATAACAATATCAGCATCACAAGGATTAGGTTTAGGTGATATGTTAGATAGAGTAGTTGAACATTTTGATAGAGCTGATGCCGATGCTGAAGATGATGAATACATAAGAATAGCTATGATTGGAAAACCTAATGTAGGAAAATCATCTTTAATAAATAAATTATTAGGTGAAGAAAGACTTATAGTGTCTGATGTTGCTGGAACAACTAGAGATGCCATTGATAGTTATTTGGAAACAGATGAAGGAAAGTTTATTTTAATTGATACGGCTGGATTAAGAAGAAAGAGTAAAGTCAAAGAAGAAATAGAAAGATATAGTGTTATAAGAACATATGCATCAATAGAAAGAGCCGATGTATGCATTCTTATGATAGATGCTCAAGAAGGTGTAACTGAACAAGATGAAAAAATAATAGGTTATGCTCATGAATTAAATAAGGCTATAATAGTTCTTGTTAATAAATGGGACCTTATAGATAAAGATGATAAAACTATGGATAAATTTAAGAAAGATTTACAAACAAACTTAAAGTTTATGCCATATGCTGAATATTTATTTATTTCAGCTTTAACAGGTCAAAGAACTCACAAAATTTTAGAATTAGCTAAAAAATGCTATAATAATTATAATAAGAGAGTATCTACAGGAATATTGAATGATGTAATAAGTCAGGCTATATTAATGAAGGAACCACCAGTTGTTGGTATTAAGAGAATGAAAATATACTATGCAACTCAAGTTGCAACTAAGCCACCGAAATTTGTATTCTTTGTTAATGATGCTAGTGCTTCACATTTTTCTTATGAAAGATATTTAGAAAATCAGTTGAGAAATAGTTTTGATTTTAAGGGAACTGGTATACAAATAGAATATAGACAAAGGAAGGAATAGTAATGAGCAATGTAAGTTTTATAGGTGGAGGGAGTTTTGGAACAGCTTTAGCTATATTGCTTGCTGAAAAGGGGAATACTGTAAGTATATATAATAGAAATAAAGAAGTTGTTGATGATATAAATATTAATAGAAGAAATGATAAATATATACGTAATTTAGAAATTTCAAGTAATATTGTAGCGTTTAATAATTTAGAAAAAGCAATTGAAAATGCAGAATATGTTGTTTTAGCGGTACCTTCTCATACAATACGTTCTATTTGTAGAAGTTTAAAAGATAAAATAAGTGAGAATACAATTATAATTTCAATTGCAAAAGGTATTGAAGAACATACTGATAAAAGATTATCCACTGTTATTAAAGAAGAGTTAAGTAATCCTATTGTTATTTTATCAGGACCGAGTCATGCAGAGGAAGTGGTATTAAAACTTCCAACAACACTTGTTGTTACATCAGAGTGTATGGAATGTGCAAGTGAAGTTCAAAGCTTGTTTATGACATCTTATTTTAGAGTTTATACAAATGAAGATTTAGTTGGTGTTGAGGTTGGAGGAGCAGTTAAAAATATAATTGCACTTGCAGCTGGAATTCTAGATGGGCTAGGATATGGAGATAATACTAAAGCTGCATTAATGACTAGGGGTATGAAAGAAATTTCTAGAATTGGTTTGGCTCTTGGAGGCAAAGAGGAAACTTTTTATGGTTTAACAGGAATGGGTGATCTCATAGTAACATGTACTTCGAAGCATTCTAGAAACAGAAAGGCTGGATTGCTTATAGGTAGTGGAATGCCAGTAGATGAAGCAATTAAAGAAATAGGTATGGTAGTTGAAGGGGTAAAAGCATGTAGAGCTTTTTACGAATTAAAAGAAAAAATGAAAGTATCCATGCCTATAACGGATATTTTATATAAAGTTTTATTCGAGAAAAAAGAACCAAAATTAGGGATTCAAGAACTGATGAATCGCGAGAAAAAAAGTGAAATATTTTAATAAGAAGTCCTAAAAAGAATTTTTTAACCATATAACTGTGTTAATGAAGTCTTTTTAGGACTTTTGTTATTTTAAATTTTATTTAATTTGTATATTTTTAGGATTTTAAGAATATATATATATTGGTAAAAAGAACAAGGAGGGAATAATGTGGACAGCTTTAACATATACAAAGATATAGCTGAAAGAACTCAAGGGGACATATATGTAGGAGTAGTTGGTCCAGTGAGAACTGGAAAATCAACTTTTATAAAGAAGTTTATGGACCTTATGGTAATACCAAAGATTGATAATGCTTATAAGAAAGAAAGAGCGAAAGACGAGTTACCACAAAGTGGTTCAGGTAAAAGTATTCATACAACAGAACCGAAATTTGTGCCAAATGAGGCAGTAGAAATAAATTTAGGTGATGAAACTAAATTTAAGGTTAGATTGGTAGATTGTGTAGGATACATTGTAAAAAGTGCATTGGGATATTTAGAAGGTGAAGAAAGTAAAATGGTACATACACCATGGTATGAGTATGAAATTCCTTTTGAAGATGCAGCAGAAATAGGTACTAGAAAGGTTATAAGTGATCATTCAACCATAGGATTAGTAATTACAACAGATGGAAGTATTACAGGAATACCAAGAGAAGATTATATGGAGGCAGAAGAAAGAGTCATAAATGAGCTTCAATCAATAAATAAACCATTTGTTGTTGTACTTAACACTAATAAACCAAATTCTCAAGAGACCAAAGCATTAAAGAATGAATTAGAAGCAAAATATAATGTGGCAGTAAAAATAATGGATATATATAATATGGGAGAAGAAGATATAGAAGATTTATTTGAATATGTACTTAGGGAATTTCCTGTAAAAGAAGTTAATATAGATATGCCAGAATGGTTAGAAAAATTAGATTATAATCATTGGTTAAAGAAGAATTTCTTTGATGTTATTTTAACTATGAGTAATGAAATTTCAAAGGTTAGAGATATTAAACATATATTAAATAGTTTTGAAGAAAAAGAATTTATGGGAACAACATCTATTAAAGAAGTTGACCTAGGCAATGGAACAGCTAATATACTTATGAAACCAAAAGATGGCATATTCTATAAAATACTTAGTGAAATATGTGATTTGGAAGTGAATTCAGAAAGTGATCTTTTAAGTATAATTAAGGGTTTGACTTATGCTAAATCAGAATATGATAAAGTGAAAGATGCTTTAGAAGATGTTAAAGAGGTAGGTTATGGATTAGTAGCACCTCAATTATCAGAGATGAAATTTGAAGAACCTGAAATTGTAAAACAAGGAAGTAAATATGGAGTTAAATTAAAAGCTAGTGCTCCAAGTTTACATTTTATAAAATGTGATATAAAAACTGAGATTAGTCCTATAATGGGGTCTGAAAAAGAATCAGAAGAACTTGTAAAGGGATTACTTGAACAGTTTGAAACAGATCCAGCACAATTATGGCAAAGTAATATGTTTGGAAAGTCTTTGGAAGTATTAGTAAAAGAAGGACTTCAAAATAAACTATATAAAATGCCAGAAGATGTACAAGTTAAAATTCAGAAAACACTTCAAAAAATTATTAATGAAGGTAATGGTGGATTGATTTGTATAATTCTTTGATTTTGAAGAATTAATAATTAAAAAGGAGTTTAAAGAAAAAATCTTTAAACTCCTTTTTATACATATATTAATAAAATTATGATTAACATTAAAAAATTAATAGAAGTAAGTGAGCTAATATTATATAATGTAGTAAAGAATATAAAATGAGGGATATCATGAAAAAGGGGTATAAAATCTATAAGAAAGTAGGTAACTTAAATACATCTTTAATCGAAGAACTTATAGAATATGACTTTCCATCATCTGTTTATATATCTTCTAGAGTTATAAATCATATAATAAAAAAACATGGAAAACAATTTACTAAAAGAGTTAAAAATAATATAATAAAAATTATGGAAGAAATAATTAAAGATCCAGATTATATAGGAATAAATCCGTTAAGGATTAATGAAGGAGCAATAGAATTAGTAAAAAAGATAGATAGTAATATTCTTTTGGCTTTAGAGTATGATGAAGAAGGTCAATATATATATGTGGCAACTATGTATCCATTAACAGAATCTAAAATAATTTCTAGATTAAATGGTGGAAGATTAATAAGTTGCAATGATGAAAAAGCTCACAATATATTTTAATTAATTAAGAAAGTTTTGATAGTAATTTTAAAATAATACATTAATAAAATAAATTAAATACTCTTGGATACCCAAGAGTATTTTTGTGATAAAAACCCCAATTTATATTTATATAAAGTTAATTACTTTTTTATATGGAGGAACAATAGATGAAAAAAGTAGCAATAATATTTAATGGTGGAACTATATCTATGAAGGTGGATGAAAAAATAAAAGCAGCAGTTCCAAGTTTAAGTGGTGAAGAAATAATGCAAATGGTAACAGGAATACAAGGAGTTGCTGAAATAGAAAATTATACATTTTCTAATTTACCATCTCCACACATGACACCTAAATTGATGCTTGACTTATCTAAGTTAGTTCAAAAATTATTAGATAGAGATGATATAAGTGGAGTAGTAATAACTCATGGAACAGATACTTTAGAAGAAACAGCTTATTTCTTAGATTTAACTTTAAATACAGATAAACCAGTTGTAGTTACAGGAGCTATGAGAAATAGTGATGAATTAGGTTATGATGGACCATTTAATTTAGCAACAGCTATATGTACTACAATTTCTGATAGTGCTAAAAACAGAGGTGTGCTAGTTTGTTTTAACGGAGAATTACATAGTGCAATAGAAGTAACAAAGAGAAACTCTATGGCATTAAATGCTTTTAGTACACCTAATTTTGGACCAATAGGAATAGTGGATAACAATAGAGTTATTTTCTATAGAGAAAATTGTAAATCCACTCATGTTAAGATAGATGATATTAAAAAAGATGTTGCATTAGTTAAATGTGTTTCTGGAATGGATTCAAAGTTTATAGATTTTGTTATTAAAAATAGATATAAAGGTATAGTAATTGAAGGGTTAGGAAGAGGTAATGTACCACCTTTAATGGTTGCTGGAATTGAGAGAGCTATTGAAAATAAAATACCAGTAGTAATAGTATCTAGATGTTTTGAGGGTAGAGTATTTGAATCTTATGGATATTTAGGAGGTGGAAAAAAACTTAAGGAATTAGGAGTTATATTTGGTGATATATTATCCGGACAAAAAGCGAGGATAAAACTATTAATAGCCGTAAATCATAACGATGATTTAAATAAAATAAGGGAAATATTTGAAAAAGACAAGTATGAAATTGAAAAAACTGAATAAAAACAATATATAAAAATAAAATATTCGTAAAAATAAGAAAAAATATGATTTTTACCTATTATATAATTGACAACGTTCGGATGCAAATGTATAATAATATTCGTAAAAGGGATAACTCATATAATTGTGATAATATGGTTCACAAGTATCTACCAGATTACCGTAAATAATTTGCCTATGAGTAAGACTATATTAATTTCTTATTAATAATTAAGTCGCTATGGGTTATCATAAACTGTAGTGGCTTTTTTTATTTAATAATTTAGGAGGAATAAAAATGCAACAAGAAAAGAAGTCTGAGAGAATATTTGAAATATTTTCTAATAAAAATGTTGATTTTAAAAAAGAAATAGTAGCAGGTATTACTACTTTTTTGACAATGGCTTATATAATTGCTGTAAATCCTAATATGTTAAGTGCTGCGGGAATGCCAAGTGGAGCGATTGTCACATCAACTTGTCTATCAGCAGCATTTGCAACAATATTTATGGGGGTATTTGCAAACTTACCTTTTGCATTAGCATCTGGAATGGGTTTAAACGCTTATTTCGCATTTTCTGTTGTTTTAGGAAAAGGAATATCATGGGAAATGGCGTTAACAGCAGTATTTATTGAAGGTATTATATTTATTTTAATGTCATTATTTAAAATTCGTGAAGCAGTTGTAAATGCAATTCCAGCAAATATGAAGTATGCAGTTACAGCAGGAATTGGATTATTTATTGCTTTTATTGGATTTGTGGGAAGCAGAATAGTTGTTAATAATGACGCAACTTTATTAGGACTAGGAGATTTTAATGTTCCTACAGTTACAATTACTTGTATAGGATTAATAATCATTGCAGTATTAGATAAGAAGAAAATAAAAGGTTCTATCTTAGTTGGGATTTTAGTAAGTACTTTATTAGCTTGGGGATATGCCATGAAAAATCCATCTTTAGCAGCGGATTTAGGTATATATTTACCAAATGGTATTTTTAAATTTGAAAGTTTAGCTCCTGTTGCAGGGAAGTTAGATTTAGGATATGCATTTCACCCAAATAATATAGGATTATTTATAACAGTATTATGTACTTTCTTGTTTGTAGATTTCTTTGATACAGTGGGAACGTTAGTAGGAGTTAGTTCAAGAGCTGGAATGCTTGATGAAAAAGGAAATGTTCCTAATGCAGGAAAAGCATTACTTGCAGATGCTATTGGAACAACTGTAGGAGCATATCTTGGAACTTCAACAGTAACAACTTATGTTGAAAGTTCAACAGGTGTCGCAGCTGGAGGAAGAACTGGTTGGACTGCTATTACGACAGGAGTTTTGTTCTTAATAGCAATGTTTTTCTCACCAATTTTTATTGCCATACCATCATGTGCTACAGCACCGGCTTTAATATATGTTGGTTATTTAATGTTAGGAGCTGCTAAAAACATAGATTTTAATGAAATTACAGAAGGACTACCAGCATTTATAACAATTGCATTAATGCCATTAACTTATAGTATTGGTGATGGATTAACATTTGGTATATTATCTTATGTATTTATAAATTTATTGAATAATCTTTTCTCTAAAAAAGAAGAAAAGAAAAAAGTATCTTGGGTTATGATAATTTTAGCATTAATATTCCTATTGAAATTAATAGTCTTATAAGGCACATTCAAATAAATAGAATTTTTATTTTAAAATAAATCGAACTTTCAACTATGGGGTGAAACAAAAATGTACATTTAGTATTTTTTAATACTAAATGTACATTTTTATTTTTGTGATTTAAAGTTTTAATCTTTTTTAAAATAATTATTAAAATTAAATAAAAAGATTAATAGTAATTATGAATAAATTATGAATAAACAGTTGACTAAAAATATTAAAAAATATTAATATATTAATTAAATAAATATATAAACAAAGGAAATGAATATATAAATTAAGAAATTACTTGGAATAATGAAGGAGGTGTACTGAAAATGGTGAAAAGTATGACTAGCTTTGGGCGTGCACAAAGTGATAAAGACAATGGTATGATATTTTCAGTTGAAATGAAAAGTGTAAATCACAGATATTTAGATATTAATATTAGAATGCCTAAAACTATGCTATCTTTAGAGGAAAAGATTAGAAGTTTAATTAATAGTAGATTAAATAGAGGAAAAGTTGATGTTTTTATAAATTGTAAGAGTTATTTAAAAGAAAACATAGAGCCTACTGTTGACATTAAATTAGCTAAAAAGTATTATGATTGTTTAAAGTTAATACAGGAAGAATTAGAATTAGTGGATGATATTACAACTACTAAAATATCAAGATTGCCAGATGTAGTAACTTTAGTTGAAAAAGAAGAAAATTTAGAAGAGATATTAGATGAACTACTACCTTTAATAGATAATTCTCTAAATTTAATGAATGATATGAGAATAAGAGAAGGTGAGAAGTTAAAAAATGATATTTTAATAAAGGTAGATACAATAGAGAAGTTTGTTAAGGAAATTGAAAAGTTAGCAGATGAGATTCCTAAAAATTATAAACAAAAACTTGAAGAAAGATTAGCTGAATTGTTAAATGATATTGATTTAGATGAATCAAGAATTGCTCAAGAAGTTGCAATTTTATCCGACAAAGCAGCAGTTGATGAAGAAATCGTAAGGCTTAAGAGTCATCTAAATCAAATGAGACAGACATTAGAATTAGGTGAACCGATAGGAAGAAAATTAGATTTTATCATCCAAGAAATGAATAGAGAAGCTAACACTATTGGATCTAAATCAGTAGATATTAGTATGACAAATAAAGTTATAGATATAAAAAATGCTATAGAAAAAATAAGAGAACAAGTACAAAATATAGAATAATAGGAGGAGAAACATGGGAATAAAATTAATAAACATAGGTTTTGGTAATATAGTTTCTGCTAATAGATTAGTTGCTATTGTAAGTCCTGAATCAGCACCAATAAAAAGGATAATTCAAGAAGCAAGAGATAGAGGTATGCTAATAGATGCTACATATGGAAGAAGAACAAGAGCTGTAATAATAACTGATAGTGATCATGTTATATTATCAGCAGTACAACCAGAAACAGTTGCTCATAGATTATCTACTAAGGGCGAAGTAGTTGATGAGGTTGATGAATAATGAATAATAAAAAAAGAGGTTTGTTAATTGTTATATCTGGTCCATCAGGTGCGGGAAAAGGTACTATATGTAAAGAATTACTTGACAAGAATGACAATTTATTATTATCAGTTTCAGCTACAACTAGATCACCAAGAAAAGGTGAGGTAGATGGAGTGAATTACCATTTCTTATCTAAGGATGAATTTATAAATAGAATAGAAAAAGATGATTTTTTAGAACATGCAGAAGTATATGGTAACTATTATGGAACACCTAAATCAAATGTAGATAAAATGTTAGAGAGTGGTAAAGATGTTATTTTAGAAATAGATATACAAGGTGCATTAAAAGTAAAAGAAAATACAGAAGAAGGCGTATTTGTATTTATTTTACCACCCTCTATGGAAGAACTAAAACAAAGAATAATTAAAAGGGGAAGTGAAACTCCAGAATCTCTTATGAAGAGATTTAAATCAGCTTATAAGGAAATAAATTTTGTTTCTAAATATAATTACGCAGTAGTTAATGATGAAGTTGGTGTTGCTGTAGAAAAATTAGAAGCAATAATTTTAGCAGAAAAATGTAGAGTAGATAGATTAAAACACAGTATATTAGATTCAAAGGAGGACTTAATACATGAACAACTCTATGATTAATCCATCAATAGTAGACTTATTATCAAAGGTGGGAGATAGATACTCTTTAGTAACATTAACATCAAAAAGAGCTAGAGAAATAATTGAAGGTGCAGAACCATTAGTAAATGTTGATTCTAATAAACCTTTAACAATAGCAATTAATGAAGTAAATGAAGATGCTGTAAAGTATCAAGAATAATATAAAGGAATTTGGGTGTTATGAAAAAATGTGTGGTACTAGGTGTAAGCGGTGGAATTGCTGTTTACAAAGCTTTAGAAATAGTGAGTCAGCTTAGAAAAAAAGACATTGAAGTTAGAGTTATAATGACAAAGTCAGCTACTGAGTTTGTTACACCACTTTCATTTCAATCACTTAGTCAAAATATGGTTATATCAGATATGTTTTCTGAACCTAAAGCTTGGGAGATTCAACATATAAGTTTAGCTGAAAAAGCAGATGTATTTCTAGTTGCTCCAGCAACAGCTAATTTAATTGGTAAAGTTGCAAATGGCATTGCAGATGATATGTTATCAACAACTATTATGGCAACTAAAGCAAAAGTTATTTTTGCACCTGCTATGAATACTCATATGTATGAAAATCCAATTGTTCAAGCTAATATAGAAAAGCTTAAGAAATTAGGATATGAATTTATAGAACCAGCATCTGGTAGACTTGCTTGTGGAGATATAGGAAAAGGAAAACTTGAAGAACCAAAAATAATTGTAGATAGAGTGTTATCACAATTTAAAAAAAATGATTTAGCAAATAAAAATATTTTAATTACCGCAGGACCTACAATATCACCTATAGATCCAGTTAGATATCTAACTAATAGATCAACTGGCAGAATGGGTTATGCAATAGCTAAGGAAGCTAGAGATAGAGGTGCTAATGTAACATTAATATCTGGTCCAACTTCATTAGAAGTACCAAGCAATATTAATTTTATTAGAGTTTCTACAAATAATGAAATGAAAGAAGAAGTGAATAAGTATTTTGATAATTCTGATATAGTTGTAAAATCAGCAGCTGTAGCTGACTATAAAGCTAAAGAATATAGTGATCAAAAGATAAAAAAAAGTGAGGGCGATTTAGAACTAACTTTTACTAGAGATAATGATATTCTTATGAATTTAGGAAGCAAAAAGAAAAATCAAATTTTAGTTGGATTTGCTGCTGAAAGTCAAAATTTAAAAGAAAATGCAAAGAAGAAACTTATCAAGAAAAATTTAGATTATATAGTTGCAAATGATATAACAAGTGAAGATACTGGTTTTGCTTCAGAAGATAATAAAGTAATTATTTTATCTAATAAAGATGAAGAAATTCAAATAGATAAAACAAGCAAAGATGACATTGCTAGTAAGTTATTTGATATTATTGGAAAGCGCTAAATGCGCTTTCTTCTTATTATATGAGTATATATTAGGATGTATCTTAAAAAGGGTGAAATAGAATGAGCATTTATGCTGAAATAATTATAAATAGCGATGCAAATGAAGTAGATAGACTATTTACATATAAAATACCAGATGAACTTATGGATAAAGTTAATATTGGGCATAGAGTAAAGGTTCCTTTTGGGAAAGGAAACAGAAATGTGTATGGTTTTATATTTAATATTTTAACAGAAGAAATAGAGTTTAAATATAAAGTTAAATATATTAAAGAGATTTGTGATAAATATGCTATTTTGACAAAAAGAGATATTGATCTTATTAATTTTCTAAGAGATAAGTATCTTTGCAAGTATATAGATGGAATAAGACTTTTAATACCAACAGGTATTATGAAAGGTATAAAAAATAAAAAAAGAAAGTTGTATATACAGCTAAAGAATTAAAGCATGAAAAATTTAAAAAGGATAACTATATAAAATTATATGAATTTATATCACAAAATGAAGGCGTATTTACAAAAAGTGAAATAACAAAAGAATATGGTTTTTCTATTTATTCTTTAAATAAACTAATAGAAGCTGAAATTTTAAAGTGTGAAGAGCAAGTGGTATTTAGATATAATACTAAAAGTTATTCTAAATATTTATCAAAAACATTAACTTTAGAACAACAGCAAGCATTTACTACTGTTATGAATGAATATAATAATAAATATTTAATAAAAGGAGTAACAGGTTCTGGAAAAACAGAAGTGTATATGCAACTAGTAGAGAAAATGTTAAGTGAAAATAGAGGGTGTATAGTATTAGTCCCAGAAATTGCATTAACTCCTCAAATGATTGAAAGATTTAAAGGCAGATTTGGAAATAATATTGCTCTTTTTCATAGTAAACTTTCTGATGGTGAAAGGTTTGATGAATGGTTTAGAATAAAGGAAGGAAAAACTAAATTAGTTATAGGAGCAAGAAGTGCACTTTTTCTGCCGATGCAGAATCTAGGTATGATTATAATTGATGAGGAACATGAGGCAACTTATAAATCAGAACAGAATCCTAAATATAACACTATAGAAGTTGCAGAATTTATAAGTGAGATACAACAGTGCAAGATTGTATTAGGTTCTGCTACTCCCAGTATTCAGAGTTATTATAAAGCGTTACAAGGCAAATATAAGCTTATAGAAATGAATAAAAGAGTAAATAGAAAAGGTATGCCGAAATTTGATATAATAGACATGAGGGAAGAGCTTAAGTCAAATAATTTATCTTTATTTAGTAGACATCTTTATAAGGAAATTGAACAGAATCTAAAAGATAAAAATCAAATAATTTTGTTTTTAAATAGAAGAGGTATGTCCACATTCATCTCTTGTAGAAGCTGTGGTTATGTTTTTAAGTGTCCTGAATGTGATGTATCAATGACATATCATAAAAATGGATATTTAATATGTCATTATTGTGGAAGAGCACAGAAGGAACAAACAATATGTCCAAATTGTAAAAGTAAATATGTAAAATATTTTGGAGCAGGAACTGAAAGAGTAGAAAGTGAAGTTAAGAAATATTTTCCAAAGGCTAGAATTTTAAGAATGGATGTAGATACAACAAGACATAAGAATTCTCATGAATCAATTTACAATTCATTTAAAAATGGAGAGGCAGATATTCTAATTGGAACTCAAATGATTGCTAAAGGACTAGATTTTCCAAATGTAACTTTAGTTGGTGTATTAGCAGCAGATATTTCAATAAATATTCCTGATTATAGATGTGGTGAAAGAACTTTTCAAATTATAACTCAAGTAGCTGGTAGAGCAGGAAGAGGGCAAAAAGAAGGATTGGTAATAGTTCAAACATATACTCCAACGCATTATAGTTTAATACATGCTAAAAAAGATGATTATAATTCTTTTTTTCAGGAAGAGATTAGGCTTAGAAAACTTATGGATAATCCACCTTTTTCTAAAATACTTTTAATTAATGGTGTTTCTAAATTTGAGGAGAAATTGAAAAAGTTTATGTATAATTTACAGAATAATTTGGAAAAATTAATAATAGACACTGGATTTACGATGTTGGGACCAGTACCTTGCATAATTACCAAATTAAAGGATAAATATCGTTGGCAAATTATAATAAAAGGAAATTTAACAGATGAATTTAATAAAAAAGTAAAAGATACACTTTATCTATTAAATAAGAGTGTATATAATGAAATAAGGGTTAGTATGGATATTAATCCTAATAATATGACATAGGGGGAATTTTTTATGGCATTAAGAACTATAAGAAAATATGGAGATTCTGTTTTAAGAAAAAAATGTAGAGAAGTTAAAAAAATAGATGAAAGATTAGTAACATTAATTAAAGATATGTTAGAAACTATGTATGATGCAGATGGAGTAGGTCTTGCTGGACCACAAGTTGGAATCTTGAAAAGATTATTCGTTATAGACATTGGAGAAGGTCCATTAGTATTTATAAATCCTGAAATATTAGATACTGATGGAAAACAAGTTGATGAAGAAGGCTGTTTAAGTTTGCCAGGTAGAACAGCATCTGTTATGAGACCTAATTATGTTAAAGCAAGCGCTTTAAATGAAAAAGGAGAAGAATTTGAAATAGAAGCAGAAGAACTTTTAGCACGAGCTATTTTACATGAATATGATCACTTAAATGGAACTCTATTTATCGACAGAACTAACAAAAAATAGGAGGTGTGATAGATGAAAATAGTATTTATGGGAACACCTGATTTTGCAGTTCCATCACTAAAAAGAATAATAGAAGAATATGAAGTAAGTGCTGTTCTTACCCAGCCGGATAAACCAAAAGGAAGAGGTAAGAAACTTGCTTATTCACCTGTAAAGGAAGAAGCTCTAAAACATGAAATATCTGTTTATCAACCAATAAAATTAAAAGATGATAGAGAAGTTATTGAAAAGCTGAAAAAGATAAATCCAGATTTTATAATAGTGGTTGCTTTTGGCCAAATATTAACTAAAGAAGTGTTAGATATACCTAAATATGGATGTATAAATTTACATGCATCATTATTGCCAATGTATAGAGGAGCAGCTCCAATAAATTGGGCAATAATAAAAGGTGAAAGAGTATCAGGAAATACTACTATGCTAATGGATGTAGGTTTAGATACAGGTGATATGTTGTTAAAAGAAGAAGTTAAAATACATGATGGTATGACAAGTGGAGAATTACATGATATTTTAATGGAAAGTGGAGCTGAGCTTTTATTAAAAACAATAAAAGGATTATATGATGGAAATATAAAACCTATAAAACAAGAAGGTGAAACATTTTATGCTAAAATGTTAGATAAAAAGTTAGCACATATAAACTGGAATGAAGATGCCTATTATATACACAATCTTGTTAGAGGTTTAAATCCTTGGCCTATTGCTTATACAGAGTATAAAGGTGAAAGAATGAAATTGTATAAAACAAAAGTAATGTACAATGAAGTCTCCAAAAAGCCAGGTACAATATTAGATGTTAATAAAGAAGGTATTAAAGTTGCATGTGGAAAAAATATATTAATTATAGAAAAAGTTCAATTTCCTAATGGAAAGCCACTTACTATAGAACAGTATATAAATGGTCATAGTATTGAGAAAGATTTAGTATTAGGAGAGTAATATAATATATTTAATATTAATTAAGAGGAGGAAAGCATATGTTTTTTTTTGATCCAACAATGATTATATTGGTTCCAGCTATTATAATTGCTTTTTGGGCACAAACAAAAGTTAATTCAGCATATAGTAAATATAGTAAAGTAAGTGCTATGAATGGATATACTGGAGAACAAATTGCAAGAATGATGTTAGATGAAGCTGGACTGTATGATATAAGAATTGAACTAGTAAATACAAAACTAGGGGATCATTATGACCCATCTAGTAGAGTCTTAAGATTATCATCAGAAGTATATAGAGGTCAAACAATAGCAGCTGCTGGTATTGCAGCTCATGAGGTAGGTCATGCAATACAACATAAAGAAGCTTACAAACCCTTGATAATAAGAAACTCAATAGTGCCAGCAGTTAATTTTAGCACGAATTTTTCATGGATTTTATTTTTGGCAGGAATATTAATGGGGATAAAAGGTTTAGTAACCATAGGAATCATATTATTTTCTGCAGCAGTTGTATTTCAATTAATAACATTACCAGTTGAATTTAATGCATCAAGTAGAGCATTAAGTATATTAAAATCTAGAAATATTTTATATGGTGATGAAGTAAAAGGTGCAGCAAAAGTTTTAGATGCAGCAGCAATGACTTATATAGCAGCAGCATTAATGGCAATATCACAATTAATTAGACTTATTGCCATAAGTGATAGAGATTAGGAAAAAGAGGTAGAGTATGAATTGTAGAAATTTAGCAGTAAAAATATTAAAAAGAGTTATTGACGAAGGAGCATATTCAAATATTATTCTTTCAAATGAATTAAATGAAGCAAATCTAGATGAAAGAGATAGAGCTTTATTAACAGAATTAGTTTATGGAGTTTTAAGAAGAAAGAAAACATTAGATCTTACTATAGCTAATTTTGTAAGAGATATTAAAGTTATGGATAAAGAAGTATTAAATATATTAAGGGTAGCAATATACCAAATGACATTTTTAGATAAAGTTCCAACATATGCAGCATGTAATGAAGCAGTTGAAGAAGCAAAACAAGTATCAGAAGAAGCAAGTAAATTAGTTAATGGTATACTTAGAAATTTTTCGAAAGATCCAGATGATATAACAATTAATGGTAATAAAATTAATGAGTATGCATACAAATTTTCTTTTGAACCATGGATGATAAGACTTTTAATAAAACAATATGGAGAAGATGTTGCAAAAAAAATAATGGCTGGGTTAAATCAAATTCCGCAAACAACTGTTAGAGTAAATGATACTAAAGATGATTATGATCAAGTATTTGAAAAATTAGAAGAAATGGAATATTGTGTTGAAGAAGGTTTTATATGTCCAGAAGCTATTTTAATAAAGGGTGGAAGTTCAATACAAGAAAATCCATTATTTAAGGATGGAAAAATTACAGTTCAAGATGAAAGTGCTATGCTAGTTGCACCTTTACTTGAATTAGAACATAATATGAAAGTATTAGATTTATGTAGTGCTCCAGGAGGGAAGACAACTCATATAGCTGAATTATTACAAAATACAGGTGAAGTTAGAGCGTTTGATATACATGAATCTAAACTTGGTTTAATAAAAGAGAATTGCGAAAGACTTGATTTAAACAATATAAAAATTGAGTTAGGAGATGCAACGAAATTAAATGCAGATTTAATTTCATATGCTGATAGAGTACTTATAGATGTTCCATGTTCAGGAATAGGTATAATAAGAAAAAAACCTGAAATAAAGTGGAATAAAACAAGAGAAAGTTTAAGGAAAATTATTCCGACACAAAGAGAAATAATGAATAATGCTTGGGAATATTTAAAAACAGGTGGAGTTATGATATATTCAACATGTACTCTTAATAAAGAAGAAAATGAAGAAAACATTGAATGGTTTTTAAATAAACATAAAGATTGTAAGCTAAAACCTATTTTTATAGGAAAAGAAGATAATCTAGTTTATAACAAGAATGGTACATTAACAATACTTCCGAATACAAAAATGGATGGATTCTTTGTTGCAAAATTAGAAAAGCAATAATAGTAGGTGAATAAATGAAAAACATATTAGACTATACTTTAGATGAGCTCTCATTATGGATGAAAGAAAATGATGAAAGTGCTTTTAGAGCTAAGCAAATTATGTCATGGATATACAAAGGTGTTACAAATTTTAATGATATGAGAAATATGCCTAAATCTTTAATTGAAAAGCTTAAAGGAAATTTTGAAATAGCATTACCAGAAGTAGAACACATATATAAGTCAGAACTTGATGGTACAGAAAAGTTTTTATTTAAATTCTCTGATGGAAATTTAATAGAAAGTGTGTTAATGAGATATAAGCATGGAAATTCTATATGTATATCTACTCAGGTAGGTTGTAGGATGGGATGTAAATTCTGTGCTTCAACTATAGATGGGAGAATCAGAAATTTAACTACTGGTGAAATATTATCCCAAGTATTAGTGGTCCAAGAACATATAGGAGAGAGAATATCAAATATTGTTTTGATGGGAAGTGGAGAACCATTAGATAATTATGATAATGTAGTAAAATTTTTAGAAATAGTTTCTGCCAAGTATGGTTTGAACATAGGACAAAGACATATAACATTATCTACTTGTGGTATTGTACCTAAGATATATGAAATTGCAGATAAGGAGTTTAGTATAACTTTAGCTATTTCATTACATGCTTTTAGTGATGAAAAAAGAAAAGAGATTATGCCTATAGCCAATAAATATAGTATTGACGAAATTTTAACTGCATGTAAATACTTTATAAATAAGACTAATAGAAGAATAACATTTGAATATTCTTTAGTTAAGGACGTTAATGATTCTAAAGAAGATGCAAAAGCTCTAGGAAAATTATTGAAAGGTATGCTTTGTCATGTTAATTTAATACCTGTAAATGAAATAAAAGAGCGTACATTCAGAAAATCATCTAAAGAAACAATACAAGATTTTGAAAAAATATTAAATAATTTAGGAATAGAAGTAACTGTTAGACGTGAAATGGGAAGCGATATTAATGCAGCGTGTGGACAACTTAGGAGAAGTTATATAAAAACCCAAGAATCAAGGGGGGAATAAAATGGTTGGATTAGTTAGTGATGTAGGATTAAGAAGAGCTTTAAATGAAGATTTTGCAATTTATTTAGAAAAACAAGAGTTTAAATTATATGTTGTTGCTGATGGCATGGGTGGGCATAATGCTGGAGAAGTTGCAAGTAAAATGGCTGCTGAATATATTGTAAAATATGTAGAACAAAGTTTTCAATATTCAGTAAAAGAAAACTTAATAGAAGAAGCTATAAAGAAAGCTAATCAAGCAATTTTTAAATATTCTAAAAGTAGTGAAAGCTTAAACGGAATGGGTACTACAGTAACTGCTTGTTTAATAACTAAAGATTTTATTCATATTGCAAATGTTGGTGATAGCTCATGTTTGGCAATAAAGAGTAATGAAATTGTCAAAATAACTAAAGATCATTCTTTAGTACAAGAATTGATAGATTGTGGTAGTATAACAGAGCAGGATGCATTAAATCATCCTAAGAAAAATATAATAACAAGAGCATTAGGAACTGGTGAAAATGTTAAAGTTGATGTTTTTGTATTAAAAAATTCTGAATATAGTAAGTATATTTTATGTTCAGATGGACTAACAAATGAATTAACAAATTATGAAATATTAAATATAATCAATGATGAAGAAGATTATGTAAGTGCAGCTAATAAATTAGTAAGTTTAGCCAAAGAAAAAGGTGGAAGAGATAACATAACTGTATTGTTGTTTGGAGGAGAGATATAGAATGAATGGTGTGATACTAGGAGATAGATATGAATTGCTTCAAAAAATAGGCGAAGGTGGTATGTCAGAAGTTTTTAAAGCAAGATGTAATAAACTAAATAGATTTGTAGCAGTTAAAATTCTTAAAAAAGAATTTTGCAACAATGCAGAAATAGTAGAGAAATTTAAAGGTGAAGCTACGGCTATTGCTAAATTAAATGACAGCAATATAGTAAATATATTAGATGTGGGAACTCAAGATGATATAAATTATATTGTTATGGAATTGGTTGATGGAAAAACCTTAAAAGAGATTATTAGAAAAACAGGAAAAATGAATTATGAGTCAGCAATAACAGCAGCAATTCAAATAGCAAAAGCTTTAGATTGTGCCCACAAAAACAAGATAATTCATAGAGATGTAAAGCCACAAAATATTTTAGTGGCAGACAATGGTTTGATTAAGGTAACTGATTTTGGAATTGCTAAATCTACTTCTGCTTCAACTATTACTAATACTACTACTATAATGGGATCAGCTCACTATCTTTCTCCAGAACAAGCAAAAGGTGGATTTATTGATTATAGAACGGATTTATATTCACTAGGAGTAGTGATATATGAAATGGTTACAGGAACTTTACCTTTTGAAGCTGATACAGCAGTAACTATCGCATTAAAGCATTTACAAGAAGAAGTTATACCACCTAAAAATATAAATACTAAAATTCCTGATAGTTTAAATAGACTTATTTTAAAATGTATGGAAAAAGAGCCTACTAAGAGATATCAAACAGCAAAAGAAGTTATTAAAGACTTGGAAAAAATAAAAGAGAACCCTAATGCCGTTATAGATCAAATTTCTGATGATCAACACACTATAATAATGTCAGCTGTTACTGAAGAAATAGCAAAGCAATCACCGATAAAATCTACATCAGATGGTGATTATGATGATTATGATGATTACGATGATTATGATGATTACGATGATTATGATGATGAATTTAAAGGAAAGAAACATAACAATAAGAAAATATTATTAGGTATTGGTGGTGGAATACTATTAATATTATTATGCTTTGGAATATTTACATTATTTTCTGCAGGTGTAGGTAAAGATGTAGAAGTACCTAATATAGTTGGGATGACTTTAGATGAAGCAAAATCAAAACTTGAAGTAATGGAGTTGCTTTTAGTTGATGCTGGAACAGAAAAAAGTGATAAACCAGAAGGAACTATTATAAAAATTGATCCTAAGGCAGGAACTACTGTAAAGGAAAAGAGCAAAGTAAGGGTAATTGTAAGTTCTGGTCAACCCAAAATAGGAATGCCTAATTTGCTTGAAGATGACATTGATACTGCAAATAAAATACTAAAATCATTTAACTTAAAAATAGATAATATCACTGAAAAGTATAGTGATGATGTACCAAAAGGACAAATAATAAGCCAGACTCCTGCAAAAAATACGGAAATAGATAGTTCAACTAAAATAAGTGTTGTAGTAAGTAAGGGGCCAGAAATTAAACTTTCAACTGTACCTAATGTAATTGGATTAACATTAGACGATGCAAAAAGTAGATTAGATAATGCTAAATTAAAGATTTCTATTGTTGAAAAAGAAATTAATGATGAATCTAAGAATGGAAGAGTGTTATCACAATCTATAGAAGGTAGTAAAGTTGAACAGTGGACTCCAGTTACTATAACAATAGGTAAATATGTAGCACCAGTAGCACCACCAACGCCAATACCACCAACAACACCAACAACACCAGAAGAAAATAATAATAATGAAAATAATAACACTGAAAATAATAACACTGAAGGACCAATAACTCCAGGAAATACAGAAGAACCAACTAAACCATCTGTTGATGGAGATGGAGGAAATGTAGAAGTATCTGCTAAGCATCCAAGTCCAATAAAGCCAAAGGTAGAATAATTAAGAGACTGTCTTAAAAAGTAATTTGTTTTACTTTTTAAGATAGTTTTTTATAATTTCTATATTAAAAAAGAAGTTGCATTTTTAATATAACTTTGTTTATTATATTAAATAGGAAATTTAATTATGGAGGGATATATGGAAGGAAAAATAATAAAAGGTATAGCTGGATTTTATTACGTAAAAGTAGAAAATGATTTGATTGAATGCAAGGCTAGAGGGAAATTTAGACATAAAGATGTTAAACCAATGGTTGGAGATAATGTAATAATAGAGGTTGAAAAGGGAAAAGGAGTTATTGAATCAATAGAAGAAAGAAGCTCTCAGTTACTTAGACCAGCTGTAGCTAATATTTCATTAGCTTTTGTAGTGTTTGCAATTAAAAGTCCTGATATAAATTTTGATTTATTAAATAAATTCTTGGTTTTATGTGAGTATAATAATATAGAAGCAATTGTTTGCTTAAATAAAGTAGATTTAGTTTCAAAAGAAGAAAGAGAAGAAGTTAAGAAGAGAATTAACGATATAGGATATGAAGTTTTGTACATAAATGCAAGAGAAGGATTAGGGATAGATAAACTTAAAGAAAAAATAAATGGGAATATAACAGTTTTATGTGGTCCATCTGGAGCAGGTAAATCTACGTTAATAAATAAACTCACTGATAAAGAGCATATGCTTACTGGAAATGTAAGTGAGAAAATAGGAAGAGGTAAACATACTACAAGACATAGTGAACTTATAGAAGTTTCTAATGGATATATAGTTGATACCCCAGGATTCTCAACTTTGGAAATAAAAGATTTAATGAAAAAAGAAGATCTTAAGTATTGTTTTCCAGAATTTGAACAACACAACGAAAGTTGTAAATATAGAGGTTGTTTGCATAATAAAGAACCTCAATGTGCTATAAAAGAGCATGTTGAAGAAGGTATAATTAATAAATATAGATATGAATTTTATATAAAAACATTGGAAGAAATAATAGAGGGGGAAAAAAATAAATGGTAAAAATAGCACCATCAATATTATCAGCAGATTTTTCAAAGTTAGGAGATGATATAGAAAGAATAGATAAGGCAGGAGCAGAATTTATTCATATAGATGTTATGGATGGATCTTTTGTACCTAATATATCATTTGGATTTCCAATAATGAAATCAATAAGAAAAAAAACTGATAAAGTTTTTGATGTACATTTAATGATAGAAAATCCATCAAGATATATAGATGATTTTATAGATGCAGGGGCAGATTTAATAACTGTACACTATGAGGCTGATAGACATATAGATAGAACAATTCAATATATTAAATCTAAAGGAAAGAAAGCAGCAATTGCATTAAATCCAGGTACTCCAACAATGGTTTTAAAAGATTTAATACCGCAAGTAGATATGGTTTTAATAATGTCTGTTAATCCTGGCTTTGGAGGACAAAAATTTATTCCATATTCTTTAGAAAAAATTAAAGAAGTTAAAGAAATGAGCAAAGCTTTAAATCCATCTTTATTGATTCAAGTAGATGGTGGTGTTGATTCAAGTAATATAAGTGAAGTTGTAAAATCTGGTGCTAATGTAATAGTTGCAGGATCAGCAATATTTAAGGGAGGAAATATAGAAGAAAACATAAAAGCTTTAAGGAGACAATTATAAAATGAAAGTAATGATTGTAAGTGGGGGCACTCCCCCATCAGAAACACTTTTAGTTCAGTATAAAGAGAAAGTTGATTTTATAGTGGCTGCTGATAAAGGTGGAGAATATCTTCTTAAATATAATGTCATTCCTGATTTACTCATTGGAGATTTTGATTCAATGAGTAAAGAAATATTAGAAAAATTAAAGAAGGTAACAAAAGAAATATTAGAATTTCCACCTGAAAAGGATTATACTGATACAGAAATAGCTATAATGGAATCTATAAAGCGAGGTGGCAAAAAGATTTATTTATTAGGTGCTACTGGAACTAGGATTGATCACACGTTAGGAAATATAGGTTTACTTTTAAGTTATAAGAAAAAAGGAATAAGTTTGGAAATAATAGACAATAATAACAGAATGTATTTAGCTAAAAATAGAATAGTTTTAAATGGTAAACAAGGAGAAAATGTTTCATTCCATGCATTATCTAATACTGTTAAAAATTTTAAGATTGCAGGAGCTAAATACAATATACCACAAGGTAAAGACATATCATTACTAGATCCGGCTGCAATATGTAATGAATTTTTAGAAACACCTATAAGTATAGAGTATGATGAAGGTGAGGTATTAATCTTACATTCTTTTGATTAATATATTTAAAATAAAATAAAAAAATAGGAACTTTTTCTAAATGTCTTGAATATTAATATAGTAATATAAATTTTTTTTGTATATTAATATTCAGGAGGTTTATTAATGAAAATAATAGCAATTAAATTACCAAAGTTTTTTTCTAGTATAATAAAATTTTTTAGAAAAAAATAATAGAGTCGTACATACAACTCTAAAATAAAAGGTGAAAATAAAAAATGCAATTATAGTATGAATTGCATTTTTTATTTGAACTATATTGCTCTTTGAACCTTTCCAGATCTAAGGCATCTTGTACATACACGAACAGTCTTTGGTGTTCCATTAACTAAAGCCTTTATTTTCTTTATGTTAGGAGCCCAAGTTCTCTTTGATTGACGATGTGAATGGCTGAATTGTACACCTGCTACAACGCCTTTATCACAAATTTCGCATCTTCTTGCCACTAGAAAACACCTCCTTATATTCTAAAGATAATTATCTTCAATAGGACAGAATGAATTATAACACAGATTGTATTGTATATGCAAGTTAATTTTATAAAAGAGAGGATAATATTAAGATTATTATACATATATTTCTTGAATAAAATATCGTTCTAATATAGAATATACAGTAGGAATGTATTTTAGGAGGAATAGCTATGGTTGGATTTTCAAATGAAAATGGTAATATAAATTATTCTGAAGAAGTCTTAGCTAAAATTGTTGGATTATCAACAATGGAATGTTATGGAGTTGTAGGCATGGTTTCAAAAAGCGCTACTGATGGTTTTTGGGAACTTATGCGTATTGAAAATTTAAGTAAAGGTGTAAAACTAAAACTTATAGAAAGTGATAGATTACAAATCGAATTATTTGTTATGGTTGAATATGGAACTAAAATATCAGTTATAGCTAACAACATAATTCAAAAAGTTCGTTATAGCGTTGAAAATTACACAGGATTAAAAGTTTCATCAATAACAGTAAATGTTCAAGCGGTAAGAGTCTAGGAGGTTAAATTAGATGGAATTTAAAAAAATAAATGGCCATGATTTTTATAACATGGTTGTAAATGCTAGTAATAGATTATTGGAACAAAGTGAATTTGTAAATTCTTTAAATGTATTTCCTGTTCCAGATGGTGACACTGGAACTAATATGTCAATGACATTTAAGGCAGCAGTTAAAGAAATAGAAAATATAAATTCTGCTTCAATAGGAGAAATATCTAAGAAATTAGCAAAAGGTGCCTTAATGGGTGCTAGAGGAAATTCAGGAGTAATTTTATCACAAATACTTAGAGGATTTTCTAAGGGGTTAGAAGGGAAGAATGAAGTAGATGCTTCAGAATTCTCAGTAGCATTTTTTGAAGGCTCAAATGCAGCTTATAAAGCTGTTATGAGACCAACAGAAGGGACTATACTTTCTGTAATAAGAGCAGCATCAGAATCAGCAGTAGAATGTGATGCAGAAGATATAGTAACATTATTAGAACAAGTAAATAAAGATGCTAAAATAATGCTTGATAAAACTCCAGAACTATTACCAGCATTAAAAAAAGCAAAAGTAGTTGATTCAGGTGGAATGGGTCTTTATATAATACTTCAAGGTATGCTTGAAGCATTAAAAGATGGAATAAAAGCCGAGATTCAAGATATAAAAGTAGAATCATCACAAGTTAAAGTAGGTGCAAAATCTACAGAAGATGTGAATATTAAATTTGGATATTGTACAGAATTTATTATTGTTGGTGATTCAACTAAAGCAAAAGAATTTCAAAATATCATAGAACCCCTTGGAGATTCGATGATTGTTGTTGGATATGAAGATGTTATTAAGGTTCATATTCATACAAATGATCCTGGTCTAGTCTTATCTCATGCTGTTAAAATAGGAGAGTTATCAAAAATTAAAATTGATAATATGAGAGAAGAACATAGGGAATTGCTAACTGAATTGCAATCAAATAATAATTCAATGTTAGATGAAGTATCAACTGATGAAACAGATCATAAAAAATATGCGTTTGTAACTGTTGCTATGGGAGATGGAATTGCAAAGATATTTAAAGATTCAGGAGTAGATTATGTTATTGAAGGTGGTCAAACGATGAATCCATCAACTCAAGACATATTAGATAGTATAGATAAATTAAATGCAGATCATATTTTTGTTATGCCAAATAATAAGAATATCATAATGGCTGCAAATCAAGCAGCAGAAATATCAGATAAACACATAGTAGTAATACCTACAACAACTATTCCACAAGGAATAGCTTGTATAACTATGTTTAATCCAGAATGTGAAGTAGAAGAAAATATAGAAGAATTAAATGACGTTATAAATTCAGTAAAAACAGGTTCGATAACTTATGCAGTTAGAGATACTGAAGTTGATGGTAAAGAAATAAAAGAAGGAAATATATTAGGATTAGTAGAAGGAAAGATTAAAGAAGTAGGAGAAGATAAAACTTCTGTTGCTAAACAAATTCTTAAAGATATGCTAGATGATGATAGCGAATTAATAACCATTTATTATGGAGAAGAAGTTGAAGAAGATGAAGTTAATGAATTTATAGAAGAATTAGAAAGTGAATATGAGGATTTGGATATTCAAGCTTATAAAGGAAATCAACCTTTATACTATTTCTTAATGTCAGTTGAATAATAAAATTTTCTAATATTATATAATTAAAAAGCACCTTAATTGGTGCTTTTTTGGAGGGAAAATTTAATGAATATATATAGTGATATTTCTTCATTAAAGGGTGTAGGACCTAAATTAACAGAAAAATTAAATAAATGTGGTATATTCAATATTTTAGACCTTTTATTATATTTTCCCAGAGATTATGAATTTGTTAATTCAAATATTCCATTTGATGAAATAAATGGTGAAGAAAAACAAATTTTAAAATGTAAAGTTACAAGAATAAAAGGTGATGTAAGAACTAAAACAGGAAAAGTTTTGACAACAATAGAATTTGAATATAGTGGTTATAAAGTACATGGAAAGTGGTTTAATCAAAGATATATAAAAAATACATTTTTTATTAATAAGGCTTATAATTTAATGGGAAAATTCAAGAGAGTAGGTAAAATTTTAGAAGTAATCAATCCTACTGTTGTATGTGAAGAAGCTTTAGATAATAGTATGTTACCTAAGTATCCACTAAAGGCAGATATCAGTAATAAGATGATAGAGAAGCTAATTAATTTAGTCATTTCTTCAATAATAATAAAAGAAAATCTTCCGTTAGATATAATAAATAAATATAATCTTATATCTTTAAATGATGCAATAAAATCAATTCATTTTCCTGAAAGTAAAGGTTTATTAGAAAAATCTATTATTAGATTGAAATTTCAAGAGCTATTTACTTATTCATTAAAATTATTATTAGTAAAATATAAACTTAATAAGAGTAAAGATGGTATATATTTTCAGTGGAGTGATGATCTGAAAGCGTTAAAAGACAGTTTGCCTTATAATTTAACTAATGCTCAAACAAAAGTTGTTAGAGATATTTTAAGGGATCAGAAATCAACAAAACCTATGAATAGATTGGTTCAAGGAGATGTTGGAAGTGGAAAAACTATAGTAGCATTAATATCTATATTTAATGTTATAAAAAATGGTTATCAATGTGCTTTTATGGCTCCAACAGAGATACTTGCAACTCAACATTATGAGGAAGCAAAAAAATTATTTGAAGATTTTAATATCCATATTGAGATATTAACAGGAAGTACATCAACTAAAGAGAAAAAAAGAATAAAGGAAAAAATAAAAGAAGATAATCCACTTTTACTTATAGGTACACATGCCTTATTCCAAGATGATGTTATATTTAATAAATTAGGACTTATAATAACTGATGAACAGCATAGATTTGGTGTTGAACAAAGGAGTAAACTAATAAATAAAGGTAAGAAAGCAGATTGTTTAGTTATGACAGCTACACCTATACCAAGAACATTAGCCTTGTATTTATATTCTGATTTAGATGTTTCAATAATTGATGAATTACCACCAGGAAGAAAAAAAATAGATACTAGATTTTATCAAGAAACTAATAGAAATATTGGATATGAATTAGCTTTAAAAGAAATAAATAAGGGGAGACAGATATATGTAGTTTGCCCACTTATTGATGAAGATGAAAAAGATGAACTGAATTCTGTAGAGACTTTATATAATGAGTTGAAAAATGGTATATTTAAAGAGAGTGGAGTTGAATTTCTCCATGGTAAAATGAAGGCAATTGAAAAACAGAATATAATAAACAGATTTAAAAATAATGAATTCAAGGTATTAATATCTACAACGGTTATAGAAGTAGGGGTTAATGTACCTAATGCCTCAGTAATGATTATAGAAAATGCTGAAAGATTTGGATTAGCTCAACTTCACCAATTAAGGGGCCGCGTGGGAAGAGGAGAATATGCATCATATTGTATTTTAATTGCCAAAGCAAAAAGTAATGTAACTAAAAAAAGAATGATGATTATGACTGAATCAAGTGATGGTTTTTTTATATCAGAAGAAGACTTGAAGTTAAGGGGTTCAGGAGAGATGCTTGGTAAAAAACAAAGTGGAGATCAAGGATTTATTTTAGCAGATTTATATGAAGATATTAATATATTAAAGGCAGCAAAACATGAGGCTATTGATATATTACATAATAAATATCAAGAAAATAGGCAACTTATAAATGAAATGCAAAAGAGTTTAGAAAATAATAGTAAATACATTTGCTTCAATTAATTTGAATTATTATATATAAATATGTTAATATACTTAATATATGCCATTAAGGAGGAATAATTTTGAGAATAATATCAGGAAAAGCAAGAGGACGTAAATTAATATCTCCTGCAAGTATGGAAACAAGACCTACATTAGATAGGGTTAAAGAGGCTATGTTTAGCATGATACAAGGTTATATACCGGGAGCTACTGTTGTAGATGTATTTGCTGGAACAGGAAGTCTTGGGTTAGAAGCTGCAAGCAGAGGTGCTAAAGAAGTTTATTTAATAGATAAAAGTTCTGAAACTTTTCCTTTATTAAAAGAGAATATAAAAAACTTAAAATTTGATGATTTTTGTTTTGGATTAAATATGGATTCATATAAAGCGTTAAAAAAATTATCAAGTCAAGGTAAAGTTTTTGAATTGATTTTTATAGATCCACCATATTGTAAAGAAATGATTCCAGAAGCTATTAAAATTATAAAAGAAAATAATATGCTAGATAAAGATGGAATGATTGTAACTAAAATTGATAGTATAGAGGAAATATATGATGGATATGAAGATATAATTTTGACAAAAAGCAGAAAATATGGTAATACTACAGTGTGTTTTTATGCGTATAAGGAGGACTAACCATGAAGGTAGCTGTTTACCCAGGAAGTTTTGATCCTATAACAAATGGTCATTTAGACATGATTGAAAGAGGAGCAAAGGTTTTTGATAAACTAATCATAGGTGTTTTGGTTAATGTTGATAAAAAAGGACTTTTTGAAATTGAAGAGAGAGTTGAACTTATTAAAAAAGTTACAAAACATATAAAAAATGTTGAAGTTAGAAGTTTTAATGGATTACTAATAGATTTTTTGAAAGAAAACAATGCTAATGTAATTTTAAAAGGTCTTAGAGCAGTATCAGATTTTGAATATGAATTTAAAATGGCCCTTATGAATAATAAGTTAGATCCTGATGTTGAAACTGTATTTATGATGACTTCTACACAATATTCGTATTTGAGCTCATCTTCAGTAAAACAAGTTGCTAAATTTGGTGGATGTATAGAAGGTCTTGTACCAAAAGAAATTATATGGGATGTTATTAAAAGGAGCAAAATTTAAGGAGTGGTATTATGGAAAATATGGATGTAAATATAATGGAACTATTAGAATATTTACAGGACTTAGTAGATAGCTCACCTAAAGTTCCGATAAGTGGTAAAGTTGTGGTTGATAAAAAGGAAGTTCTAGAAGTTGTTGATCAAATTATAAATTATTTACCAGATCAGTTTAAAAAAGCTCAGTGGGTTATGAATGAAAGAGAAAGAATATTAGGAGAAGCTAAAAAAGAGTATGATACTGTAAAAAAAGAAACTATCATGATTATGAGACAAAATGTTGAAAGTCATGATATAGTAAAAGAAGCAAAAATAAGAGCACAGGAAATTATAGCTTCAGCACAAAGAGATGCTAAAGCTATAAGATTAGGTTCTAGAGATTATTCTGATGAAATTTTATCTCAACTTGATAGGGAAATAGAAGCTAAGAAAGAAGAATTAATAAAAGCACTCCAAAATAGTTTTGAAATAGTTGCTAAAGATATAGATGGTAATTTAAGTACTGCCTGCTCAACTATAAGAGGAAACATAAAAGAATTAAGAGGAATGAAAAAATAGTTTATATATTATTTTAAGTATTATTGTTAAAATTAAAATTAAGAATATTGGTAATAAGTACATAATGCTATTTATGGTACAAGTTTTTTGGAAACTAGATGTAACAACACTTGTAGGTATAATTTTTATTAATACGTATGTTATGATAAAACTAAATATACCTTGAATTAATTTTAAAGATATATATTTAAAGTAAGAAATATTAAAGTCATTTATAAATGAACTTATTTGTGCTATTACAGAGAGCCCAGAGAAAGAACATAAAAAGCTTATAATTCCTAATTTTAAAGGAAGTAAAATATTTAAGTTTGAGACTAAATTACAACCATTTGTCATTTCTATGCTTCCTAGAAATATAGAAAACAAAGTACCCTTTTGAATATTAAATAAATTTTCTAAAAAATTAAATGTATTATTTATATATGAGCTATTTTTTAGAAGAGATATTATAACAGAAAATATAACTATAAATCCGCAAATTGATAATATTGTGTTTACACCATTTCCAACGGCATTTTTTATTGCTTGACCAAAATTTATTTTTTTTTCATTTATAGAACTTTTAGAAAGTGGTTTTCTTAAGGTTCTATTTTTTTTTGTAATTATTCCAATAAATATAACAGAAAGATAATTAGCTATAAGCAAAATATATCCTAATGTGGTATTGTTTAAAAGAGCTGTTCCAACAGAACCTATTAAGAATAAAGGTCCTACATTTGAAGCTACATTTAGAAGTCTTTGGCATTCACTATCATTTATACTTCCCAAAGCCCATAAATCAATAGAATACTTTGCACCTAAAGGATATCCACATAAGAAACTGGCTACTATAGGGAAAGAACAATCTTTAGATAGTCCTAATGGGTTACAAATTAGTGGACCGAGTAGCTTAGAATAAAGGGATATCCCATCATATGCAATTAATAAGTTACAAATAACTAAAAAAGGAAATGTTACAGGCAAAACAGCATTATACCATAGTTTACACCCATCAATAGCAGCAATTGTACATTGTTTTATATTAAGTACAAATAGTATTATAAATATTGAACATAATAGGCAGAATAAAACATTCTTCTTTATATTCAATAATTTCACCAAAATAATAGTTAATAATATTATTAATAACCATAAGAAAATAATAGTATAATTCATTAAATCACTCCTAAAATATGTATCAAAACATTGAGATTTATTGAAATCTATTTATATTCTTATAATTATGTTAAATATATTTACAATATGATAGGACTAGTTAAATAATCTTGCATAGGATTTAATTTATGGTTTAAAATAGAATAACCTTTTGTTCCAATAAGATCTATTTCTAAACATTCAGAAATATTATTTCTAGGAATTTTAGTTATTAAATTAATATCTCCATTCCTTTTTATATTTTTTAAAAGATTTTTACCTTTTGAATTAAACCCCAAAATTCTACAGTATGGACAAGGCTCTTTTGATAATTTAAGTAAATTATATTTTTCAAGTCCTAAAAAGAATTGAGTTAAAATCCTATTTAGTCTAGTATAAGTATATCTTTTGCTTTTTGAATTTAATATTAAATCATTAAGAGAAGTAGAAGTGACAACTTCCTTTAGTATTTTATTATCCAATCCTTCAGATATATCTGGAATATTATCAATTGATTTTCCATCAGTTAAAAGTTTATATTTTATGTATTGAAACATATTTTCTTCAAAAATAAAAGGATAGTTTTCTTTTGATAAATTATATAGTATATCGTAACTTTCTTTTGGTAAGAAGCTTTTTAAATCTCCTAAATTTTTGTTTTTCAAATAATTTCTTATAGATGTTGCTGATGAAAAAGTGTTATTTAAAGATTTATCATTATATTTTGATCCTTCTCTTTTTAAAGTTAAAGGTTTAATTTTACTATTTAGTAAAATTAATGATTTGATATATTCTATTCCTAAAATATTATTTGAGTTTGAAATGCATTCTAAAATGTGATTTGAATTGAAAAAATCTCTTAATGCATTAGCTCTACATAGGTGAAATGGAAGTCCTAGATTTAAATAATTTTTTAACATAATTTTATAATTATCAGGTTCTTTTACTAATACTTCTGCTATATTTTTAAGAATTTTTATATTACCTTCTTCACTTCCGAAATATAAATTATCTATAATATTTAAAGAATTAAGTAGAGAAACTGCACCAAAAGCAAAATGTTCAGCAGATGATAATGAATATACTAAAGGTAATTCAATTACTAAATCAATTCCGCTTTTTAGAGCCATTTCAGTACGCTTCCACTTGTCTATAATAGCTGGTATACCACGCTGCATAAAGTTTCCGCTCATAACGCAAACTATACTATTAGCATTAGTATTTATTTTGGCTTGACTTAAATGATATTCATGTCCTTTATGAAATGGATTATATTCAGCGATTATTCCTGTTACCATAATAATGAAAACACTCCTTATAAATGAATTTGTTATGTTATTATAACATAATTATAATAGTAAGAATTGATTGTTAAACAATTATCAATATTGTAAAAAAAATATGCTAAAAAATACAAATTAATAATATTAATATAAAAATATAAGGAAAAGATAAAAAAATATTATCAGATTATTCAGATTATTTCAAATCTAAAGACTTCTATTTTATTGTGAAAATTGGTTGAAAAAATCATATATATAGGAGTATATTATAGAATATAGTAAGTCAATTGAAGGGAGATTCATTTATGCAACTTATGGAAAAGATATGGCTTAGAGCTAAAGAAGATAAAAAGAATATAGTATTGCCAGAAGGAAATGAAGAAAGAAATATAACTGCTGCTAGAAAAATAGTAGATTTGGGATTAGCAAATCCTATTTTAGTTGGAAATAGGGAAGAAGTACTAAAAAAAGCAGATGAAATAAAAGTAAATTTAGAAAATATACAAATAATAGATCCGAATGATTCGGATAAACTAGAAGGTTATATAAAAAGTTTCTATGAACTTAGAAAAAATAAAGGAATGACAATGGCCAAGGCCGAAATGATAGTAAGAGACCCACTTTATTTTGCGACTATGATGGTTAAATTAGATGATGCAGATGGAATGGTATCAGGAGCTGTTCATACTACAGGAGATTTATTAAGACCAGGATTACAAATTATAAAAACAATGCCAGGAGTATCTATAGTATCAAGCTTTTTTATTATGAATGTACCAGGAAAAGAATTTGGTAATAATGGAACTTTAATATTTGCAGATTGTGCTGTTAATCCTAATCCAAATGAAGATGAATTAGCCGCAATAGCAATAGCAACTGCTGAAACAGCAAAGAAACTTTGTAAAATGGAACCAAGAGTAGCTATGCTGTCATTTTCAACAATGGGAAGTGCAGATAATCAACTTGTAGATAAGGTGAGAAACGCAACAGCAAAAGCAAATGCATTAAGACCAGATTTAATGATAGATGGGGAATTACAATTAGATGCTGCTATAATTGAAAAAGTAGCTGCTCAAAAAGCTCCAAATAGTAATGTAGCAGGTAAAGCGAATGTTTTAGTATTTCCAGATTTACAAGCGGGAAATATAGGTTATAAATTGGTACAAAGATTTGCTAATGCAGATGCAATAGGTCCTGTTTGTCAAGGATTTGCAAAACCTATAAATGACTTATCAAGGGGATGTAGTGCTGATGATATAGTTAATGTTGTAGCATTAACTGCAGTTCAAGCACAAGGAGTTTAATTAGCTGAGAAAAAGGAGAGAAAAAGATGAAAATATTAGTTATTAATTGTGGAAGTTCTTCTTTAAAATATCAATTAATTGATATGATAACAGAAGAAGCTTTAGCAGAAGGGCTTGTAGAAAGAATAGCAATTGAAGGATCAATATTAACTCAAAAGGTTAAAGGTAGAGAAAAATACATAGTAGAAAAACCTTTAAAAGATCACCAAGATGCAATTGAATTAGTATTAGAGAGTTTAGTTGATGAAAAGAATGGCGTTATAAAATCTATGGATGAAATAAGTGCAGTTGGTCATAGAGTAGTTCATGGTGGAGAAAAATATTCAAAATCAGTGTTAGTGAATGATGAAGTAATGAAAAATATAGATGAATGTATTAAGTTAGCACCACTTCATAATCCACCAAACATAATAGGAATAAAAGCTTGTGAGAAACTTATGCCAAATACTCCAATGGTATGTGTGTTTGACACTGCATTCCATCAAACAATGCCAGAAAAAGCTTATATGTATCCATTACCATATGAATATTATACTGAAGATCATATAAGAAGATATGGATTCCATGGAACATCTCATAAATATGTAGCTAATAAAGTTGCAGAAATTATGAATAAGGATGTAACTGAATTAAAGATTGTAACATGTCATATAGGAAATGGTGTTAGTATTACAGCAGTAGATGGTGGTAAATCAATTGATACTACTATGGGATTTACTCCTCTTGCTGGTACAATAATGGGATCAAGATGTGGAGATATAGATCCTGCAATCGTAACTTACTTAATAAAAGAAAAAGGATATTCAGCAACTGAAGTAAATGATATTCTAAATAAAAAATCAGGAATACTAGGAGTTTCAGGGGTAGGAACTGATTTTAGAGACATAAGAAGTGCTATGGAAAATGATAATAAGAGAGCCATTCTTGCAACTGATATTTTTGGATATCAAATAAAGAAACAAATAGGTGCATATGCAGCATCAATGGGTGGATTAGATACTATAGTATTTACTGCAGGAATTGGAGAGCATGCTCCGGAAGTTAGAATAAGAGCTTTAAGTGGTCTTGAATTTATTGGTATAGAACTTGATGAAGAAAATAATAATAGACATGATATAGGTGAAGGTCTTTTAATTTCAAAAGAAAGTTCTAAGGTGAAAATTTATGTTATCCCAACTAATGAAGAGTTAATGATAGCAAAAGAAACTTTAGCTTTAGTGAAAAAGTAATTTGATAATAAAATTCTTGACTTTTATCGACACACTTTATATAATAAATTGTGTTTGCTTAACAAATATAATATGTTTAAGGAGTGAGAAAGAACTTATTTTTAAATAGATAAGTTCAGTTGATTATGAAAATACGAGTTTCAGATCTTATTTCAAGAAAAGAAAGAAGTAAAAAAATTGACTACAAATTTGAAATACCTAAGTTTGAATTTGAAGGAGATGTAATCACTCCAGTAAGTAAGTGCGAAGTATCAGGAGTAATAACATCTGATAAAGACATTGTAATAATGAAAGCTAAAGTAACTTGTACTTTAGAAATGAATTGTTCAAGATGTTTAGATACCTTTATCTATCCAATAGATATTGATATAGAAGAGAGGTTTGCCAATAATAATAGTCTTGAAAATGAAGATGTTATTATTGTGCTTGATGACATTTTAGACATCGCACAAGTAGTAGAATCTAATATAATATCTAGTTTACCAATTCAAAGACTTTGCAAAAGTGATTGTAAAGGTCTTTGTCAAGAATGTGGTGCAAACCTTAATAAGGAATCATGTTCTTGTAATAATGATGATGTAGATATTAGATTTGATGTTCTAAAAGGTTTTTTTGACAATAAGGAGGTGTAGTTATGGGAAATCCTGCGAGAAAGTGTTGTAGCGCAAGAAGAGATTCAAGAAGAGCTCAAACATTTAAGGCTAGTTTACCTGGCATAGTTGAGTGTCCTCAATGTCATGAAATGAAGCTTGCTCATAGAGTATGTAAAAATTGTGGATTTTACAAAAATAAAGAAGTTGTATCTTCAGAAAAATAAAAGAAAGTCTTTGGACTTTCTTTTATTTATATATTAGAATATTATTTAAGTAAAATGTTTTAATATATGAATATAATTTAATTAAAAATGTTTTAGGTATATGAAAATAAATAACTAGTCAGTATGCTAGTTATTTATTTGAATATGCATTAAGATTAATTAAATTTATTATAATTAATACTTTTAATTAATCTATTTTTTTATTATTTATAGAAAAAAGGGGTTATGTTTATGAAAATAGCTATTGATGGAATGGGTGGGGATAATGCACCTAGTGCAGTTGTAGAAGGTATATTGTTAGCATTAAAAGAATATAGTGAAATAACTTTTTACATTACAGGTCCAGAAGAAAAAATATTATTAGAACTTTCAAAATATGATTACCCAAAAGATAAAGTTATCATAATAGAAGCAAAAGAAGTTATATCTACAAATGAGCATCCAGTTATGGCTTTAAGAAGAAAAAAAGACTCTAGTATTGTTAAAGCTTTAAATTTAGTTAAAGATGGAACATGCGATGCTATAATTTCAGCTGGAAGTACAGGAGCATTCTTGGCAGGGTGTACATTAATTGTAGGAAGAATTAAAGGGATAGAACGTCCTGCATTAGGGCCTATAATACCAGGTAGAAGAGGAAACTTTATGATAGTTGATGCTGGGGCTAATGTAGATAGTAAACCTGAATATTTAGTTCAATTCAGTAAGATGGGAAGAATTTATTATAAAAACGTATTTAATGTTGAGAATCCAAGTGTTGGATTGTTAAATATCGGTTCTGAAGAAGAAAAAGGAAATGATCTTACAAAAGCTACCTATAAATTATTAAAAGAAGAAGATTCTATAAATTTTGTAGGTAATATAGAACCAAGATATATACCTACAGGAGACACTAATATTATTGTAAGTGATGGTTTTGCAGGTAATACAGCATTAAAAATGTATGAAGGATCAGCTAAAAATATCTTAGGTATGATAAAAGACGAAGTTTTAAAAGCAGACTTAAAGAGTAAAATAGGTATAGCGTTATTAAAGCCTTTTTTAAAGAAAATCATGAAAAAATTTGATTATAAGGAATATGGTGGAGCACCTTTCTTGGGCGTAAATGGTATTTGCATAAAAGCTCATGGTAGTTCTGATAGTAAAGCTTTTAAAAATGCTATTAGACAGACTAAGATTTTTTATGAAAATAATGTTTTAGATGAAATAAAAAAAGAGTTTGAAAGAAAAAACTAAATCTTATTTATAAAGTTATTTAATTTAATATTGACTATGGAAAAAATATATACTATTATCTAACTGTAGAGTTCGGGAGGTGAAATAAATGTTTGAAAAAATTAAAAATATTATAGCAGATAAATTAAGTATTGATTTAGAAAGTATTACTATGGAATCATCATTTATTGAAGATTTAAATGCAGATTCATTAGATATAGTTGAACTTATAATGGCATTAGAAGATGAATTAGATATGGAAATACCAGACGAAGATGTTGAAAACTTTAAAACTGTTGGAGACGTTGTTAATTATGTAAAAGCTCATTACGACGAATAATATGATCCCGCATATGAGCGGGATTTTCTTTATAACTAGTTTATTCTTGAATTTGTTATATTTTTACTAAAATTATTTTTAGCAAGTTGAAGAATAAACTTCAAGGAGTGTATGTGAATGAATAAATATAAATTTAATGATATAGAAAATCGCTTAGGAGTTTATTTTAATAATCAATCATTAATTAAAACTGCATTAACTCACAGTTCATTTGGTAATCAATTTAAAGATGCTAAATATAATGAGAGATTAGAGTTTTTAGGAGATTCTGTATTGCAACTTTGTATTACAGAGTATCTTTTTAATAAATTTAAAGATAAGTCAGAAGGAGAATTGACTAAAATAAGAAGCTTAATAGTTTGTGAAAATTCACTTTACGAAATAGCTAAAAAGTTAAATCTTGGAGAATATATAAGGATGAGTAAGGGTGAAGAACTTACTGGCGGAAGAGAAAGAATGTCTATACAAGCAGATGCTGTTGAAGCAGTAATTGCAGCAGTTTATTTAGATAAGGGGATAGGTTTTGTAAATGACTTTATATTACTTCATTTTGAGCATATAATATATAAAGCGATAAATAATGAAATAGTATTAGATTTTAAAACTAAATTACAAGAATTATTACAAAAAGATGGAGAAATACTAATTCAATATGAATTAGTAAAACATGAAGGTCCACCTCATAGAAGAAAATTTTTTACTAATGTAATTATAAATGAAAAAGTTATGGGGGTAGGAGAAGGATATAGTAAAAAAGAAGCTGAACAAAATGCAGCAAAAGAAGCTTTGAAGAGGTTAGAAAAAAAATATGAGTAAAAATTATTATATTATTCCTATATTTGTACCACAAGAAGGATGTCCACATAAATGTGTATTCTGCAATCAAGATAGAATAACAGGACTTAAAGATATAGTAACTACCGATATAGTAAGAAAAACAATAGACGATTATTTAGAAACTATAGTAAATAAAGATGCTGTTATAGAAGTTTCATTCTTTGGTGGTACATTCACAGCAGTAAAAGAAGAAAAGCAAAAAGCATTTTTAGAAATTGCTAGAGAATATAAAAATAAGAATCTAATTGATAAAATAAGACTTTCTACAAGGCCTGATGCAATAAATGATTATATACTTACTTATTTAAAAGAATATAAGGTTGACATAATAGAACTAGGAGTACAGTCATTAGATGATGAAATATTAAGAAAAGCTGGAAGAGGTCATTATGTATCAGATGTAAAGAAAGCATCATCATTAATAAAAGAATATGGATTTGTTTTAGGGCATCAAATAATGCCGGGTTTACCAGGTGATACTTCTGAAAAAGATATTTTAACAACAAGACTATCAATAGAAATGAAACCAGATATATGTAGAATATATCCAGCATTAGTTATAAAAGATACTCCTATGGAAAAAATGTATAAGATGGGATTGTATGTACCATATACTTTAGAAGAAGCAGTACAAATTAGTAAAGCAATGTATAAGTTATATATTGAAAATAATATTCAAGTTATTAGAATAGGTCTTCAACCAACTGAAAGCATAAATGAAGGAGCTGATATAGTATCAGGACCGTTTCATCCAGCATTTAGAGAATTAGTTGAGAGTAGTTTAATATCAGATTTGATTAATTCCAATGTAGAAAGTGAAGAAGATATTGAATTAAGAATAAATCCAAAGGATATAAGTAAATTATATGCTAACAAAAAGAGATATTTTAATACTATAAAAAATAAAAAAATTATCATTAAACAGGATTTAAATATTTTAAGAGGAAATATAAAATTAATAACTCAAGATAAAAATATTAATATTACATATTAGCGAGGGGAAACTCTCGCTTTTTAAATTAATGTTTGGTTAAAATCTTATTGAATTGATATTTAAATGCCTTTAAAATAAAATTATTAGAAATAAGGAGTGTTATTTTATGAAAAGGAAGACTAGAGAAAAATTTAAAATAGGTATGGCTATTTTTATTATTTTAATTTTTATTATAGGATTATTACCAGTATTTTTACTATAAGGAGTGAGGTTTTTGTTTTTAAAATCCCTAGATATAAGAGGATTTAAGTCTTTTGCAGATAAGACGGAATTAAAGTTTAACAATGGAGTAACTGCAGTAGTAGGTCCAAATGGTAGTGGAAAAAGTAATATTTCTGATGCTGTTAGATGGGTTTTAGGAGAACAAAGTGTTAAAACTCTTAGAGGCGGAAAAATGGAAGATGTAATTTTTGCAGGAACCCAATATAGAAAACCTGTAGGATTAGCTCAAGTTTCTTTGACTTTAGATAATAGTGATAAAAAACTATCAACAGAATATAGTGAAGTTACTGTATCAAGAAGAATATTTAGATCTGGAGAGTCTGAATATTTAATAAATAACAAGAAATGCAGACTTAAAGATGTAATAAATCTTTTTATGGATACTGGTATTGGTAAAGAAGGTTATTCATTAATAGGGCAAGGAAAGATTGAATCCATATTAAGTGGAAGACCAGAAGAAAGAAGGGCGCTCTTAGAAGAAGCGGCTGGTATAGTTAAGTTTAAAAGTAGAAAAGAAGAAGCAGAAAAAAAGTTAGCCAATACTGATAGTAATTTAGTTAGGATAAGAGATATAATATCTACTTATAGTGAACGTATAGAGCCATTAAGAATAGATAGAGAAAAAGCATTGAAATTTAATTTTATATCTGAAGATCTTAGAAAAAACGAAGTTTCATTATTGGTTAAATACATAAAAATAAAAGAAAAAGAATTAAAAGAATTTGATGATGAATTAAGAAATAAGAATTTTCTTATTAATGAAAAGAAAAAAGAACTAGAGTTACATAAAAATAAATTAAAATATTTAGAGGAAAATATTAATTTATTAGAAAAAGAAACAGAACAAGAAAAGACTGTTTATTATAAATTAAAAGAGTTAATAAGTGAATATTACAAAGATATAGAATTGAATAAAGAAAGAATTAAAAATCTTAAAGAAAAGATTTTTAAAAATAATGGAGAAATACAAAGTTTATCATTAAAGATTAAGGATTTAGAAGAAACAAAAGTTAATTCAAATACCTATTTAGAAGATTATTTAAAAGAACAAAAAGAAAAAAATGAGACTATTACTAATTTAGAGGAGATAAAATTAAATCTTTTAAATGAACAAGAAAATATGAAAGTAGAACTTTCTAAACTTAAAGAGGATGAATTTGAACTACTTAGAAGTAATTCAGAAACAAAAAATTCTATAACATTAATAAGTAAAGAAATATTAATAAAAGAAGAGAAAAAAACAGAATTAGAAAAATCATATGAGTTTATAAAGCATAATATGACTATTAATGGTGTTACTTATGAAAATTTATTAAGTAAAATAATGAATGATAAAAAAGAAATAAGTTTTTTAGAACAAGCCATAAGTAAAGATAAAAGTTCTATGACTTCATTAATGACTAAATTAACTAATAAACAAAAGGAATTAACTAAATTAAATAATTTAGTAACTAAGCTAGAAGCTAACAAAAATATATTAGAGAATTTAGAAAAGCAATATGAGGGCTACAACAAATCTGTTAAATATTTAATGGAAGCTATAAATAAGGGATTACTTGGAGATGTTAAAAACACTAAGATTCTTGGAGAAGTATTTAAAGTTGAAAAAAAATATGAGATAGCAATTGAAATAGCCTTAGGTTCAATAATTTCTAATGTTATTACTGAAAATGAAGATAATGCTAAAAATTTAATAAGGTATTTAAAAGATAATAAATTAGGTAGAGCTACATTTTTACCGTTAAATATAATAAAGGGTAAGAAGTTGATGTTAGACAATAAAGTTACTAAAATTGATGGATATATTGGTTTAGGTAGCGAAATTGTTTCTTATGAATCAACTTATGAAAACATATTAAGTCATGTATTAGGTAGAACTATAATAGCAAGAGATATGAATTCTGCATTAGAAATAGCTAAAAATGGAAATTACAGATACAAGATAGTTACTTTAGATGGAGAAGTTATAAGTCCGGGAGGAGCGTTGACTGGAGGAAGTATTTATGCCAAACACAGTAATGTACTTGGAAGAAAAAGAGAGATTGAAGAAACACTATTAAAAATAGATATAACAAAAAATAACTATGTTGAAGTTGAAAAAGAAATATTATTAATAAGAGAAGATGTAAAAAAATTAGATGAAGAAATATTAAATAAAAGAGATGAGGTGCATTATAAAAATATTGAGATAACTAAAAAACAAGGTGAAGCTGAAAGATTAAAAAATGATACTAATAAATTTAAAGATAATTTAGAAATAACTAAAAATGAAATTAAAAGAGTAGAAAATGACATAAAGAGATTAAATTCTGATTTTGAAAATAAAAAAATAGAAATTAAAGTTATTGAGGATAAAAATACATTTAACAAAGATAGATATTTAAAATTAGAGGAATCTATTAAAGAAAAAAATAAAGAAATAGATGAAATATTTAATAAGATCACAGATATAAAAATTAATAAAGCAACTTTAGATGAAACTATTCAAAATGAAAAAAATCAATTTATCAGATTAGAAAAAGAATTAAAAGAATTAAAATTAAAAGAAAAATCACTTTTATCTGAAAATAATGCAAATAAGGAAAATCTTATAAAATTAGAAAGTGATGTTAAGATTAAAGTCAATGCTACTAATGAAAATAAAATTAAAATAGAAGTATTAGAAAAGAAATTAAAAGATAGAGATTTAGAAAAAGAAAAGTTAAAAGAAAAGTTATTAAAACAGGATAATTTAATAACTAATATATTTGAAATAATAAATTCAAAGGAAAGAGATATAAATAAAAGAGAAGTTATTAAAGCTAAAAAGGAAATAGAGAAGGATAATTATTATAAAAAATTAAATGAGGAATTAGATTTAACATATGTTGAAGCATTAGAGATATCTGAGGAAGTTGAAAATGAAGATGAAATTAAAGAGTTAATTAAAAAGTTAAAGATGCAGATATCAGCACTTGGAACTGTAAATTTAGCAGCAATTGAGGAATATGAAGAAGTTAAAGAGAAATTTGATTTTATGTCTTCTCAAGAAAAAGATTTAGAGTGTGCAAAAGAGGAACTTAAGTCTGTTATTGATGAAATGACAAGTAAGATGAAAGATTTGTTTAAAGAGAATTTTAAGATATTAAATAAAACTTTCAATGAAACTTTTAGAGAATTATTTAAAGGTGGAAGTGCAGAACTTATTTTATGTGATGGTGATGAATTAACAGCTAATATAGATATAAATGTTGAACCACCAGGTAAAAAACTTCAAAATATAAATTTATTATCAGGTGGAGAAAAAGTTTTATCTGCAATTGCGTTATTATTTTCAATATTAAAGATGAAACCAACACCATTTTGTATATTAGATGAGATAGAAGCTGCACTGGATGATGCAAATGTATATAGATATGCAGAGTTTTTAACTAAGTTTTCTAAAAATACTCAATTTATAGTTATAACTCATAGAAAAGGTACTATGGAAGTAAGTGATATAATTTATGGTGTTACTATGGAAGAAAAAGGTGTATCAAAAGTTGTATCAGTAGATTTAACTGCTAGTTAAGTAAAATTATTGGATAATTGTATTTAGTAGATTATTTTTTATAAAATTTATAAATTATTATTTAGAAGTTTAAGGATATATTATATACTATAATAAATAAAACAATATATATAGCACAAATTGAGAAAAATATATGTAGATTTAAATTTTTAGGAGGAATTAAATTTGTTTGGAAATTTATTTAATAAACTAAAAGAGGGATTAACTAAAACAAGAGATGGGTTAACAGATAAAATAAATGAAGCTTTAAAAATAGCTATAACAATAGATGAAGATTTATATGAAGAATTAGAAGAAATATTAATAACATCAGATGTAGGTATGGATACTACCATGGATATTATTGAAAGATTGAGAAAAAAAATTCGTAAAGAAAAAATTAATGATCCGCAGGAAGTAAAGCCAGCATTAAAAGAAGTTATAAAAGAAATATTACTTGAAGGTGACAATGAAGAAAATTATAATGATGAAAAGAAAGTGATGCTTATTATAGGTGTAAATGGGGTTGGAAAAACTACTTCAATTGGAAAACTTGCAGCTAAAAATAAAAGAGATGGTAAAAAAGTTTTACTTGTAGCAGCGGATACTTTTAGAGCAGCAGCAATAGATCAATTAGAAGTTTGGAGCCAAAGAGCACAAGTCGATATAATAAAACATCAAGAAGGATCAGATCCAGCAGCAGTTGTATTTGATGCCATAGAAGCTTCTAAAGCCAGAAATACTGATTTATTAATATGCGATACGGCAGGAAGACTTCATAATAAAAAGAATTTAATGAATGAACTTGAAAAAATTAATAGAATTATTGATAGAGAATTAAGGGATATTAAAAAAGAAACTTTATTAGTATTAGATGCAACAACTGGTCAAAATGCGGTAATGCAAGCAAAACAATTTATGGAAGTTTGTCCGATAGATGGTATAATATTAACTAAGTTAGATGGAACAGCAAAAGGTGGAGTTGTAATTTCTATTAAGCAAAGTTTAAATATACCTGTTAGATATATAGGTGTTGGAGAAAGTGTTGACGATCTTCAAGAATTTGATGCTGAAAGTTTTGCAGAAGTATTAATTTAATATGAACAAAATATAATTTATAAGATATTTAATATATTAATAAAAGGATTAAAATAAAAAATATAACTGTTAAGTAAAAATACTTGACAGCTGTATAAAATCCTGTTAAAATCTCTTTTGTGGGTAAGGTGATCTTATGGAAGACCGAGTTGAAATTTCATTATTGATGGATTTTTATAGTTCATTATTGACGGAAAAACAACATAGTGTTATGACATTGTATTATAATGATGATTTGTCTTTAGGTGAAATAGCAGAAATAAATAAAACAAGTCGTCAAGCAATTCATGATTTAATAAAAAGATGTTATAAACAGCTTCTATCATATGAAAGTAAGCTTAACTTACTTCAAAAGAGTATGAAAAGAGAAGAAAATATTATGAATTTTTTAGAGGAACTAAAAGAAAAGTATTCTATTAGTAATGATGAATACTTAACGTTTAAAGAAAAGCTAGAAAATTTATAGGGAGGTAATAAACATGGCTTTTGAAGGTTTAGGCGAAAAATTACAGGAAACTTTTAGGAAGTTAAAAGGTAAAGGAAAGTTAACTGAAAAAGATATAAAGGAAGCCATGAGAGAAGTAAAGCTTGCCTTATTAGAAGCAGATGTTAACTATAGAGTTGTTAAAACTTTTATTTCAAATGTTAGCTCAAAGTGTGTTGGAGATGAAGTTCTTGAAAGTTTAACACCAGGTCAACATGTTATAAAAATAGTTAACGAAGAACTTACTAATCTTATGGGTGGAAGTGAGAGTAAAATAAATTACTCGAGTTCAGGAACAACAGTAATTATGTTAGTAGGTCTTCAAGGAGCAGGAAAAACTACCATGTGTGGTAAACTTGCACTTGAACTTAGAAAGAATAATAAAAAACCATTATTAGTTGCGTGTGACGTTTATAGACCAGCAGCTATAAAACAATTAGAGGTTGTTGGAAAACAAATTGAAATTCCAGTATTCTCAATGGGTGATAAAGTTAATCCTGTTGATATTGCTAAAGCTGGTATAGCTCATGGAAAAGATAATGGAAATAATGTTATAATAATAGATACAGCAGGTAGACTTCATATAGATGAAGATTTAATGAAGGAACTTCAAGATATAAAAGAAAATGTTAATCCATCTGAAATACTTTTAGTTGTTGATGCAATGACAGGTCAAGATGCAGTAAATGTTGCAGAAAGTTTTAATAAAGATTTAGATGTAACAGGTGTAATTCTTACTAAATTAGATGGAGATACAAGAGGTGGTGCTGCACTTTCAATAAGAAGTATCACTGAAAAGCCAATAAAGTATATAGGTACTGGCGAAAAGATGAATGATTTCGAGGTGTTTCATCCTGATAGAATGTCATCAAGAATACTTGGTATGGGAGATGTATTATCTCTTATAGAAAAAGCACAAAGTGCTATTGATGAAAAAGAAGCAGCTGATTTAGGAAAAAGAATGTTAAATCAAGAATTTAACTTTAATGATTACTTAACAGCTATAGAGCAAATGAAAAAGCTAGGGCCTTTAAATAAAATTTTAGAAATGATTCCAGGAATGAATTCTAAAGAACTTCAAAATGTGGATTTATCTAAAGGCGAAGATGCTATAAATAAAACAAAAGCAGTCATTCAATCTATGACAGAAAAAGAAAGAAATAATCCTGGATTACTTACATCAGGAAATACTGCAAGCTCAAGAAAAAAGAGAATTGCAAGGGGTGCAGGTACTACAATACAGGAAGTTAATAAGCTTGTAAAAAGCTATGAAATGATGAAGAAAAATATGAAGCATATGAAGTCGCTTCAAAAGCAGTCTAAAAAAGGTTTATTTGGAAAATTACCTTTTAAAATAAATAGTATCTTTTAAAGGAGGTGAAATTAAAAATGGCAGTTAAAATTAGATTAAGAAGAATGGGAGCTAAAAAAGCACCTTTCTATAGAATAGTTGTTGCTGATTCAAGAAGCCCAAGAGATGGTAGATTCATCGAAGAAATTGGTTACTACAATCCAATAACTGAACCAGCTGAAGTTAAAATAAATGAAGAAAAAGCTAACCAATGGTTACAAAATGGTGCACAACCAACAGATGTAGTTAAGAAGCTTTTCACTCAAGCAGGTCTTAGCAAGTAATTTTGTGGAGGTGAAATCTATAATTAGTACATATTAATTATAGGGGTTTATGAAAGAATTAGTTGAGTTTATAGCTAAATCTCTAGTTGATAATCCAGAAGCCGTTAGTATCAATGAGATTATTGGTGAACAATCAATAATTTTAGAGCTAAAAGTAGCTCCTGAAGATATGGGTAGAGTTATCGGTAAACAAGGGAGAATAGCCAAAGCAATTAGAACTGTTGTAAAAGCCGTAGCCATTAAACAAAATAAACGAGTTATAGTAGAGATCATTTAAAAATAAAGAGTTAGGGTTAATCCTAACTCTTTTTAAGTACTTAAAATAAAACAATATGTAAAGGAGTGACTCTTTTGGAAGAGATATTTAAAATAGGGCAAATCATAAATACTCACGGAATTAAAGGTGAAGTAAAAGTATATCCATTAACTAATGATGTTAAGAAATTTAAAAAATTAAAAAACGTTTTGATTGATGGAGAAGAAAGAAATATACAAGGTGTTAAATTTCAAAAAGATAGAGTTATCTTAAAGATAGAAGGAATAGACACTATGAATGATGCTGAAACTTATAAACAAAAATATATTGAGATATTTAGAAGTAGTGAGCCATCACTAGAAGAAGATACTTATTATATAGTTGATTTAATAGGTTGTGATGTTTATGATACTGATAATATAGAGCTTGGAAAAATATTTGATGTTATTAGTACACCTAACAATGATGTATATTGGATAAAGGAGCCTAAAGAATTATTAATTCCTGTTTTAAAAGATATTGTTTTAGATATTGATATAGATAATAAAAAAATAGTAATAAAACCAGTTAGGCAGTGGCAAGATGAAGATTAGCATACTTACTCTTTTTCCTGAAATGTTTTCAATATTTAATCATAGTATAATTGGGAGGGCTCAAGAAAATAATTTAATAGAGTTAGAATTATTGAATATACGTGATTATACTTTAAATAAACATAAAAAGGTAGATGATTATCCTTATGGAGGTGGTGCAGGAATGGTTATGGCACCACAACCAATAGTAGATACTATAAGAAAAGCTAAAGAAAACAATAATGGAAAAGTAGTTTTTTTAGGACCTAGAGGAAAAACATTTAATCAAAAAATGGCGATGGATCTTTCAAATGAAGATAATTTAATATTCTTGTGTGGGCATTATGAAGGAATAGATCAACGTGTATATAAATATATTGATATGGAAATATCATTAGGTGATTTTATTCTTACAGGAGGAGAAATGGCCGCAATTCCAGTAATAGATTCTATTTTGAGGTTAATACCAGGAGTGCTTGGAAAAGAAGAAAGCTTTATGGATGAATCCTTTAGCGATGAATTATTAGAATATCCTCAATATACAAGGCCATATGATTTTGAAGGGGATAAAGTCCCAGAAATACTTTTATCAGGTCATCATGAAAATATAAGAAAATGGAGAAGGTTGCAATCTTTGAACTTAACTAAAGAGAAGAGGTCGGATTTATATAAAAAAGTTATTTTCACAAAAGAAGATAAAAAACTTTTGGGAATAAAAAAGAAATAAATTTTATTGAAACAAATAAAAAAATATGTTATTATTGAAAATGTGCTAGTACGGGCGTTCCTCTGTCAAGCATAGATTTTGTTAAGAACGTCAAATTATCTTAAGGAGGGAATGCACAATGAACGAAATAATAAGAGCTATTGAAGCTGAACAATTAAGAACTGACCTACCAAACTTTAAAATTGGAGACAATGTAAAAGTTTATGTTAAGGTTAAAGAAGGTACAAGAGAAAGAGTACAAATGTTTGAAGGTACTGTAATTAAGAAACAAAACGGTGGATTAAGAGAAACTTTCACTGTAAGAAGACTTGCTTATGGATGCGGTGTTGAAAGAACATTCCCAATGCATGCACCAATAATCGAAAAAATCGAAATTTCAAGAAGAGGTAAAGTAAGAAGAGCTAAACTTTACTACTTAAGAGATAGAGTTGGTAAGGCTGCAAAAGTTAAAGAATTATTAACTAGATAATTAGATTAAAAGGTGGACTGATTCAGTCCTCTTTTTTTCTATAATAAATTAATAGAAGCTTAAGCTTCTTTTTCTTTTAATATATTCTAAAGGAGGAATTGAAATGGCAATTAACTGGTTTCCAGGGCATATGAAAAAAACTCAAAGAGAGATAAAAGAAAACTTAAAATTAGTAGATGCGGTTATAGAAATAAGAGATGCTAGAATACCAAGAAGTTCTGCTAATCCAGATATAGATAATTTATTAAAGGGTAAACCAAGAATAATACTTTTAAATAAAAGTGATTTAACAGAGGCTAAAGTTACAAAAGAATGGATTAAACATTTAACTAAAGATGATGTTAAAGTATTAGAAGTCAATTGTTTAAAAGGAGAAGGATTAAAGGCAATAAAACCTATGCTTTTATCATTGCTTAAAGAAAAACATGAGAGATTAAAAGCAAAAGGAATGGTTAATATAACAACTAGAGTTATGGTTGTGGGAATTCCTAATGTTGGTAAATCTACATTTATAAATAAGATGGCTAGAAATAGTATAGCTAGAACTGGGGATAGACCAGGTGTAACTAAAAGTAAACAATGGATAAAAACATCAATAGGTATAGAACTTTTAGATACTCCAGGAGTATTATGGCCTAAATTTGAGGATGAGAAAACTGCATTAAATTTAGCTTTTACAGGAGCTATAAAAGATGAAATAATGGATATAGAAGAACTTTCATATAAGCTTGTTGAAAGATTGCAAAAATTTTATAAAGAAAATATAAAAGAAAGATATAAAATAGAAGATGTTTGTGAAGATCCATTAGAAACATTAAATTCTATAGCTAGAAAAAGAGGTGCTTTAGTTTCAGGTGGAGAAATCAATTACAATAGGATAGCTGTTATATTATTAGACGAATTTAGAGCAGGAAGAATAGGAAAGATTTCATTAGAACGTCCAGGTGATATTGATGGATAATTTTCTTAAATTAGATATAGATAAATTGTCATATAAAATTATAAAAGAAGAAGTTTCTAAAATATCAATTGTTGATAATTATAGATGCGAAAAGTTAAATAGGATAATTACTAAACTGTTGAATGATAAAAGAAAAAACGTATCATCCTTAGGTAAGACCATGCAAAAACATTTAGATGCATATATTAAAGAGATGCATAGAGTAAAATCTATGTATAAATTTGATAAATCTTTTGGAGATTTTAAATATGTGGCAGGTGTTGATGAAGTTGGAAGAGGACCATTAGCAGGTCCTATTGTAGCTTGCGCAGTAGTATTAGATTTAAATGTAATAGAAGAAGATTTAATTTTATATTTGAACGATTCTAAAAAGATAAATCATATAAAAAGAGAAGAGTTATCAGAAATAATTAGAGAAAAAGCTATAGCATATCATATAGCTATTTCTTCAAATAATGAAATAGATGAGAAAGGCATAGCGTTTTGCAATAATCAAGTATTTCTAGATTCTTGCAATAATTTAAGTGTAAAACCCGATTTGGTATTATCAGATGGTTATAGAATAAAGAATATAGATATTCCCAATGAATTTGTAATAAAGGGTGATACCAAAAGTGCAAGTATTGCAGCTGCATCTATATTAGCAAAAGTATATAGAGATAATTTAATGAAGGAATATTCTAATAAATATCCAAATTATGATTTTGAAAATAATATGGGATATGGAACTCCAAAACACATAGATGGACTAAGAGAATATGGGAAATGTGAAATACATAGAAATAGTTTTTTAAATAATATATTATAATAAGGTATATTCAAATAAATAACTAGTCAGTATGCTAGTTTATTTTGTGAACTACTTCTTCCTTGTAATCTGCTAATAGCACAATTATTAGCAAAACCCAAGTCATTGTATTTCATAAAATAACTGTGGTATCTTAGACTTGTTATTTATTTTTATATACCTAAATACCTTGTAGAATAATAAAAAATTATTTTACAAGGTATTCTTTTATGTTCTGAAGGCATCTTTAATATGATTTATTTTATATGATGAATTAACTCTGTTTAAATAAACCTCAATGACATCAAAACGTACATTTGAATTATTAAGTTTTTGATAATAAATATAGGAGGTTGCCACTTTTATGATATTTTTTTGTTTTTTAAAAGAGACAGATTCTTTTGGAATACCAAATGAATAATCATATCTACCCTTTACTTCTATTATTATTAATGTAGAATTTTTTATACATATTATATCTATTTCTCCTATAAAATTTTTAAAGTTACATTCTAATATCTTAAAACTATTTTTTTTCAAATAATCACAAGCTAATTTTTCACAATAGGTTCCTATATCTTTATTAAATTTTTTCATAGATATGTACTCCTAAAAATATATTTTCACTAGATGTAATATAAAAATTATGTTAATAATAGTAATATATTAAATATAGTAGATATTATTGACACTAATTTTATAAATAAATCATTTGATTTTAAAAGGATTAATAAAAATTTATTTGTCTATAATGTTAATGGGTGATTTAAAATGTCTATAAAAATAATAAGTGCTACACAAAATGGTTTAGAAGGGTTATTAATAGAGGTTGAAGTTGATATATCCAAAGGATTACCATCATTTTCAATTGTTGGATTAGCAGATACTTCAGTAAAAGAATCTAAGGAACGTGTAAGATCAGCAATTTTAAATAGTGGATACGAATTTCCATTAGGAAGAATAACAATTAATTTAGCTCCAGCAGATATAAAGAAAATAGGATCTCTTTTAGATTTGCCTATAGCTTTAGGAATACTTATGGCTTCTAATCAAATAAAATGTAACAAAGTAAACGATTATATAATTTTTGGAGAATTATCTTTATCAGGAGAATTAAAAGCAGTAAAGGGATGTATACCTATAATAATAGAAGGTATAAAAGAGAATAAAAATAGATTTATATTTCCTTACGAAAATTTAGAGGAAAGTTACTATTTTGATGAAGGAGAATATTATCCGTTTAAAAATTTCAAAGAAGTAATATCATATATAACATATAAGGATTTATTACCTTGTAAAGTATCTAATGAAAGTATTGAAATGCAAAAAAAATTAGAACTTTTAGATTTTGGAGAAATAATAGGACAATATTCATCAAAAAGGGCATTGGAAATTTCAGCAGCTGGAAAACATAATATTTTGTTATATGGAGAACCAGGGTGTGGAAAAACAATGCTTGCTAAAGCAATAACATCAATATTGCCACCATTATCTAAAAAAGAATTATTAGAAATAGCTAAAATATATAGTGCATCAGGTCTTATGCAAAAAAATACTATAATAAGACGTCCTTTTAGATGTCCACATCATACTACAACTAAAAATGCTTTAATTGGAGGAGGTAAAGAAATAAAAGCTGGAGAGGTAACATTAGCACATAATGGAATATTATTTCTCGATGAGGTATTAGAATTTAAAAAAGAATCATTAGAATCATTAAGAGAACCTTTAGAGGAAAAACAAATAAATATAGATAGAATCAGTGGTAGTTATACTATGCCAGCAAACTTTTTATTAATAGGAGCTTTTAATCCAATTGAAGAAAAGGATGAAAGCGTATTAGAAAATGGATTATATTCGCGATATAACGCTAAAAAATATTTTAGAAAATTTTCTACTGCTTTATTAGATAGAATAGATATATTAAATTTTGTTCCAAGATTAAAATATGATGATATAGAAAAAAGACAAGATTCATATAATTCTAAATTAATGAAAGAAAGAGTTTCTAAAGCAAGAGAAATTCAAGAAAAAAGATTTAAAAATACAAAATATAAATATAATTCAGATATAAAAGGAAAAGATGTGTTTGATATATGTAAAATGAATAAAGGATGTAGCAACATTTTAAAACATTACTATAATACTTCAAGTGTATCTATGAGAGGATATAGCAAAGTTATAAAATTAGCGCAAACAATAGCTGATATAGATGGAGATAAAGAAATTTTAGAACATCATATAATTGAAGCTTTTAATTATAGAAAAAATATAGATGGGGAGATTATATAATAAGGAATATGAAAATAAATAATAAGTCAAAGATGCTATGGATATTTTGTGAAATACAATAACTTTAGTTCTAATAATAGTTGTGCTATATGTACTATTAGTAGGTTCTAAGGAAGAAGTAGTTCACAAAATAAATTAGTATGCTGACTAATTATTTATTTGAATATGCCTAAGTGCAAGGAGATTTTTAATGTTAAATTATGAACTATGGTTTATTTTGTTAAATATAAGCAATAAAGAAAAAATAAGTTTAATAGATGAGTATGAAAATGAGGAAAATATATATAATAATTTTGAGAATATTTTAAAGGAAAATAAAAAAATACAAAAAAAACTTGGAAAGTTTGAAAAGAATGATTTGATTTATGAAATTATATCTTTAAACAATATATTAAATAAAAAAAGTATAGGATATATAACATACTCTAATCCATTGTATAAAGAGAGATTAAGACTATTTTCACCAATTCCATATTATTTATTTTATAAAGGAAATATTCAGTTAATAAATGAAAAATCTATAGCAATTGTAGGTGCAAGAAAGTGTTCAAATTATGCCTTAGCAGTAACAAAACTCTTGACAAAGGAGATTATTACTAATAATATAACGCTTATAAGTGGTGGTGCAAGAGGTGTAGATTCTATAGCTCATAAATCTGCTTTAGAAAATGGAGGAAGGACCATTATAGTTTTAGGTTGTGGTATAGATGTTGTATATCCAGCCGAGAATAAAGCTCTATTTTCAAAAGTGATTGAGGATGGATTGATTATTTCAGAATTTCCTTTAGGGACTAAACCTCTAAGACATAACTTTCCACTAAGAAATAGAATAATAAGTGGTTTAAGTGATGGAGTTATAGTTATAGAAGCAAGTGAAAAAAGTGGATCATTGATAACTGCGAGAATTGCACAAGAACAAAACAAAGATGTATTAGTTGTTCCAGGGTCTATATTATATGAAGGAGCTAAAGGTTCTAACAAATTAATTAAAGATGGATGTGATGTTTTAACTAGTATCAATGATTTAAGTAGATTTTTTGAAAAAAATCATATGAATATTCAGCCTATGAAGATAAGACCAGAAAAAAGAGAAATATTAGATATGATTACTGATGCACCAATTCATATCGATGATATATTTAAAAATAGTTGTGTTGACAGAGGAGCTTTATATGCGTTATTATTTGAAATGCAAATAAAGAACGAAATAATTTGCCTTCCTGGTAATTACTATATAAAAATAATTTAAAACAAATTTAGGGGGTGAGTACTTCATAAAATTTTTATGAAGTTATAAAAATGGGTCAAAAACTTGTAATCGTTGAGTCACCAGCAAAAGCTAAAACAATTGGTAAATATTTAGGAAAAAATTATGTTGTGGAAGCTTCTATGGGGCATATAAGAGATTTACCTAAAAGTAAATTAGGTGTTGATATAGAAAATAATTATACACCCAAGTATATAACAATCAGAGGTAAGGGTGAATTATTAGATAAGTTAAAAAAAGCAGCAAAAAAATCTGATAAAATATATTTGGCAACTGACCCCGATCGTGAGGGTGAAGCTATATCTTGGCATTTAGCTAATATATTAAAAATACCAGAAACAGAAAAATGCAGAATAGTTTTTAATGAAATTACTAAGAGTGCTGTAAAAGGTGCTATAAAGCAAGCTAGAAGTATAGATTTGGATTTGGTTGACGCACAACAAGCTAGAAGAATATTAGATAGACTTGTTGGATATGAAATAAGTCCCATATTATGGAAAAATGTAAAGTGGGGCCTTAGTGCAGGAAGAGTTCAGTCAGCTGCATTAAAGTTGATTTGTGATAGAGAAGAGGAAATTAAAGCTTTTGTACCTAAAGAGTATTGGTCAGTTGATTGTATATTAAAGAAATCAAGAAATAAATTTCCAATAAGATTTTCAACTTATAAAAATAAAAAGATTGAAATAAACACAGAAGAAGAAGCTAATAAAATAAAAGAAGAACTTGAAAATGGTACCTTTGTTATTAACAAAATAAAAAAAGGTAATAAAGTTAAGAATCCATTACCACCTTTTACAACAAGTACTCTTCAACAAGATGCTAGTAAAAAATTGAATTTTATGACTAAAAGAACAATGTCAATAGCACAAGCACTTTATGAAGGAGTAGAAATAAAAGGATATGGAACTGTTGGTTTAATTACTTATATGAGAACAGACTCTATGAGAATATCTGAAGAAGCTCAAGAAAATGCAAAGGTGTTTATAGAAAATACTTATGGCAAAGAATATTTGCCAAATGAACCTAGAGTATATAAAGGAAAGAAAAATATTCAAGATGCCCATGAAGCTATTAGACCTACATACGTAGAAATTACACCAGAAGTAGCAAAAGACAATCTAACTTCAGAACAGTATAAATTATATTCATTAATTTGGAACAGATTTGTAGCAAGTCAAATGTCATCATGTGTGCTTAATACAAATTCTATAGACATATTAAATGGTGAATATAAATTTAAGGCATCAGGTTCAACAGTGAATTTTGATGGATTTATGAAAATATATAAATATTTAAATGAAGCCGATGAAAAGTCTGTTACATTACCGGCCTTAGAAGAAGGAGAGGAATTAAAAGTTGTATCTATAGAAGGAAAGCAACATTTTACACAACCTCAACCAAGATATACAGAAGCCTCTTTTGTTAAATTATTAGAGGAAAAGGGAATCGGAAGACCTAGTACGTATGTACCTACTATATCTACATTAGTTAGTAGATCGTATGTTGTCCGTGAAAAGAAAAATTTAATTCCAACTGAATTGGGATTTATAGTAAATAATATAGTAAGTGAATATTTTAAACAAATAGTAGATGTTGATTTTACAGCTGATATGGAGAAAAAATTAGATGCTGTTGAAGAAGGAAATGAAAATTGGACTAAAATAGTGGAAGAATTTTTTACACCTCTAAAGGAAGCTATAGAAAAGGCTGAAAAAGAAATATCAAAAGTTGTTATAGAAGATAAAGTTAGCGACGTTAAGTGTGATAAGTGTGGTCGTATGATGGTAATAAAAAGAGGTAGATATGGTGAATTTTTAGCATGTCCAGGATATCCAGAATGTAAGAATGCTAAACCAATAGTTGAAGAATTAGATGTTCCATGTCCTGAATGTGGAAAGCCTATAGTTATTAAAAAAAGCAAAAGAGGTAAAAAATTCTTTGGCTGTTCAGGATATCCGGAATGTACTTTTGTTAGCTGGTATGAGCCAGTAAAGGAAAAATGTCCTAAATGTAATTCTTATATGGTACTTAGATATTCAAAGAGTAAAGGAAAATATATTAAATGTTCTAATGGAGAATGTGATTATACTAAAGAACTTAAAGATGAAAAAAGCGAATGATTTAAATTATAAACTCTAGTATTTGTATTATGTCGAAATTAAAAAAATACTGTTGTAAAGCCTTATTTTATGTGTTAGACTAAAATTAGTAATGCGTGAAAGAAGATTCATTAAATTAAGAATTTTCTGAAAAGATTATGTTCTGTTTGTATAATCAGAAATTATTGTGAGGTTAACAAGGAGGATAATAAATGTCATCTCTATTAGATAAAACAAGAAGATTAAATAAAATTTTGCAAAAAACGGGAACAGATCCAGTAGCTTTTGAAGATATATGTACACTTTTAAGTGAAGTTCTTCAATGTAATGCTTATATAATAAGCAAAAAAGGTAAAGTTTTAGGATATACTTTTTCACCAGGTTTTGAATGCGAAGCTATGAAAAAAAAGGTTATAGAAGATAAAAAATTCCCAGAAGATTATAATCTTACCCTTTTAGAAAGTAATGAAACGCTAGCAAATTTATATAATCAAGGCAGATGCGTGTTTGCAGAAATTGGAGACTGCAAAGCTAAAGATAAGATTTCAACTATAATACCTATAATAGGAAGTAGGGAAAGGTTAGGAACATTAATATTAGCTAGATTTGGAAAAGAGTTTACTGATGATGATTTAGTTTTAGTTGAGTATAGTGCCACTATAGTTGGAATGGAAATGCTTAGAGCAATGCAAGAAGATTTAGCGGAACAAACTAGAAAGAAAGCAGTTGTCCAATTGGCTATAGGAACACTTTCTTACTCAGAGCTAGAAGCTGTAGAACATATTTTTGAAGAATTAAATGGAAATGAAGGGTTACTAGTTGCTTCAAAAATAGCTGATAAAGTAGGAATAACTAGAAGTGTTATAGTAAATGCTTTAAGAAAATTTGAAAGTGCTGGAGTTATTGAATCTAGGTCTTTGGGAATGAAAGGTACTTATATCAGAGTATTAAATGAAAAGTTATTAGATGAATTGAAAAAAATAAAGTAGTATTTTAGTATATGAGGAAAATAGACGAGCTGTAAATAGAAGAAACCAAAGAAAATGGTTTCTTCTATTTATTTTTACAGAAAAAATAAATTTTTTTGTTGATAGCTTAAATACCTTGTGTTATACTGTTTAAGGTAATAGAATACGCACATTATCCAATTTGTAAATTAGGTGCCCTTTTAAAGGTTATTTACAAGTAGAAGATAATGGAGGTAAAAACCAAGGAGGTAACAAAATGTCAGTAATATCAATGAAACAATTATTAGAAGCAGGTGTACATTTCGGACACCAAACAAGAAGATGGAACCCTAAAATGGCTCCTTATATTTTTACAGAAAGAAATGGTATATATATCATAGACCTTCAAAAAACAGTTAAAAAAGCTGAAGAAGCTTACAACTTTGTTAAAGAAGTTGCTACAGAAGGAAAAGATATATTATTTGTTGGAACAAAGAAACAAGCTCAAGAAGCTATAAAAGATGAAGCTATAAGAAGCAACATGCACTTTGTAAACAACAGATGGTTAGGTGGAATGTTAACAAACTTCTCTACTATAAAGAAGAGAATAAGAAGACTTGCTGAAATAGAAAAAATGCAAGAAGATGGAACTTTTGAAGTTCTTCCAAAGAAAGAAGTTATCAAATTAAAAGGTGAATTAGAAAAATTAGAAAAAAATCTTGGTGGTATCAAGAATTTAGAATGCGATAACATAGGAGCTATGTTTGTAGTTGATCCAAGAAAAGAAAAAAATGCTATTTCAGAAGCTAAAATTCTTGGAATCCCTGTAGTTGCTATAGTAGATACTAACTGTGATCCAGAAGAAGTTGATTACGTAATTCCTGGTAATGATGATGCTATAAGAGCTGTTAAATTAATAACTGCTAAAATGGCTGATGCTGTTATGGAAGGAAGACAAGGCGAAGAATTAGCTGAATAGTTTATATATACTATTTTAATGGAAGACAAAACAGTTTGTTTTGTCTTCTAACTTAGAAGTAACAATTATTTAAAGTTTAATATATTAAATTTTAAATAATTGCTTCTAAATAATTAATTTATTATGAATATAATAAGTTAATAAAATGCAATATATAATCGAGGAGGAATTTAATAATGATATCTGCAAAATCAGTTAAAGAATTAAGAGAAAGAACTGGCGCAGGAATGATGGACTGCAAAAAGGCATTAACAGAAACAGATGGTGACATCGAAAAAGCTGTTGAAGTATTAAGAGAAAAAGGACTTGCGGCTGCAGCTAAGAAATCAGGAAGAGTTGCTGCAGAAGGTTTAGTTAAAACATATATTTCAGAAGATAAAAAGAGTGGAGCAATTGTTGAGCTTAATTGTGAAACAGATTTCGTTGCGGCAAATGAAGATTTCGCTGCTTTTGCTGACACTTTAGCTAAAATAGCTACAACAACAAATGCTGCAAATGTAGAAGAATTTGTTAAAGAAAAATTCGATGGAGAAGCTACAATTCAAGAAGCTTTAACAGGATTAATTGCTAGACTTGGCGAAAATATGACTGTTAGAAGATTTGTTAAATTCACTGTAGAGAATGGAGTAGTTAAGAGCTATATTCACGGTGGAGGAAGAATTGGTGTTTTAGTAGAAGTTGCTTGTGATACTGTATCACCAGCTGTTGAAGAAGTTGCAAAAGAACTTTGTATGCAAATAGCTGCTGCTAATCCTTTATTTTTATCTAAAGAAGATGTTGATCAAGAATCTATAGAAAAAGAAAAAGAAATTTATAGAGTTCAAGCTTTAAATGAAGGAAAACCAGAAAAAATAGTTGAAAAAATGGTTATGGGAAGAATTCAAAAGTATTATAAAGAAGTATGTCTTCTTGAACAACTTTGGGTTAAAGACGGAGATAAGACTATAACTAAGTTTATAGATGAAAAATCTAAAGAAGCTGGTTCTGCAATTAAAGTAAACAGATTCGTGAGATTCGAAAGAGGAGAAGGAATCGAAAAAGTTGAAGAAAACTTTGCAGAAGAAGTTGCTAAACAATTAGGCAAATAGTTGAAATATAGGAACTAAAGAGGACACTCTGTGTTCTCTTTTTTTAAGGAAAATAATAAAAAATAAGGCATTGTTTTCTTCTAATGCCACATTCAGGAGGTAGTTTTAAATGACAAATTGTAAATATAAAAGGGTAATTTTAAAACTTTCAGGTGAAGCTTTAGCTGGAGCCAATGGTTTTGGACTTGACTTTAATGTAGCTAAAAGAATAGCTTTAGAAATTAAAGAATTAGTTGATATGGGTGTAGAAGTTGGAACCGTTGTAGGTGGCGGAAATATCTGGCGTGGACGAAGCGGTGAAGGTATGGATAGAACAACTGCTGATTATATGGGAATGATGGCTACTTGTATAAATGCATTAGCATTACAAGACTCTTTAGAACAAGTAGGAGTAAAAACTAGAGTACAAACTGCTATAGAAATGAAAGAAGTTGCAGAACCATTTATTAGAAGAAGAGCAATGAGACATTTAGAAAAAGGTAGAGTTGTTATTTTTGCAGCAGGAACAGGAAATCCTTATTTCTCAACTGATACTACAGCAGCTTTAAGAGCAGCTGAAATAGAAGCGGAAGTAATACTTTTAGCAAAAAAAGTTGATGGAGTTTATGATAAAGATCCTATGAAGTATGCAGAAGCGAAAAAATATGATACACTATCATATATAGATGTTTTAGATCAAGGATTACAAGTAATGGATTCTACAGCAACTTCATTATGTATGGATAATAATATTCCAATACTTGTATTTGGTTTAGATGAGCCAGGAAATATTAGAAGAGCTATAACTGGTAAAAATATCGGAACATTAGTAACTAAAAAATAGGAGGATTATCATGATTAAGGACATCATTAAGAACGCAGAAGAAAAGATGCATAAAACTGTAACTGTATTAAAATCTGAATTAGGAACTATGAAAGCTGGAAGAGCTAATCCAAATATGCTCGATAAAATTCAAATTGATTATTATGGAAGCATGTGCCCATTATCACAAGCAGCAAATATTTCTGCACCAGAACCAAGAGTATTAATGATAACACCATGGGAAAAGCAATTGCTAAAAGAAATTGAAAAAGCTATTTTAAAATCAGATCTAGGTTTAAATCCTTCAAATGATGGATCTGTAATAAGATTAGTTATACCAGAATTAACAGAGGAAACAAGAAAAGAGCTTGTTAAGAAAGTTAAGAAAACAGGAGAAGAATCTAAAGTAGCGATAAGATCAATTAGAAGAGATGCTAATGATAAGATTAAAGCATTAAAAAAAGAGGGAGACGTATCTGAAGACCAAATTAAAAAAGGTGAAGATGATGTTCAGAAGAAGACTGATGCTATTATAAAAGAGATAGACAAAGTAATAGCTGATAAAGAAAAAGAGGTTCTATCTATTTAATCTCAAAACCTGCTTAAAATAGCAGGTTTTTTCCTTAATTTAAATACTTAATATTATTTAGTATAATTATCTTATAAAAAGAAAGGGGATGGGTAATTTGTTAAGTATATTTAAGTCAAAAAAAAATTCAAGTAATGAGATTTTATTAGACATGAATAAGGTGCCATTGCATATTGCAATAATAATGGATGGAAACGGTCGTTGGGCTAAAAAAAGAAAATTGCCAAGAAGTATTGGGCATAAAGCTGGCGTTGAAACAATAAGGAAAATAGTTAAAGAATCTAAACGGTTAGGAATAAAATATTTAACTTTATATGCTTTCTCAACGGAAAATTGGAAAAGACCTAAAGAAGAAGTTAGTGCATTAATGCAGTTATTAGTAGTTTATCTTAGAAGAGAAGTTGCAGAACTACATAAAAATGGTGTTAAAATAAATATATTAGGCGATATGTCAAAATTTCCGGAAGAATGTAAGGCAGAGTTAAATAAGGCTATTGAGAAAACATATAATAATACTGATATAAATTTAAATCTTGCACTAAATTATGGTGGAAGAGACGAACTTGTTAGGGCTATGCAATTGATTGCAGAAGATTTAAAAGATAATAAGATAAATAAAGAAGATATTAGTGAGGATTTAATATCAAATTACATATATACAAAAGGGATGCCAGATCCGGATTTGATTATTAGACCTTCTGGTGAACAAAGACTTAGTAACTTTTTGTTATGGCAATGTGCTTATTCAGAATTTTGGTATTCGGATATAGCTTGGCCAGATTTTAAAGAAGAAGATTTACAAAAAGCTGTATTTGACTATCAAAATAGAGATAGAAGATTTGGTGGAGTAAAGGAGTGATTATTTTTTGAAATCTAATAATAGATATCTAGGTGCGCTTATGATTGCTCCATTTATAATATTTGTTTTTCTTGGAGGAATTTATCTTAAAGCGTTTGTTATTTTACTGTCAGCAATGGGACTTTGGGAATTTTATAATGCATTAAAGAAAAAAAATTTTAATCCAATATCAATTTTTGGATATGCTTTATTAATTATATATTATATATTAAATAATGATTTTAATATAATGATGTATGTAATAGTCTTAGCCATGTTTATTTTGTTAATTATTCCAGTAGTAAATTTAGACTACACATTTATAGATGTTTCTTTAACGTTTTTAGGTTTTATATATGCAGGAATTTTATTTAGTTTTGTGTATTTAGTTAATGCAAAACATTATGGTGAATTTTTAGTATGGCTTATATTTATAGGATCTTGGATGGCAGATACAAGCGCATATTATTTTGGAAGGTTTTTTGGAAAACATAAACTTTGTCCAAAGGTTTCTCCTAAAAAAACTATTGAAGGATCTATAGGAGGACTTATAGGAGCCATTTTATTTTGTGGTATATTTGGACTTATAATTAATAAACATTTAAATATTATGCCTTCATATCATTATTTTATTATAGGTGCTCTATGTGGTATATTTAGCCAATTTGGAGACTTAGTTGCATCTTCTATAAAAAGATATGTAGGAATAAAAGATTATAGTAATTTAATACCAGGTCATGGTGGAATCTTAGATAGATTTGATAGTATAATTTTTTCATCAACAGTAGTATTCTATTATTTAACTTTTATAGTTGGAATTTAATAGTTATAAGAAATCTGTGGATTTAAATTTAAATCCACAGATTTTTTGTTATAGAAAGTTATTAAAACACATTCAAATAAATAATTCAGATAAATAATTAATTAGTATTCTGGCTTATTTTGTGAACTACTTCTTCCTTGAACTAATACATAACTAGTATCAGAACGTAAGTCATTGTATTTCACAAAATATCTGTCGCATATTTGACTTGTTATTTATTTTCATATTTTATGTTTTTAATTTATACTGATATATAATGCTATTTTATTTATGAACATATCAATACTTTATGAAAATATATTTTTTGTTAAATATAAATAATAATTAAATTGTTACTTAAAGCATATATTATAAAAAGTGATTTTAGGATGGTGAATAATATTTTTAATAAATATAAAAAAATAATCTCTTTAACAGTGTTGCTTTTTATAACAATTATAATTACATATATTATAAAATATTATTTCAAACCTTTTTTAGCTATGATTTTTATATCTATAATTGCAACTCCCTTATATAAAATTATGATAAAATTATATATTCCAGATAAAATTTCAGGGGCTTTAAGCATTGTTCTAGTTAATATACTTTTAATATTAATTATATTATATTTAGGAAATGAAATATTCAATGTATTCCAAAAGATATATCTGAGTAATGTAAATACAATAAATAAGATTATACAAGACATATCCTTAGAGCTTAACTTACAATTAAAAAAACTTGATTTTGGTAAGAGTGTAATATCTATAATAAATCAAGAAATCATAAGAAAAGGTGCTTTAACTACAGGTGAAGGTATAATAGCTTATTTTATAGGTAATATATGTGCCTTTTTTGTATTAGTAGACGGTGAAAACATTAAAAAGTTCATTTTAATGTTATTTCCAAATGAAATGATATTAAAAATAAAAAAACAGAAAGAAAATTTTAGCCAAATGTGTATTATAGAAATAACTCTAGTCTTAATATCAACTATTGAGATTATATGTGGATTTTGGATACTTGGATTATCTAATTATTTCATATTAGGAATATTATGTGGAATTTTAGATATATTACCTTATGTGGGAACTATAATTGTATTTATTCCAATTATAATATACAATATTGTAATGAAAGACTATCTTATTGCCTTTGGACTTATGTGTTTATACATACTAGTTCAAGTAATAAGAGAAATTCTAGAGGCAAAATTTTTAGGTGATAAACTAGATATACATCCTTTAATTGTATTGATTTCTATATATATTGGGGTAGAAGTATTTGGTATTTTAGGTATACTAGTTGGACCAATGTATAGTATTTTAGCAAAAGAAATAGTATATAGTTCTAGTTAAATGATTTATAAAATTGATAAAACTTTATAATATACTTTAGGAGGAAAAACCATGAAAAAACTATCTATATTAGGTGTTACAGGTTCAATAGGAACACAGGCTTTAGATGTAATAAAAAATTCAAATGGACAATTAAAGTTAATTGGAGCAACAGCAAATTCATCAGTAAAGAAAATGATTGAAATCATTGAAGAATTTGATCCCAAATATGTGGGAATGATGGATAAAGATTGTGCTGAAGAAATAAAAAATTATTGTGATGAAAATAATAAGTCAACAATAGTATTATCACAAATGGAAGGATTAAACAAAATAGCATCTTTAGAGGAAATTGACATAGTTTTGACATCTTTAGTTGGTATGATAGGATTAGAACCTACTTTAAAGGCTATAAAAGCTAAAAAAGATATAGCACTTGCAAACAAAGAAACCTTAGTTGTTGCAGGTGAAATTGTTATGAGTGAAGCTAAGAAAAATAATGTTAAAATACTTCCAGTTGATTCAGAACATAGTGCTATTTATCAATCTTTAAGGGGAAATGATTTAAAAACACTAAATAAGATAATACTTACAGCTTCAGGGGGGCCTTTTAGAGGTAAGAAATTAAGTGATTTGAATAATGTTAGCGTAAATGATGCTTTAAATCATCCTAAGTGGAATATGGGAAGAAAGATTTCTATTGATTCAGCAACATTAATGAATAAAGGTCTTGAAGTAATAGAAGCACATTGGCTTTTTGATTGTGATTATGATAATATACAAGTTGTTATACATCCTCAAAGTATAATACATTCTATGGTTGAATATTGCGATGGAAGTATAATTGCACAACTTGGAGCAGCAGACATGAGATTGCCAATTCAATATGCATTTAATTATACAGAAAGAAAAAATTTAATAGCAAAGACTCTGGATTTTTATGAAGTATCTAAGTTAACATTTGAAAAACCAGATTTAGAAACATTTAAACCATTAGAATTAGCTTTTAAAGCAGGAAAACAAGGTGGACTTATGCCAACTATATTAAATGGTGCTAATGAAGCAGCTGTAGCATTATTTTTAGATGAAAAAATTGAGTTTTTAGATATTTTTAATATTATAGAAGAATGCATGAATACATTTAAAGAAGAAAGTAAAAAGTCTTTAACTTTAGAGAATATAATAACATTAGATAGAAAAATTAAACAATATGTAGTAGATATGAAATAGGAAAGGATGAAAAAAATGAATTTAGTAGCTATATTAGGAGCTATTTTAGCGTTTAGTGTTTTAATAATTGTACATGAACTTGGCCATTTTACATTAGCAAAATTAAATGGTGTAAGAGTAGAGGAATTTGCTATAGGAATGGGTCCTAAAGTGATTTCTAAGAAAGGAAAAGAAACAACATATTCATTACGTCTATTTCCTATTGGTGGTTTTGTAAATATGATGGGTGAAGAAGAAGCAGTTCAAGATAAAAGAAGTTTTTCAGAAAAATCTCCTCTTAGAAGGATAAGTATTATAGTAGCTGGAGCTTTTATGAATTATATATTAGCTATAATAATATTTGCATGTATTGCAGGAAAATTTGGGTATGCAGTACCAGAAGTGGCAAATGTCCTTCCGGGTTATCCAGCAATAGAAGCTGGACTAAAAGAAGGGGATAGAGTTTTAAAAATAGATGATTCTAAAGTTTTTACACAGGATGATGTTACAATAGGAATACTTATGGCAAAAGGTGAGCCAGTTGATCTTACTGTAAAAAGAGGAAATGAAGTTAAAAATTTCACTATAAAACCTAAGTTAAGCGAAGAAAATCAATATATGATAGGTGTTGGTTTTGCTGCAGAACGTAATCCAGGTATAGGTGCTAGTTTAAAACATAGTGTTAATAAAACAGCTTCTTTAGTATCTCAAACATTTAAAGGTCTTAAAATGATATTTACAGGAAAATCAAATTTAAAGACAGATGTTGGAGGACCACTTACAATAATTAAGATGTCAGCTAAAACTGCTGAAAGTGGAATTTGGTCTTTAATGCGTTTTGTTGGATTTATAAGTGTAAGTTTGGCAGTATTTAATATGTTACCATTCCCTGCTTTAGATGGAGGATGGACTGTAATTTTACTAATTGAATTAATAACAAGAAGAAAAGTTCCAAACAAGATAGTTGAAAATTTAAATTATGTAGGATTTATGTTACTTATAGGTCTTATGATTTTGGTAACTATAAAAGATATTATATTCCCTGTTAAGTTTTAGGAGATGAAAAGATGAAAAGAAGAATTTCAAGAAAAGTTAAGGTTGGAAATATTTATGTTGGTGGAGATGCACCTATAACTATTCAATCTATGACTAATACTGATACAAGAAATGTAGAAGATACGTTAAAACAAATAGATAGTTTATATAAGGTAGGATGCGAAATAGTAAGATGTGCTGTGCTAGATATGGATGCAGCTAAAGCATTAAAAGAAATAACAGCCAAATCGCCAATACCAGTAGTTGCTGATATACATTTTGACTATAGGTTAGCCCTTGAATCAATAGAAAGTGGTGTATCTGCATTAAGAATAAATCCTGGAAATATTGGGAGTGAAGAAAAGATAAAAATAGTTGCAGAAAAATGTAAAGAAAAAAATATACCTATAAGAATAGGGGTTAATTCAGGATCTTTGGAAAAAGATATATTAGCTAGAGATGGAAAACCTACAGCAGAAGGTTTAGTGGAAAGTGCATTAAGACATGTTAAAATTCTGGAAAAATTAAATTTTTATGATATAGTTATATCTATAAAATCATCAGATGTTAGAATGATGATAGATTGCTATAGATTGATAGGAGAAAAATGTGGCTATCCACTTCATTTAGGAGTTACAGAATCAGGGACTGTAACCAAAGGAACTATAAAATCAAGTATAGGTATAGGAACTCTTTTAGCTGAAGGAATAGGTGATACTATAAGAGTATCTTTAACAAGTGATCCCGTAGAAGAAATTAAAGTTGGATTAGAAATACTTAAATCATTAGGATTAAAAAAAGGTGGTATAAATTTTATTTCTTGTCCTACATGTGGAAGAACTCAAATTAATCTTATAAATATAGCAAATGAAGTGGAAAAAAGGTTGGAAAATTGTAATAAGGATATTAAAGTTGCTGTTATGGGATGTGTAGTAAATGGTCCCGGAGAGGCAAGAGAAGCAGATATTGGAATTGCAGGTGGTAAAGGTGAAGGGATCATCTTTAAAAAAGGTAAAATAATTAAAAAAGTTAAAGAAGAAGAGCTAATAAATGCTTTAATGAAAGAAATAGATAACATTTAATTTAAAAGACTAAAAAATATTTTGTGATTTATAAAATAAGCATTATAATATATAAGAAGTATAGGGGGATGAAAATCCCTCTATTTATTTATTTAGAAAGGAGAGTGGTTCTTATTAGTCAAGATCTTATAAAACAATTAACAAAAGAAATTAATAAAAATGAAAATTTAGAAAATAAAGAAATAAGACTATTAAGATTTCAGTTTTATAAAAAAAGCCAAATATTAAAAGTTGTACTGAAATCATTGGAATCACTTACAAGCCAGGAAGAAGAATATTTAAAAAAATTAATTATAGACAATCTAGGATTTCATATAAATATAGAGTTTTTATGTTATTTAGACGTAAGTAATACATCGTTAGAAGAGATTAATTCAAAGTATTGGGTTAATGTGGCAGAAGAAATAGCAAAAAAATATCCGTTATGTCGTTCTATATTGTATTCAAAAAATAGAAAAGTTAAAGAAAAAGTTATAAATATATATTCTGGAAATGAAACATTAATAAATCATGCTTTAAATAAAAAAATAGATAAGCTACTTCAAAATAACATAAAGGATATGTTTAGTTTTTCAGCAACAGTTAATTTTAGTTTTGATTCTAGTTTATTAGTTACAGAGGAATATGAAGCTAGTAAAAAGGAAGAAAATCTTAAAATAATAAAAGAAGTTATGAATGGTAGAACAGTAACATCGGAAAGTTCTGGTTTAAAGGCAAATAAAACACAAAGATCCAATAATAATGGATATAGGAAAAATGATAATAAATCTAATTATGCCTCATATAAAAGAGAGCCTAAAGATGAAAATACCATCTTAGGAAGAGGTATAAGAACGGAGTCTACACCTATAAAAGATATAGACGAAACAACAGGATATGTAGCAATAATAGGTGAAGTTTTTAAAACAGATATTATAGAAACTAAGACTGGAAAAACTATACTTACATTTTATATTACAGATTATACAAGTTCTATAACTGTTAAGTGCTTTTTAAAATCTCAAGAAAAAGAAGAAGTCCTTGATAATGTTAAGAAAGGCCTTTATTGCAAAGTAAGAGGTGAAGCTGTATATGATACCTATGCTAGAGAAGTGGTTATTATGGGTAGAGATATAGCTAGAATGAAGAAAATTGATAGAATGGATGGTGCTGAAGAAAAAAGGATAGAACTTCATCTACATACTAATATGAGTAGTATGGATGGAATAACCTCAGCATCTAAAATAATAGAAACTGCTGCAAAGTGGGGGCATGAAGCAATCTCTATAACAGATCATGGAGTGGTTCAAGCTTATCCAGAAGCTCAAATTGCTGCTAAAAAAAATAATATAAAAGTACTATATGGTGTTGAAGGTTATTTAGTTAATAATGGAATTCCTCTTGTAATAAATGAAAAGGATAATACATTAGATGATACATTTGTTGTTTTTGATTTAGAAACAACAGGCTTTTCTCCAGTTAATGATAAAATAATAGAATTTGGTGCGGTTAAAATTAGAAATGGTGAAATAATAGACAGATTTAGTTGTTTTGTTAATCCTGAAAGGGAGATTCCATATAAGATTACAGAGCTAACAAGCATCAATAGTAGTATGGTTAGAGATGCAGAAACAATAGATAGTGTACTTCCAAAATTTATAAAATTTTGTGAGAACAGTGTAATAGTAGCTCATAATGCATCTTTTGATACTGGTTTTATAAAAAAGAATTGTAGAGATTTGAACATAGAATTTGATTTTCCAATATTGGATACAGTTACATTGTCCAGGTTTTTATATCCTGAATTAAAAAAGGTTAAACTAAATATAGTTGCTAAATTCTTAGGAATTTCTCTTGAAAATCACCATAGGGCTGTAGATGATGCTAAAGCTACAGCAGATATACTTTTGAAGTCATTTGAAAAGATAAAAGAAGAATTTGAAATTAATGATTTAAAATCATTAAATGATTTATTTTTATCCAAAGTAGATATAAAGAAGCAACCAACTTATCATATAATAATTTTGGCAAAAACCCAAATAGGATTAAAGAATCTATATAAACTAGTTTCTAAAGCTCATATAGAAAATTTTTTTAGAAGACCAAGAACACCAAAAACTCTTCTTTCTGAATTTAGGGATGGCTTAATTATAGGATCAGCCTGTGAAGCAGGAGAAGTATATAAAGCTGTTTTAGAAGGAAAAAGTGATGAGGAAATAAAAGAAATTATAGAGTTTTATGATTATGTTGAAATTCAACCCATAGCTAATAACCAGTTTCTAATCGAAAAAGGTTCTGTTAAAGATGAAGAAGAGCTTAGAGACATTAATAAAAGAATATATAGGTTAGGCAAAGAATGCAATAAACCTACTGTAGCTACAGGAGATGTACATTTTTTAAATCCTACTGATGAAGCTTTTAGAAGAATAATTATGGCAGGACAAGGATTTTCAGATGCTGATAATCAACCGCCACTTTATTTAAAAACAACAGAAGAAATGTTAAAAGAATTTTCTTATTTAGGTAGAGAAATAGCTAAAGAAGTGGTTATTTATAATCCTAAAAAAATAGCTGATAGTATTGATGTGTTAAAACCAATACCTGATGAAACATATCCACCTAAAATTGAAGGGGCTGAAGAAGAAATAAAAAATATGACATTAAACAAAGCCCACTCAATATATGGTGAAATTCTTCCAGAAGTTGTTCAAAAAAGATTGGATAAAGAACTTAATTCTATAATTAACAATGGATACGCAGTATTATATTTAATTGCACAAAAGCTAGTTGCAAAATCTACAGAAGATGGGTATCTAGTTGGGTCAAGAGGATCTGTTGGATCTTCTTTTGTAGCAACAATGTCAGATATCACTGAAGTTAATGGGCTACCACCACATTATGTGTGTCCAAATTGTAAAAAATCAGAATTCTTTTTAGATGGTTCGATAAGTTCAGGAGCAGATTTACCAAATAAAAATTGTCCTGATTGTGGTACTCCCTATAAAAGAGATGGTCATGATATACCATTTGAAACTTTCTTGGGATTTGAGGGGGATAAAGAACCAGATATTGACCTTAATTTCTCAGGTGAATATCAAGGTGTAGTACATAGATATACAGAAGTACTATTTGGTAAAGGTCATACATTTAAAGCAGGAACAATAGGAACAGTAGCAGAGAAAACAGCTTATGGATATGTAAAGAAATATTTAGATGAAAGAGAAATTATAACATCCTCAGCTGAAATAGAGAGACTTACTATTGGGTGTACAGGAATAAAAAGAACTACAGGACAACATCCAGGAGGAATAATGGTTGTGCCTGCTGATAATGAAATTTATAATTTTTGTCCAATACAGCATCCGGCTGATGATAATGATACTGATGTTATAACAACACATTTTGATTATCATTCAATAAGTGGTAGATTATTAAAATTAGATATACTAGGGCACGATGATCCTACTGTACTTAGAATGTTACAAGATTTAACAGGACTTGACCCTAAAACAATACCATTAAATGATGAAAAAGTTCTTAGTTTGTTTACTTCACCTGATGCATTAGGTGTTACAAAAGAAGAACTGGAGTGTGAGGTGGGAAGTTATGGACTCCCTGAGTTTGGTACAAAATTTGTTAGGGCAATGCTTTTAGATACTCAACCTAAGACTTTTGCAGATTTGGTTAGAATATCTGGGCTTTCTCATGGTACTGATGTTTGGCTTAATAATGCTCAATATTATATAAAAGAAGGATTTACTACATTAAGAGATTGTATAGCAACAAGAGATGATATAATGGTCTATTTAATGTATAAAGGATTACCTCCTAAGAGCGCTTTTACAATAATGGAAAAAGTAAGAAAAGGAAAAGGTCTTTCAGAGGATGATGAAAAACTTATGAGAGAACATGAGGTGCCTGACTGGTATATAGGATCATGTAAAAAGATAAAATATATGTTCCCTAAAGGTCATGCTGTTGCATATGTTATGATGGCTGTTAGAATAGCATATTATAAGGTATATTATCCAGAAGCTTATTATGCAACCTATTTTACAGTAAGGGCTGATGACTTTGATGCAAATTTAGTATGTCTTGGTGAAGGAGCAATAAATGCAAAACTTCAAGAACTATACGAACTTGGAAATAATGCAACTGTGAAAGATAAAGGGCTTATTACTGTTTTAGAATTATGCTTTGAAGCTTATAAAAGAGGCGTAAAATTTTTAAGAGTAGATTTATATAAATCAGAAGCAGTAAAATTTAAAATAGAAGATGGAGCACTTAGACCACCATTAAATTCCTTACCTGGAGTTGCGGACAATGCAGGAAAAAATATAGTAGAGGCAAGAAAAAAAGGTGAATTTATATCAAAGGAAGATTTAAGAATAAGAGCAGGGGTTTCAAAAACTGTAATTGAAGGTTTAAATAATCATGGATGCTTAGAAGGATTATCTGAAACAAATCAATTATCATTATTTTAGAATAGAGATAAAAATATAATAATATACGAATCTTAAAATTTTAAGCTTTTAGTTATAACTCTTGTATTCCACTAATATTTGTGATATCATATACTTAGTTTTTAATGTCAATAGGCTATAAAAGTGGAGTGGGAAGTTTACCCGCTCTTTCTGTTTGTAACGCAACTACTTTAATATAGTTGCGTTTTTGATTATGATTTTATAATTAAAAACCTACTATATTAATTTTAAAATTGAATATTTATAGAGGAGGTTTTATAAAATGAGAAAAGATATATTACTTGAAAAAATAGAAGAGTTAGTAAAACCAATAGTACAAGAATTATCATATGAATTATATTATTTAGAATATATAAAAGAAAATGGCGAATATTATTTAAGAATTTATATTGATAAAGAAGAAGACAGCATATCATTAAACGATTGTGAAAAAGTTTCAAGAAGAGTTAGTGAAATGTTAGATGTTAAAGATCCAATTGAAGATTCTTATTATTTAGAAGTTTCTTCACCAGGTTTAAATAGAGGGCTTTATAGACAAGAACATTTTGAAAAGTTTATAGGAAGAGAAGTTTTAGTTAAATTTAATGGATCTTTAGAAGGTATGAAAAAAATACAAGGTATATTAAAAGATGCAAATGATGAGTTTATAACAGTTGAAGGAGAAAAAGAATTAAAAATTCCAACTGAAAAAATAAAAAGTGCAAACTTAGAGGGTGAAATATAACAAGGAGGAGATTAAAATGAATGAGGAGTTTGTAGGTGCTCTAAAAGAGATAGTAAAGGAAAAAGGAATATCAGAAGATTTACTTTTTACAACTATTGAAGATGCAATGGTTGCTGCATATAAAAAGAATTATGCAAATTCAAATACATCAGCACAAAATGTTAAAATAAGTATAAACAGAGAAAATGGAGAGATCCATGTATATGCTCAAAAAATAGTTGTTGATGAAGTATATGATGAAGTTACAGAAATTTCATTAGAAGAAGCTAAGGCAGTTAATCCTAAATATGAAGTTGATGATATAGTAGATTTAGAGGTTACTCCTAAAAATTTTGGGAGAGTAGCTGCTCAACTTGCTAAACAAGTAGTTACACAAAGAATAAAAGAAGCTGAAAGAAATATAATTTATAATGAATACAAAGAAAAAGAATTTGATATAATAACAGGTACTATATTAAGAAAAGAAAAAGGAATGGTTTTTGTTAGTTTAGGCAAGATTGAAGGTATAATAGGTCCTAATGAACAAATGCCAAATGAAGATTATAGATTTAATGAAAAGTTAAAGCTTTATATAGTTGAAGTTAAAAATGCTTCAAAGGGAGCTCAAGTGCATGTTTCAAGAACACATCCAGGTTTAGTAAAAAGACTGTTTGAATTAGAAGTTCCAGAAATATTTAATGGAGTAGTTGAAATTAAGAGTATTTCAAGAGAAGCAGGATCAAGAAGTAAAATTGCTGTTTACTCTAATGATGAAGAAGTTGATGCAATGGGAGCTTGTGTAGGTCCTAAGGGTATTAGAGTTCAAAATATAGTAAATGAGCTTAAAAATGAAAAAATAGATATAATAAAATGGAGTAAGGATCCAGCAGAATTTATTTCTAATTCATTAAGTCCAGCTAGAGTATTAAGTGCAGAAATAGATGAAGAAAATAAATCTGCTAAAATAGTAGTAGCTGACGATCAACTTTCATTAGCTATTGGTAAAGAAGGTCAAAATGTAAGACTTGCAGCAAAACTTACTAATTGGAAAATAGATATAAAGAGTAAATCTCAACAAGAAGCTTTAGAATCAGAACAAGAAAAAGCTATGGATCAAGATATTGATATGTCAGATGAAATTATAGAAAATGTAGCAGAGTTAGAGCTTAATTGTGAAGAAATAGAAGAATAGGAGAGTGTTTTTAATGAAAGTTAAGAAGATTCCTCTAAGAATGTGCACAGGTTGCATGGAAATGAAACCAAAAAAAGAATTAATAAGAATAGTAAAGAGCCCAGAAGGTGATATATCAGTTGACTTAACTGGTAAAAAATCAGGAAGAGGTGCTTACATTTGTAGGGATATTGAATGTTTTGAAAAGGCTTTTAAGGCCAAAAGATTAAGTAGAAACTTAGATAGTCCTATAAGTGAAGAAATATATGAAAGACTAAAGGATGAAATAGAAAATGAATAAATTCTATAATTTTTTAGGTATTGCGAAGAAATCAGGAAATTTGTTAGAAGGTTATAGCAAATGTGACGATTTAAGAAATAAACTTGATATTCATTTGTTTATAATATCTAATGATTTATCACAGTCTTCAAAAGAAAAATTTATAAAACATTGTAATCAAAAAAATATACCATATATTAATAATTTCTCCAAAGAAGAATTAGGAAATCCTATTGGTCGTGATCAGATTATGATATTAGGAATTCTAGACAAAAATATAGCAAAAAAATTGCTGGAAATATATGAGGAGGAGAACAAATATATGAGTAGATAATTTAACGGGGGTGACTTTATGTCAAAAGTAAGAGTATACGAATTAGCAAAAGAGCTTAATGTAAGTTCAAAAGATTTAATAACATTATTAATGGATGAGTTTGGTGTAGAAGTTAAAAATCATATGAGTGCAATTGAGGAAGAAGAAGCTCAATTAATTAAAGAATTATTGGCAACTAAACCAGAATATGCAGAAGGAAGTTCAGAAGAAGCTAAAAGCTTAGTTGATGAATATGAAGAAATTTTGCAAGATGAACTTAATAAAAGCAAAAAGAAAAAGAAGAAGAACAAAAAAGGATCAAGAGAAACTGAAAAAGAAGATGAAACTATTGAGACAGAAGTAATTGAAATTGGAGAAACTATTACTGTTAAAGAATTAGCTGAAAAGTTAAATAAACCTTCAAATGATGTTATAAGAACATTAATTTTCGCAGGTGTTATGGCAGCAATAAATCAAGAAATAGATTTTGCAACAGCTGAAAAAGTATGTGAAAGTTATGGAGTATTAGTTGAAAAGTTAGAAGTAACAGAAGAACTTGAAGCTGTAGAGGTTGAAGAAGATGAAGAAGAAAATCTTGCAAAGAGACCACCAATAGTAACTGTTATGGGTCACGTTGACCATGGTAAGACATCTTTACTTGATGCTATTAGAAAAGCAAGAGTTACTGATACAGAAGCAGGTGGTATAACTCAACATATAGGAGCTTATACCATAAACTTAAATGGTGAAGAAATAACATTCTTAGATACACCAGGTCATGAAGCCTTTACTGCAATGAGAGCACGTGGAGCTCAAGTAACAGATGTAGTTATATTAGTTGTTGCAGCTGATGATGGAATTATGCCTCAAACTAAAGAAGCAATTAGCCATTGTAAAGCAGCTGGTGTACCAATGGTTGTAGCTATAAACAAAATTGATAAACCAGGTGCAAATCCAGATAGAGTTAAACAAGAATTAACAGAATATGGATTAATAGTAGAGGAGTGGGGCGGAGATACTATATGTGAAGAAGTATCTGCTAAAAATAATTTAAACATAGATAAGTTACTTGAAATGGTATTACTTACATCTGAAATGCTTGAATTAAAAGCTAATAAAGATAGAAAAGCTAAAGGAACAGTAATTGAGGCTAAACTTGATAAAGGTAGAGGATCAGTTGCTACGTTATTGGTTCAAAATGGTACTTTACATGTTGGTGATTCAATTATTGTAGGATCTACATATGGTAGAATAAGAGCGATGTTTGATGATAGAGGTAAAAAAATCAAATCTGCTGGTCCATCAATTCCAGTTGAAGTTTTAGGACTTTCAGAAGTTCCAGAAGCAGGTGATAGATTCAACCAAGTAAAAGATGAAAAGACAGCTAGAATAATGGCAGAAAAGAGAAGAGAAAAAGAAAAAGCTGAATCATTAATGAGTGGAAATAGAGTTTCGCTAGAAGACTTATATAGCCAAATAAAAGAAGGAAAAGTTAAAGAACTTGCTATAATAGTAAAAGCTGATGTTCAAGGATCAGTTCAAGCTATAAATCAATCATTAGAAAAACTTTCAACTGATGATGTTAAAGTAAGAGTAATTCATGGTGGTGTTGGAGCAATAACAGAAACTGATATTACTTTGGCAACTGCTTCAAATGCAATAGTTATTGGATTTAATGTTAGACCAGATAATAATGCAGTAGCACAAGCTGATAAAGATAATGTAGATATTAAAACTTATAGAGTAATTTACGATGCAATTGAAGATGTTAAATCAGCTATGATAGGAATGCTTGAGCCAGAATATAAAGAAGTTGTTTTAGGATCAGCAGAAGTAAGAGAGACTTATAAGATTTCAAATGTTGGAACAATTGCTGGTTGTTATGTATTAAATGGTAAACTTCAAAGAAATGCTGAAACAAGAGTTATAAGAGATGGTATAGTTATTTTTGAATCAAGTTTATCATCATTAAAGAGATTCAAAGATGATGTTAAAGAGGTTAATACTGGATATGAATGTGGATTAACAATAGATAAGTTCAATGACGTTAAAGAAGGCGATATCATTGAATGCTTTATGATGGATGCAATCAAGAGAAAAGAGCTATAAAGAGGTGATATGAATGCCAAACTATAGAGGTGGCAGAATTAATGAAGAATTTAAAAGAGAAATAAGTAATGTTATTCAAAATGAAGTTAAAGACCCTAGACTTACTGCTATGATTTCTGTTACAGATGTTAAAGTTACTAAAGACTTAAGATATGCTAAAGTATATGTAAGTATATTCTCTACTAATGAGGATGAAAAGAAAAGTAACTTCACAGCTTTAAAGAGTGCTGGTGGATTTATAAGAAAAATATTAGGTCAAAGAATAAATTTAAGACATAACCCAGAAATAATATTTGAATTGGATGATTCAATCAATTATGCAATGCATATTGATGAATTAATTGAAAAGGTAAAAGATAAGTAATGTCTTTACAAAGTATAAAGGAAGAAATATTAAAAGCTAAAAAGATTGGTTTGTCTTTTCATACATCTCCAGATGGTGATGCTATAGGAAGTACTTTATCATTACTTAAAGCACTTCGAACTATAGGAAAAGATGTTTATATTATTTCAAGAGATGTTATCCAAGATAACCTCTCTTTCCTTTCTTTATCTGAAGAAATTGATGGTAATACAGTAGAACCAGATCAATGTACTGATTTAGTAATAGTAATGGATTGTGGTAATGTAGAGAGAATTTCTGCTAATTTAGATAATTATAATGGCAGAATAATAAATATTGATCATCATTTATCAAATGAACAATATGGAGATATAAATTATGTAGATTGCAAAGCAGCAGCTACAGCTGAAATATCATATTTACTAATAAAAGAATTAGGTATTGATCTTACTAAAAAGTGTTCTATAAATTTAGAAATAGGTAAAGCTATTTACACATCATTAGTTACGGATACTGGTTCTTTTAGACATTCCAATGTTACAAAAAGAACTCATTCAATTGCTTCAGAACTTATAGAATTAGGAGTAGACAATAGTAAAGTACACAGCAATCTTTTTGAAAATAGAGAATTTAATAAAATAAAATTAATGGGTTATGTATTATCAAATTTAGAGTTATTATTAGAAAATAAAGTAGCTGTAATGGAAATACCATATTATATGTTAGAAAAATTTGATTTATTAACAACAGATACTTCAGATATAATTTCTTTTGGACTTGGAATAAAAGGAGTAGAAGTAGCTGTATTATTAAAGCAATCAGAAAAAGGAATAAAATGCAGTTTAAGATCCAAAAATGATGTTGATGTAAGAAAAGTAGCAGAGGTATATGGTGGTGGTGGTCACATTAAAGCAGCAGGTGCTCTTCAAAAAGATGTAGATTTAGAAGAAGCTAAAAAGAATTTATTAAAAACAATAAAAGAAGAGATGAATCTATGAATGGAGTTTTAAATGTATTTAAAAATAAGGGTATGTCTTCTTTTGATGTAGTTAGAAAAATAAAATTTCTAGCAAAAGAGAAGAAAGTTGGACATACAGGAACTCTTGATCCAGAAGCAGAAGGAGTTTTACCAGTTTGTTTAGGAAAAGCAACTAAAATTATTGATTATATTATGGATTCTAGAAAAGTATATAGAGTAAAATTAATATTAGGAAAAAATACAACTACTTATGATTTAGAAGGTGAAGTTACAAAAGAAACAGATGCTTCTAATATAAAAGAAGATGATGTAAAAGAAATTATACTTTCTTTTTTAGGCGAATATGATCAAATACCACCTATGTATTCTGCGTTGAAACAAAATGGTGTAAGACTTTATGAACTTGCAAGACAAGGAATTGAAGTTGAAAGAGAAGCAAGACGTATAAACATTTATAATATTAGTGATATTGTTTTTGATTTACCATATGTGTCTTTTGAGGTTGCATGTTCAAAAGGCACATATATAAGAAGTTTATGTTATGATATTGGTGAAAGATTAAATGTGGGAGCTACTATGGTTAATTTAATAAGAACGGAAACTTCTATATTTAAAGAAGAAAATAGTGTTAATATTGAAAGTTTAACAACTGAAAATATTGAGAAATATTTGATGAGTATAGAAGATGCTCTTATATCTTATCCTAAATTAACAGTCAATAATTCATTTACAAAGTTATTAGTAAATGGAGTAAAGGTGTATGATAAAAGATTAAGTGATGAAGTTATAGAAAATGATATTTTGTATAGGGTATATGATAAAAAGAATACTTTTATAGGACTTGGAAAGCGAGACAATAAAGGATTTAAAATACAAAAGTTATTATTTTAAAGTGGGAGTAATAAAAATGGTTATTATAGAAAACAACTTTGAGGATATAAAAACTTATAAAAATTATATTGCTCTTGGAAGTTTTGATGGATTACATATAGGTCACTTATCATTAATAGATAAAGTTACGAAAATAGCAAAAAAAAATAATGGTAAAAGTATGGTCTTTACATTCAAAAATCATCCAAGAAAGTTTATAAATCCCAATAATACTCTTAAACTTTTGATGGAAAATGATGACAAGGTAAAAATATTAGAAGATAAGGGTATTGATATAATATATTTCGCAAATTTTAATAAAGAATTTATGAAGATAACACCAGAAGAATTTATAAAATTTTTATGTGTTAATTTAAATGTAAAAGGAATAGTAGTAGGTTTTAATTATAAATTTGGATATAAAAATTCAGGTGATATTAAGCTTCTAAAGGAACTTCAAAAGAAACATGGATATGAATTACACATAATGGATTCATGTACATATAAAGATGAAGTTATAAGTAGTACTAGAATTAGAAAAGAACTAGAAGAAGGAAATGTATTAGAAGCAAGTATCATGTTAAATAGACCATATTTTATAAAAGGTGAAATTGTACATGGTAGACAATTTGGAAGAATGATGGGTTTTCCAACAGCTAACTTAAAATACAATAAAGATATTATTTTACCTAAAATAGGTGTATATTATACTAATGTAGAAGTCAATAATAAAATATATAAGGGGATTACTAATATAGGTAATAACCCAACTGTTAATGGTAAAGATATTACTGTAGAAACTAATATTTTAGATTTTAATGAAGATATTTATGGAAATATAATAAAAGTTTATTTTGTAAAGAAAATAAGAGATCAAAAGAAATTTGATTCTATCGATGATTTAAAAAAAGAATTAAAAAATAATAAGTCATTTGCAGAAAAGGAAGAAAAAATCGTTAAATAATATTTATTTACAATAATGATTACTTCTGATATAATACCATTGAACCTACTTCTAAGTTTAAAGGCGCCATCTTTTTACTTGGAAATAAGGGGATAAAATACACGGAGGTGCACTTATGGATAAGGCAAGAAAATTAGAAATAATTAAAGAATATGGAAGAGGCGAAGGAGATACAGGTTCTCCAGAAGTACAAATCGCTTTATTAACAGAAAGAATTAACTCATTAACAGGACATTTAAAAGTTCACAAGAAAGATCATCATTCAAGAAGAGGTCTTTTAATGATGGTTGGACATAGAAGAGGTCTTTTAAACTACTTAGCTGATCAAGATATCGAAAGATATAGAGCTATAATAAAAAAATTAGGCTTAAGAAGATAATTTATAGAGCGGGTATTCCGCTCTATTATTTTAAAAAAATTATTAAAGAGAGTTTGAAAGGAGGGTTTCAAAGATGAATAACGTTTTATCAACTAACATTGCTGGAAAAGAGATGAAAGTTGAATTTGGAAAAATAGGTATGTTATCAAATGCAGCTATATTTATGAGCTACGGGGATACCGTTATTTTAACTAATGTTAATGCATCAAGTGAGCCAAAAGAAGGAATAGATTTCTTTCCTTTAAGTGTTGAATATGAAGAAAGATTATATGCAGTAGGAAAAATACCAGGTGGTTTTATAAAAAGAGAAGGAAGACCATCAGAAAAAGCTATATTAAATGGTAGAGCTGTAGATAGAACTATTAGACCTTTATTTCCAAAAGGATATAGAAATGATGTTCAAGTAGTTTGTACAGTTGTTTCAGTGGAAAAAGATAATTTACCAGAAATATTAGCAATTAATGCTGCATCAATGGCATTATGTTTATCAAGCATACCTTTTACAATTCCAGTTGCAGCTGTTCAAGTAGGAATTATAGATGGTAATTTTGTTGTTAATCCAAATGCAGAAGAACGTGAAAAGAGTTCTCTTCATCTAACTGTTTGTGCAACTAGAGAAAAAGTAATGATGATAGAAGCAGGCGGAGATGAAATTCCAGAAGATACAATGATTTCAGCTATTAAATTTGGATTTAATGAATGTCAAACTATTATTGATTTTCAAGAAGAAGCAATGAAGAAATTTGGAAAAGAAAAAAATACGCCAGAATTATTTACTGCTGATGAAGAAGTAGAAAAAGATGTAAAAGCATTTGCTTCAGAAATGATAAAAGAAGCTATGTATATAACTGACAAAGACGAAAGAAATGCAGCTATAGATGCTGTAAATGAAAAAGTCAAAGAAGAATTTAGTGAAAAATATGAAGATAAATTAGGTGACATAAAAGAAGTTCTTTATAACATGCAAAAGAAAGTTGTTAGACATATGTTATTAAAAGACAAGAGAAGACCTGATGGAAGAGCTTTCGATGAAATAAGACCTTTAGGTTGTGAAGTTGGATTACTTCCAAGAACACATGGAACAGGATTATTTACAAGAGGACTAACACAAGTAATGACAGTGGCAACATTAGGTGCTGTAGGAGATATACAAATCTTAGATGGAATAGATGAAACTCAATCTAAGAGATATATGCATCACTATAATTTCCCAGGATATAGTGTAGGAGAAGTAAAACCTTTAAGAGGACCAGGTAGAAGAGAAATAGGTCATGGAGCTTTAGCAGAAAGAGCACTTGAACCATTAATCCCATCTGAAGAAGAATTCCCATATACAATTAGATTAGTATCAGAAGTATTAAGTTCAAATGGATCTACTTCACAAGCATCAGTTTGTGGTTCAACATTAGCTTTATTAGATGCAGGTGTTCCGATAAAGAGACCAGCAGCAGGTATAGCTATGGGATTAATTACATCAGAAGATTTATCAGAAGAACAGGTATTAACTGATATTCAAGGAATAGAAGATTTCTTTGGAGATATGGACTTTAAAGTTGCTGGTACTACAGAAGGAATAACTTCAATTCAAGTTGACACAAAACTTCAAGGATTTAGTTTTAATGTAGTAGAAAATGCAATTCGTAATGCTAGAAAAGCTAGATTAACTATAATAGATAAAATTAATGAATGTATATTAGAACCAAGAAAAGATGTTTCTTTATATGCACCAAAGACTGAGACAATTCAAATAGATCCAGATAAAATAAGATCTGTAATAGGTGCAGGTGGTAAAGTTATCAATAAGATAATTCAGGATACAGGAGTTAAGATCGATATAAAAGAAGATGGAGCTGTATTTGTAAGTTCAAGCGATCACGAAGGTGTTAAAGAAGCAATAAAGATAATTGAAGGATTAACTAAAGAGGTTAAGGCTGGAGAAATTTATTTAGGTAAGGTAACTAAAATAACTACATTTGGAGCTTTTGTTGAAATTCTTCCAAATAAAGAAGGTTTAGTTCATATATCTAAATTAGATAAAGAAAGAGTTAATAAAGTAGAAGATATTGTTTCTGTAGGAGATGAAATTTTAGTAAAAGTTACTGAAATTGATTCACAAGGTAGAATAAATCTTTCAAGGAAAGATGTTTTATTAGATCAAGAAAATAAAGAAGAAAAATAAAGGGCAATTAATTTGCCTTTTTTACCCTTCTTTAATATATCTTATTCAATATAATATAAATTAATGAATTTAAAATCGCTTTGGCGATTTTTTTTATTATAATAATTTAAAATTTCCCCTTAACATATAGCATGAATTGTAATTATTATTATATAAATATAATAATAAAAAATTTCATATTAAAATTTATTATGGGAAAAATAAGATTATACTTATAGAATTTTAAGCAATTCATAAATGGAAGGAGAGCGCTAATTATGTATAATATGTATACTTTAAATAATGGGCTTAGAGTTATAACAGAGAAAATAGATCACTTAAATTCAGTAAGTGTTGGAATTATGATACAAAATGGTTCAAGAAATGAAAGTGAAGAATTAAATGGGATATCTCATTTTATTGAACATATGTTTTTCAAAGGAACTAAAAAAAGAAGTGCTAAACAAATAGTAGAGGAAATAGAGAATGTTGGTGGTCAAATAAATGCTTTTACTAGTAAAGAAGCAACTTGTTATTATATAAAAGCTTTAAATACTCATTTAGACTTAGGTTTAGATTTACTTTCAGATATGATATTGAATTCAAAATTTGATGAAGAAGAGATAGAAAAGGAAAAAGGTGTAATAATAGAAGAAGTTAATATGAGCCAAGATTCACCAGAAGATGTATTAGATGATAAACATTCAGAGACTGTTTTCGGCACAAATCCTTTATCTTATCCTATATTAGGAACTATGTCTAAAATAAAATCATTCACTAGAGAAAAAATTCTAAATTTTATAAGTGAAAAATATACTCCTTATAATTCAGTAATATCAGTTTGTGGAAAATTTGATGAAGATGAACTGAAGAAATTAATAGAAAGTTGTTTCGGTAGCTGGAAAAGTTCTAAGAAATACATACCTAAATATAATACTCCAATAATTCATTGTGATTCTGGGTATATAAATAAAGATATAGAACAATTACATATTTCATTAGGATTAAAAGGTTTACCTTATAGAGATAAAAATAGTTATCCTTTAGTATTACTAAATAACGTTTTAGGTGGAGGCGCATCTTCTATACTTTTTCAAAAGGTAAGAGAAGAATTAGGGCTTTGTTATACAATATATTCTTATTTACAACCTTTTCAGGGAATAGGAACTATAAATATATATACAGGACTTAGCAAGAATTATGCTGATAAAGCACTAGATGTTATAAATAGAGAAGTAATAAAATTTGCTAATAATGGTATAACTAAAAAGCAATTAGAAATTAGTAAAGAAAAAATAAAGGCAACTTATATTTTAGGTTTGGAAAGTACTAGCTCAAGAATGTTTGCCAATGCTAAAAGTTATCTTTTCACAAATAATGTTTTTACAGAAGATGAAGTTATAGAAAGAATTGATGCAATAGATGAAAATGATATACAAAATGTATTAGATGAGTGCTTTAAACCAGGAATATTGAATGCTGGTTATGTTGGTCAAGATGTAAATTATAATGAGTTAAATAAAATAATATTAAAGGATGTCAAGGCATATGATAATACTTTAAATAGTAATAAGACGTTAATTTAATTATACTTGTAATAAATGTTTTTCTTTAATCATATTATGTTATGAATGAAAGAGGAGGATTTATTATGGGAGAATTAAACAATGTAAAGTATTTAAGTGACATAGAAAAATATGAGTTAATAAATATTAATGATGGTGAAAAATATGATTATTTAGCAAATAACGATTTAATAATAGATGACGATGGGAATTTTAGATTTTTAATTATTAATACAAATGTAAGTAAATTTAGTATGTTTGGAAGTAAGGAGTTTTTAGAAATTCCTTGGGAATGTGTAAAAAAGATAGGATCTAAAACAATAATACTTGATGCGGATGATGAAACAGTAAAAAAAGTTAAACTTTAAAATGGTATGCAAATATTATATTATTAAGTATGAAAAATTAATATTTGTAATCATGAAAGGAGGATATTTATTAAAGTAGATTAAATATAGAAGATTATATTTAGAACTATTTTGATAAATAATTAAACAATTGAAGATAGTTGTTCAAAAATTTGGAGGAACCTCGGTTTCAACATCAGAAAAAAGACAAAAAGTAATAGAAAAAATTAAACAAGCAAAACAAGAAGGTTATAATCCAGTTGTAGTTGTTTCTGCAATGGGAAGAAAAGGTGATCCATATGCAACTGATACTTTACTATCTTTAGTAGATGAAGATTTTAAAATATCAAATAAATTAGCACAAGACCTGCTTATGTGTTGTGGTGAATTTATAAGTTCAGTTGTAATGAGTAATGATTTGTATACTGCGGGAATAGACGCAGTACCATTAACAGGTGGGCAAGCTGGAGTTATAACTAACAACAATTTTACTGATGCAAAATGTATAAATACAAATCCAAAGAAGATATTAAGCTTAATATCTCAAGGAAGAGTTCCGGTAGTTACAGGATTTCAAGGAATAAGTGAAGAAGGATATTTTACAACACTTGGAAGAGGTGGAAGCGATACAACAGCATCAATTCTTGGAGTTGCACTTCAAGCTGAATGTATAGAAATCTATACAGATGTTGATGGTATTATGACAGCAGATCCAAGGCTTGTAGAAGATGCTAGTTTAATAGATATAATAAGCTATAATGAGGTGTTTCAGTTAGCAGATCAAGGAGCTAGCGTTATACATCCAAGAGCTGTAGAAGTAGCAATGCAAGCTAATATTCCTTTAGTTATTAAAAACACTATGAGCAGTTGTAAAGGAACATTAATAAATAATCTTGGAGATAAGGGAAATGAAAGAATAATAACAGGTATAACACATCAAAAAGATAGAATTCAAGTTCTAATTAAACTCGCTGAAAATAAAGATAATGAGAAATATCAAGATGTATTAGATTTATTGGCTGCTAATAAAATAAGTTTAGATTTAATAAATATATTTCCAGATAGACAAGTATTTACAATAAGCATTAAAGATAAAGAAATTGTAGAAAATATACTAAATAATTTTAATTTAAAATATCATCTAGTAGAAGATTGTAGTACTATAGCAGTAATAGGATCAAGAATGAATGGTAGACCGGGAGTAATGGCTAAAATAATTAAATCTTTAGTAATGGCCAATATAGAAGTTTTACAGACAGCTGATTCAAATATGACAATTTGGTGTTTAATTCACTCAAAAAATACTAAAGAAGCTATAAATATACTTCATAAAACTTTTAATTTATCATAGTACGAAATAAGTAGGTATATAATCATTCCTTCCGTGCAAAATAATTGTATGGGAGGAATGTTTTTATGAACGAAATATTTAATGGTGAAAATACTAATGAGAAAAACAATAATACTAAAGCAGAAAATAAAATGCAATCTATAAAAGATTTTGGAAATACTACATCTGTAACTCCAAACAAAAGTATACAAGTTTTATCTATAATAGGTCAAATAGAAGGACATATGATATTACCACCACAAACAAAAGCTACAAGATATGAACATATTATACCTCAGCTCATAGAGTTAGAACAAAATGACAATGTTAAAGGGATTTTAATTGTTTTGAATACTGTAGGAGGAGATGTGGAAGCAGGTCTTGCTATTGCAGAAATGATAAGAAGCATGTCTAAACCAACTGTTTCAATAGTCACAGGAGGAGGACATTCTATAGGAGTACCACTTGCAACAGCATCAGACTATTCATTTATTACCCCATCTGCAACAATGATAGTTCATCCAGTTAGAATGAACGGATTTATAATAGGTGTAGCACAAACTTTTGAGTACTTTAAAAAAATGCAAGAAAGAATAAATGATTTTATTATAAGAACATCAAATATAAAAAAAGAAAATTTAGAGAAGTTTATGTTACAAACTAATGAATTATTAAATGATGTAGGAACAATATTAATTGGTAAGCAAGCGGTTGACTGTGGACTTATAGATGAAGTTGGTGGTATAAAAGAAGCTATATCAAAATTAAAAGAATTAACAGAAAGACAATAACTTATTTAACAGCTATAGAAAAAAATCTATGGCTGTTTTTTATTTTTAATGGTATCTTATTTAAAGGAGAACTTTTATCTATGTAGAAATAAATAATAATGAGGTGATTAAATGTGAGCAGAAGAGGAACTAAAAGTGGAACTAAAAGAAGTAATAAAAAGAGCAAAAAAGAAAATAATATAAATAAGGATATATTAGGAATAATATACATGGCAGTAGGATTAATACTTGCTATAGCTATATACACTTCTTTTGCAGGATTGCTATCTTCTTTAGCACAAAATTTTTCTTATTTATTAATAGGGGTAGGAGCTTATGCTATACCTGTATATTTAATATACTTTAGTTTACAATATATTAAAACCAGAGGAAATGTACAATTTGGAAAAAGGTTTTTAGGAATATCAATGTTAATATTGATGATAATATTAAATTGTTCAGTTATAAGTATTCAAATGATGGATGAAGCAAATAGTTTTGGAGATAATATTAGATTTATTATTGATAATAAAGAAAATTTACATGGTGGATTAATAGGTTATTTTATATGTTACCCATTATATAAGTTTATAGGGGGTATAGGGACTTATATTCTATTTTTTACTTTATCTGTTATTGCACTTATATTAATATTTGATGTAAATTTATATGATTTAGTAGTTGTAGCTAAGGATAAAGGTGAGAAGATTAAACGAGACAGAAATTTAAAAGCTAAAACAAGGGAAGAGGTTAAGGTATTAGATAATACTTTTGTAAATGTAGTTGAAAAAGAAGGGTATTTTCCACCGGCAAATAAAGAAAAAGATGAAATTTTATCAAGTGTGGATAAAAAAATAAAGATTTTGGATTTTATGAAAAATGATAATACTAAAGGTGTTGTGGAGGAAGAGGTTTCATCAGATATAGAAAATCATATTTTTGAAAATATGACAGAAGAAAAAAAATCTTCTAATAAAAAGGTGAAATTAAATAAAGAAGAAAAAGAAAATATGAGTACTGAAATAGAAGAAAATATTTATGAAAAACAAGAGAAAGAAGAAGTTCCATATTTTTATCCAGGTTTAGATCTTTTAAAGATAAATAAAACTCTTAAAGGATCTGATAAGAAAGAATTAATTGAAAATGCCAGTAAACTTGAAGAAATATTATCAAACTTTGGTGTTGATGCTAAGGTTACTCAAGTTACAAAAGGACCATCTGTTACAAGATTTGAATTGCAACCAAGTCCAGGAGTTAAGGTAAGTAAGATAGTGAATTTATCAGATGATATAGCACTTGGACTTGCAGCATCAGGTATTAGAATAGAGGCACCTATTCCTGGGAAAGCAGCAATAGGTATAGAAGTACCTAATGCACATCAAGTAGCTGTATTTTTAAGAGAGGTATTAGAGTCAAATGAATTTATTAATTCAAGTAAAAAATTGGCTTTTGCGCTTGGAAAAGATATTTCAGGTAAATGTGTAGTTGGAGATTTGAGTAAGATGCCACATACATTAATTGCAGGGGCAACAGGTTCAGGAAAAAGTGTATGTATAAATTCACTTATAATAAGTCTATTATATAAATATAGTCCAAATGAAGTTAAATTACTTATGGTTGATCCAAAGGTTGTTGAACTTAATGTTTATAACGGAATACCACATCTTCTAATTCCGGTAGTTACTGATCCTAAAAAAGCTGCTGCTGCACTTAATTGGGCAGTAAATGAAATGACAAGAAGATATAAACTTTTTGCAGATATGGGTGTAAGAAATATGGAATCATATAATGAACTATTTAATAAAGGAACGATAGAAGAAAAACTTCCTTATATAGTTATTATAGTAGATGAATTAGCAGATTTAATGATGGTTTGTCCTAATGATGTAGAAGATTATATAGGTAGATTAGCTCAAATGGCAAGAGCAGCAGGTATGCATTTAGTAATAGCTACTCAAAGGCCATCTGTAGATGTAATAACTGGTGTAATTAAAGCTAATATACCATCTAGAATATCATTTGCAGTTTCATCACAAATAGATTCTAGAACTATACTTGACAGCTCAGGAGCTGAAAAACTTCTTGGAAAAGGTGATATGTTGTATTATCCAGTTGGAGAAAGTAAACCTCTTAGAGTTCAAGGATGTTTTATATCAGAAGAAGAGGTAGAGCAAGTTATATCCTTTATAAAATCAAGTCAAGGTACTAGTAATTATGAAGAAGAAATAATAGAGCATATAAACAATGAATCACAATCATCAATATCAGAAAATGGTGAGGATGCAGATGAATTACTTAATGATGCCATAAATGCTGTAATTGATTATGAGCAAGCATCAACTTCTTTTCTTCAAAGAAAGCTTAGAATAGGATTTAATAGAGCTTCTAGAATAATGGACCAATTAGAAGAGAGAGGTATAATATCTGAAAAAGATGGAAGTAGACCTAGAAAGATACTTATTAACAGAGAAGAATTATATGATAATAAAGAGGAAAATTAAAAAAATATAAGTAAAATGAATAAATTTAGTTTATAATATTGCTGTTAATATTATAATTAATTTAGTATAATTAAGAAACATTAGGATACGGGAGGATAAAAACTTGACTAAATATAAGGTTGGAATGGTGAGTTTAGGATGCGATAAAAACAGAGTGGATTCTGAAATCATCCTTGGAAGAATGAATAATGAATATGAAATAACGAATAATGCAAAAGAAGCAGACATTATAATTGTAAATACATGTGGCTTTATAGAATCAGCTAAACAAGAATCAATAGATACTATATTAGAAATGGCACAATATAAAAATAACTATAATTGTAAGCTTCTTATAGCAACAGGATGTTTAATACAAAGGTATGGGAAAGAATTAGTAGACCTTATACCAGAAATAGACATAATGCTAGGAGTTAATGATTATAATAAAATAGATAAAGTTATTACAGAATTTATTGAAGGTAATAAGGTAGCAGCTCAATTATTAAATTATTCAGATGATAACATAAATGAAGGAGAAAGAATTATTACAACTCAAAAAGAAAGTGCATATATAAGAATTGCAGAAGGATGTAATAATTTTTGCACATATTGTATAATTCCTAAAATAAGAGGAAAATTTAGAAGTAGAAAAATAGAAAATATTCTAAGCGAAGCTAAAGATTTAGCTGGTAAAGGTGTTAAAGAGTTAATATTAATAGCTCAAGATACAACAATGTATGGTAGTGATATTTATGGAAAAAAGACATTACATATGTTATTAAAAGAATTATCAAAGATAGAAGGAATTAAATGGATTAGAGTTCTATACTGTTATCCGGAAGCTATATATGATGAGCTAATCGAAGAAATTGCAACTAATGAGAAAGTAGTAAAATATTTAGATATACCTATACAACATATAAGTGATCATGTATTAAAACTTATGGGAAGAAAAACAAGTAAGAAAGATATAACTGATAAAATAGAAAAACTTAGAAAAAGTATACCAGATATTATAATAAGAACAACTTTTATAGTAGGATTTCCACAAGAAACAGAAGAGGATTTTCAAGAAATAATAGAATTTTTACAAAAATACAAATTAGATAAAGTAGGAGTTTTCAAATATTCAAGAGAAGAAAATACACCAGCTTCAAAAATGGATGGTCAAATAGATGAAGAGATAAAAAATAAAAGAGAAGAAAGATTAATGTTATCTCAAGAAGAAATTTCTAATAATATAAATAAATTTAAAGTTGGCAAAAAATACGATATTTTAATTGAAGAATATAATGGTGAACATTATAAAGGGCGAAATTTTGAAATGGCACCTGATATAGATGGAAATGTATTTTTTGAATCTCAAAAGAAATTGAATATAGGTGAATTCGTTAAGGTAAAAATAATCAAAAATATGGAGTATGATTTAATAGGAGTTGTTGAAGATGAATCTTGCAAATAAATTAACTTTAATTAGAATATTTTTGGTACCTGTTTTTCTGGTATTTATAGTTGTTAAAAGAATACCTTACGGCAGTTTTATAGCTACTATTATATTTGTATTAGCTGCGTTAACAGATAAACTTGATGGATATATTGCAAGAAGTAGAAATCAGGTTACTAATTTTGGTAAATTTATGGATCCGCTAGCTGATAAATTACTTGTTACTACTGCATTAATTACTCTTGTTGAAATGCATATAGTCCCAAGTTGGGCTGCTATTATAATAATAGCACGTGAATTTGCAGTATCTGGATTAAGAACAGTAGCAGCATCCGATGGTAGAGTAATAGCTGCAAGTTGGTGGGGAAAGATAAAAACAGTAATACAAATAATAGCTATAGTATTATTACTATTACAAGTTAATATAGGTGATTCTAGGTATTTAACTAAGTTAGTTATTAATAGTGAATTTTGGAGAAACTTCTTTAATACAATTCCAAGTATAATGTTGATAGCAGCTGTTATAATAACTATAATTTCTGGATATGATTATTTTAGAAAAAATAAAGATTCTATATCCACAAATAGATAAAGGTTAAAAAAATATAATTTGGATATAATTACAATAAGGCATATGAAAATAAATAAGAAGTCAAAGATGCGACAAATATTTTGTGAAATATAATGACTTGGGGTTTGCTATTAGTAGATTCCAAGAAAGAAGTAGTTCATAAAACAAACTAGCATACTGGCTAGTTATTTATTTGAATGTGCCTAATTCCTTCTTTAATACATATTTTAAAGGAGGAATTTTTATCAATACTGTTGACTAATAATAATAGTTAACTTATAATTATATACAGAACATAAGTTCGATGAGAGGAAGGTAATATTATGGCTAATATAGATACAAATAAATTAAAAGCAATTGAAAATGCAATGGGACAAATAGAAAAGCAATTTGGTAAAGGTTCAGTTATGAAATTAGGAGAAGATAGTGTTTTAAATATTGATTCAATTTCTACTGGATGTTTAGATTTAGATATAGCACTTGGAATTGGTGGAGTTCCAAAGGGAAGAATTATTGAAATTTATGGACCAGAAAGTTCAGGTAAAACAACAATTGCTCTTCATATAGCAGCAGAAGCTCAAAAGAAAGGTGGAGCAGTAGGATTTATAGATGCAGAACATGCCTTAGATCCCTCTTATGCAAGAAATTTAGGCGTTGATACAGAAAATCTTATAGTTTCTCAACCAGATACAGGAGAACAAGGTCTTGAAATAGCAGAAGCACTAGTTCGTTCTGGAGCAATTGATGTAATAATAGTTGACTCAGTTGCAGCGTTAGTTCCTAAAGCTGAAATTGAAGGGGAAATGGGAGATTCTCATATAGGTCTTCAAGCAAGATTGATGTCACAAGCTTTAAGAAAATTAGCAGGTACAATAAGTAAAACGAATTGTGTTGCTATATTTATAAATCAATTGAGAGAAAAAGTTGGTGTAATGTTTGGTTCACCGGAAACAACAACAGGAGGAAGAGCATTAAAATTTTATGCTTCAGTAAGACTTGATGTAAGAAGAATAGACTCAATAAAACAAGGTGATGGTATTGTTGGTAATAGAACAAGAATAAAAATAACAAAAAATAAAGTAGCACCACCTTTCAAACAAGCTGAGTTTGATATAATGTACAATGAAGGTATTTCAAGAGAGGGTAACATATTAGATGTGGGTGTTAAGGAAGAAATAGTACAAAAAAGTGGAGCATGGTTTTCATATGGAGATATAAGATTAGGTCAAGGTAGAGAAAATGCGAAACAATACTTAAAAGAAAATCCTGAAGTTGCAATAGACATAGATAATAAAATAAGAAATAAACATAATTTACCATTGGTGGACGGTGCAATAAATGAAACTTTAAAAGAAACAGTTACTGAGAAGAAGGAAAATAAAGGTAAGTAATAAAAAGCAAAAGAATAATTTCTTTTGCTTTTTTATTCTTTAGGAAATTATATCGTTGGAGTATTTATGCATAACTTATAAAATACTGTATTTTAAAGGTATTATGAGTATCAATAAAGAATAAAAAAATCATATGTAGCACCATTATTTTTGCATTAAGTTTGGAAAGGTTGTATAGCTAAAAAAATAAATTATAAAGAATTTATTTTGTAAAATATGGTTATAATTATAATGTAAATATAACTAAAATTTTATAAAAAACAGAAATAAAAAAACTTATAAAACTTAGTAGATATGAGTATGACAACAATATCATAGCAAGCTTGACATAATTTTATTTTTAATATAAAATAAAAAGGAACACTGGTTTATCATATTCACAATACAGTGAGAATACTATGACACCTACTACGGTTTCTTGTTTACTAAAATAGATAGCTTAACAAGCTAGGAGGTGTTTATATGAATTGGATTTTTATAATAATAGTAGATTTATTTATATTATTAGTATTAGGAATACTACTTTATAAAATGATACAAAGAGTATCAAAAGAAAAAGTTGAGTCTCTTGAAAATGAGGCACAAGATGTTTTAGAAAGAGCTAAAAGAGAAGCTGAAGCTCTTCAAAAAGAAACAATACTTGAAGCTAAAGAAGAGGTTCATAAGTTAAGAAATGACTTTGAAAAGGAATCTCGAGAAAGAAGAAATGAGATTCAAAGACTTGAGAGAAGAGTTATTCAAAAGGAAGAATCACTTGATAAAAAAAGTGATATACTAGAAAAAAGGGAAGAAAAGATTAATCAAAGAATGCTTGATATAGATCAAGTAGAAGCAAAAGTACAAGAACTTTATACCCAAAGAAGAGAAGAATTAGAAAGAATTTCATCTCTTTCTAGTGAAGAAGCTCGCAAAATTTTGTTAGATGAAATTAAAAGAGAAATTTCACATGATGCTGCATTGATGATAAAAGAAATCGAAAGTAAAGCTAAGGAAGAAGCAGATAAAAAAGCAAGAGAAATAATTACTACTGCTATCCAAAGATGTGCTGCAGATCATGTGTCTGAAACTACTGTGCACGTTGTTGCGCTACCAAATGATGAAATGAAGGGTAGAATAATAGGTAGAGAAGGAAGAAACATTAGAACTTTAGAAACATTAACAGGAGTAGATTTAATAATAGATGATACTCCAGAGGCAGTCATTCTTTCAAGTTTTGATCCAATAAGGAGAGAAGTTGCAAGAATAGCACTTGAAAAGTTAATAGTGGATGGTAGAATACATCCAGCAAGAATCGAAGAGATGGTTGAAAGAGCAGTCAAAGATGTAGAGAATGATATAAAAGACGAAGGGGAACAAGCGACCCTAGAAACTGGCATAAATGGATTACATCCAGAACTTATAAGACTACTTGGTAGATTAAAGTATAGAACTAGTTATGGTCAAAATGTATTAAAACATTCCATAGAAGTCTCATACTTAGCTGGTTTAATGGCTTCAGAATTAGGTTTAGATGTTACTCTAGCTAAAAGAGCAGGATTATTACATGATATAGGTAAAGCTGTAGATCAAGAGCAAGAAGGACCTCATGCGTTAATCGGAGGAGACTTAACAAAGAAATATCATGAACAACCATTAATAATAAATGCTGTAGCAGCCCATCATGGAGATGTGGAAATGCAATCTTTAGAAGCTGTATTGGTTCAAGCGGCAGATGCTATATCAGCAGCAAGACCAGGAGCAAGAAGAGAAACATTAGAAGCATATATTAAGAGATTGGAAAAATTGGAAGAAATCGCAAATTCCTATGAAGGTGTAGAAAAGTCATATGCCATTCAAGCTGGAAGAGAGATAAGAATTATTGTTAAACCAGACAAAGTTGACGATGCTGGTACTGCTGAATTAGCGAGAAATTTAGTGAAGAGCGTAGAAGAACAACTTGAATATCCAGGACAAATTAAAATTAATGTAATAAGAGAAACTAGAACAGTAGAGTTTGCTAAATAAAATTAAAAGATAAAATGTGTATAAAATATGCATTTTATCTTTTTTTATTTAGAAAATATTATAAATAAAAAGGAATTTTGCTTAATATATAGAATATATATTAATGTAAACGATTTTTGTATAATAATTCTAGGAGGAATAATAAAAATGGAAGTATTAAAAGTATCAACTAAATCAAATCCAAACTCTGTAGCAGGTGCATTAGCAGCAATAATAAAAGAGAAAAATATAGCGGAGATTCAAGCCGTAGGAGCAGGTGCAATAAATCAAGCAGTCAAAGCTATTGCTATAGCAAGAGGATTTGTAGCACCAAGTGGAAAAGATATTATATGTGTACCTGCCTTTACAGATATACAAATAGATGGAGAAGAGAGAACTGCAATAAAACTTATAGTACAACCTAGATAACATAAAAAGGTTTAATAAATATGTATCTTAATTATTTTTAAGTTGAAATTACTACTAAAACAGTATATACTAAAATAGTTGGATGCTATATTTATTAATTAATTTTTTATAAAGAGGTGGATATAATGGTATCAAAAGAAGTTATAGTAAAAAGTTCATCAGGTCTTCATGCTAGACCAGCAACGTTATTAGTAAAGAAAGCTTCAGGATTTAAGTCAGACGTTAGCATAGAATACAATGGTAAAAAAGCAAACGTTAAGAGCTTAATAGGAGTTTTATCTTTAGCTGTTACTAAGGATGCTACAATAAAAATTTCAGCATCTGGAGATGACGAAGCTTTAGCAGTTGAAGAATTAGCAAATTTAGTTCAATCTTTAGATGATTAATATTTATTAAAAAGGAGATGTCTCTAATATGTACATATACTTAAGAGACATCTCTTTTGTTATGTGTAATTTTATAAATATATTTTTAAATAAAGTTATTAAACATAATATTATTTAATTTACAGGGAAAAATTATAGTAGGTACTTCAATTTAGTTTTTTACTAAAATTACTATCACATTTAAATAATAATGAGATTAAATTTAATGCTGATATAAAAATAATTATATATATTATTCTTTGAATTAAAGGTATTTTAAAGGAAAGTAAAGTTACTAAATTAATATTTAGTAAACCTATTAATCCCCAATTAAAAGCACCAAGGATAACTAAAACAAAAGAAATTTTATCAAATATATTTAACTTATACATTTTTAATCCACTCCTAACTTTAGATATATTATGATTATATATATGATTAGAAACAAAAAATAATAACATTAAGTAAATTTTTTAATAAAGTACTATGAAAATATAAAAAATATGTTATAATACGAATATTGAAAGAAAAAAATAAAAGTATATTCGTGTGGAGGTTTGATATGAGAAATTTATATAGCACACCATTAAATTCAAGATATGCATCAAAAGAAATGAGTTTCATTTTTTCAGATGATATGAAATTTACAACTTGGAGAAAACTATGGGTAGCTCTTGCAGAATGTGAAAGAGAGCTAGGTTTAAATATAACAGAGGAACAAATAAGAGAACTAAGAGAAAATATTAATAATATAAATTATGAAGATGCCATTAAAAAAGAAAAAGAAGTAAGACATGATGTAATGAGCCATGTATACGCATATGGTCTTCAATGCCCAAGTGCTAAAGGAATAATACATCTTGGAGCAACTTCATGTTATGTAGGTGATAATACAGACATAATAATAATGAGAGATGCGCTTTTATTAATAAAAGATAAGATAGTAACAGTGCTAAATCATTTGAAAAATTTTGCTATTCAATATAAAGATCTACCTACTTTAGGTTTTACACATTATCAACCAGCTCAATTAACTACAGTGGGAAAAAGAGCAACTTTATGGATGCAAGATTTAGTAATGGATATAGAAAATATAGATTTTGTTATACATAGTTTAAAACTAAGAGGAGTTAAAGGTACAACAGGAACTCAAGCTAGTTTTATGGATTTATTTGATGGTGACGAAGAAAAAGTTAAAAATTTAGATAAAATGGTAGCAGAAAAAATGGGATTTGATAATAGCTTTGGAGTTACAGGTCAAACTTATCCAAGAAAGCTTGATTCAATAGTTTTAAATACTTTATCAGAAATTGCTCAAAGTGCTTATAAATTTAGTAATGATTTGAGATTACTTCAAAGTATGAAAGAAATGGAAGAACCATTTGAAAAAAATCAAATAGGATCATCAGCAATGGCATATAAGAGAAATCCTATGAGAAGTGAAAGAATAAGTGCTTTAGCTAGATATGTAATAGTTGATTCATTAAATCCTGCTATAACAGCGGGAACTCAATGGTTTGAAAGAACTTTAGATGATTCAGCTAATAAGAGATTATCTGTTGCAGAAGGATTTTTAGCTTTAGATGGGGTTTTAAATCTTTACATAAATATAGCTGAAAATATGGTGGTGTACGATAAAGTTATATCTTCACATGTAGCTAGGGAATTACCATTTATGGCTACTGAAAATATAATGATGGAAGCAGTTAAAAGAGGTAAAGATAGACAAGAATTACATGAAAAAATAAGAGTTCATTCCATGGCAGCTTCACAAAGAGTTAAGGGTGAAGGATTAGATAATGATTTAATAGAAAGAATAATAAATGATGATTCATTTGGATTTACTAAAGATGAGATATTATCAATAATAGATCCTAAAAAATTCATAGGTAGAGCACCAAGCCAGGTGGTAGAATTTATTAATGAATATGTAAATCCTATTATAGAAGATAATGAAAAAGCTTTAAAAATTAAAAGTGAAATAACTGTTTAAAGATATAGGATATCTTAGAAAAATGATTCTAAGATATCCTTATGTTATAAGGGGTATGAAAATAAATAACAAGTGAAAGATGCGACGAATGTTTTGATAAATACAATGACTTTGGTTCTGTTAATAGTTGTGCTATTAGTAGGTTTTAAGTAAGGATTAGTTTACAAAATAAATCAGCACACTGACTAGTTATTTATTTGAATGTGCCTAAGTAAAGTGTTTTAATATATTTCTATTGATCTAATTTTAGGATATAATATAGGATATGTTAAACTTAAAGGATAGTTTAATTTGTTATAACTATGACAACAATAAAGATAGTCTCCATCAGGAAGAATATGAGTTATTATTCCAGAATGAAAAAATCTTCCTAATTTAGGTGTATAAAATTGTATTATATCACCTTTTTTTAATGGAATATTTTCCTTTAGTTCCATACCTAATTCATTTTTTATTATATATAAGTACAATTCTTCAACTCTCACCCAAGCATTGCTATAAGGTTTCCATGTATTTGAGTTTTTCAATCCACCACTATATAGGGCTTGAGATACAAAATTAGTACAATCACCACCTATTCCTTCAAAAGATTTGTATTCAGGATTAGCCTTTAAAGCAAATTTTTCTGCATATTCACAAGCTTTTAAAGGGTTATAAGAAGAGCTTGTAGGTATTGAATAGGGTGTTCTATAGCAGTTATTAATCTTTAAGTATTTATCATATAGACGATCTAATACCTTTATTTTAGAACTCCAAACACTTATTTTATTTGAAGAAATAATATTTGTTATTTGCAGAATATCTTTTTTTAATATTTCTTCATATAGATTTGGATTTTCTTCTTTGTTAACCAAAAAGATTATTTTAAATCTGTGATGAGTTTTTGTTAATATAAGCAAATATTCATCTAATGAATAGGATATTATTCCTTTAGGGGAGTTACTTAATGAAAATGATTTTAAATATTTGAACTTTATTTTAATTAAATTGCAGTTTTTTTCTAATATTTTATATTTATATTTAGTTTTTATATTACTAGGGTTTATATTTAGTTTTTTTATCCATAAAGAATTAAAGCATTTTTTTAAATATAAATCTTCTAAAATATTTTCATTTAAGTTATGTTTTCCTTTTAAAAATAAATTAAATTTATCATAGGGAGTAGATAAAATTTTATAAAAATAATGTAAATCTCTTAATAACAATATATCACCACCAAAAAATAGGTTTATAATAATATATAAAAACATGCTTATAAATATACATGAAAAAATTGAAATATATTGCTATAAATTATTAAAATGTATATTTTTATATAATTAAACGTTTCTATTATGTATAACACTTGCTGAGAATATAATTAAAATATATAATATAAAGGTATCGAAAAATAAAGAATAATATTTTATATTGTAAAATATTTTAATTATATTAGTTATTAATGAAAACTTGTGAGAGATTTGAAAAAAGGAGTTATAAAAATAATGCAAAATTTACCTAACTCAATAGTTGAAAAATATGATGAAATTCTTGAAAAGATAAAAGTCTTTTCAAATAAATATCTTAACGAACAGTACGAGAAAATTTGTATAAAAACGCTACATAATTTAGGAATGAATCATGAAGAGTTACTAAAAAAAGGTAAAAGCTCTTCGTGGGCTGCAGGAGTTGTTCATGCAATTGGAACAGTAAATAATTTGTTTGATGCTAAGGAAGAACCATATATAAAAGCTCTTGATTTATATAAGGCGTTTGGAGTAAGCAATAGTACTGGTTCTACAAAATCAAAAGAAATAAGAAATTTATTAAATATATCAAAAGATAATAGAGAATGGATACTAAAATCTAAAGATAATACATCTAACTTAAACGAAGAAAAGGAAGAATGTAAAAAAGAAAATAATATTTCTTTAGAAGAAAATAATAGAATTACTGATGAATTTATAAAAGCTCAAAAAATAATGAGAAAAGCATGGATGGAAAAGAATTTTAATAAAAAAGTAAAATTTGCTAAAGAAGCTTTAGGAATTTGTGAATATTGTTCAGATGCATATATAATTTTATCTAAAGATATAAGTTTAACAAATGATGAAAAGAAATCATTATTAGAAAAAGCTGTTGATTCAGGAAAGTATATACTAGGAGTTGATGATCTAAAAACTGCATCTAAAGAATGCTTTAATAGAAGTGAGGCTCAACCATTTTTTGGTGCTAAATATACTTTAGCCATTCAATTGTGGAAAATGAATGAAAGAGATGCTGCTATAGATAATGCTTTTGAAATATTAGAACTAAATGAAAAAGATAATTTAATGATAAGAGGACTACTATCTAGTTGGCTATTAATGGAAAAAAGATATAATGATGCAGAAAAGTTATTTAAAAAATATGATAATGATTATTTAGCAGCTGTGTCTTATAATAAAGTTTTATTACTTTATAAAACAGGAAAAATAAAAGAAGCAGAAGATGCTATAAGAAAAGCATATAAGAAAAATCCATTTGTAATTCCATATATATTAAAGCAAAAGAAGATTGCTAAAGTGTTACCTAGAATTTCAAGATTTGGTAGTGATGCAGAAGCTATGCATTATGTAAAATATAGTTTAGAAGTATGGAATGAATCAAAGGAGATTATTAAATGGGTAAAGGAAATGAATATAAATTTTAAAATTCAATCATTACATTAGTAAGAAAGTTGAATATTATCCTTTACATAATTTAAAAGGTATGTTAATATGAGAATATCAATTGAATATTAATCTTCAGGGCAGGGTGAAATTCCCTACCGGCGGTAAAGCCCGCGAGCTATGCAAATGGCAGATTCGGTTAGATTCCGAAGCCGACAGTAAAGTCTGGATGAAAGAAGATGTTAAATATTAATCTAATAGTTATTATATTTTAATTCATGTTATTTAGCGTTATTTATACCCTGAACTTATGTTTTAGTTCAGGGTTTTTAAATTATTAAGGTAAAATTTGATTTAATATTATATTTTACCTTAATATTAAAGACCATAAATCTTTATGTTAATGAATTAAAATGCTAATAAATTATAAATAAGATAAATTTCAATCCCTGAAGTTATAATACTTCAGGGATTTTTTATTCTTTAGGAAATTATATTACTAAAATTTTCTGGATAACTTATAGAACATTGTATTTTAAAGGTTTTATGAGGACACCCTAAAGAATGAAGAATCATATGTCTTGTACTATGTTTGGAAATGGTACATGGCTAAAAAAATCGATATTACAAAGTCGCTTAGCGATTTTTTAAGAAGGTGAATTTGTTGAAGGAAGAATACATGGATTTAGCACTAGAATTAGCTAAAAAAGGAATAGGAAAAGTTAATCCCAATCCTTTAGTTGGTGCAGTAATAGTAAAAGATAATGAGATAATTGGAACAGGTTACCATGAGCAATATGGAGGAAAACATGCAGAAGTGAATGCTATTAAGAATGCGACTAAAGCAGTAGAAGGAAGTACAATATATGTTACTTTAGAACCTTGTTCACATTATGGTAAGACACCTCCATGTGTAAATTTAATAATAGAGAAAAAAATAAAAAAAGTAGTAATAGGAATGTTAGATCCTAATCCATTAGTATCTGGAAAGAGTATAAAAAAATTAAAAGAAAACAATATTGAAGTTGTAGTTGGTGTGAAAGAAAAAGAATGTAAGAAATTAAATGAAGTGTTTATTAAATATATAACATCTAATTTACCATTTGTAGTTTTAAAAAGTGCTATATCATTAGATGGAAAAATAGCTACAACAAGTGGTGAATCTAAATGGATTACATCTAAAGAAGCTAGAAGAGATGGTCATTTATTAAGAAATAAATTATCGGCTATTATGGTAGGTATTAACACAATAATAAAGGATAATCCAGAACTTACATGTAGGATAGAAAATGGAAGAAACCCAATAAGAATTATTGTAGACAGTACATTAAAAATATCATTAGATTCTAAAGTAATAAAAAATAATGATAATCTAACCATTATAGCTACAACTAGGTATGCAAATAAATCAAAGAAAGAAAAATTATTAAATGCAAATATTAGAGTAATAGAGGTAAATGATAAAGATAAAAAAGTTGATTTAAAAGAACTTATGAGATTTTTAGGAAATTTAAAGATAGATTCAGTATTAATTGAAGGCGGAGGAACATTAAATTTTTCAGCATTAGAAGAAGATATAGTAGATAAAGTTAGATTTTATATAGCACCTAGAATATTAGGTGGAGAAACAAGCAAAAGTAGTATAGGTGGTAAAGGATTTTATAGATTAAGTGATACTGTAAAACTTAAAGATTTAACATATGAAAAATTATCAGAGGAGATAGTTATAGATGGTTATGTAAATAAATTGAAGTGAAGGTTGGGATTAAATGTTTACTGGAATAATTGAAGAAGTAGGAGTTATAGAAACGCTTACATTAGGTAATGGTTTTGGAATAATAGAAATAAAAGCAAATAAAGTGTTAGAAAATACTAAAATAGGAGATAGTATAGCATCCAATGGTGTATGTTTAACAGTTTTAGAAATGACTAAATCTTCATTTAGGGCTAATGTTATGGGGGAGACTTTAAAGAAAAGTTCATTAGGAAGTTTAAAGACAGGTAATAAAATTAATCTTGAACGGGCTATGAAATTAGAAGATAGACTTGGAGGTCATATAGTAAGTGGGCATATAGATGGTATAGGAAGAATAATAGACATACAAAAAGATTCTGATGGAACATGGTTTACTATAACTGCACCTGATGAAATTTTAAAGTATATTATATATAAAGGCTCAATATCTATTGATGGCATAAGTTTAACTATTGCTTATGTGGATGATGAAAAATTTAAAGTATCGGTTATACCACATACTTTAGAAAATACAATTTTGTGTGAGAAAAAAGTTGGATCAATTATTAATTTAGAATGTGATGTAATTGGAAAATATATTGAAAAATTATTAGGTAAAGAAAATAACAAAGTAAATAGTGAAAGCAAGGTAACCATGGAGTTTTTAAGAGAAAATGGTTTTTAAATAAAATAAAATTATGTATGAGGTGAGAGAAAATGAACTTTAATACTGTTGAGGAATGTGTTAATGATTTAAGAAACGGAAAAATGATTATTATTGTTGATGATGAGGGAAGAGAAAATGAAGGAGATTTAGTTATTCCAGCAGAGAAAGCAACTCCTGAAAATATAAATTTTATGATTAAATATGCAAGAGGGTTATTATGTGCACCAGTAGAAGAAGAAATAGCATTAAAATTGGGCTTAAATCCTATGGTGAAGAAAAACACTGATAATCATGAAACAGCATTTACAGTGGCAATTGATTATATAAACACAACTACTGGAATCTCAGCTTTTGAAAGATCTGAAACTATAAAAATGTTAGTTGAAAGTGAAAGACCAGATGATTTTAGAAGACCAGGACACGTATTTCCTCTTATAGCAAAGAAAAAAGGTGTTTTAGAAAGAACTGGACATACAGAAGCATCAGTAGATTTATCAAAAATCGCAGGATTTAAAGGTGCAGCTGCCATATGTGAAATAATAAAAGATGATGGAAATATGGCAAGAAGAGATGATTTAATAAAATTTGCTAAAGAGCATGATTTAAAGATACTAACTATAGAAGAATTAATAAAATATAGATTGAAAAATGAAAGTTGTGTTACTAAAGAGGTAGAAGCAAAACTTCCAACTAGGTATGGTGATTTTAAAGTTATTGGATTTAAAGAAAACAATAGTGAAAAATGTCATTTAGCATTAATTAAAGGAGATATTTCAGGAGAAGAACCTGTTCTTGTTAGAGTTCACTCAGAATGTTTAACAGGTGATAGCTTGGGGTCAAGAAAATGTGATTGCGGAGAACAATATGATGCAGCTATGAAAATGATAGCAAAAGCAGGAAGAGGAATATTGTTATATATGAAACAAGAGGGAAGAGGGATAGGACTTTTAAATAAGTTAAAGGCTTATTCACTTCAAGATGAAGGTTTAGACACAGTTGAAGCTAATTTAGCTTTAGGGTTTGCTCCAGATTTAAGAGAATATAAAGCTAGTGCCGATATGTTAAAAAATTTAGGTATAAATAAAATTGAATTAATTACGAATAATCCAGAAAAGATAGATGGACTTAAAGAAAATGACATTGATGTAGTACAAAGAATACCTATAGAAATGCCATTAAATAAAAATGATGAATTCTATTTAAAAGTTAAGAAAGAAAAAATGAATCATTTATTAAATATATAAAAATTTATTAGAAAAATTTGTATTTAGAAAAATGTAGATTTATGGAGGAGTTAATTATGAACGTTTTTGAAGGAAAGTTAATTGCAGAAGGACTAAAGGTTGGAATAATAGTAGGTAGATTTAATGAATTTATAGGTAGTAAACTTTTAGATGGAGCATTAGATGCACTTAAAAGACATGGAGTAAATGAGGATGATATAGATGTGGCTTGGGTACCAGGTGCATTTGAAATGCCTATAGTAGCGAAAAAGATGGCTAAAAATGAAAAATATGATGCAATTATATGTTTAGGAGCTGTAATAAAAGGAGCAACATCTCATTATGATTATGTTTGTGCAGAAGTTTCAAAAGGAATTGCAAATGTATCATTAGAAAGTGGTAAACCAGTTATGTTTGGAATTCTTACAACAAATAATATTGAGCAAGCTATAGAAAGAGCTGGAACTAAGTCTGGCAATAAAGGGTATGAATGTGCTGTAGGAGCAATTGAAATGGCTAACTTAATGAAAGCACTTTAATAATTTAATAATATAAAGCCTCGTTAAGTATTACAAGTATAAAAGCTTGTTGTACTTAATGAGGCTTTTTCTTTAGAAAATTAAAAATATAGAAATTCATAATGTTACAAGAATATAAAATTATATTAGTACTGTATATTGATTTACTTGAATTATTCCTTAAAGTTAGGAACTATAAGTTCAATATTGTAACTATTAAAATAATCAATATATTTAGCTGAAGGATAATTATTTGTAATTATATAATCCAAATCTTTTACATCACAAAAAGTCATTAACGATATTATATCAAATTTGGAATCATCTGCAACTAAAAATTTTTTATGACTTTTACAAACGGCCATTTTTTTTATTTTAAACTCACTAGGTGAGGTATGAGTAACTCCATTTTCTAATGAAATTCCAGTGCAGGCCATGAAACATTTATTTATATTATATGATGATAAAAGATCACTAGAGGTTAATCCTGTAAAAGAAAAAGTAGTTCTATTAAATTTACCAGATAAACATATTATGTCTATATTTTCATGAGGAATTGCTTTTAATATAACATTAATACTATTAGTAAAAAGTGCTATATTATTTTTGGAATCTATATAATCAACAATATTTAAAGTAGTAGTACCAGAGTCTATAAATATTGAATCTCCATCTTCAATAAATTTGGCAGCTTTTTTAGCAATCTCTATTTTGGCACTATTATTTTTTATTGTTCTTTCTTCAAAAGGAAGTAATTCATTACTTTGAGAATTTACTGTAACTCCTCCATATACTTTTTTTATTACCCCTTTATTAACTAAAATATCTACATCTCTACGAATTGTATTTTTAGACATTTTAAATTCTTCACAAAGTTTGTCCAGTGATACAGTTTTATATTTATAAATATATTCTTCTAATAAATCAAGTCTTTTTAAGCGCATTTTGTGTAAACTCCTTTCTAAAAATTCTAAAAAATGGAACATGATATTATTATAAACTATTCAATTGGAAAGCAAAAGATATCACCAACATTATACCATAAATTTACTAAAAATTAAAAAAAGTAAAAATATACAAGGAAAATATTGACAATTAATATTTATATACTTATAATATAACCATAACATAACAAAAAGTTAACCATTAAATTACTGAAAGGAGAAGAAGAAATGTCAGATGAATTTATAATTCCAAAAAGGATTTTAATTGGGAAAAATTCCTTAGAAGATAGTAGAAAATATTTAAAATCATTTGGAAAAAAAGTTTTAATAGTTACAGATAAAATTATGGTTGAATTAGGTAATGTACAAGTTGTGCTTGATACTTTAGATAAAGAAAACATTGATTATTTTATATATGATGATATAAATGGTGAACCTACAGATGTGATGATAGAAAAAGGTGTAGATTTATATAAAAAAGAAACTTGCAATTTTTTATTAGCTGTTGGAGGTGGAAGTGCAATAGACTCAGCTAAAGCAATAGGAATGATGGTAAATAATGAAGGCAATATTTCTGATTACATGGGAAAACAAGTTGAAAATAAATTGCCTGATATAGTAGCAATACCAACAACTGCTGGAACAGGATCAGAAGCAACAAAGTTTACTATAATTTCTGATACTAAAACTGATGTAAAAATGCTAATAAAGGGAAGTTCGCTAATGCCAACATTAGCAATTATAGATCCTCGTTTTACAATGACAGCACCACCTAAGATAACAGCTGCAACAGGATTAGATGCTTTAACACATGCCATAGAAGCTTATACATCTAAAAAATCTCAACCACTTTCAGATATATTTGCATTGTCAGCAATAAAAAGAATATTTAGATATTTACCAATATCATTTAATGATGGAAAAAATGAAAAAGCTAGAACTGAAATGGCAATTGCAGCTTTGGAAGCAGGAATTGCTTTTAATAATTCATCAGTAACAATAGTACATGGAATGAGTAGGCCTATAGGAGCACTATTCCATATACCACACGGAATATCAAATGCAATGCTATTGAAGGAATGTTTTAACTTTGTATTAGATGGTGCTTATAAGAGATTTGCAGATCTTGCAAGAAATATAAAAATATCAGATGAAAATGAAGAAGATGAGATAGCATCAAGAAAATTTGTTGAAGAAGTAGACAAACTTTGTAAAACAGTATTGATACCTACTTTAAAAGAGTATGGAATAGATAAAGAAAAGTTCTTTAACAATTTAGATAAAATGGCAAAGGATGCTTTAGAAAGTGGTAGTCCAAGCAATACTATAAAAACAGTCACTCATGATGATATTGTTGAAGTTTATAAATCACTTTGGAGGTGATTAAAATGCCATTAGTAAATATGAAGGAACTATTATTGAAAGCTGACAATGAAAATTATGCAGTTGGAAGTTTTAGTATAGCTAATATGGAAATGATAATTGGTGCCATAAAAGCTGCTGAAGAACTTAAATCACCAATAATATTACAAATAGCAGAAGTTAGATTAAAACATTCTCCTTTAGATATAGTAGGCTCAACAATGGTAAAAGCAGCAGAAAAAGCTAAGGTACCTGTAGCTGTACATTTTGATCACGGACTAACAGTAGATAATATAAAAAAAGCATTAAGTTTAGGTTTTACTTCAGTAATGATAGATGGATCCTCTTTAGAGCTTTCAGAAAATATAAAGATAACTTCTTTAGTAGAAAAATTGGCGAGATATTATGGGGCCGCTGTAGAAGGTGAAATTGGTCATGTTGGCGGTAGTGAAGATGGAAGCGAAGATGTAGAGATAGAGGTTACTAATATAGAAGATGCTAAAAAATTTATAAGTGATACAAATATAGATGCACTTGCAGTAGCTATAGGAAATTCTCATGGAGTTTATAAAGGAAAGCCTAGATTAAGATTTGATGTTTTAACAAAACTAAATGACAACTTAAATATACCATTAGTATTACATGGTGGTTCAGGAATATCAGAAAGTGATTTTAGAAAATGTGCAACTATGGGAATAAGAAAAATAAATATAGCAACTGCAACATTTAATAATGTAAAGGATTCAGTAAGAAATTTAAATAAAGAATTAGAGGATTACGATTATTTTACTTTGCATAATACAGAAATACAAGGAGCTTATGAAAATGTAAAAAAGCATATAAAAATTTTTGGTAGTGAAAATAAGGCTTAATAAATGAATTTTTATTTGAAAGTATTAGAATGTTTTCATAAAATGTTATGTTCATATTCATAGAAGGAGGTTTGGAAAATGGGATATATTAAATTTCAAAAAGATAGAAAATTTGAGATAGTACCTATTGGAAGAGTAGCAATTGATTTTAATCCAATAGATATAAATAGACCACTTTCACAAAGTAAGACTTTTAAAAAGTATTTAGGGGGATCACCAGCTAACATAGCTGTTGGACTTTCAAGACTTGGTAAAAAAATTGGATTTATAGGTAAGGTTTCAAAGGATCAATTTGGAAAGTTTGTAGTTGATTATTTTAACAATGAGGGAATAGATACTTCACAAATAAAGTATGCAGAAAATGGAGAGTCTTTAGGATTAACTTTTACAGAAATAGCAAGTCCAACAGAAAGTAGTATATTGATGTATAGAAATGGAATAGCTGATTTAGAGTTAAATGTTAATGAGATAGATGAAGAATATATAAAAAATACAAAGGCAATAGTAATATCAGGTACAGCACTTGCTAAAAGTCCATCTAGAGAAGCTGCTCTTAAGGCATTAGAGTTTGCTAAAAAGAATGATACAGTTGTAATTTTTGATGTAGATTATAGAGAATACAACTGGAAAAATAAAGATGAAATAGCTATTTATTATTCAATAGTTGGAAAACAAAGTGATATTATTATGGGTTCACGAGAAGAATTTGATTTAATGGAAAATTTAATTGTCAATGAAAAAAGTACAGATGAAGAAAGTGCTAAAAGATGGTTAGGTTTTGGAAATAAAATAGTTGTTATAAAACATGGAAAAGAAGGTTCAACGGCTTATACTAATGATGGAAAGTCATATAAGATAAAGCCATTTCCAGTAAAACTACTTAAATCATTTGGAGGTGGAGATGCATATGCTTCAGCATTTATATATGGAATATTAGAAGAATGGGATATTATAGATGCTTTAGAATTTGGAAGTGCTTCAGCTGCTATGTTGGTAGCAAGTCATAGCTGTTCAGAAGATATGCCAACTGCAAAACAAATAAATGAATTTATAAAAGAAAAGAAAGAAAAATACGGAGAAATGATAGCAAGAGGTTAAAGGAGGGGTTATTAATGGTTCACGAATATGATTTGCAATATGGTAAAAATATATTATGTGAAATTGATGGCAAAAATAAAGAAATGCTAATGGATATTGTAGTTGAAAAATTAAAAAAAGGTGAAATAAAAGAATATTTAAATTCTGATAAAGAGATAGCATTACTTCTTTTAACAGGAAAGATTAAAATATCTTGGAATAAAGATTCTGAAATAATAGAAAGAAAATCTGTTTTTGATGAAGATCCATGGTGTTTACATGTTTCAAGAAATACAAAAATAATAGTTGAATGTTTGGAAGAAAGTGAATTTATAATACAAAGTACAGATAATAAAAATGATTTTGAAGCTAAATTATATTCACCTAAAAATTGTAGGAGTGATATTTTTGGTGAAGGAACTTGGAATGGAACGGCAAGAAGAATTGTAAGAACAGTATTTGATTACAATAATGCACCTTATTCTAATATGGTAATTGGAGAAGTTATAACATTCCCAGGAAAGTGGTCAAGTTATCCACCACATTATCATCCTCAACCAGAAGTGTATTTTTATAAATTTAACAAAGAACAAGGATTTGGATTCTGTTTAAATGGTAATGATGCTTATAGAATTTCAAATAATAGTTTTTCTACAATAATAGGTGGAGATGTACATCCACAAACATCAGCACCTGGATATGCAATGTACTATTGCTGGATGATTAGGCATCTTGAAAATAATCCTTGGACAGATAGGATAGATGTAGAAGAGCATAAATGGCTTTGGGATAAAGATGTTAAGATATGGCCTGATAAATAAAAAAAGAAGGTGAATTTATGAGTAGTATAAAGATGACAACAGCGCAAGCACTAGTTAAATTTTTAGACAATCAATATGTAGCATTTGATGGAAAAGAAGAAAAGTTTATTGAAGGAATATTCACTATATTTGGTCACGGAATGGTTGTGGGCTTAGGACAAGCTTTAGATGAGAATCCAAGAGATTTAAAAGTTTATCAGGGAAGAAATGAACAAGGAATGGCACATGCAGCAACAGCATTTGCTAAACAAAATAATAGAAGAAAGATTATAGCTTGTTCTTCCTCAATAGGACCAGGAGCTGCTAATATGGTAACAGCAGCAGCCACTGCTACAGTAAACAATATACCATTACTTTTACTTCCAGGAGATTCATTTGCAACTAGACAGCCAGATCCAGTACTTCAACAAATTGAGCAATCTTATAATATTGGAATTACTACAAATGATGTATTTAAGCCCGTATGTAAGTATTGGGATAGAATAAACAGACCAGAGCAATTGATGTCTTCAATGATTAATGCAATGAGAGTATTAACAGATCCTGCTGAAACAGGAGCAGTATGTGTAGCCCTTCCACAAGATGTTCAAGGAGAAAGCTTTGAATTTCCAGAATATTTCTTTAAAAAACGTGTTCATAAAATTACTAGGCCATTAGCTGTAGAAGAGGAATTTAATGAATGTTTAAATATAATCAAAAATAAAAAGAAGCCTATAATAATTTGTGGTGGTGGAATAAGGTATTCAGAAGCTGGAGAAGCATTATCTAAATTTGCTAATAGATTTAATATACCTATAGGGGAAACACAAGCAGGAAAAAGTTCAATAAAATCAAGTGATCCTATGAACTTAGGTGGAATAGGTGTCACAGGAAATTTAGCTGCAAATATAATTGCTAAAGAAGCAGATTTAGTAATTGGTATTGGTACAAGATTTTCAGATTTTACAACTTCATCAAAATCATTATTTAAAAATTCAGATGTAGAATTTGTAACAATTAACTTATCAAAATTTCATGCAAGTAAGTTAGATTCATGTAAGATGGTTGGAGATGCTAAAGAATGTTTAGAACATCTTTATAAATTACTTGACAAAGAAAATTATATTTCTTCATATAAGAATGAGATAAAAGATGCAAAAACGGCATGGAAAGAAGAGATGAAGAGATTAATTAATATAAAATATAAAGAAAATTTTGAACCATTAATAAAAGCTAGAAATAAAGAAAGCTTAGAAGAATTTAAAAAGTTAATGGATACAACAATAACTCAAACTTCAGCATTAGGTGCAATTAGAGAAAATATTGATGAAGATGCAATTATTGTTGGAGCAGCAGGAAGTTTACCAGGAGATTTGCAAAGAATGTGGGAAACAGATACTTTAAATTCTTATCATATGGAATATGGATACTCATGTATGGGGTATGAAATAGCAGCGGGATTTGGGACAAAATTAGCAGAACCTGAAAAAGAAGTCTATTCAATTTTAGGTGATGGAAGTTATTTAATGTTACATTCAGAACTTTTAACTTCAATTCAAGAAAATAAAAAAGTAAATGTATTATTATTTGATAATTGTGGATTTGGTTGTATAAATAATTTACAAATCTCTAATGGTATAGGAAATTTAGCTACTGAATTTAGATATAGAAATAATGAAACAAATGAATTGAATGGTAGATTGATACCAATAGATTTTGCAAAATCAGCTGAAGGATATGGATTAAAAACTTATACAGCTAAAAATTTAGAAGAATTAAAGAGAGCATTAATAGATGCTAAAAAACAAAAAGTATCTACTTTAATTGATATAAAAGTATTACCTAAAACTATGACTGATGGATATGAATCATGGTGGCATGTAGGATTAGCTGAAGTATCAGAAAAGAAATCTGTTAACGAAGCTTTTGAAAGTAGTGAAAAAATATTAAAAGGTGCAAGAAAATATTAAGAGGGAGATGTTTTATATGTTAAAAGTTGGAATTATTGGAGCTGGAAGAATAGGTAAAGTGCATGGAGAAAGTATTTCTAAGTATGTAAAAAATGCAGAAGTAAAGGCGATAGCAGATGTATTCTTAAACGATGATACTAAAAAATGGGCTAAGGAAATGGGAATAGCTAATGTTTATAATGATTACAAGAAAATTCTTGATGATTCAGAAATAGATGCAGTGCTTATATGCTCATCAACAGATACTCACTCATCAATTTCTATAGAAGCTATAAGAGCAGGAAAGCATGTATTTTGTGAAAAACCAATTGACCATGATTTAAGCAGAATTAAAGAAGTTATTGATGAACTTAATAAATCAAATGTTAAATACCAAGTAGGATTTAATAGGAGATATGACCATAATTTTAAAGCTGTTAGACAAGCTGTTGTAGAAGGTAAGATTGGAGAACCACACATTCTTAAAATAACTTCAAGAGATCCAGAACCACCATCAATAGATTATGTTAAAGTTTCAGGAGGTCTTTTTCTTGATATGGCTATCCATGATTTTGATATGGCTAGATATCTTTTAGGAAATGATGTTGAGGAAGTTTATGCAGCTGGAAATGTATTAGTAGATAAAGCTATTGGAGAAGCAGGGGATATAGATACTGCTATAGTAACATTAAAAATGGAAAATGGAACAATGGCTGTAATTGATAATTCAAGACAATCAGCTTATGGATATGATCAAAGGGCAGAAGTGTTTGGATCACTTGGACAAGTAGCTGTGACTAACGATAGTACTTCAAGTGCAGTTGTATCAACAAAAGATGGAGTAAATGGAGAAAAACCACTATTCTTTTTCTTAGAAAGATATATGCAAGCTTATGCAGAGGAAATAACAGAATTTATTAATGCAATTGTAAATGACACAGAAGTTGCAGTAAATGCTGATGATGGATTAAAGGCTGTACTAATAGGTAAAGCAGCAACAAAATCTTTAAAAGAAAATAGAACTGTTAAGATATCAGAAATTCAATATTAGTATAAAAGAAAACAAAATGATGTAATTAAAAAAATGTAGATTATTTAGGAAAGAATAGCTTAATATTTCTTAAAATTTTAGGGGGAATTGATATGTTTAATAACGATAAAGTAAAAGTAGGAATATGTCCAATAGGTTGGACTAATGATGATATGCCTGATTTAGGTAAGGAGAATACATTTGAGCAAGCTGTTAGTGAAATGGCTCTTTCAGGATTTAAGGGAACCGAGGTTGGAAATAAATATCCTAAAGATGTAAAGGTTTTAAAGAAAGCGTTAGAAATGAGAAAACTTCAAATTGCAAGTGCTTGGTTTAGTTCATTTTTAACTACTAAACCTTATGAAGAAACTAAAAAAGAATTTATAGATCATAGAGACTTTTTACATGCTATGGGCTCAAAGGTTATAGTAGTGTCAGAACAAGGACATAGTATTCAAGGTCAAATGGATACTCCAATATTTGATGGAAAGTATCACTTTAATGAAGAAGAATGGAAACTTCTAGCTGATGGACTTAATAAACTTGGAAAATTAGCAGCAGATAAAGATATGAAAGTAGTTTATCATCATCATATGGGTACAGGTGTGCAAACAACAGAGGAAATTGATAAATTAATGAGTATTACTGATGAAAATTTAGTATATTTATTATTTGATACAGGGCATTTAGTATATTCAGGTGAAGATCCAATTGAAATACTTAAAAAGTATGTTCATAGAATAAAACATGTTCATTTAAAAGATATAAGAACTGAAATTGTCAGTAAAGTTAAGAATGAAAAGTTAAGTTTCTTAAAAGGTGTAAGAGCTGGTGCATTCACTGTTCCTGGAGATGGAGCAATAGATTTTGAACCAATATTTAAGATATTAGCAAAAAATGATTATGAAGGATGGTTAATGATAGAAGCTGAGCAAGACCCATCTATTGCAAATCCTCTTGAATATGCAATTAAAGGAAGAAATTATATAAAAGAAAAAGCTAGTATTTAAGCATTTACTTTATCGTTTTATCTTTAGGATTTCATGTTATATTTTATAATAGTAAGTATTTTATAAATAAATATAATGTGAAGTCCTTTTATTTTTAAATAGAAGGAGGAATGTAAATGTTTATACTAATTACCTTTATATTTTTTATAATTTTAGTAGGAGTAATTTCATTTCACAAGACTAAAGGTTCTAATACTCAATCAGCAGAGGGTTATTTTTTAGCTGGTAGAGGGTTATCAGGAATAGTAATAGCTAGTTCTATTATGCTTACCAATCTGTCAACAGAACAAATAATAGGGTTAAATGGACAAAGTTATATGACTAATATGGGACCAATGGCATGGGAAGCTACAGCATGCTTAGCATTAGGGATTTTAGCTTTAATTTTTTTACCTAAATATTTTAAAAGTGGTATTACAACAATTCCAGACTTCTTAGAAGAAAGATATGATTCCACAACTAAAAGAATAGTATCATTATTGCTTCTCTTAGGATATATAGTGACATATATTCCTACAGTATTGTATTCAGGAGCTATAGTCATAAATAAAATATTTGGAATATCAAATATTTTAGGAATAACAACCTTTCAAGCAATAGCATTAACTGGTTTCATTATATCAGTAATAGGGTGTGTGTATGCAGTATATGGTGGCTTAAGATTATGTGCTGTATCAGATACTATTAATGGATTAGGTCTATTAATTGGTGGACTCATGGTTCCTATACTTGGAATAATTTCAATTGGACACGGAAACTTTATAGATGGATTTAATGTATTGCTTACAAATCCTCAAAAATTAAATGCAATAAATCCAGCAAATTCACTTTCACCATTAGTTCCTTGGCCAGTATTAATGACTGGGCTATTATTCAATAATTTATTTTATTTTTGTACAAATCAATCAATAGTTCAAAGAGCTTTGGGAGCTAAAAATTTAGCAGAAGCACAAAAAGGTGCTATATATGCAGGATTTTTAAAATTGATAGGGCCTTTCTTTTTAGTGATGCCAGGTGTAATTGCATTTGCTAAGTATGGAACAAGACTAGAAAATGCAGACATGGCATATCCTACATTATTAATAGATGTATTACCAAAACCATTATTAGGATTTTTTGCAGCAGTTTTATTTGGAGCTATTATGAGTTCATTTAATGGAGCATTAAATAGTTCAGCTACATTGTTTACTTTGGATCTTTATAAGCCACTTTTAAAACCGAGAGCTGATGATAAGGAACTGGTTTATATTGGAAGGAAATTCAATATGATAATTGCCATAATAGCTACATGTGTTGCACCGTTTATATTATATGCTCCTACTGGATTATATGGGTTTTTACAAGAGTGTTTTGGATTTTACAATGTACCTATTTTAGCAGCAGTAGTTGTAGGATTTTATTCTAAGAGAGTGCCAAAGATTGCTCCTAAAATTGCATTTTTTGTTCATATAGTTTTATATACATTATCTAAATTTTTAATAAAAGATGTTCATTTTCTTTATGTATTAGGGGGGTTATTTCCAATATGTGTAATCGTTATGATTATAATTGGAAAAATAAGACCTAGAGAAACTGAATTTATACAAGAAAATAAAGCATTAGTTGATTTAGTACCTTGGAAATATGCAAAATTAGCAACTGGCATTATGATTGGAACTATGTGCTTAATATATTTAATTTTTTCACCACTTGGAATAGGTCAATGGTAATTTAAAATTAAAAATAAAGAGATATGATTTTATAATTTTCGTTAATTCATATCTCTTTATTTAATTTATATAAAGATTATAATTAAAAGATATTTTTAGGCATATGAAAATAAATAAAAAGTTAAATATGTATGGATATTTTGTAAAATACAATAACTTGGGTTCTGCTAATAGTTATGCTATTAGTAGGTTCTAAGGAATAAGTAGTTTACAAAATAAACTAGCGTACTAACTAGTTATTTATTTGAATGTACCTTAATAGAAAGAGAATAAGTAGTATTTAAAATGTTTTTATAAAACTTTTTAATAAATTTAAGTTAGCATTATAAATCATCAGCATCTTGAATTTCACCATATCTTACAGTTCCTTCTGAATTAAAGCTGTCCTTGGAATCATATTTAATAAAAGAACCATCATTAGGTTCCTTAGATTTTTGAGCACATTTACTGCAAGATTGTGCTTGGGTATGTAATAAATCAATCAATCGTTTTATATTATCCATATAAATAATCCTCCTTTTAATTGATTATTTATAGTATTCCCTAAAGATTAAATATAATATTAAGAAATATAATGAATAAATAAAATAAATAGCCAAACTAACTGTTATTTTTTGAAAAGATATATTATTTAACATTTGAGTTTATACTAAAAATTAGGGATGATTTAGACAAACATAGTAATATTTATAAAAGATAATCATAAAATTATATAGGTAGAAATTTAATTAGAGGAGAATATTATGAATTTAGAATATTATGATAAAAAATTATTGGAAAACAAAAAAATAATATTAGAAAAAATAGAACAAGGAAAAAGCTCAGGAATAAATAAAGTATCAGCAGTTTTTGCTATAAATGAAAAAGATGATATGAAAAATAAGATGGTTAAAGAAATAGCTACTTGGTTAATGGAAGATGGATATAAAGTATCTATGAAGAAAGATGAATTGAAAATTCTAGTAATTGAATGGGATTAGCTACTATATTTTTAGGAATATAGTAGTATAATTATATTATTAGAAGTTTAAACTTTTATAAAAATATAGTTATAAGAGGGAGATAAAATGAAAAGAAGTAAAGTAGTGGATTTAGAAAAAATGTCATCATCAAAATTTTTGAATATGTATAAAATACAATATAAAAATAAATTAGGTAAATTAAAAAATTGGATTGTGGCATCTAGAAAAAGTGAAGAAACATTAAGGGATAGATATTTAAATGGAACAGAAGATAAAATAGATGGAGTAGTTATAGCAGCTTTTCATAAGAAAGAAAAAAAATTAGTTATAATAAAACAATATAGGGTGCCAATAAATGATTATGTATATGAATTAGTAGCGGGACTTGTTGATAATAATGAAGATATAAAAAGTACTGTTGAAAGAGAATTAAAAGAAGAAACTGGATTAAGACTTTTAGAGATAACAGAAAAAGGAAATAACAAGCTTTATATATCCCCTGGAATGACTGATGAAGCATTAGGGTTTATTTATTGTATTTGTGAAGGTGAATTTTCAAAATATTATTTAGAAGAAGATGAAGATATAGAAACAATACTTGTATCTCAAGAAGAAGCAAAAGAGATTATGAAAAGCAAAAATAATATAGATGTAAAGTGCTTTTTGATTTTACAGAGTTTTGCAGAATTAGGAGAAAAGATGTTTCTATAACAATAGTAAAGTAATAGAGGTTACATAGTATTTATTATAAAGGAAAAATTAAAATAATATTACTCACCCTAGTATAGTGCTGATATATTCAATAGGTAAAATGATATTTTATTAAGTTGATTTTTTTTATATCAAAATATATTAAAATAGGATCATAAAAAATGCAGAAGTCAAAAACTTCTGCATTTTGTTTATATATTAATGAATAAAACCTTGAATTAAGAAGTAAATAAAGAAGATAGCAGATGTAATACACATAGTTACTGATAAATCTTTCTTTTTATTACTAAATAATTTACATATAGGATATAAAATAAATCCAAAGGCTATTCCATCTACGATACTATAAGTTAATGGAATTAATATTATTATTATAAATGCCGGTATTAATTCTGTTAAATCATCAAAGTTTAATTGTTTCAAGTTTTGGAACATTAAACTTCCTATTATAATAAGAATTGGAGATAATGCTGCATTTGGAATTACTGATATAAATGGTATAAAAAACAATGAAAGCAAAAATAATAATCCAGTTATTATTGATGTTAAACCAGTTCTTCCACCAGCTGCTATTCCTGCTGCACCTTCAACAGTAGATACAGGAGGACTACTTCCAAGAAAACCATATCCAATAACAGAAAATGCTACTGAAGATAAAGCTTTTTGAGATTTTTCTGGAGTTTTTAATAGCCCATTTAATTGTCCATGTAATAGTCCTATATTTTCAAAGATTAAAACTAATGTTAATGAAAATGTAGAAATCCAAAAGTTTGGATTAAGTATGGCACTAAAATCAGCATTAAAAAATATGTCTTTATAAGCTCCAAAATCAGGAAGTGAAAATGTAATATTACTTATATTTACAATTCCCATAAATATAGAAATAACTGTACCTATGATAATTGAAATTAAGAATGCACCAGGTACATTTTTAATAAATAATATTAATGTAATAAGCATAATAATTATAAATGCTATAACTTCAGGACTAGTTATATCTCCAAGCTTTAATAAACTAGAAGAATCAGAAACTATAAGACCTGATTTTGATAATCCAATAAGTGTAATAAAAAGTCCAATACCAACAGTAATGGCTTCTTTTAAATTATTTGGAATGGCTTCTGTTATATTTTTAGCAAGTGGAGTAAGTGCAACTATTGTTAATAAAATTCCTGATACTATTACTGCTGCTAGTCCTTGATAAAATGTAAGTCCTAATGTTTTTACAACAGTGTAAGTAAATAGTGCATTGATTCCCATACCGGGCATAACGATTAGAGGAGCATTACTAACAAAACCTACTATAAGACATCCTATTAATGAAGATAAAACCGTTGCGATAATTAAAGGTTCAATAGGTATGCCTGAATCACTTAATATGCTAGCGTTTACTATAATAATATAAACAGCAGCAAAAAATGATGTAAGTGCGGCTATAGTTTCTCTCCTTATTGTAGAATTGTGTTCGTTTAATTTAAAAAATTTATTCATCCTTTCGACCAACTTTCAAAATCTCCCTCACCCACCCGCACAAAAAGTGCAAGTCTATTATATCATCCATAAGAAAAATTTCAATACAATTTGTATATTAAAAATATTTTTGGGCAAAATAGAAAATTAATTTAACATACAAATTATAATTTGCTTTGATAATTTATTGTTAAAGTATTATAAAAAACGATGAATTATTAAAGTATTAATAAAATAATTAGAAGAATGTAGATAATGTTAGAAAAACATAAAATTAAGTATATTAAAGAGAAATAAAAATAATTCGATAATAAGAAATGGTACAAAATACTTTTTTTATAATAAAAAACAAATAAAGTAATTATTAAAACTTTTTTATATAACTTTAATAAAGTGTCCTTGACATAGGATCCATTTTAGTTATAAGTATAGGTTTTTTATAAGTTCAGATAATTAATAATAATATTTATATAAACTAGGAGGAACAAAAATGCAGGAGTATATGTATAGAAAACACTTAAGATATCCTATTAAATATTTAGTATCAATAGTAGGATTTATTTTATCAATAATAATAGAAACATTTATTATATCATATTTAAGATCAATGCAGGAGGATTTTATATCTTATTTTGGAATTGCTTTAATTATGATTTTAGGATTTTTAATTTTAGTTATATTTGAATTTTTATTTCTTTATTTTATTATGTTTAGAAAATTTAAAAATGTTAGTGTACAATTAACTGATTTAGGAATAGTATATAAAAATATTAAGGGAACGACTTTTATTCAATATGAAGAAATAAAATCTATACAATTTCCATACATAAAATATTTTGGTGGATGGACAAAAATTAAAAGTAATAAAAAGAATATTAGATTAACTGTTGTTTTAGAGAATATAGAACAATTTATGCATGATTTAAAAGATATATTAGATAAAAAGAATCTAAGTTATGTATATGATGATAAAAAATTATATAATTTTAGAAAAACTGCTACATATAGTGATCAAAGTTGGGAAAGAGTATATGAGAAAATAAAGACTATATCAATTGGATACTTAATATGTATGATAATTGCAATAGTATATTTAGGATTTGTTAATTACAATGTATCTCAAATAATATTTCAACTATTAATTACATTATATCCACTTTTAGTATTTATAATAAGTGAAATAATTTTTGGTATTAAACTTTCTAAAGAGATAAAATTAAATAAAAAAATAATAACAAAAAGAAATAAAAAGTTTGAAAATAATGTATATAAATATACATTTATAGTTTGCGGAGTTTTAAATGTGTTAATTCTTATAATATGGATGATATAAGTAGTTTAAAATAATAATTATGGATAATCTTAATGTAAAAGACAATATAATTTTACAATTAATGCAATTAAAAGGAATTAATTAAAGCTAGTATTTAGCTTTACAAATTAGTTATAGGCAAAAATCTAAAAAACTGCAAGATAAGTAATAAAATACAAAGGATAACTTCTTTTTTTGGAGTAAAAATATTAAAGAAAGGAAGTGGATGTTATGTCTAAAAGCAAAAAAGATAAATTAACACAAAAAACAGGTAATATGTCTCAATCTAAAGTAAAATCATATCAGGAAAATAGAGAGTATCTTGATAGAGCTAGGGCTGAAGTAAATAATACTAATAATAAGTTTGCTTAGTATTAAATATTAAATCTTATTTATTAAAAATAAAGTAATTTATTTACTTTTAAAGAAAAATAATATATAATTTATATAAATTGTATAGGTGATGGGGTTCACCGTAATTCAACGTCTAATTATAGAAAATATATAATATATAATAATTTAAAGTTTAGAGGTTGTATCCTAAACATTTTAATTATTAATTAAAGTTTTATGATTAATAATTTTATGAATAGTATATTTAGGATAAAGTGCATCAAGCTAATGACTCCTGCTTTTTAAAGCAGGAGTTTTTTTATTTTTATGGAGGTGGTCAATTTGCAAAAAATTATTTATGTTGGTATTGGAGGGTTCATAGGAGCAACAATTAGATATTTAATTACTTTGCATTCAGCAAAATTAGTTAATTCAAATATTTCATTAGGTACATTAATTGTTAATGTACTTGGTGGATTTTTAATAGGTATGATAATGGAAATTAGTATGTCTACAAATTTAATATCTTCTAATTTAAAGCTTTTTTTAACCACAGGTCTTATGGGAGGACTAACAACATTTTCTACATTTAGTTATGAAACAATTAGTTTAATGAATACAGGAAGATATTTATTAGGGACTATGAATATTTGTCTTAATTTATTTTTGAGTTTAGGTGGAATTATTATATCAACTTTTTTATGTAAAACTATTTTTTAGATTCATATAAGTACATTTATAATATAATCCAGTATGCAAATTTTAAGATATGGTATTATAGATTAATTAATAAAAATGGAAAAAACTGAAACAATTATTAACACTGAATTGTTTCAGTTTTTATTTATTATTCATTAACTACATGATTTTTTTTGTTCTTTTGTATTATTTTTTAAATATGTATTAGAGTTATTACTTTTATAATGAGCAAGTGTAGACTCTTTTGGAACTTTAATTAAGGTACTTTTACTTATACCTATTTTTTGAGAAATATATATCCCTGAATGACCAGAAAATATGTAGCTTATAGCACAAGTCATAAACATGAATTCAATTCCTTGAGAACCAAAAAGTTCTAGTCCCAATATGAAAGATGTTATAGGTGCATTTGTAGCTCCAGCAAAGACTCCTATAAGGCCTAATGCAGCTAAAAATGATGGAGAAATATTAAGTATACTAGATAAAGTATTTCCAAAGGTTGAACCTATTACAAATAAAGGTGTAACCTCACCACCTTGAAAGCCAGTACCTAAAGTAAATGAAGTAAATATTATCTTGTTAAAAAATGTTATAGGATTAACACTTTCAGTAAAAGAATTACTAATTAAAGGTAAACTAAGTCCTAGATAATCTCTTGTTCCTATTAAATATGTTAATATAATTACAATAAATCCGCCAATCATACTTCTAATTGCAGTGTTTTTAAATTTATCAGAAAATATATCTTTTAATTTATGTGTTAACTCACTAAATAATTTACTAACTAATCCAAATAAAATTGCAGCAATAATGATTTTTAATACCACTACATATGTAATATTAGGAACTTCTAATATACTATAATGTGAGTGATGAACATTAAATGATATAGTTACAAGGTTTCCAACAAAAGCTGATGTAAAGCAAGGAATTAAAGCTTGATAGCTCATAGTTCCAAGTGCAGCAACTTCTAAGCCAAATATAGTACCAGCAAGTGGAGTACCAAAAACAGAACTAAATCCACTACTAATTCCGCACATTAAAATAATTTTAGTATCGATTTTGTCTAATTTTAATAAACGTCCAATAGCCTCAGATATACTTGAACCAATTTGCACTCCAGTACCTTCTCTACCAGCAGATCCACCAAATAAGTGAGTTACAAAAGTACCTAAAAAGACCAAAGAAGCCATACGAAGAGGTATATCTCCATTGTTAGTATTAATTTTTTCTATAATTAAATTATTTCCTTTTGAAGATGATTTTCCATATTTAGAATATAGAAAACTAACTAAAGCACCTCCAAAAGGTAAGAGAAATAATAGCCAAGGCTTGTTATTTCTTAAGGCTGTAGCAATTTCTAAACTATTTAAAAATAAAGCTCCAACTAAGCCTGTTAAAGAACCTACAATTGTACCTATAAAAACCCATTTTAAAAATGAAATGCTTAGAGGTGCACTTAGATTTTTAGTCTTAAAAAATACAATTGATTTTTCTTTTTTTAAGTTATTCTTACACATTTATTTTCTTTTCTCCTTTTTATGTTTTTTAGGCATATGAAAATAAATAATAATTCGAAGATGCCAAGGATATTTTGTGAAATACAATAACTTATGTTCTACTAATAGTGGTACTATTAGTAGGTTCTAATGAAGAAGTAGTTCACAAAATAAACTATTATACTGATTAGTTATTTATTTCAGTGTGCCTTAATAAAAAAACTCCTACAAAAAACAGTATACCCGTTTTTGTAGGAGTCATTAGCATTAAGCAGTTAAAGGCGAACTCCATCACCTAATATATAAATATAATAATATGATTTTGTTACTTTAACAATGTTAACTAAGGTGTAATAATTAAAATTAGATTTTATTTATTAATAAATAAAACGTTATCAGATATGATTTTATGATAATACTTTTTTATTTGTATTAAAATTTCATTGAAGTTTTTTAGTAATTGATTATTAAGCAGTGAACATTGTTAATTGGAACATATATAGTTATATTATTCCATTAGCATATTTAATTGGAATATATTGGAATGATTATTTTATAATAAATTTATTACTATTGGATAATATAATAGGGTAATAAATTTTTAAGGAGTGAAGTAATTATGGCAGGAAAAGCACAAAATTATGTAAATCAAGGAATGAGTACTGTGCAAACAGCAGTAAATGCGTTACAACAAGCAGCAAATTCAGCAGAAAAACCACAAAACAAACAAGTGATTCAAAATGCAATTAATAATCTTAATAATGCTTGTAGTTCTTTATCACAATATCAAGACTAATAACTAAAATCTAGTAAAAAGCCATAAAATCAGCTTGAAATTAAGCAGATTTTATGGCTTTTTTATTATAAATAAAAGACTAATTAAATAAAAGATTAAAAAATATTAGTTAAAAATTGATAGTGTAAATAGGTAAGTTTAGAATTGAGAATCAATAGTTTAGAGTTAATGAAAAAACTCTTAGTAAACTTTTAATCTTTATTTATCCACTCTCAATTAAAGAAGCGTGGTGTAGCTACTTTTTATAGTATGGATTTATTTAATAATTGCGCAAAATAGCAAGTATTTAATAGATCATAATAAGTATTCATAAATCCCCCAGAATATTAAGAGAATACCTGATAATATATAGAAATTTTTAATTGTCCAATTAGAAAAAGAAAATTTTGTTATATATTTTCCAAGTAATATCATTAAAATACTTATAGTAAAATTAAAAAATAAACTAATAGGCATATTTGTATTAAGAAGACCTGCAATTAAGCCTAACAAAATATTAGTTTTTGAAAGAAAGATAGCCAGTGATAGATTATCTTTTAAGTTTACATGGTTAGAATAATGAAATTCAGAAAAATCTCCTTCTTTTAATAATGAATTGAATCTTGAATTATTTTCTACGTAGTAAGAAGTATCCTCATTACGACTTTTTCGTAGTAATCTTACATGTTCAACAAAAAAGTAAATTCCTATAAATATTAAAAGTGTACATCCAAAAGGAATTATGATTTCTTTTAATAAGAGTTTACTGATAAATTCCCCCATAGAAATAGAAATAAAAGTAGTAAATGTTGCGATAATTGAAATAAGTAAAATTTGAACTTTTTGCATAGGTACTTTCTTTAAACCATAAAAATTTGAAATTCTGAAAGTATCTAAATGTGATGATAGTGATAATAATAATGGAGAAAAAATATTCATAGATTACCTCAAAAATATTGATTTAATATTAATATATTCTAAAGTTATAAAATTGACAAAAAGTAACATAAAAATAAGATTTATATATAATTAAAACAGTAAACTTTGAAAAATACGTTTAATATCTTCTTAAAATAAAACGAAAAAATAAATTAAATAATCAATAAAAACCATAAATATTCTAAAAGTAATGTATATATTTTGTAAGATGTCAATATAAGCATAAACAAAGAGGGATTATTATAAAAATAAAGTTAGATTTTATAATATTGTAATAAAAATTTAAATGCTATTTTTATAAAAAGTAGTTATACATTGATTAGCAGAAAAATATAAAGGTGGATTGTATAAGCTTAATACATCACAACATACAGAGCAATATTTTAATTTAGGAATAGGAGATATAAAAGTTCTATCTGAACTTATGAATATACCATAAATGTCAATATTCGAGATTAAAATATAGAAAAAATTAAATTTATATTAATTTTTGCATTTTTTGTAATTTAGGACCTTTTTTATAACTAATTTGTTGTATTATTAAATGGTACGATTTATTAAGATTATAAAGGGGGAATCATAAAATTGAAGAAGAATTTAATTGTAATAGGAACAGTAGCACTAATGACAATATGTAATGGAAGTGTACAAGCATTTGCATATGATAATAATGCAAATACTAAAATAGAAATATCTCAAGAAGAAAAATTTGAACCAGAGAGAAATTGGCTTAACATGGAAGTGGCAGATGAGCTTAATAAGAACTTTAATGAACTTACAAAAGAAGATTTTTTAAAAATTAAGAAGTTAGATTTGCATTACAAAATGTTAGAAGGGGAGTTGCCTGAAACAATAGGGTTAATGAAAAATTTAGAGTATTTAAATTTAAACTATTGTAAATTAACTAAAATCCCTGATAACATAACAGAATTAAATAAATTAACATATATAGATTTAGGAGATAATAAATTTAGAGAATTACCAGAAAAATTTGAAGAAAAAATAATTAAGGGTGAATACCAATATGTTGATGTTGAAAGTGATGAATTAAGATTAAAAGAAGGATGGCATTTTTTAAAGGGAAAATGGACATACTTAGATAGATATGGTGATAGAGTAAAAGAAACTACCAAAATAGATGGTAAAACATATAACTTTAATGAAGATGGTACTGTAAAAATTGGATGGCAAAAAGAAGAAGATAAGTGGTTTTATTATGATACTTCAGGACAATTGATAAAGAATACATGGAAAGTGATAAATAATAAAAAGTATTACTTTAATGAAAAAGGTGAAGTGCAAACAGGATTTTTAGACCTAGATTCAAAGAGATATTATTTAAATCCTAATGGAGATATGGCTACTGGATTAGTTAAAATAGATAAAAAGAGTTATTATTTTGATAGCAATGGAGTAATGTTAAAAGGTTGGTTAAATGAAGGGGATAAGAGATATTATTTTGATGAAAATGGTGTTATGGTAGCTGGAAGAGATATGACTATAGATGGCAAAAATTATAAATTTTATTCTAATGGAGTATTAGTTAAAAATCAATGGCTTAATGATAATACGTATATTCAACCTAATGGTGAAATTGTAAATGTGTCTAATAATTATGCCCATTCTAATGTACAACTTAATGCATTTAAATATATGACAAATCCAAGTAATCAATTAAGTGTTTATGATAAGGCTGTAGAACTTCATGGAGGAGATACAAGTAATAACTGTGTATACTTTTTATCAGAAGTTTTAAGAAGAAATGGAGTTTGGTTACCAGAACAAACTTGTAATACTTATGAATTGGAAGGATTATTAAAGGAAAAGGGATTTGTAGCATCTAATGATTTTACACAATTAAAACCAGGTGATATTTTATATACTAATGGTCATAGTCATGTTTATGTATTTATGGGATGGAGAGATAACCAATATGCTTATATAGTAGATAATCAAAGAGAGAAATTTGATAATGAAATATATCATATAAGAAATGTATATTATGATGATTCAATACATTCTACTGATAGAGCAATATATTTCTATTACTATCCATATTAGGACTTATAAACAAGTTTAATGGAATTATATAATTTAGAAAATTTCATTTATAATTGATACTAGAAAACAAAGAATTGAGGGGTTATAATGAATAATTGAGAGTTAAGGAAAAAAATGAATTAATGATATTTTAAATATATATTTTAGAAAGTCTTTAAGACTTACAATAAAAATTTTGAATTTTTATCTTACTACTTTTAATTAAATAAGGAGAGTGTTTATGAATATTAATAAAGAATATATTTTGAAAACAGCTAAGGAAATATTAGAATTTAATAGCCCAACTGGATTTTGTTTTAATATAATGAGAAAAATTGAAGAAATAGCAAAAGGATTTGGCTATGAATTTGAGACTACAAGAAAAGGTTGTGGAATAATAACGATAAAAGGTGAATCTAATGATGAAGTAATAGGATTATCTGCACATGTAGATACTTTAGGAGCAATGGTTAGATCAATAACAAGGGAAGGAAAATTAAAGTTTACTTTACTTGGTGGTCCAATAGTTCCAACATTAGATGGTGAATACTGCATTATAAGGACTAGAGAAGGAAAACTTTACAGTGGTACTTTTTTAAGCACTAGTCCTGCAGCACATGTTTTTGAAGATAGTTCAACCAAAACACGTGAACCTAAAAATATGGAAATAAGAATTGATGAAGTAGTAAAATCTAAAGAAGATGTTGAAAATTTAGGAATTTGTACAGGTGATTTTGTATTTATAGATCCTAAAACAACAATAACAGAAAGTGGATTTATAAAGTCAAGATTTATAGATGATAAAGGTAGTGTATCTTGTTTAATGGGACTTTTAGAGTTATTTAAAAGAGAAAAAATAACTCCTAAATTTACAACTAAGATATTTATTTCAGTTTATGAAGAAGTAGGACATGGTTCATCATATATTCCAGAAGATATAACAGAGATGATAGCAGTAGATATGGGATGTATAGGTGATGATTTAAATTGTACAGAACATGATGTTTCAATATGTGCAAAAGACTCTGGTGGTCCTTATGATTATAATATGGTAACCACATTAGTTAATTTAGCAAAAGATAATAATATAAATTATGCAGTAGATATTTATCCAATGTATGGATCAGATGTAGGAGCTGCACTTAGAGGCGGGAATAATATTCGTGGAGCCCTTATAGGACCAGGTGTTCATGCATCACATGGAATGGAAAGAACTCATTATAATGCCTTTGAAAATACAATTAAATTATTGTATTTATACTTAACTAAGTAAAAATTCCGTTGCTTGATTTTATATTTAAAATACATTCGTCAAAAATTTCGTCAAAAATAAATTCTTTGTTATTAAATTAGTAGCTTTTTTAATCATATGGTCATTTGCATGACTATAAGTTTTTAATGTTTTCTAAACATCAAGACATAAAAATTGAGTAGATGTTTTAAAGTTTAAAGTGAAATTTATATAAAGAATATTTTAAAAATATTAGTTAATTGTTAGCTGATTTCTGTATTATACAGGAATCAGCTTTTTATATTATTTTATATTAGCTTTTTAAATCATCACAAGTAAGGTGAAATATTGACTAAGTTTGTAATTTTAAAATAGTATTTTTTTATTTTAATACAACTTTATTTATTATAATATGGATATATTTTAAAATATGTCAATAAATTAAAATGAAAATAACCAAAAGTAAACAATTACACATCTATAAATATTATAATGAAAATATTTATAGTTTAAGTAAATTTTAGAAGGAATTTTACACTACCTTATATAATAGATTTATATGAGAGGAGGGGTAAAATGAAGGTCATTAACAAGAAAAGCAAATGTAATGCATGTCATAATATTGTAAAGTGGAATTGTATAATATATGATGAAAAATCACTAGAACATATTAAAAGAGAAGGGATGGAAGCAGAAGAGGTAATAGCAATTAGTGAAACTGTAGGTAATGAGGGGATAATAACAGAGTATGAAGCAATTGTGAAGTGTCCATTCTGTAATACAAAAAATAAATTTTTAATATAGAATAGTTAGGCCCATAGAATGGGCCTTTTATAGTTCAAACTATTAAAGAATAGAATGAAAACAGTATTTCATATTATTAAAATTTAGTTTAAGTTCATTATTATAAAGACTATTTTTATCTATAATAATTTTAGAAGTTATTGAATTATCTAAAAAATTTAATGGAATATAAGGTGGGGTTATTTTTAGATGCTTTATTTTTCTGTAGAGTTGTAATTTTTCTTTTTTTTCGTTTATCACTGAATCATAAAAATATAAATTAATAAAAGCTCCTTTTTTTAATATCATATCTATAAATCTATTTGAGGTTACAGCCATTATATTATTAAAAGAAATATTTGATGATATTCCAAAAGGAATAGAGTTATATTTAAGTAAATCCAGATTAGACATAACTTTATTAAAAGTTCCTTCTCCACGACTGTAATCTGTAAGATCTTTAAATCCATTAAGAGAAATTATAGGCACAACATTAAATAAAGTACTAAGTTTATTACATATTATAGGGGTAAATAATTCTCCGTTCGTAAATGGAATAAATAATATATTAGAATATTTTTTATAAATATTAAATAATGGATCTATAGAAAAAGGCTCTTTTCCAATTATAAATACATAAGATATTTTATTTTCTTTTACATTCTTTAAAATTTTATCAAGTTCACTATATAAAATTTTATCATTTATATCTTTAGAGGATAAATCTATAACAAAAAAAGGAAAATAAGTATTATCATTACTATTTAATACATAATTGAGGAAGTTTATTGCAAATTTTTTTAAAAAGTTAGGATTTATGTTTATTAATAAGTTTTCAATAAAATTTTTTATTAAAGGATTATTATTATAATAATCATATAAATCTCTTATTTTACTTTTATTTTTAGTATCTTTTGTAAGTTTAATTGATAAGTTAAATAATTTATCAATGTTTTTGGAAGGATCTTTCTCTAAGAGTGAACATATTTTTGAAATTATAACATTTTTAGTAGAATTTTTTACATATTCACTAAAATTCATATTTACAACATTCCTTAAATTTTATATTAATACACTTATAGATATATTTATTAAAATGATAAATATACTAAATTTAAAAAATATTTTGACATGTTACAATATTTATATATAATAATTTAAGTACAATAAGATTCATTATGAAGCCTGAGGTTAGATTTAATTCTAATCTAGAGACTTTATAGATATATAAGTTTTTTTATTCTTAAAGAAATTATTTTCTAAATAATATTTGGATAATTCAGGTTATATTTTGTTTAAAGGATAAGAAATAAACCTAAAGAATAAAAAAAGAAAATATATTCGCCTGCTAGATTTTTCTCACATATGTTGGAAAAGACAAATACTAAAAAAATCCACGAGTCTACAGTGGCCTTGGAGATTTTTTTAATGTAATTATAATAATTTGAATTTATAATTAAATTTTATAAAGGGGGAGTGTTTATGGAACAAAGAATTGATTTAACAGAAGGAAAAATTGTATCAAAACTTATTAAATTAGCGTTACCAATAATGGGAACATCTTTTATACAAATGGCATATAATATGACGGATATGATATGGATAGGAAAGGTAGGAAGTGAAGCTGTAGCTGCAGTTGGAACAGCTGGTTTTTATCCGTGGCTTGCAATGGCTTTTATTATGATATCTAAAACAGGTGCAGAGATAAAAGTTGCACAAAAAATAGGTGAACATAATTTAAGAAAAGTTAAGACTTACATAATAAGTGCTATTCAAATAAATCTAGTTCTTTCTATTTTATATACATTGATATTACTAATATTTAGGAATGAACTTATAGGATTTTTTAACCTAGGTGATAGTGACGTAATTTCAATGTCTAAAACATATTTAGTAATAGTAGCATTAGCAATGATATTTTACTTTATAAATCCAGTATTTACGGCAATATTTAATGGTGCTGGAAGTAGTAAAACTCCATTTGTAATAAATACTATAGGACTTGCATTTAATATGGTTTTCGATCCAGTTTTAATACTAGGAATTGGACCTTTTCCAAAGATGGGGGTAGCAGGAGCCGCTATTGCAACTGTAATTGCACAAATAATAGTAAGTTTAAGTTTTATATTTGTTATGTTTAAAAGTAAAGAAGAATATTTAAAAGTAAATGTATTTAAAACACCTAGAATGGATTATATAAAGGTACTTTGTAATATAGGTTTACCAGGAGGAATACAAAATGGATTATTTACTATATTTTCTATGTGTATAGGAAGAATAATCGCAGTATTTGGACCTATACCAATAGCTGTTCAAAAAGTAGGTTCGCAGATTGAAGCTATATCATGGATGACAGCAGGAGGATTTTCAACTGCACTTGGAACTTTTGTTGGGCAAAATTTCGGAAGTAAAAAGTATAAACGAATAAATAAAGGTGTAGAGGTTACTATGTTAATGGCAATAACAATAGGTATACTTGCATCACTATTATTAATATTAGGTGGTGAGCATGTATTTTCATTTTTCTTAAATGATCCAGAAGCTGTTAAGGAAGGAACTGTATACTTGAGAATACTTGGGTATTCACAATTGTTTATGTGCATAGAGATTACAATAACAGGAGGATTTAATGGACTTGGACGTACATATATACCATCAATTATAGGAATATTGTTAACAGGAGCCAGAGTTCCAGCATCATATCTTTTATGTAAACCAAATATACTTGGATTAGATGGAATATGGTGGAGTATAAGTGTAAGTAGTATTTTAAAAGGAACTATTTTATTATCTATATACTTATATTTATTAAAGAAAAGAAAGTTATATAAAGAAGAATTTTAAAAAAAGTTGTATCTTACTCTTACGTGAGATACAACTTTTTTAAAATTTAGGAATTTATATTACTAAAGATTTAGTAGATAATTTTTAGAATACTATATTTTAAAGGTATAATGAGCAGATCGTCCATCTTTATTTATATATAAACACATTTTTAAAACATATGACTATTAAACTATTTCATAATGAACTTTAATTTTTCTAATAGCTCTAGATGCATCATAAGTATATTTTAAACCAGATTTAAATATATTATTTTTTCTTTTTAGAGTAGGTATTTTTTCACGTGGAAAACATCCAAAATCTCTAAGAATAAATTTAACCATACGTCCAACCATTTGTTTAAACATATCTTCAGGCATGCCACCTTCAAATAAATCTTCAATTTCTGGAATTACACCTTCAATAGCAGGTCTGTTAGCTTTAGCTGCTTCAATCATATTATAGATACTTTTAGCTTCACATAAAAAATAGAAGACTTTAGGTGTAAGATAAAAAGATTCATATTTTATATACATTCTATGATCAGGGTGGTTGAAGAAATCATCTACATCATACATATAATCACTCCTTAATTATTTTTAATAAAACGTTAATATAACATACCTTTATTAAAAATAACATAATTTTAAAGTTTTATCAATAATTATTAATAAGAAGAAAAAATATTTTTAATCTAAGTAATATTTATATTACTTTAATTATAAATAAATATATAGGAGTATAAGGAGGAAATTTTATGACAAGTAAGATAGATATATTTTCAGGATTTTTAGGTGCAGGAAAGACAATGCTTATTAAAAATTTATTATCAAACAAAATTTATGATGAGAATACAGTAATAATAGAAAATGAATTTGGTGAAGTTGGAATAGACGGAACTATATTAAAGGAAAGAAATATAGAAATAAAAGAGATAAATTCAGGATGTATTTGTTGTCAAGTAACAGGAAATTTTATAGATTCAGTATTAGAAATAATTGATAAATATAACCCTAAAAATATTATAGTTGAACCTTCTGGCGTAGCTAAATTAAGTGAAATATTAAATATTTTAAATAAAAATCATTATAAAGATAAGTTTTCAATAAATAGAATAATTACAGTTGTAGATGCTCAAAGATATGAAATGTATTTAAATAATTTTGATGAATTTTATAAAGATCAAATAAGAAAAGCAAAAGTCGTAGTTTTTAGTAGAACGGAATTAATAAGTAAAAATGATTTAGAAAATGCAATAAGCTCTATTAGGAAGATTAATTCTAATGCCACAATAATAAGTAAACCATTATCAAGATTAGGTATAAAAGAAATAAACAAAATAGTAGGAATAGATGATACAGTATTATATAACAAAAATGAATTTATATTTAATAAAATAGCTAAACATGCTTCATTTAGAAAAGAACATAGTCATTCAGCAAAGGATGTTTTTGAAAGTTATCCTATAGATTTAAATAGTAAAATCAGTGAAGAAGAATTAGAAAGTAAATTTAAAATAATAGCACAAAACAAACAGTATGGAAATGTAATAAGAGCTAAAGGAATAGTTGAAGTTATAAATGGAGAATATTATCAATTTGATTATGTACCAAATGAATTTCAAGGAAGAAAAATAAAATGGGCTAATAAAAAAGTTATTTCTATTATTGGAAGTAATTTAAATAAAAAAGAGTTAATTCGTTTATTTAGTTAAGGTGGGGATATATCAATGAAAATTCAAGTTGAAATAGTAACAGGTTTTTTAGGCTCAGGAAAAACAAGTTTTATAAATTCCTTAATAAAAGAAAGCTATGTTGATGGAGAAAAAATAATAGTAATACAATTAGAAAATGGAAAAAACAAAATATTAGAAGAAACTTTAAATTATGGAGTGGTAACTATTTATAAGGAAAGTAATTTTGAAAGATTAAGTAAAGAGATGATTAGATTAATAGAAGAATATTCTCCAAATAGAATAATAATAGAATTTAATGGAACTTATGATTTAGAAGATTTATTTAAAATAGCTGATAAAAAAACATATAAAAACATTATAAATTTAGATAGGATATATTTTATTGGTGATACTAAAAATTTAAAATTATATGTTCAAAACATGGGAAATTTTTTAATTCCATTTATAGAACTGTCTAATTTACTAGTATTAAATAATACTAAAAACTGTAATGAAGAAGAAATATTCAGTGTAAAAAACATACTAAAAAATATAAATCCATCAGCATATATATTACAAGCAAAAGATAAGGAAGATTTTAATTCAATGATAAGAGAAAATGAAATATTAGAGAATGGTTTTATAAAAAAACTTAGAGTTAAAGTCAATAATTCTAAGAAACGATTTAAGGAGAAAAAAGAGTGAAGAAAAAAAAGAATAGAAATTTTTTAATAATATGTTCTATTATATTTATAATTATTATAGCATTATATAGATTAAATATTTATGATAAAAATATAATGGAAAAATTTTTAAAAACATTTACAGAAATAATGAAAGATTCAACTCCTTTTATTGCTTTAGGAGCTATAATTTCAGGTGCTATGCAAATATATATATCAAATGAGACTATAAGTAAATTTATGCCTAAAAATAATATTGTAGGATATTTTGGAGCAGCATTGATAGGACTTATATTTCCAATATGTGAATGTGCAATTATTCCTATAACAAGAGCACTTATAAAAAAAGGAGTACCACTTGGCTTTGCAATGACATTTATGATGGCAGTTCCTTTAATAAATCCAATAGTAATAATGTCAACATATACTGCATTTTATGATAACATATCTATGGTAATTGCAAGGACTGTTGGAGCATTTGTAGGAGCTATTCTTATAGGTGTTATAATGGCTTCACTTCAAGGAAAAAGAGAATATTTATTAATGGATAGGTTAATAGATAATAAATCATATTGCAGTTGTGGATGCAATAATGTAAATATAATAAGGGATGGGAAAATAAATAAATTTAAATTATTTTTAGAACATTCGATAAAAGAATTCATAGACATTATGAAATATCTCATAATTGGAGCTTTTTTAGCTACAGGATTTCAAGTATTAATACCAACAAATGTATTTGATAATATATCTAATGGCAAAATACTACCTATAATATTTATGATGTTACTTTCATTCCTATTGTCTTTATGTTCTGAAGTTGATGCTTTTATTGGAAAGAAGTTATTAAATCAATATCCATTTAGTAGTGTTGTAGCTTTTTTAATATTTGGAGCTATGTTAGATATGAAAAATCTTATAATGCTATTTGGAACATTTAGAAAAGAATTTGTAATAAAATTATCATTTATTATAGTATCAGTTATTATTTTTATTTCAACCATATTTTTATTATCAGGACTATAAATATAATGAAGCTTATGTATTACAAAATTTAAAATTAAATTAATAAAGTAAGGATATTTTCATTAATAATTTTATATGAAAATATTCTTATTATTTTTTATAGAGAATATAAAAGAATTTGCTTAATTAAAATTTGACTAAATTAGATAATATTTTATTATTTTCACATAAAATTTTCTTGTGAATATTATATATTATGAAAAAATCAGGAGGAGATATATCATGGGGAAAATCCAACGTGATCTAATTGAATATAATGGAATAAATGATTGCCCAATAAAAAATACAGCCAATTTTAATCAAATAAATATTGAAGAAAGATTTTGTATTCCAAATCAAAAACCAGATATGGAACAAATAACAAGAGTTTGGGTAAAAGGAAAGGTTGTTGATTATGAAATAGTAAAAACACCAATTGGAACTTCATTGGAAGGACAAACAGTAACTGGATATAAAATATTAGTTTGTGGAGATATAAACTATAAGGTAGAGTATGTAGCTCTTGAAGCAACTCAATCAGTTCATACAGCACATACAACTATACCATTTTGTGCATATGCAGTTTTGCCAGAAAATACAAATCCAAATGCAAGAATAAATTCAACAATATTAATAGAAGATGTGTTATCAGAGCAAGTAGATAAAAGATGTATTTATAATAATATAACTATGATGTTATTAGTTGATATATGTTAGGAGGAAAAAAGTGTGAATTTTACAGGTAAATGTTCAATTGGTTCAAATTTGTTACCAACTGATCCAAAGTATTTTAAAGAAGAACTTATTAGTGAAATATTGACCATACCAGTACAAAAACCAGATATGGAAAGAATATTAAAGGTATTAGTAAATCCTAAATTAGTAAATACAAAAATAGTTGAAACTGAAGTGGGAATGTCTAATGAAGGACAAAATTTAACTGGTTACAAATTGGTGGTAGAGTTTAATATACAGGAAAAAATAGTTTATGTTGCAAATGAAAAAAGTCAAAGTGTTCATGCAGCGCATTTTGAAAATATGAAGAGTATATTTGTAGTATTACCAAAAGAAATAAATGGAGAAGATGTTTGTCAACTAGTAAGAGCTAATAGGATAACAGTAACACCATATGTTGAGGCAATTAAGACTAGAATACTAGATTGTAGAAGAATTCAGAAATGTGTAATGTTATTTGTTGATGTAAAAATATGTTAGATTAAATAGGTTAAATGGTAAATTGGGTTTAGGCTAATCTAGGTACTAATTTTACCCAGTATAGGATGAATTCAATTGATTTATTTTAGACGTTTTACTATGAATTAAAAATAATAATAAATGGTATAACTGTTACATTTTTAGACAATTCTAAGTTCGATTTTTATATCCAGCAATTATCAAGATGGATTCTGATAAAAAAATTAAGCTGAAACTAATAAAAAACCACCAATTCTAGTGTAAAATTGATTTGCAAATATCAAATTCATTAAGAAAGGTGGTTTATTTATTAAAGTGAACCCTATATAGTAGACACTTATAAAAGAGAGTCTACTATATATAGGGTGCACTTTATATAGTATTATTATATAAAATTTTTTAATATAATATCCTTCTTAGTTATATGATCAAATATCCAACTATATAAGAAGTTAATTAATGTTTTTAATTCATCGTAGTTTTCTTTATAAAAATTAGAAATATTAATATCTAAAATTTTGTCTTTAAATTGTTCATGTTCAGCAATATGAGTTGTTAGATTATCATATTGTGCTATACTAAAATACATTTCTTCAAAATAGAAATGATAAGTGATGTAATTTCTAAATTCACATATAATCTTAATTGCATCATCTACTTTATATATTACATTAGGAGTTTCAAGTAACATTTCTAAATTTCTACATAGTTTAAACAGATATTGATGTTGTTCATCTATAGTTTTAATTCCAATATTATAGCTATCATCCCACTTTATCATTTATATACCTCATTAATTGATTATTTAGCTACTTAATTTTATCTTTAGTAAAATATTCTACATTATTCTTGGTGATATATAATATAATTTATATATATATATCATTATATTATAAATATATATAAATTCAAACTAAATAAATACAGAAAGATGCTTAATAAGCATCTTTCTTATTATTGAGCATATTTTTCATCTAATATAATTTCAACATAACTAAGTTTATTTTCTACAGAAGCATCTGAAGCAACTGTTATTTTATAAGTATTAAATTTATTATTCCAAACAAGTCCTATAGGTGCAGTAACATCTGGAGTTTGTGCGTTAATTCCTAATACATTTAATATATTGATACCATCGTTAGGATATTTCATTTCTTTTGTTGGGATAATTTTGATGATTGCAGATTTAGAATCAACGTAAGTTATTTCAAAAGTATAATCATCTTTTTCATAAGTGACTTTGTTTTCCTCTTTACTCTTAGGTTCTCCTAAAACTTTTTTAATAGTTGCTTCGTCTTTATCTTTTAAGTTATCTATACTAACAACCTTTTTAACTTCTACAGTAGAAGGTTCAACATTTCCTGGTATAGTTGGAGTAGTATTTTCGTTTTGAGTTTGTTCAGTAGTGTTATTATTATCAGTATTATTAGTATTTGGTTTCCCACATGATATTAATGTCATAATACATAATAGTGAAATTACTGATAATTTAATAATATTTTTTTTCATTCCCTTTTCCTCCTAAAATCAAAAAAATTTATATATTAATTATATTAATATAGTAATATATAGTAAAAAATTTTTATATAAGATATTATATCACTATTTATTTTTAATAAAAGGAAATTAATAGAATCTTAATAAAGATTAAATTTTAATGTAATCTTTAACAGTTACTTAACTTTATCTTTAAATACTCCATTTGAAATTATTTTTTCTTGGAACTTTATATTAAATGTTTTTTCATATTTTTTTATTATGTTCATTTGCTTGTCAGTAACTATACAGATAGAAATACCTTTACCAGTACCTCTAGCAGTTCTGCCAGATCTATGTAAGTATTCATCAAGTTTTAATGGAAGATCTAAATCAAATACATGAGTTATATCAGGAATATCAAGTCCTCTAGCAGAAACATCTGAAGAAACCAATATTTTAATTTTACCTTTTTTAAAACTATCAATTGCTTTTTTTCTTTCTTCTTTAGAAATGCGTCCACTGATAGCAAAACAGTCTTTACTATGATAATTAAGTTTTAAAGCTGTTAATTCAATATCTTTATTGTCATTAACAAATACTAAAGCTCTTTTTGGATTTTCAGAAGATATTATCTTCCTAAGAACTTCAAATTTATCTCTTCTATCACATTTTACATACATATGTGAAATATTAGGATTAATTGAAGATTTACCTTTACATTTAACTACTACTGGATCCTTCATCAACTCTTTTAATGAATTAACTATTTCAGGCTTAATAGAAGCTGAGAAAGCCATTAATTGTCTATCTCTCATAGTTGTTTTTATTATATCTTTAACTATTTGAGCTCTCTTTGGATCTAGTAAATTATCAACTTCATCTATAACTATAGTTTTTATAGTGTGAGCAGTGATTTTTTTCTTTCTTATAAGATCAAGAACTCTTCCAGTTGATCCAACTATAATATGAGGTTTAACTTCTTTAATTTTTTTTATTTGATTATTTATATTAACATCTCCTATAATTCCAAGAGATTTAACGTTTATACCAGAATTATTTGAAAGTAATTTAATTTGTGATTCAATTTGCATAACTAATTCATGGGTTGGTGCTAAAATTATTGATTGCATTTCTTTTTTTTCAGTATTTATTCTTTGAAAGATAGGTAAAAGATAAGCTAAAGTTTTACCACTTCCAGTAAATGCTTCACCTATAATGTCTTTATTTTCTAAAGCTTCATTTATAGTTAAACTTTGAATTTCAGTTGGAACAGTAATGTTTTGTTTTTCTAATGCCTTTATTATATCTGAATTTAAATTTAAATCTTGAAATGATTTTGTCATGTTATAAAAATTCTCCTTTGTTTTTAAATATTAGTATGATTAATTATATACTTAATGGTTATATTTTTCTAGTTAAACTTGTATTTGTAGTATATAATCATATAGGTTAGTTGAATTTTTAGAATATGCTTATACATATGTAAGTAAATATTAATTGAGAATTAACAGAATAAAGTTGAGAATAATATAATTATTATTAGAAACAAAGTCATTGTATTTCACAGAGTATCTGTGGCATCTTTGACTTGTTATTTATTTTCATATGCCTAAAATAATATTATAATGTTAATAATATTGTTTTAGGCATTTAATTAAGCTAAGGATAGGAGAAAATTTAAAGAATGAAAAATGAATTTAATAAATTTAATATAAGTGATGAAATTTTAAAAGCAATAGAAGGACTTGGATATAAAAAGCCATCAGAAGTTCAAGAAAAAGTAATACCAGAAATACTTAGAAATAAAGATTTAGTTGTAAAATCTCAAACAGGAAGTGGTAAAACAGCTGCTTTTGGTATTCCGTTATGTGAGAAAATAGATTGGGATGAAAATAAACCACAAGTATTAGTATTAGCTCCAACAAGAGAATTGGCAGTCCAAATTAGTGAAGATGTTTTAAATATAGGAAGATATAAAAGAATTAATTCTGTAGCCATTTTTGGAAAGCAAGCAATAACAGAACAAGAAAGAAAGTTAAAACAAAAAACTCATATTGTTGTTGGAACTCCAGGAAGAGTACTAGATCATATTGATAGAGGAAGCCTTGATGTATCAAAGATAAAATATTTTGTTATAGATGAAGCTGATGAAATGCTTAATATGGGATTTATAAGACAAGTAGAAGCTGTAATTAGAAGAATATCAAAGAAAAAAGTAACATTATTATTTTCAGCAACTATACCAGATGAAATAAAGAATTTATGTGATAAACATATGAGTAGGCCAGTTAGTATATCAATAAAATCTCAAAAGTTAGTAAATGATAATATAAGTCATAGTGTTTATTTTGTAGATTATAATGAAAAATTGGAAGCATTAAATAATGTATTAATATCAGAAATGCCAGAAACGTCAGTTGTATTTTGTAGAACAAAAGAAAATGTAGATAAAGTATATGATTATTTAAAGAATAAAGGATATTCAACAAATAAGATCCATGGTGGAATGATGCAAAAAGATAGACTTAATACAATAGAGCAATTTAGAAGAGGTGAATTTAGAATATTAGTAGCAACTGACATAGCTTCAAGAGGAATAGACATAGAAGGAATAACACATGTTATAAATTATGATATTCCTGTTGAAAAAGAAGCTTATGTACATAGAATAGGAAGAACAGGAAGAGCAGGGGCAAAGGGAAAAGCTTTAACTTTATGCAAAGATTCTGGAGATAGATACTTAAATGAAATTGAAAGCTACATAGGATTTAAAATAGAATCTAAAGAACTTCCAAGTAAGGAAGAAGTAAGTAAATGCATAGAAAAAGCTTTTAGTGTATTAAAAACTAGACCTAAAAAGAAAAAAGAAAAGAGCAATGCTGTAAGTAAAAACATAATGAAAATATATCTAAATGGTGGAAAGAAGAAGAAGATTCGTCCAGGAGATATAGTTGGAGCTATAACTAAGATACCAGGAGTAACTGGAGAAGATATAGGAATAATAGATGTTCAAGATATAGCTTCATATGTGGATATATTAAATGGAAAAGGTAAAATAGTAATAAATGGACTAAAGGCAGCTACAATAAAGGGTAAGAAGCTTAAATGTGATAGAGCGAGAAAATAATTTTAAGTAAAGTGTTTATATATGAATAAGCAAATCAGGATGAAGTAATTAAACTTAGTAATGCTAAAATGAGTATAATTTAATTAAATAAGATAATAATTTGATTAAATAGTATAATTTAGTTATACTGAATAAAGAATAATAAATAGTTAAAAAATCACTTTTAGATTTTTTCTATATAATATATAGTGTGTTATTTTTTATAGTATGAGAAATTATAATTAAATGTAGAATAATCTAAAAATTTAGTTACATAAAATTTAAAACAAATATAGCAAAGAGGTGTATTTAAAGGTATGTTTTCAAATAGAAACGCAAAGTGTTGGTGTGGCAGTGGATTAAAATATAAAAGATGCCATTTAGAATTTGATGAGAAATTAGAAAGTTTAAGATTAAAAGGCGAAAGAGTTCCACCAAGAGAAATAATAAAAACTCCAGAAGATATAGAAGGAATAAGAAAAAGTGCAAAAATTAATAATGGAGTTTTAGATTTAGTTGCAAGCAAGATAAAGGCAGGAATGTCTACTTTAGAGATAGATAAATTAGTTTATGATTATACAGTAGAACATGGTGCTATACCTGCACCTTTAAATTTTGAAGGATTCCCTAAGAGTGTATGTACTTCTATTAATAATGAAGTATGTCATGGTATACCAGATGAAAAGATAATACTTAAAGATGGAGATATCGTAAATGTAGATGTATCAACAATTTTAAATGGATATTATTCAGATGCATCAAGAATGTTTATGATAGGTGAAGTTAGTGCAGAAGCTAAGAAATTAGTTGAAGTAGCTAAAGAATGTATGGAAGCTGGAATAAAAGCAATAAAACCATGGGGACACTTAGGTGATATTGGAGCGGCTTGTCAAGAAGTAGCTCATAAAAATGGTTATACAATCGTTAGAGCTTTAGGTGGGCATGGAGTAGGAAATCAGTTCCATGAAGAACCTTTTGTACCTCATATAGGTGAAAAAGGAACAGACATGGTTTTAGTACCAGGAATGGTACTAACAGTAGAACCAATGGTTAATGCTGGAGAATATAATGTATATGTAGATGCTGAAAATGAATGGACTATATATACAGAAGATGATTCTTTATCAGCTCAATGGGAACATACTGTTCTAATAACTGAAACTGGAATTGAAATATTAGCTAAATAATTCTGGTATGTTTTAAGTATAGTTTATATATATATGTATAAGTAAAGTTGGACGTAGTAATTATATAAGAGATTACCATCTTATGTTTGTATAAACATAGGGTGGTATTTTTTTATGGAATAGTTTGTTTTATAGTAGGAAAATTTTAGAACGTTTATTTAAGATTAGTGTAGATATATTTATATTTGTCTTATCTAAAATTATATCTAAATTTGTACCTTAACTGAATAGTTGCAAAAATAATTATATTAACCAAAAGTGAATTTCAGAATAATATAGATTAGAGTCTTTTTTAGGAAAAAAAAGTCTATGTAAAGAATTAAATAAGATTTAATTAAACATTATAGCATTAACAATTGTAAAATATCAAATATAACTGTTTAAAGAAATTAACCGGGTTGATATCGCAAGTTAATACATTCTAAATCAATGTTTATATTAATGCTGTAAAAGCATGTATGTTAGATTGTAAAAGAATTTAGAAGTTTTTAATGCTATTTGTAAATGTTAAAATTTATTATTAAAGGAGTGATTAATATATGGCTGCAACTATTACTGGAAGAGTCTTTGATGACTTAAATCACAATGGAGTGTATGATCCAGGTGAGCCTGGAATACCAAGTGCCTATGTAGTTTTAAGAAATCCTAATGGTGTATGTACAACAGTTCAAACAAATGTGTCTGGTATATATACTTTTACAAATATAAATATAGCTGGGGATTATACTATCTATGAAACAGCTATAAATCCTGGAGCTACATGTCCACCAACAACATTTGAACAACCAGCAGGATTTACAAATTCAAGTACCTTTAGAACTGATACAGTTACTGTAACTGCAACCAATATAACAAATAATCAAACCGTAACTGCAGCAAATTTTGGTCATGATAATCCAGATACCTTTATTTGTTCAGCAATTGGATATCAAGTTGCTATACCTCCTGGAGGAACTAATACGGAATTTTTAAAGATTAGTCTAGTAACAGGTGATGTAACTGTTGTAAATTCAAATATGGGATTTAATGTGAATGCTATTGGATATAACATTTTAGATAGTATGATATATGGTATTGAGAATAATACTGAGAATCTTGTAAGAGTGGCAGAAAATGGTACTGTAACTGATTTTGGATCTATTCCTAATTTGCCAAATGGAGCTAATTATATTGTAGGAGATATAGATGATCAAGGACATTTATTTTTATATAGTAATGTACTTGATAGGTATTATGTAGTTGATGTAGATCAGAATTCACCTACATTTGGTCAATTGCTTGACCCTCAAAATGGATATGTGTTAGATACATCACCATATGGAAATACTCTTCAAATAGCCATTTCTAATATAGCAGATTGGTCATGGAATTCAATTGATGGTTATTTATATTCAATAACTTTTAATGGTAATGCAGTAAAAATAGATCCTACTACAGGTGCTGTAACAACTTTTACAACAATAGGTATACCAGGAAGCGTCTTTTATGGAGCTATGTTTATGGATGCTAGTGGTACTTTATATGCTATTAATAACGATACAGGAGTTATTTATCGTGTAACTTTTTCAGGTACTACTGCCACTGCTGAAGTATTTTCTCAAACTGTTGCAACAAGTGGTAATGATGGAGCTATGTGTGCTAATGCTTTAGTTGAAATAGACTATGGTGATGCTCCTGATCCAAATCCTGGGAATGGGCCGGATGATTATACAACACTATTCGCTAATAATGGTCCTAGACATCAAATAATTAATGGTTTAGTTCTAGGAACACAAGTAACTAGTGAAGCGGATGCATATGCAAATACAACTACTGATGCAACAGGTGATGATATTCCAAAAGGTATTCAAGATGATGGTTTAGCAGTTCCTCTTACTGACTTGCTAACAATTAATACGACTTATTCCTTAACTGTAACTGTTACAAATCCAATAGATACAGGTGCTTCTGCTAACTTATATGCTTGGATAGATTTTAATCAAGATGGTATATTTGAAGGGAATGAAGCTGCTTCTGTTCAAGTAGTTCCAACTTCTGCATCTACTCAACAAGTAGTTTTAAACTTTACTGTACCTGCTGGTATAACTCCAGATCATACTTTTGTAAGACTTAGACTTACAACTGATAATTTAGTAAATGGTAATGCTGCAGACCCAACCTTATTAGATACAAGAAGTATAGGTGCAGCAAGTGATGGAGAAGTTGAAGATTACTATCTAGTAATAAGAGACCCTCTTGTTGAAATAAATAAATCAGTAGATAAAGCTTTTGCAAATGTTGGTGAAGTTTTAACTTATACTGTAACTATTAGAAATCCAGAAACAGTAGCTGTTAGCAATGTATTATTTACCGATCCTCTTCCTTCAGGAACAACTTATAATGATAATTTATCAGTAAGTACAGGATATACAGGCACTGATCCTCAAAGTGGCTTAACTATAACTACAATAAATCCAGGTGAAACTGTAACTATTAGTTGGGAAGTCAAGATAGGGGATGTGCTTCCAACTCCAAATCCTATTCCAAACACTGGGACAGCATCCATAGATGGTGGGGTTCCAATACAAAGTAACACTGTTTTTACAGCTGTTCTTGAAAATACTAAATCAGTAGATAAGGATTTTGCAAATGTTGGGGATATTTTAACTTATACTGCTACTATTACTAACCCTGGAACTGATCCAGTTAATAATGTATTCTTCCAAGATCCAGTTCCAGCCGGAACAACTTATAATGATAACTTATCTGTAAGTACAGGCTACACAGGAACAGATCCACAAACAGGACTTACAATTACTACAATAAATCCTGGAGAAACTGTAACTATAATATGGCAAGTTGAAGTTGTAGATACCTCTGCAAATCCAATAACTAATATAGCTGAAATAACAATACCTGGTGGAACTCCAACACCAACTCCACCTGTAGAAACAACAGTTCTTGAAAATACTAAATCAGTAGATAAAAGTTTTGCAAATGCTGGTGAAACTTTAACTTATACTGTAACTATTACGAATCCAGGAACTAGTGCTGTTAATAATGTATTATTCCAAGATCCAGTTCCAGCCGGAACAACTTATAATAATAACCTATCAGTAAGTACAGGATATACAGGAACTGATCCTCAAACTGGTTTAACTATAACTACTATAAATCCAGGTGAAACTGTTACTATATCTTGGGAAGTTATAGTTATAGATACTTCTGTAAATCCAATAATCAATATAGGTGAAATAACAGTACCAGGTGGGACACCATCACCAACACCCCCAGCAGAAACAACAGTAATTGAGATCTTAAAAGCAGTTGATAAAACTGTTGCAAATGTGGGTGAAGTAATAACTTATACTGTAAGTATAACCAATCCTGGTCCAACTGCAGTAAGTAATGTATTCTTCCAAGATCCAATTCCTGCTGGAACAACTTATAATGATAATCTATCAGTAAGTACAGGATATACAGGAACAGATCCTCAAACAGGACTTACAATTACAACTATAAATTCTGGTCAAACTATAACTATTAGTTGGGAAGTTAAAATAGGTGATACTGTTCCAACTCCAAATCCTATTCCAAACACAGGAACTGTAACTATTCCTAATGGAACTCCAACTGACACAAACACTGTTTTTACAGCTGTTCTTGAAAATACTAAATCAGTAGATAAGGATTTTGCAAATGTTGGTGAAGTTCTAACTTATACTGTTACTATTAATAATCCTGGAACTCAGGCAGTTAATAATGTGTACTTTATAGATGATGTACCTCAAGGAACTATTTATAATAATAATTTATCAGTAAGTACAGGTTATACAGGAGCAGATCCTCAAAGTGGACTTACAATTACTACAATAAACCCTGGTGAAACTGTAACTATAACATGGCAAGTCATAGTTGTAGATACTTCTGCAAATCTAATAACCAATATAGGTGAAATAACAGTACCCGGTGGAACTCCAACGCCAACTTCTCCAGTAACCACAACAGTTCTTGAAATTGCTAAAGCAGTTAATAAAGTTTTTGCAAATGTAGGTGAAGTAATAACGTATACTGCTACTATTACTAATCCTGGAACTGAGGCAGTTAATAATGTGTTATTTACAGATCCGATTCCAGCTGGAACAACTTACAATGATAGTTTGTTAGTAAATGTACCATATACTGGATTGAATCCTCAAACAGGACTTACAATTACTACAATAAATCCTGGTCAAACTGTAACTATTAGTTGGGAAGTTAAAATAGGTGATACTGCTCCAACTCCGAATCCTATCCCTAATACAGGAACTGTAACTATTCCTAATGGAACGCCAACTGAAACAAATACTGTTTATACAACTGTTCTTGAAAATACTAAATCAGTTGATAAATCATCTGCAGTTGTTGGAGAAATATTGACTTATACTGTTACTATTACTAATCCAGGAACTGAGGCAGTTAATAATGTGTTATTTACTGATCCATTACCAACAGGAACTATTTACAACAATAACTTATCAGTAAGTACTGCATATACAGGAACAGATCCACAAACAGGACTTACTATAACTACAATAAATCCTGGAGAAACTGTAACTATAACATGGGAAGTTAAGATAGTAGATGCTACAGTAAATCCAATAACAAACATTGCTGAAATAACAGTGCCGGGAGGAACTCCAACTCCAACCCCACCTGTAGAAACAACAGCTCTTGAAATTGCTAAGACAGTTAATAAGTCTTATGCTGACTTAGGGGATATCATAACTTATACAGTTACAATTAAAAATTCAGGAACTGCAGCAGTTAATAATGTACTATTTACAGACTCTATTCCAAATGGTACGACTTATAATGATAATTTATCAGTAAATACTGGATATACAGGAACAGATCCACAAACAGGACTTACTATAACTACAATAAATCCAGGTCAAACTGTAATCATATCTTGGGATGTAAAAGTAGGAGATGAAATTCCAGATCCTAACCCAATAACTAATGTAGCCATAGTAACAGTACCAGGAGGAACTCCAATACCAACACCAGAAATACCAACAGAGATTAATAATGCTGATTTAGTATCACCGGGAAACTTCGTTAAATCAAGAGATTTAGCTTATGCAGATATTGGTGATGAAATAACTTATACAATAAATGTAACTAATACAGGAAATACTACAGCAAATAATGTTATTATAAATGATCCTATTCCAAATGGTACTTCATATGTTAATGGTAGCTTAGTAGCAAATGTTTCAGTTACAGGAGTTCCTGCTACAGGAATAAATGTAACTAATGGTATTGCACCAGGACAAACTGTTATTTTAAGTTACAAAGTGAAAGTAGATGAAATACCAAATCCAAATCCAATACCAAATACAGCAAGTATAAGCTACACTTATACAGTAGATCCAAACAATCCAAATGGAGCTAGTGGTGGTGGAAATACTAATACTGTATATACAGAAGTTAATCATGGCGAAATACCACCTGAAGAGGCAATAAAAACTGTAGATAGAAATCCAACAACTCCAGGGGATATTATAACTTATACTATTACAGCTAAAAATACTGGAAATGTTCCTGTTACTAATGTAATAGTTAAAGATGTAGTTCCTCAGGGAACAACCTTCGTAGATGGTTCAGTAGTGGTAAATGGTTTATCTAAACCATCAGAAGACCCTAATATAGGAATCAATGTAGGCACTATAGATGCTGGAGATACTGCTATAATATCATTTGAAGTTTTAGTAGGTGATACTGCTCCAAATCTATTAACTAATACTGCTGATATAGAATATTCATATACAGTAGATCCAGATAAACCACCAATAGATAATATTGTTCCTACAAATCCAGTTGATACTACAAATCTAAAATCAAGTATCAAATTAGAAAAGGTTGCAGATAGAACTGGAGCAGTAGTTGGAGATATAGTAAGATATTCTATTTTCGTTACAAATGATGGAGAAATTGCTCTTAATAATATAATAATTACAGACCCATTATCACCAGGACTTCAATATGCAGATAATCTAACTATTAATGGTTCACCTTCTAACCAAAGTATTTTAACTGGAGTAAATATAGGCTCACTAGCTGTTGGTGCTGGTGCTACCATAGCTTTTGATGCTGAGATTATTTCTATTCCTGAAGATAAATTTATTAATAATACTGCTTCTGCAGAATTTGATTATGTTGTATCAGGAAAAACATTTGATGGAGCTGGTGAAAGTAATGAAGAAACTGTTAGAGTTTATAATCCTGAATTAACTATGACTAAGATGTCAAACAATCCTACTGTTAAAGTTGGTGACACCTTCCAATATACTATTACAGCAGAAAATACTGGTGATATTATTATAAACGATGTAATTGTTAAAGATGATTTACCACCTGAATTTGAAGTAGTTCAAATTACTGTTAATGGTGCCGTTGTTAATGGAGATATTGGATCTGGCATAAATATAGGTAATCTTGCAATTGGTGAAAGCGTAGATATTGTTTTAACAATACAAGTATTAGCTGATTTAACTGCTACCTTCCAAAACATTGCCACTGGTACTGGTATAAGTATAACAGATCCAAATAAACCACCAGTAATAGTAGAAGGTGAAGGAGAGGACCCAGGTGTTACAGTTTATAATCCTAAACTTGAATTAGAAAAATCAGTTGATAAGTCATATGCTATAGTTGGGGAAACAGTAACCTATACAGTAGTTGCTAAAAATACAGGAGATATTACTTTAGGTAATGTGGAACTTTCTCCAGTAACAATATTTGATATATTAAGTCCAAGTTTAGAATTTATAGCAGGAACAGTAACTGTAGATGGAATAGTTGAGCCATTATCAGGAATTGCAACTGGAGTAGATATAGGTCAATTATTACCAGGACAAAGCAAGATAATAACATTCCAAGCAAAGGTAATATCTACAACAATAAATCCAATAACTAACACATCTAATGCAACATTTGGATTCCAATTGCCAGGACATACACCTGAAGTTGGAAATGCTACTAGTAATGTAGTAAATGTAGTTCCAGAAGTAGCAAATATAGATGTAATCAAAACAGCAGATAAAGATTTCGTAGTATTAGGAGATACTATAACTTATACTGTAACATTAAAGAATACAGGTACAGTGGATGCTTTAAATGTAATATTTAAGGATGATTTGCCAGATGTAGTTGAACTCGTTAATGGAAGTTTTAGTGTAAATGAAATAGTAATCAATAATGTCAATATCAGAGCAGGAGTTAATATTGGAATTATTAAAGCAGGAGGTCAAACTATAGTTAAATATACAGTAAAAGTGGTTAAGGCTAACTGCGAGCTTCAAATCATAAATAGTGCTAGTGTTAAGTTTAATTTTAGACTTCCAGATGGCAGAACAGATATAGTAGAAAGTACTCCTACAAGTAATTCAAGTAATATAATAACTATTGGTATTAATAACTTTAAACAATTAAGTGTAGAAGAAAATTTAGTTATACCAATAGAGAAGCTAGACGTAGAAGAAATATCAGAAGTTACTGGAGATATAGAAATTATAAAATCTCATGTAATTAAAACACCAATAAGTGAATCAAATGAAGGTCAAAACTTAACTGGATATAAGTTAGTCATTCATGGATTATTAAATGAAGTTGTTGAATATACTGCTTTAGATGAAGAACAATCAGTTCATTCAGCACACTATAGTATACCATTCTCAACATTCATAGTATTACCAGAAAATTATTGTAATGGTAATGTTGAAATTAATGGTGTTCTAGAAGATATTTTCTTTAAACAATTGAATTGTAGAACTTTATTTACAAATGCCACAATATTAATTAAAGCTAGTGTTTGCACTTGTTAATGTTAGTTCTAGTTTAGCAATATTTATAATTTAGATAAAATAAATGGCGAGCATATTTTGTGCTCGCTGTTTTTATATTTAGAAAGTTATAGAATATTAAAACTTAATGGCAGATAAAATCACCAATAATTTATGTATGAATATTATATTATTATGATAATTAGGAGGTACTATTATGGGGAAAATTCAAAGAGAGTTAATAGAATATAGTGGAATCAATACTTGCATAATAAAAGATAAACAGAATTTTAATCAAATAAATATAGAAGAAACTTTTTGTATACCAGCTCAAAAGCCAGATATGGAACAAATAAATAAGATGAGAGCTAAGGGATGTATAGTGAATTATGAAGTTGTGAAAACACCTGTTGGAACATCATTAGAAGGACAAGTTATTACAGGTTATAAACTATTAGTATGCGGAAAGATAGAATTAAAGGTTGAATATGTTGCGTGTGACTGCACTCAATCAGTGCATACTGCTCACGCATGTCTTCCATTTTGCGCGTATGTAGTATTACCAAAGGACATAAACCCCAATGCAAGACTAACACCAAATGTTATTATTGAAGATATATTCTCAGAACAGATAGATGAGAGATGTATCTATAATAATATAACTATGATGGTATTAGTAGATATATGTTAGGAGGTATAGACATGAAATGTAATGCAAATATTGTTATGGGATCAAATCTTCTTCCAACTACAGCAAAGTATTTTAAGGAAGAAATTTTTAGTGAAATATTAACAATACCAGAACAAAAACCAGATATGGAAAGGATTTTAAAAGTTTTAGTAAGCCCAGAAATAGTAGATATAAATTTAGTAGAAACTGAAGTGGGTTATTCAAATGAAGGTCAAAACTTAACAGGATATAAATTAGTGGTAGAACTAAATATAAAGGAAAAAATAACTTATGTAGCAAATGAAAAAACACAAAGTGTTCATGCAGCTCATTTTGAAAACATGAAAAGTATTTTTGTAGTTATACCTAAAGAAATAAATGGACAAGATGTTTGTGAATTAGTAAGAGCTAATAGAATATCAGTGACTCCATATATAGAGGCTGCAAAAGCTACGATGTTAGATTGTAGAAGAATTCATAAATGTGTAATGTTATTTGTGGATGTAAAGTTTTGTTAAAAGAATTTAATAAGGAGAGTGATGTAAATGCCATCAATTTTAAGATATTCAACTACTGCTAGGGGTTCTATGGTTATTACAGGAAATACATTAGGGTTATTAGGAAAGTTTAATCCACCTGATGCAACTGATACTGATGTAAATGCTAATGGTATAGGTGCTTTTATTAGTTTGAATAATGGAATTTCTGCTCCAGGTGGGTATCCTTTAGGTACAACATTTGATTGGAGAGAAAATGGATCAGATGCAATAATCGATATACCTGTATCTGCAAAAATATTGTATGCAGAGCTATCGTGGTCAGGTTCATATTTAAATGCCGATCAAGATGTAAGTGCATTTCTTGATAATGCTATTACTTTTAATACACCATTAGGTAGCTTTCAAGTTAATCCAGATGCTGCAACTGCTGGTAGTGTAGTTTTTCCTACTAATGGTGTTGGACAGTATTTTAGAAGTGCAAATGTAACCACATTAGTAAATTCAGGTACTGGAACGTATAGTGTACAGAGCATTCCAGGTGTATTAGGAGGTACTCCAAGTAATCCAGCTGTAGAAAATAATTATTTAGGATGGAGTTTAGAAATTGCTTATGAAGATGTAACTTTACCATATAGAAACATGAATGTATGGACTATATTTGATCCAGTAGATTTAGCAATTTCTCCAATTGTTGATATACCAGTATCAGGATTTAGTACGCCAATATCAGGTTCAATAAAAGCAAGATTACTAATTAGTGCTGGAGAAGGAGATCCACAAGTAACAGGGGATCAAGTTTTATTCGGTCCGGATATAGTGGGTTTAGTTGCATTGCAAGGAGAGCCACCATCACCACCCAATAATCCAGTAGATAATTTTTTTGTTTCTAGAATTAATGATGGTAATTCAGAAAGTTTAACTGTAGGGCAGGTTGATACACTAGGCAGTTTTGGAACTTTGAATCAACCAGTACCAACAACTTTAGCTGGGAGATTAGCTCCAGGACGATATGGGTATGATATTACTAATGTTGATGCAAGTACAACTCTTGTTAATTCCCAAACAAATGCTTTAATAAGGTTAACAACTTCTGGTGATGGATATGTTCCAAATTTATTAGGGCTTCAAATAGATTCAAATTCACCGATTATAAGCATAAATAAATCAGCGCCAGCAACTGCAACAAGGGGAAGTGATATAACTTACACTTTAACAGTAACTAATACTGGAGTAATACAAGCAGATACAGTTACAGTATTAGATCCAGCGCCAACAGGAACTACTGTAAATCCAGGAAGTGTAACAGTTCAAAATGCAACAGGACCAGTTGTAAATAATTCAACAGCAGCAACTTTAAATGTAGATATTGGACCACTTTTACCAAATCAAGTAGTGACTATACAATATACTGTAAGTACTACAGGAACAACTCCAACACCAGTGTTAAATAGTACTACAGCTAATTATACTTTTGTGCCAATACCAGGAGGAAATGTAATAACAGACACATCTAATAGTAATGAAACAATAACAGCTATTGCTAATAAGTTTGTATGTGAACCGTTTGGATACAGGGTAGCAGCCGAATCAACTGGTACAAATAGTACACTTTTAAAATTAAATTTAGTAACAGGGGAAGTAGACGTTCTAAATCCGGATATTGGAATGAATATAAATGCTATTGGATACAATGTTTTAGACAATTTAATATATGGTATAGAAAATACAACTACAAATTTAGTAATATTAGATTCAACTGGTACAACATCAGTTTTGGGACCTGTACCAAATTTACCACTATTACCTTCCCCATTTTATAATACAGGCACAATTGATAATAATGGACATTTATATATTAAAAGTTCTACAGATCCCAATTACTATGTAGTAGATGTTAATAGTAGTTCACCAACATTTGGACAATTAGTAGATCCACTTAATGGATTTGTTTTAGATACAGCACCATATGGAACTCCTATAAATCCTAATATGCTTGTAGCTGATTGGACAGTTAGTTCAGTTGATGGAAATTTATATGGAGTAGAAAATACAAGTGGAAATGTTGTTAGTTTAAACCCATTAACTGGAGTTGTTACAGTATTAACTACAAGTGGTATACCAATAGGAGCGTATGGAGCAGTATATTCTATTAATGATCAATATATATATGCAACCAATAATACAACAGGTGTAATATATAGAATTGAAATAAATGGAGATAATGCTACTGGTATTGTATTTTCTTCAGATGTTCCAAGTAATAATAATGATGGTGCCGCTTGCTTAAATGCTGAACTTTTAATCGATTTTGGAGATGCACCAGATCCAACACCAGGAAATGGACCAAATGATTATTCAACATTATTAGCTAATAATGGTCCAAGGCATCAGATAATTAATCAACTATATCTAGGGACACAAGTGACAGCTGAGAATGATGCATATGCTAATATAACATCAGATGCAACTGGTGATGATATTATACAAGGAATTCAAGATGATGGATTAGTAGTTCCTCTAACTCCAATGTTATCAACAGATACAACTTATGCATTAAATGTCTCTGTTACCAATAATACTGGATTACCAGCTAATCTTTATGGATGGATAGATTTTAATGAAGATGGTATATTCCAAGGAAATGAAGCAGCACCTGTACAAATAGTTCCATCAGCCTTAGGATTACAACAATTTATTTTAAACTTCATAGTACCAGTAGGAGTAGTATTACAACCAGATCATACTTTTGTAAGGTTAAGGCTTACAACTGATGATTTAATAAATCAAAATAGTTTACCAATAGATGAAGATACAAGGAGTATAGGACCAGCATCAGATGGTGAAGTAGAAGACTATTATTTAACAATAACACCAGTAGCAGATATAAGCGTTGTTAAAACAGGAGCACCAAACCCAGTAGTAGTTGGAAATACGTTAACTTACACAATGGTAGTAAGTAATCTAGGACCATCTGATGCTCAAAGTGTAAGTTTAACAGATGCAGTCCCAGCATGTATTTTAAACCCAGTGTATTCAGTAAATGGAGGAACAAGCAATCCATGGCCAGTAGGTGGAATAAACCTAGGAACAATAGCATCTGGAGCTACACCAATAACAGTAACAATAAGTGGAACAGTAGATCCAGCATGTACAGAGTCAAGTTTAGTTAATACAGCAACAGTAAGTTCACCAACACCAGACCCAGATCCATCTAATAATACTAGCACAGTAACAACCCAAGTAAATCAATCAGCAGATATAAAGGTAGTAAAAACAGCAAGTCCAAGTCCGGTAGTGGCAGGCCAAACTTTAACTTACACAATGGTAGTAAGTAATCTAGGACCATCTGATGCTCAAAGTGTAAGTTTAACAGATGCAGTACCAGCATGTATTTTAAACCCAGTATATTCAGTAAATGGGGGAGCAAGCAATCCATGGCCAGTAGGCGGAATAAACTTAGGAACAATAGCAGTGGGAGCTACACCAATAACAGTAACAATAAGTGGAACAGTAGATCCAGCATGTGCAGAGTCAAGTTTAGTTAATACAGCAATAGTAAGTAGTCCAACACCAGATCCAGATCCATCTAACAATACTAGTACAGTTACAACTCAAGTAAATCAATCAGCAGATATAAGTGTAGTAAAAACAGGAAGTTCAAACCCAGTGGTAGCTGGAAACATTTTAACTTACACAATGGTAGTAAGTAATTTAGGACCATCTGATGCTCAAAGCGTAAGTTTAACAGATGCAGTCCCAGCATGTATTTTAAACCCTGTATATTCAGTAAATGGAGGAACAAGCAATCCATGGCCAGTAGGTGGAATAAACCTAGGAACAATAGCATCTGGAGCTACACCAATAACAGTAACAATAAGTGGAACAGTAGATCCAGCATGTACAGAGTCAAGTTTAGTTAATACAGCAACAGTAAGTTCACCAACACCAGATCTAGATCCAAATAACAACACTTCAACAGTTACAACAACTGTAAATACTTTAGCAGATGTTTCAGTAGTAAAAACAGCAAATCCTATTAACGTAAATCGTGGAGATGTAGTGACTTATACTATAGTTGTATCAAATGCAGGACCATCGGATGCACAAAGTGTAAGTTTGGCAGATGTAGTTCCAAGTGAATTATTAAATCCAGAATTCTCTATAAATAATGGAGTAAGTTGGAATATTTGGTCAAACCCATATAGCATAGGCACATTAACAGCAGGTACTTCAAAAACTATTTTTATTAGAGGTACTATCAGTAATACAGCAATAGGAACAGTTAATAATACAGCAACTGTAAGCAGTTCAACACCAGATCCAAATCCAGATAATAATACTTCATCAGCAAGTATAGAGGTTAATTATGCAGATTTAGTAGCACCAGGAAACTTTGTTAAAGCAGTAGATAAGCAATATGCAGATATTGGAGATGAAATAACGTACACTATTAATGTAACTAATACAGGAAATACAATTGCAAATAATGTTGTTATAACAGATCCGATACCAAATGGAACAAGTTATGTTAGTGGAAGCTTAATTGCAAGTGCTCCAGTAACCGGAACACCAGCTGGTGGAATTAATGTTACAAATGGAATAGCACCGGGAGCAACTTTAACTTTAAGCTATAAAGTAAAAGTTATTCAAATGCCAGTACCAAATCCAATACCAAATACAGCAAGTATAAGCTACACTTATACAGTAGATCCAAACAATCCAAATGGAGCAAGTGGAAGTGGAGATACTAACACTGTATTTACTCAAGTAAATCATGGAGAAATTCTTCCGGAAAATGCAGTAAAAACAGTTGATACAAACCCAACTACACCTGGAGATATTATAACTTATACAGTTTCTATTAAGAATACAGGAAATGTACCAGTTGATGCATTAGTTACAGATGTGGTGCCAACAGGAACACAATTTGTTACTGGAACAGTAATAATTAATGGTGTATCTAAACCAGCGAAAAATCCAAACTTTGGAATAAAAATTATAGGTATTCCAGCCGGAGAAATAGCTAATTTAAGCTTTAAGGTAAAAGTATTAGACAATGCACCAAGTACTTTAATCAATAATGCAAAGATTAATTACTCTTATGTAGTGGATCCAGCACTTCCACCAGTTAATAAAGATGTAACTACAAATACTGTAAATGTTACAGTATTAAAGCCAGAATTAACTTTAGTAAAATCAGCAGACAGAACTGGAGCGGTAGTTGGAGATATAATTAGATATTCGATTACAGCTACAAATACTGGAGAAATTCCATTACAAAATGTAATAGTTAAAGATGTTTTAGCTCCAGAATTGAGCTATATTGGAAATCTAACTATAAATGGAGTGCCTTCAGGTCAAAGTATATTAACAGGAGTTAATATTGAAGATTTGTCAATAGGTGAAGTAAAGACAATTTCTTTTGATGCAAAGGTAAATGCTATTCCAGCGGATAAGACTATTAATAACACTTCAACTGCAACATTTAATTATATAGTATCAGGAAAGAATTTCAGTGGAAATGCTACAAGTAATGAAGAAACTATTAGAGTTTATAATCCTGAATTAACTATGACTAAGATGTCAAATAATCCTATTGTTAAAGTAGGTGATACCTTCCAATATACTATTACAGCAGAAAATACTGGTGATATTATTATAAATGATGTAATTGTTAAAGATGATTTACCACCTGAATTTGAAGTTGTTCAAATCATTGTTAATGGAGATGTTGTTAATGGAGATATTGAAGCTGGTATAAATATAGGTAATCTTGCAATTGGTGAAAGTGTAGATATTGTTTTAACAATACAAGTATTGGCTGATTTAACTGATACTTTCCAAAACATTGCCACTGGTACTGGTACAAGTATAACAGATCCCAATAAACCACCAGTAATAGTGGAGGGAGAAGGAGAAGATCCAGGTGTTACAGTTTATAATCCTAAACTTGAATTAGAAAAATCAGTTGATAAACCTTATGTAATAGTTGGAGATACTGTAACTTATACAGTAGTTGCTAAAAATACAGGTGATATTGTTTTAGGTAATGTGGATTTAGATCCTATAGTAATTTATGATCTATTAGGTCCTAGTTTAGAATTTGTTTCTGGCTCAGTTACTATTGATGGAATATCTGACCCGTTATCAGGAATAGTAAATGGTGTAATTCTTGGTGTATTAAATGTTGGTGAAAGCAAAACTGTAACTTTTAAAGCAAAAGTTCTATCTAATGATATTTCACCAATAGAAAATACTGCTCAAGCAACTTTTGGTTATCAAATTCCAGGCGATGAACCTGAAACTGGTAATGCAACTAGTAATACAGTACAAGTAATTCCTGAAATTGCTAATTTAGAAATATTAAAGGAAGCTGATACAAACTTCGCAGTTATGAACGATGTAATAAACTATACTGTAACTGTAACAAATACAGGAACCTTAGATGCTAACAATGTAATTTTTACAGATGAATTGCCACCAGAAGTTGAATTAATTGATGGTTCATTCAAAGTTGATGGAATCGGTATAAACAATGTAGACTTGAGACAAGGCGTAAATATTGGAACTATTAAAACAGGTGAGGAAGCTATAATAGAGTATTCTGTAAAAGTTATAGCTACTAACTGTGAACTGAAAATTAAAAATTCTGCAATTGCTAAATTCCAATATAGATTACCAAATGGAACTACTGGTACTGTTACTACAGATCCATCAGAAACTTCTACTGTTATTGTAAATCTTGGTATTAGTAACTTTAAACAATTATTTATAGAAGAAAATCTAATAATTCCAGATGAAAAACCAGATATAGAAGAGATTAATGAAGTAAATGGTGATGTAGAAATAATCAAGCATTATGTAGTAGAAACTCCTATCTTAAAATCAAATGAAGGACAAATTTTAACAGGTTGCAAGTTGATAATTCAAGGGGTTTTAAATGAAGTTGTTGAATATACAGCATTAGATTCTGAACAAACAATTCACTCAGCTCACTATTCTATACCATTCAGTACTTTTATAATTCTTCCTGAGAATTATTGTTATGGTAATGAAGATATAACAACTGAAGTTGAGGATATATATTTTAATAGCTTAAATTCACGAAAACTATTTACTAATGCCACTATTTTAATAAAGGCAACAGTAAGTTATTGTAAATAATTTAAATTGTGGCTGGTTCAAATTTCTGAACCAGCCTTATAAATACTTTTGAATTGTAAATTTTAGTGAGAAAATTGATGTAAAAAGTTTAAAAGTTATTCTAAATATTTTATTAATTTATTAAATTTAGTAATATGCCGCGTAGAATATTATAATTTTAGGATTTGTATATCAAAATTACTTGTTATTTCTTCATTTAAAAATTTAAAGGTGGTTAATTTTTAAGGTTATATATTGTCCACACCACAAAAGCCATGAAAATCTAAAATTTTGGATTTTTGTGGTTTTTTTTATTGTTATTATTGTAAATTTAGTGGAATGAATAAAAAAAAAATACACATAATAAGATTAGAAAATAAATTATATTCAATAATATGATATTTCCTTATAATTTAAAAACACTATAGTAAATGAAAAATTAGTTATTTAAGAATATAAAAATAAGGAATATAAAAAATTAATAAGTTTATGATGCAATATATTTTTTTAGTAAGTTAAAGAAGTATATTTGATTCATAGTAGGTTTATTAAATAAATACAGAGTAATTAAAAATAAATTAAGGAGAAATAATATGCAGGTATTAAAAAAAGTATTAAAAGTTATAATAACTTCAATTATGATTTTAGTTATAATAGTAGGCAACAGTAAGAAAGCTATAAGTCTTACCAAAGATTTTCAAGCAAGGAGGTCTATTAAAGTAGCTGTATTTGCCAAAGATCTTGTTACTGATGATTATCTCATAAATATTTGTAAAGATTTCGAAGAGATTGAAAGAAAAAATCAGGGAAAGGTTAAAATTACCTGTTATGATTCGAAATCCAATTTAGCAATACAAGATGAAACTATTGATAAAGTACTTAAAGAAGGTGTTGATCTTATATTACTAGATCCAGCTGATACAAGAAATTTACAGGGAACTATTGATAAAATTAAAATATATGATGTCCCGGTAATAATATTTAATAGAGAACCACTTACAATGGATGCCATTAAATCTTATTCAAAAGCTTTATACATAGGAACAGATTCAAAACAATCTGGAATAATGCAAGGAAAAATGCTTATTGATGATTGGAATACTAATAAAAATTTAATTGATAGAAATGGAGATAATATAATTCAATATGTTATGCTGCAAGGTGAGCGCTATAATATGGTTCCAATTGAAAGAATAAAATCTTCTGTTTCCACAATTGAAGAAGCTGGAATACAAACAGAAGAACTTGCATCAATAGTTTGTCAATGGGATTTGGAGTTAGCTAAAAGCGAAGTTAAGTCATTGCTCTTAAGATATGGCAATAGAATTGAAGCTATAATTTCAAACGATGATACAATGGCACTAGGAGCTATTCAAGCGTTACAAGAATTTGGATATAATAAAGGAGATAGAACAAAGACAATTCCAGTTGTGGGAGTTGACGCAGTACCAGAAGCTAGAGAATTGATTGATAAAGGAATTATGTTAGGTTCTGTTGTTCATGATCCAATAGATTTGGTTCAGGCTCTTTATAGTGTAGGAATGAATTTAGTGAACAATAAAAATCCTGTGGAGGGCACTGAATATAAGCTTGATGATACAGGAGTTTCAATACATATTCCCTTTAGAGGTTATATACAAAATGTTAGAGGATATGTAGAAAGTAAATAATTAAAAATGTATAATAGTTTAAAAGATAAAATTAAATGATAAGTATGTTAGAAAATATTTTTAAATACTTACCATTTAATTTTAAGGATAGACATATAACATATATAACTATTTAGAATCATTAATAACTATTTTTCTATTTAGAATATGACTTGTCAGATATGTGTATTTAGAGAATTTTTATTAGTGGATAGAAAAAATAATACCTTTCATGTAAAATAGTAGTAGGTTTTGAAAGGAGCAATTAAATGTACACAGCAGATTATTTTATAAAAGAATTAAATATGATATCACATCCAGAAGGTGGATTTTATAAAGAGAGTTTTATGTCAAAAGAAAGTATTTTAGCTAGAAAATTAAATGTTGAAAGTGAAGAATCAAGAAAGCTTTGGACTAGTATATATTTTTTACTTAGAGATGGTGAAGTTTCAAATTTTCATAGATTAAAATCAGATGAAATGTGGTATTATCATTCTGGTTCTCCACTAACTATTTATATGATTACGCCTAAAGGAGAACTTATCACAGAAGAACTTGGACTTAACATTGAAAAGGGAGAAAAACCTCAGATATTGGTTCCTAAAGGCTACATATTTGGTTCTGCAATGAACAATGAAGGATATGCTCTAGTTGGTTGCATGGTATCTCCAGGCTTTGAATTTAAAGATTTTAAATTGTTTGAAAGAGATTATTTATTAAAAAAATATCCAGAGTATAAACAAGAAATTCTTAAATTAACAAGATAAATATATTTGAACTATCTAAAATAAAGAGTGAATTTTTATTTTAGATAGTTTATTTTTTATTTAATAGACATAAACATTATTTTCTTTCATATGTTTTAAACTAACTGTTTAAATAGAAGTTCTAGTTCTAAATAGGTAGCTTTTTCCTAGTTGAAAAATATGCCTATTTATATAAAAGAAAAATAAGTTATAGGTATATAAAATATATTTATTCAATAAAATTTATATTTACATAATATGTTAAATGTTGCAAGTAGTATTAACATACAATATAATTATAAAAGTTATATAATCATTTAACATTTTTATTAAGAGCATATATGAAGAAAAGAAATTTATTTAAAAAATATGAAAAATTAACTAGTTATATGCTAGTATGAAAAATGTATTTAATGGGAGGGATTTTTATGGAAGAAGCTATTAATTTTGAGTCTATTCTTATAATTTCAGTGTTAGCTTTTATAACACCGTTATTTATTAATTCATTTAAAAAAATAAAGATACCATTTGTAGTTGGAGAAATATTTATTGGACTTATATTTGGAAAAAGTTTTCTTAATTTAGTACATGAAGATGTATGGATTGTATTTCTTTCTAACCTAGGTTTAGCTTACTTGATGTTTCTTAGTGGATTAGAGATAGATTTTAATCAATTTAAATCAGATGAAAATGGCAATAAAACAGCTAAGACTTTATTAATATGTTTTGTTATGCTCATAATTTCATTAATTGTATCCTATGGAATATCAATTTATTTTGTCAAAGTTGGGATAATAAAAGATGTATTTTTCTCTACTTTTCTTTTAACAGCAACAGCTCCAGGGTTATTAGTTCCTTTACTTAAGGAAAGAAATTTACTTGATTCTGATTATGGTCAAACATTATTGATTTTTTCATTATTTTGTGAATTTGTATGTTTAATAGCAATAACAATTTTATCTACAATAATAGATTCAGGGCTTAGTTATAAGAACTTTTTATTTACTATATTAATAGTACTTTCTTACGTTATTTACAGGTTTATAAAAAAATCAATAAAAAAATTTAGATTTAGTATTGAAAATTTTAAAGGTCTTCACATAGAAGTAAGAGCTGCTTTTGCTTTAATTATTATTTTAGTTTCTGTATCTCATGCTTTAGGTGCAGAAATTGTAATGGGATCTTTTTTAGCAGGGGTAATATTTTCACTTATTTCAGGTTATAATCGTGAAGATTTAAAAGAAAAATTAGATATAATAGGATATGGATTTTTGATACCAATATTTTTTATACAATTGGGTGTAAATTTAGATATAAAAACAATATTTAATGATGTTAAAATGTTAGCATTTATACCATTGTTACTTATAGCATTTTATGTAGTAAAACTTTTTGCTTCATTACTACTATCGCTTTTATTTGGAACTAATAAAGCAATATCTGGTGGATTTATACTTTCAAGTCAGTTGAGTTTAATGATAGTTGGTTTACAAATTGCTTATTCTTTAAATGTAATAAGTGATTCAGTATACACTTTATTTATAGTAACAACTATAATGTCTTGTTTTATATTTCCTATTTTATTTGACAAGATTTTCAAATATGATGGAATTGCAACAAAGAAATCATCTGCTTTAGATAAAATATGCATAAGAGAAAGAGTTTTGACTAATTCTAATTTAGTTGATAAACCACTTAAAGAAATTAAATTTCCACCAAGTTGTAGAATAGTTATGATAATGAGAGGCTCTGAAGAGATTCTTCCAAATGGAGAAACTATATTAAGGAAAGGAGACATTCTTCTTTTAGCTGGGATTAAATCTAATGAAGGTGAAATGTTAGATATGGTTACAAGAACAATAATATAGTTTTAGTTAACGGTATTTTTCAAAATGTAAATGTTACATTTAAAATTAAATCCATCATGATGTAATTTTCATCATGATGGATTTTGATTTATTTTTTTCTTTGAATTTTGTTTTTTGTGTTCTTAAAGTTATATCAGTTATAACTAATCTATCTCTTGCTTTTAAAGTCATATCAACAGCATTAGCTACTTCATCAGGAGTAATATATGTGTCAAGTAAGTTTCCTTCTTTAAAGTTAGCATTTCTATAAAAATTGGTTTTAGCTATATCAGGATGAATAGTAATTATTTTTACGCCATATTTTCTTGATTCATCAAGTAAACTATTAGAAAAATGAGTTAAATTATTTTGAACATGTTTCAATACTTCCTTCTTTAAAGTATGTTTAAAAAGTATGTCTGTATAATAAGTTCTCTTTGTATCATTATCTATAATTTTATTGTAGAGAAAGGTTTGTCCAATTTGTAAATTTTTGTTTTTACTTCCATATAAACCAATATTAATAATAAGATCAGAATCCAATGGTTTAACCTTTGATAATAAATATGTTTAAATGTAAGTAGATAAGAGAAAAGAAGGCTGATATAATGTTTTTTAGAATGTGTATACTATATTAGATAATAAGGAGTTATCAAATGAAATATTATTTAGCACCAATGGAAGGAATTACAGGTTACATATATAGAAATTCTTATGAAAAATTTTTTGGACATATTGATAAATACTTTACACCTTTTATTGTTACAAACAAAAGTAGAAGTCTTAAAACTAAAGAATTAAGGGATGTTTTGCCTGAAAATAATGAAGGAATGAATATAGTACCTCAAATACTTACTAATGATTCAGAAGGTTTTATTAATACCTCTAGAAAATTACAAAAGTTAGGTTATAATGAGGTTAATTTAAATTTAGGCTGTCCTGCTGGAACAGTTGTTGCAAAAAACAGAGGCTCAGGATTTCTAGCTAAAAGAGAAGAACTTGACATATTTTTAGATGAAATATTTAAAATAGATGATATGAAAATTTCTATAAAAACTAGAATAGGAAAAGATAATTCAGAAGAATTTTATGAATTAATAAAAATTTATAATAAATATACTATAGAAGAATTAATTATTCATCCTAGAACACAAAAAGATTTTTATGGAAATAAACCTAATTTAGATGTATTTAAAGATGCATTATCTTTAAGCACTAATCCAGTATGTTATAATGGTGATATTTTTACTGTTGACGATTATAATAAATTAACAAAAACTTTTCCAAAAGTAAAAACAATGATGATAGGACGAGGTATATTAGCCAATCCAGGATTAATTAGTGAAATAAAAGATAATAATAACATAGATAAAAAAATATTAAAAGATTTTCATGATGAAATTTTTGATAAATATAGAGAATTATTTAATGAAGATAGAAATGCTTTATTTAGAATGAAAGAATTATGGGGATATATGATTTATATATTTTCAGACAATAAAAAATATGCTAAAAAATAAAAAAGTCACAAAAATTAAGTGATTATAATGAGGCTGTTTCAAGTTTATTTAAAGAGCAGGAAATTATAAAAGGGGCTGGATTATTTTATAATCAATATTAAATAAAAATGGAATTATAAGTATTACGTATTAAGAAGTGAAAAGAATGCAATTTAGAATATTTTTTTTAATTAATACAAATCCTAAGGTTAATGATTATAATAAACCTGTATCTTTGGAGGATTTAAATGAATAATTTTAAAAAAATATTAACATTTATTATGATACTTATTATAATAGTTACTTTACCCATAGGAGTTTTTGCAAATAATATATTCACTAATTCAAATTTTAAGAAAGAAAAACCAGTTAAGATAGGTGTATTTTTAAGTGATCTTGAAAACATGTATGTTTCTCTAGTTAAACAAGATTTAGAACGTATGGAAAAAGAAAATAAGGATAAAGTTAAATTTATTTTTTTTGATGCAAAAGGTAATAAAAGCTTGCAAAATGAAAGTATTGAAAAAGCTCTTACAGAAGAAGAAGAATATGATCTTTTTATAATAAATTTAATTACTAATAACTTAAGTGATATAGAAAGTACTTTAATTAAAATTATAAAAAATAATATTCCTTTAATTTTAAGTCCAGATTTATCTAAAGAAATAATAAACTTTATTAAATCTTATAAGCGATTTGTGATTGTTGGAGCAGATTATAAGCAAGCGGGTGCTATAGAGGGGGAGATACTTGTTAATGAGTGGAATTCTAATAAAGAGTTCATAGACAAAAATAATGATAACATATTACAGTATATTATGTTAAAAGGTAGTATTGGTAGTCCTTTAACATATTTAAAAACAAAGTATTCTGTTTTAGCACTTAATGAAGCAGGGATAAAAACAGAAGAACTTGCATCAGCTAATTGTGAAGGTATGGAGGATTGTGCTAAACTTTCTATTGAATCTCTATTCCTTAAATATGGAAATAAAATAGAAGCTATAATTGCTAATAATGATGATATGGCAATAGGTGCTGTTAAAGCGCTACAAGAGTATGGATATAATAAAGGAAATAAATCAGAAACAATTCCAGTTGTAGGTATTAACGGAATTCCCGTAGCCAAAGATCTAATTGAAAAAGGGTTTATGACAGGTACTGTTGTTTTAGAACCTGAAAATTTTGCTAAAGCTATTTATTCTATTGGAATGAATTTAGCTTCTGGTATACCTGCTCTTGAAAATACAAACTATAAATTTGATGATACAGGATTTACAGTTCATTTAGATTTTAAGGAATATATAAATGAGACAAAGTAAATATTAAATTTTATTATTAATATGTTTATAATTTTATTTTATGTATTTTAAGTCAATTGTTTAGATGAAAATTCTAAATAGTTGACTTTTTTACATTTTTTTATTAAAACTCATATATTTGATAAATATAAAATAAAGTATAAAGTATAAACATTATAAAATATATTACAATTAAGAATAAATTTGTTTTTTTATTTAATAATTGCTATGGAAAATGGCAGTTATGATTTTGGTAAATACTAAAGAGAATTTAAGGATACAGTAGAATATTTTTTTTATTAATACAAATCCTAAGATTAATGATTATAATTAAATCTGTAATTGGAGGATTTAAATGAACATTTTAAAAAAAATATTAATATTTATTATGATTCCTATTATGATGTTTGCTTTACTCATAGGAGTTTTTAAAAACAATGTATTTGCTAATTCAAATTTTAATAAAGAAAAACCAGTTAAGATAGGAGTATTTTTAGATAATTCTAATGCTATGTATATTTCTTTACTTAAACAACATTTAGAATGTATAGAAAAAGAAAATAAAGATAAAGTTAAATTTACTTTTTTTGATGCAAAAGATAATCAAAGTTTACAAAATGAGAGTATAGAAAAAGCTCTTACAGAAGAATATGATCTTTTTATAATAAATTTGATTACTCGTAACTTAGACGAGGTAAAAAACATTTTAATTAAAATCATGAAAAAAGATATTCCTTTAATTTTAAATCCAGATCCTTCTGAAGAAATAATAAACTTTGTTAAACCGTATAAGCGCTTTGTAGTTGTTGGAGCAGATTTTAAGCAATCAGGTATTATGGAGGGAAAGATACTTGCTGATGAATGGAATTCTAATAAAGAGCTAATAGATAAAAATAATGATAATGTATTGCAGTATGTTATGTTAAAAGGTAGGATTGGTAGTCCATTAACATATTTAAGAACAAAGTATTCTATTTTAGAACTTAATGAGGATGGAATAAAAACAGAAGAGATTGCATCTGTTGATTGTGAATGGATGCAAAAATGTGCCAAAAGTTCTATTGAAGCTTTATTTTTAAAATATGGAAATAAAATAGAAGCTATAATTGCTAATAATGACGCTATGGCAGTAGGTGCTGTTGAAGCTCTTCAAAAATATGGATATAATAAAGGGAATAAATCAGAAACAATTCCAGTTGTAGGTATTGATGGAATGCCAGTAGCAAAAGATTTAATTAAAAAAGGATTTATGTCAGGTACGGTTGTATTAGATCCTAAAGATCTTGCTAAGGTGCTTTATTCTATTGGAATGAATTTAGCTACTAGTAGACCTCCTCTTGAAAATACGAACTATAAATTTGATGATACAGGATTTACAGTTCATTTAGATTATAAGGAATATATAAACAATACAAAGTAAATATCAAATGTAATTATTCTTATCTATGTTGGAGCTATTAGTTAATTGATTATTAATTTAGAAAAATTTATATAAGAATAGATGTAGGTATATAGTAAAGTAACATCCTTTTCCTGTAACTACAATTCCAATATTCATTATATACACTCTATCCTTATTTTTTGTATTGCTTCAAGTTAAATTGTTAGTGATTTCTTCGTTATATACTTTAGATAATTCAATATAATTTTATAAATAGAATAGCTAAAATTATAATTTTTCTAAGCATTAAGTATACATCTAATTAGTATATAAATATATTATTATTTCACAATGAAATTCACAAAAATATAAAATTGAACTGTAATCTCTCAAGTAGTATAGATGAAAAAATAAAATTATTAAGCTGAGATATGATTTGAATGTTTAATTGAAATCATATCTCTTAAATTTTTTTACAACAGAAAGGTTTTTTATATGACAAATACTATGTAGATATTATATAAGATAAAAGGAAATATAAACCTTCACTACAAAAGAAAACGTTTTTAATATCTGTGTAAAAGTTTACCAAAAATATTGACTAAGAATATAATAATAAGTACAATAAACTTATTAAAATACATTTAAAAAAGTATTTTAAATAAAAATTTAAAAGTTATAATTTAAGTATAAATGAAAATATGTATACAAAAATGGGAGGTTTAATTATGAGATATTTATTAGGTTTGGATATTGGAACATCAGGAACTAAAACAGCATTATTTGATGAAGAAGGAAACACAATAAAAACTGCAACATATGCATATGAGTTATTTCAACCACAAGTAGGATGGGCAGAACAAAACCCAGAGGATTGGTGGAAAGCATGTGTTAATGGGATAAAAGATGTTATTGAAAAAAGTAATGTACAAGCATCTGATATTAAAGGTATTGGATTAAGTGGTCAAATGCATGGGCTTGTTTTATTAGATAAGAAATGTAAAGTTATTAGAAATTCTATAATTTGGTGTGATCAAAGAACAGAAAAAGAATGTGATTACATGACAAAAGTTATAGGAAAAGAAAGATTAATTAAAATAACAGGAAACCCTGCATTAACTGGATTTACACTTTCAAAATTATTATGGGTTAGAAATAATGAACTTAATAATTATAAAAAGATATATAAAGTACTTCTTCCAAAAGATTATATAAGATTTAAATTAACTAATACCTTTGCAACAGAAGTTTCAGATGCTAGTGGAATGCAAATGTTAGATATAAATACTAGAAATTGGAGTGAAGAATTACTTAAGGAGCTAAATATAGATAAAAACATATTAGCAGATGTTTATGAATCGGTTGTTGTTAGTGGACATGTTACAGAAGAAGCAGCTAAGCTTACAAAACTAGAAATCAATACACCAGTAGTTGGAGGCGCAGGTGATCAAGCGGCTGGAGCTATAGGAAATGGAATAGTAAATGAGGGAATAATATCAACTATAATAGGTTCATCAGGAGTAGTATTTGCAGCAACAGATACACCAAGATTTGATAAAGAGGGAAGAGTTCATACTTTATGTCATGCAGTACCTAATAAGTGGCATGTAATGGGTGTTACTCAAGGGGCAGGTTTATCATTGAATTGGTTTAAAAGAACATTCTGTGCTAAAGATGTTGAAGATAGTGAAAAGGCGGGCACTGATGTATACGATTTATTAACAAAAAAAGCAGCAAAATCAAAACCAGGCTCTAATGGAATAGTTTATTTACCATATCTTATGGGAGAAAGAACTCCACATATAGATCCAAATGTAAAGGGTGCATTTTTAGGAGTATCACTTATAAATAATCATGATGATTTTGTACGTAGTATATTAGAAGGAGTTAGTTTTAGCTTAAAGAACTGTCTTGATATTATTGAAGATATGAATGTAAAAGTTAATGAAATAAGAATAAGTGGTGGAGGCGCAGAAAGTAGTGTTTGGAGACAAATATTAGCTGATGTTTTCCAATATTCATTAACTACAGTTAAAGCATCAGAAGGTCCAGCACTTGGTGTAGCAATACTAGCAGGAGTTGGAGTAGGAATATATGATTCAGTAGAGGAGGCTTGTAGTAAAATTATAAAAGGCAATTCAATGGTATATTCAAATACTGATTTAAAAGAAGTATATTCAAAAGTGTATGATGTATATAATTCAGCCTATCCTAAAATAAAAAATATTTAGGTAAATAAAGTAGAAGGTATTTTTATGTATTTTGATATGGAATAATTAAAAAATTATTTAAGAAATTAGCAGATAGCTTTACAAATTTAAATATAATTTTTGAGGCAATGGATCCTATATTAGTAGGAAAAGCCAAGCATCATGAGTCAATGAAGAAGCTAAAAACAAAATCTGAATTTTCCTCTGGGTTTAAGTCTGGAAAGGAAATAGAATCTTTTGATGATAGACTTAATTTTATAAAAGAATGGTATCATTTTGATGTTGGAGGGAAAAGATGGAGAAAAATGAGATTGCTTTGGTGTATTTCAAGATTTAAAAGAATGATGAAAATAATAAAAATTAAAGTAAATTAATAATGTTTGATTTTAGATTAAGAAAAAGAAATAAAAAAATCATTTAGAATTTAATTATTTTAAGTGATTTTTTATTATATTAAGGATAATACTTTAAATTAATTTTAATTTTAAGTATAATATTTTAAGGACTAATAAGGTAAAAACAAACTATTTAACTAATTGGTGAATATTAAATAAAATAGAAGATAGATATATTTTTAAAATTAAATAAACCAATGTTAAGAAAAAAAATAATATAAGATACTTTTAAGGAAAATTAGTAATAGAGGAGTAAATTAGTATGAAAAAAAATGATAACATATACAATACTTATGTTCAAATATTAAAAGAAGAATTAGTTCCAGCAATGGGATGTACAGAACCAATTGCAATAGCTTATGGAGGAGCTAAAGCAAGAGAGATTTTAGGTGTAATTCCTGAAAAGTGTGAAATTGAGGTAAGTGGTAACATTATTAAAAATGTAAAAAGTGTTATTGTACCAAATACAAATGGATTAAAGGGGATAGAAGCAGCTCTAGCAGCAGGGGTTACAGTTGGTAATGAGGCAGCAGTTTTAGAAGTTCTTGCAAATGTGCAAGATGAAGACAAGCCTAAGATAAAAGATTATATGGATAATCATGAAATAAAGATAATTCCGAGCAATAAAAATATAACATTTTATATTGAAGTAAGACTTTATAGTAAATCATCTTATGTAAAATTAATAATTGAAAATTATCATACCAATATTGTACTTATTGAGATGGATGGAAAGATAATATTTGAATCAGGTAGTGAAAAAGAAAATACTGCTGGCATTACAGACAGAAGTCTTTTAAATGTCAAAGAGATAGTTGAGTTTGCAGATATAGTATGCATTGATGATATAAAAGATACTATAAGTCGTCAAATTGAGTATAATATGGCTATTTCAAAAGAGGGACTTACAGGTAATTGGGGAGCTCAAATAGGAAAAGTTTTATTAAAAACATACGGTAATGATATAAAGATTAGGGCTAAAGCTGCTGCCGCTGCTGGTTCTGATGCACGTATGAGTGGTTGTGAATTGCCTGTGATAATTGTTTCAGGAAGTGGAAATCAAGGTATGACAGCATCTATTCCTGTTGTTGAGTATGCAAAAGAGCTTAATGCTAGTGATGAAAAATTATATCGTTCACTTATAGTGTCAAGTCTTATAACAATTCATCAGAAAACTGGAATAGGAAGATTATCTGCATTTTGTGGAGCAGTTAGTGCAGGATGTGGCGCTGGAGCTGGAATAGCATATTTAAATGGTGGTGATGATAAAATAGTTTCACATACTGTTGTAAATGCTCTTGCAATTGTATCTGGAATTATATGTGATGGGGCAAAATCATCTTGTGCTGCAAAAATTGCAACAGCAGTAGATGCAGGAATTCTTGGATATAATATGTATTTAAATGGTCAGCAGTTTTATAGCGGTGATGGAATAGTTACAAAGGGTGTTGATAATACAATAGATAATGTAGGTAGAATGGCACGTGAAGGTATGAGAGAAACTGATAAGGAGATATTAAAAATAATGGTTGGACAATAATAATTAAAAAAATTTGTAGTTAATAAAATAAGTATATTACTAACCAGTTTTAAATGGAGAATAGAAATTAAAGTATTAAAAATGACTAATGTACTGGATTCATTAGTCATTTTTATTTCAATTTAGAACTTATAATAATTATTTACAAATTTTTTTATTAATATTGTCAATTCTTGATCAAATTTATTAAAATGATAAATTTAACAATACATAATAATTAAAAATAAGAGTTCTAAGAAGAAAAATATATTATTAAAATGATAAAAAAGTTATCAAAATGAGAAATCTTTTATTTATATAAAATAAATTTAATTACTACAAAGTAAAAAACAGTATCTCCGAAGTATTTTACTTGGCATAAATATTGCTTAGTAATATTTGTAGAAAATTCTGTAAACGTATAACTAAATTTTAGTACAAGGGGGAATTTTTTATGGAATTAAAGGAGAAGTCTTTACTTTTTCAATTTGAAGGTAAAACAAATTTAAAAGAAATAGTTCCGTTAGGACTACAACATGTTGTAGCTATGATTATTGGATGTGTTACCCCAGCTATAATAGTAGCTGGGGTATGTGGATTAAAGCCAGAAGATAAAATTTTACTTGTTCAATCATCATTATTTTTTGCAGGAATAGCAACGTTAATTCAACTTTTTCCTATATTTGGGGTTATTGGTTCTAGATTACCTATAATTGTAGGGACAAGTTTTGCTTATGTACCAACATTAATAGCTATAGCTGATGAATTTAATATTGCTACAGTTTTGGGAGCACAAGTAATTGGAGGAATAGTAGCTGTTATTTTTGGAGTATTTGTTAAAAAGTTAGTTAGATTTTTTCCTTTAATAGTAACAGGTACTGTTATATTTTCAATAGGTTTATCATTATATTCAGTTGCTATCAAGTATATAGCAGGTGGAGCTGGAAGTTCAACTTTTGGCTCACCTCAAAATTGGGGAGTTGCACTTATAACTTTAAGTGTAGTAATATTTTTAAATTATTTTACCAAAGGATCATTGAAGCTTGCATCTATATTAATAGGAATTATTGTGGGTTATGTTGTTGCTCTATGTTTTGGAATGGTTTCTTTTAAAGATATTGAAACAGCAGGCTGGATGCAAGTACCTAAATTTATGCATTTTGGAATGAGTTTTGATGCTACAGCAATTATATCTATGGTTATAATGCATGTGGTAAATTCTGTTCAAGCAATAGGAGATTTTTCAGCGACTACTGGTGGGGGGATGGATAGAGTTCCTACAGATAAAGAACTTTCAGGTGGAATAATTGGTAATGGCATTAGTAGTATTATTGGTTCATTTTTCGGTAGTATGCCTACTGCAACATTTAGTCAAAATGTTGGTATAGTAACAATGAATAAAGTTATAAATAGAAGTGTATTTGTATTTGCTTCAGTAGTTATTATAATATCAGGAATAGTACCTAAATTTGCATCAATGCTAACAAGTATTCCACAGTGTGTACTTGGAGGAGCTACATTATCAGTATTTGCAACTATAACAATGACCGGGATAAAGATGATTTCATCAATTAAACTTACAACTAGAAATACTGCTATTGTAGGATTATCAATTGCTTTAGGTATAGGAATAGTTGAAGTTCCAAATTCATTGGCTTTATTTCCAGCTTGGTTTATATCAATTTTTGGAAAATCTTCAATAGTTGTAACTACGTTAGTAGCTATAATTTTAAATCTAATTTTACCAAAAGATGAAACTAATAAAGTAAGTGATAATAAATAATAATATATGTAATGATATCTATAAAGAGCTGATGAATTAAGAGAATTATATCTTAAACTTATTAGCTCATTTTTATTAGAAAAATAATTAAGCATTTATATAAGTTTAAATAATTTTTTGCTTTTTCAATTCTTTTATTTAATACAATTATATTTTAAATAAACTTTAATTATATATTAAAATATAATTTAATTTAGATTTATTTATGAAATAAAATTCATTTACGGAAAAAATTGACAAGAGATATAAAATGTTTTATAATAATAATTGTTAAAAGATAAAAAAAATTATATAAAAAATTATAAAAACTAATAATATAATTTAAATAGCTATATTTTAAATCAAAAAAATGTATAAATTTATAAATTTTTAATAATATAGCTTATAGAAATAAGAATAAAATACTAAATTAGAGGAGGCAAGTTTATGTTATTTAAGACTACTGAACAACACGAAGCTTTTCGTTTAAAAATTAGAGAATTTGCAGAGACAGAGGTAAAGCCAATAACATTTATGCTAGATAAGGAAAATAAATTTCCAACTGAAGCAATTGAAAAATTAGCTAAAATGGGGGTATTAGGTACACCTTATCCTAAGAAGTATGGTGGTGCAGGTTTAGATGTACTTAGTTATGCCATTGCTGTTGAAGAACTTTCTAGGGTAGATGGTGGTACAGGTGTAATTTTATCTGCACATGTTTCTTTAGGAACTTATCCAATTTTTGCATATGGAACTGAAGAACAAAAGAAAAAATACCTAATTCCTTTAGCAAAGGGTAAAAAGATTGCTGCTTTTGGTCTAACTGAACCTAACGCTGGTAGTGATGCAGGGGGAACTGAGACTACAGCTGTACTAGAAGGAGATCATTATATTTTAAATGGTGGAAAAATTTTTATAACTAATGCAGATAAAGCTGATACGTATGTTGTATTTGCTGTAACAACACCAAATATAGGAGTTAAAGGCATAAGTGCCTTTATAGTTGAAAAAGGATGGGAAGGATTCACTTTTGGTGATCATTATGATAAGATGGGAATTCGTTCATCTTCAACAGCAGAGTTAATATTTAATAATGTTAAAGTTCCAAAAGAAAATTTGTTGGGTGAAGAAGGACAAGGCTTTAAGATAGCCATGAAAACTTTAGATGGTGGTCGTATTGGTATTGCTTCGCAAGCATTAGGTATAGCGCAAGGAGCTTATGAAAATGCTTTGGAATATTCAAAGGAAAGAATACAATTTGGAAGACCTATCTGTCAGCAACAAATTATTTCTTTTAAATTAGCAGATATGGCAACTAAGATAAGAGCAGCGAGATTTTTAGTTTATAGTGCTGCTGAACTTAAAGAAAACCATGAATCTTATTCTATGGAAGCTGCTATGGCTAAACAATATGCCTCAGATATATGTTTAGAAGTGGTAAATGATGCACTACAAATTTTTGGAGGAAATGGTTATCTTAAAGGAATGGATGTAGAAAGAGCTTACCGTGATGCTAAAATTTGTACTATTTATGAAGGAACTAATGAAATACAAAGGGTGGTAATTGCATCTCATATAATTGGAAAAATGCCTAAAAATGAAAATAGAAGAACTTCAACTCGTGACCCATTAACTGGTGCTCGTAAAAAGGTAATTATGAAAGACGGTACGGCAGAAGAAAGAGTTTCTAAGCTTGTAGAAGCATTGAAAACTGATGGATATGATTTTACCGTTGGTATTGATATAAATACTCCAATTCCTAAAGCGGATCGTGTTGTTAGTGTAGGAAAAGGAATTGGTGAAGAAAAAAATATGGAACTAGCTAAAGCTTTAGCTGTACAAGCTGGTGCTGCTATTGGTTCATCACGTCCTGTAGCTGAGACTTTAAAATACTTACCTTTAAATCGTTATGTAGGTATGTCAGGACAAAAATTTAATGGTAACCTATATATTGCTTGCGGTATATCAGGAGCTGGGCAACACTTAAAGGGAATAAAAGATGCTACTACCATAGTTGCTATTAATAATAATCCTAATGCACCAATATTTAAGAATGCTGATTATGGTATTATTGGAGATATGATGGAAATAATGCCGTTATTAACAACTGCTTTAGATAATGGAGAACCTAAAAAGGAAGCACCTCCTATGAAGAAAATGAAGAAAAATCTTCCTAAAAAGACTGTGCCTAATTGGAAGAGATATGTTTGTAATGGTTGTGGTTATGAATATGATCCGGCCATAGGTGATGTAGAAAATGATATATTGTCTGGAACTTTATTTGAAGATCTTCCAGAAGAGTGGATATGTCCTGATTGTGGTGAAGAAAAAGATATGTTTATAGAAGTCTAATTTTGTGGTAAAATATAGTAGTAACTTAAATTGTTTTGTAGTAAAAGAAGGAGGACTAAATTATGTTTTGTGTTAGAAAAGTAACCGAAGATCTTTATTGGGTAGGGGGCAATGATAAGCGTTTATCTCTTTTTGAAAATATTCATCCAATTTCAAGAGGTGTTTCATATAATTCATATTTATTATTAGATGAAAAAACCGTATTATTTGATACTGTAGATTGGGCAATTGGTAAACAATTTTTAGAAAACGTAGAAGCAGTTCTAGATGGTAGGCCACTAGATTATTTAGTAATAAATCATGTGGAACCTGATCATGCAGCTGCTATTGAGGAAATAATATTACGTTATCCAGAGGTTAAAATTATAGGTACAGCAAAAGCCTTTCTTATAATGAGACAATTTGGATTTGAAATTGATGGCAGAATTGAAGAAGTTGTAGAAGGTGATACAAAATCTTTTGGAAAACATGTAGTAACATTTATAGCTGCACCAATGGTACATTGGCCAGAAGCTATGGTTACATTTGATACTACAAATGGTGTCCTTTTTTCAGCTGATGCTTTTGGAAGCTTTGGAGCATTAGATGGAAAACTATTTAATGATGAGGTTGATTTTGAACATGATTGGATAGATGAAGCTAGAAGATATTATACAAATATTGTTGGTAAATATGGTCCTCAAGTTCAGTCTTTATTAAAAAAGGCAAGCAAAATTGATATTAAAATGATCTGTCCACTACATGGCCCGGTTTGGCGTACAAATATTGAATATTTTATTGATAAATATGATAAATGGAGTAGATATGAACCAGAAGAAAAAGCAGTAATGGTAGTTTACGGTTCAATGTATGGTAATACTGAAAGCGCAGCCGCATCTTTAGCTACTAAATTAGTGGAAAAGGGTATTAAAAACGTGGTTATGTATGATGTTTCAAGTACTCATGTATCTGAGTTGATTTCAGAAACATTTAGAGTTAGTAATGTAGTCTTAGCATCTGTAACATATAATCTTGGTATTTATCCACCTATGCATAATTATCTTATGGATATGAAGGCTCTTAATCTTCAAAAGAGAACTTTTGCACTTATTGAAAATGGATCATGGGCATGTAAATCTGGAAAATTAATGCATGAATTTTTAGATGGAATGAGAGACATGACAATCCTAGAAGATAAAGTTACACTTGTTTCTTCAATGAAAGAAGATAACATTACAGATATAGATAACCTTGTTGAAAGTATTATAGAATCAATGAAATAGTTATAACAAATCTAATTAAATTTTACCAAAGATAATTAGCAGAGACAGTAGATAATTTTGTATAAATACAAAATTATCTACTGTCTCTATCATTTTCATTATATATGTCTAGTCACTTGAAAAGCATTATTAATTGTACACATAACATTTCTAATTTATTTTGCATCTCATATTAGATAAAGTTCTTACATTAAATTTAAATTTATTATCAATATATTAACCTATAATATTTAATGTAAGAAAAATCTCAATTATTATATAATTTTATAAGAAATACATGATACTATATATTAAGGGAAATAAATAAGGCATATTCAAATAAACTTATTTATTTGAATATGCTTAAATTAAAGAATGGAGTGATTCTAATGATAAAACTTATAGCATCAGATATGGATGGTACTTTATTAAATAATAATCATGATATAGATGTAGACACTGTCGAAGCAATTAGAAAAGCAGAAGAGGCAGGGATAATATTTACAATATCTACAGGAAGAGAATATGACAGTGTTAAAGGAATATTAGATAAGCATAATATAAAATGTCAATGTATTCTTTCTAATGGAGCAGAATATAGAGATGAATCAGGGAATATTTTAGAAGTAATAAATATAAATGAAAAGTATGCAAAAAAAATAATAAAGATATTAGATGAAAATAAATTACCAGCACGTATATTTACCAATAAAGGTGTATTTACAACATCTACAAGAGAAGAAGCATTTCAAGAAGTTATATTTAGAACTATGACTTTTAATCCAACTTTAACAGAAGAAGAAGCTAAAAAAATGGCAGAAAAAGAAGGATTTTTTACAAACTTAAAATATGTTAATGATGTAGAAAAGTTTTTTAAAGATGACATAGAAATAAGAAAATTTGTGGCTTTTCATAAAGATATAGATTTAATAAATAAAATGAAAGAGACTATTGGAAAAATTGAAGGACTAGCAATATCTTCATCATTTGATGATAATATAGAGATAACCGATATAAATGCTCAAAAAGGAATCATATTGAAAAAGGTAGCCCAAAAAATGAATATAGATATAAAGAATGTTATGATTCTTGGGGATAGTTTTAATGACTATTCAATGTTTGAAATATTCGAGGAAAGTGTTGCTATGAAAAATGCTATACCAGAAGTTAAAAAAATAGCCAAATACATAACAGATAGTAATGACAATTTAGGCGTTGCAAAAGCCATTTATAATGTTCTTAATAATGAAATGAATAATATGCTTAAATAAATTTAATTTAGGATTTGTATCAAAATTTATTGATGCAAATCTCTTCATTTATGTATAGTAAACTATAAAAATTTTTTAATTTGAAAGACTGATAAAAGTTAGGTTTAATCAAAAATATTGGTTTAATCAAAAATATTGGTTTAGATGGGGATTTAGGAATTTTATAAAAGAATTTCTAATGAAATTTTTAAATACATATTTTACAAAATGTTAAAGTTATTCATTCTAAATCAAAAAGTGTAACGAAGCAACTTTGTTTTGATATGTTAAACATGGGAATGTCTAATAAAAAGTTAATTATAAGTAAGGCATGATTATTTAGTAATAGTAAGGTTACATATATTGAGATAAAATCTTAAGAAATTTCCAAAGTAGGTTTGTTAAATTAAATATGAAATTTATCCTAATGAATAATAATTATCATTTGATATGGCATATTATTTAATGTATAATAATTATAATATATAAACAATTGAAAGAGGGTAGTATTTAATGTATGAATTTAAAGAAGAATATAAAACAGGAATAGATTTTATTGATGAACAACATAAAGTTCTTTTTGAAATAGCTGATAAAACTTATAATTTATTAAAAAATGATCTTAGAATTGATAAATATGATAAAATAGTAGAGTTAATAAAAGAACTTCAAGATTATACAGTTTTTCATTTTAATGCTGAAGAAGAATATATGAAAAGTATCAATTATAAAAGAATGTTTACTCAGAAAGTTGAGCATGATGCATTTATAAAGAGAATTAAAGATGTAGATTTTTCAAAGATTGATGAGGATCAAGATGAATATATAATTAGTATATTACAACTTCTAAATGACTGGTTAACAGGACATATTTATTCAAACGATAAACTTATAGGAAAATAATTATACTTTTACAAAAGAAATAGGACAAGTATATATCCAGAATATTAAAAAAACATTTTAATAATTATAATATGATTTTAATGTGTCTACATTTAATATTTATAAGAGTACCTTATATTACAAAGGTGAGTCTAATGTGAAAATAATTTGTAATTAAATAATAGTATTGTAGCAGCAAGACAAGATAATATGCTAGTAACATCCTTTCATTCTGAATCAACAAATAACTTAGAAATGCATACGTATTTTATAAGTATGTGTAGAAAAAACAATAGAACTGTAAACTAAATTAATAAAAACTAATCTAGTTTACAGTTCTTCTGTTTAATAACTTATTAAGCTATTTTTATATCTTAATCCAATTTCCAGTAGCTACTATCATAGCCATAAGTTTAAGTGTGTTTCCATAAAAAAGTGAATCTTCAATTGGTGTATTTGTTAATGTTTTCCAAAGTTTTATTGTCCACATTTTATTTTTTCTTTGAATAAGAGAGGAAACTAAAAATGGAGCAATAAATGATAAATCATTAGAGTTACCAAAAGGTTTTCCAGGAGTAGAATTAGCTACATAGTAACCAGAAACTATATTTTTAGGATTAGAATTGGTTTTTGTGATTATCCAATTATTTAAAGTAGAGAGTTGATTTGTAATATGAGCTTTATCTAATAGAATATCCATGGAATAGCGCCAAGGAGTTTGGCAACTGTAATAATAATAATCTCCATCATGAATTGTTTCTAGAACTTTTCCTTTTGGTGCTATAAATTCATTTTTATCTTTAACAAAGAAATCTGGCATAAGGCCATTCATTTTACTTTCTCTATTCATTTGATTATTTATTATACTATTAATTTTTTTAATCACATTTCTCCAATTTTTACTATTTTTTCGATCAGCTTTAACAAATTCTTTTAAAATATAAATACTAAAATCTGAGCTTCTAGTTATTCCTTTAAATTTACTATTAATATTTGTATTAACCCAATCTCCTAAATTTAATATATAATCTTTTTTATCAACACAACTAATCATCAATGCATTAATTCTTTTAAGAGCTTCTTTTTTATAATTTATATTGTCTTTTTTTCTCCAGAGTTTATTAGCAATAAGCAGTCCATAGCATATATCCATATCACTATTAGTAGTAGAAGCAGTTTTAGGTTTAATGTTTATTATCTCTCCTTTATCAGTAATAATTTGTTGCCATGCCATGAGATTATCGTTGTAAATACTAGGATAAGCATTTACAAAATTATAGAGATTATTAAAATGTTTTTTAGCTGTGGCATCAAATTTACTCATGATTGCAAAAATAATCATACCATATCCCATTGCGGCAGAAGATGTAACTGCATTATTTTCAGTAGAAAATTCTAAAGTATCAAATAGATATTCTTTAGTAGGAAAGGAGTTCTTTACAGTTCTTAAGTAACGTTTTTTCCATTTGTAATAAAAGGAGAGGAGTTCTAAGGTAAGTTCTTTTTTAGAGTAGGTTTGCATAATTACATTTCTATAAATTTTTATCACCCCAATAAATTTATATTATTAATCTATGAAATATATATATGTGAATATAAAAAGTTTTAATGACTTTTGTATGATTTAAAATGATATTTATTAGATGCCAAAACATTGATGGTTAAAGTACTTTTGAATTATAATACTAGAATAAAAAAATTATAATTTATAAAAAAATATGTAACAATATAAAGTTTTGTCTCATATTATATATTATAAATTAAGTATAAATCACTTAGTTTAGATTATAATTATTGAAATAATGATAGTGTAAAGTACGCTATGAAAAAACAAAGCTAAAAATTAAATAACTTAAAAATCAATAATAGTTAAAATTATAAAAATAGAAATAATAGAGGGGTGTTTTGTATGAATTTTTATACAAACCAATCATATAGAGGCCATAGATATTATACAGTAAGAAATAGAGCAGAAAGTGATTCAAATGAATCAAATAGTGGATCAAGAAGTTATTCAAATGAATCAAATGGTGGATCAAGAAGTTATTCAAATGAATCAAATGGTGGATCATATAGTTATTCAAATGAATCAAATGGTGGATCATATAGTTATTCAGATGAATCAAATAGTAGATCAAGAAGTTATTCAAACGAATCAGATAGCAGATCATATAGTTATTCAAATGGATCATATAGTAGATCATATAGTAGATAATTTTTCTAATAGAGATTAGTTAAATGGATAGATATTACAAAAGAAATGAAATAGTAAACGAATATTCTATTATAAAGAGAATAGGTGAAGGTAGATATGGTATTGCATATTTAGCTATAAATGATAAAAAAGAGAAATATGTAATAAAACAATTAAAAAAGGATACTATTGAGAAAACAAGAGAAAAATTGTTTTATGAGGAGCATATATTAAGAAATTTAAATGATTATAAATTTCCTAAATTTATATCAAAATTTAAAGATGATGATAGAGAAGGCTATATACTAGAGTATATAGAAGGTAAAGTATTTGAAGATTTATTAGTTGCGGATAGATACGAATTTAGCAAACCTGAAATTTATGAAATAGGGAGTCAACTTTTAGAGATTATAGAAATATTGCAGAATAATAATGTAGTTCACAGAGATATTAGACTTCCTAATGTAATAATAAGAGAAAATAAAGAATTAGTTTTAATTGACTTTGGTTTAGCTAGAATTATAGATAATGATAGATATGTAAAAATGATAGACTATTGGTTTCTAGGAGATTTTTTAATCCATTTGCATTATTCATCTTATAAAGAAACTGATTTACCAGAAAGACCTTGGTATGAAGAATTAGATTTAAAATTAGAAGAAGAAATCTTTTTAAAAAAGCTTATGGGTATTGATGGTAGTTATCAAAATATTGAAGATATAAAAAATCAACTCAAAAAAATTAAAAATATAGTTTAAGTAATATGTAAACCATGCGATTTTAAGGACTACTTTAATATTGCATGGTTTATTTTTAAATAACAAGATGTATTAAACAAAGGAGGAGTATATTTTGATAAATTCAAATGGAATATTAAAAGTATATCCTGAAAGTTTTAAAGCCAACTTTTATACTACTAATCCATTTAGAATGATTGGTATAATAGATGTAAATATAAAATATAATTATGGAATAGAGAGGGTTACTTTATCTTTTTTTAGGTCATCAGGAACTAATAGTGGGAAAATCAAAGGGCTATGGTATCCCATTGTTGGAATAAAAACCTATACGGGGGAATTTACTGAATTTACTGAATATATAAATTTTGTGTTAAAAAATTCTACAAGAAAGGGAAGGGCTCGTAAAGGATGGCTTGCTAAATCTTTATTTTTTCCTAATTCATATAATGACGATGTTATAATTAAAGGATTTTCTAATGGAATATATCATGAAAGTCTTTTAGAAATTGGAAAAATATTAAGGGATTTATATGAGAAAGATGAATTTCAAATGATGAATTCATTAGATGCTATAGAGCTGAATAATTTATTGACTTCAAAAGAAATATATAAAGGAAATACACATAGTCAAAGAGAAAATTTTGAAAAATTTATACAAGATATATTTAATTTGAGTAATTTAATTCTCATTTGATTTATGTATTTTACTTTAAATAAAATTTTTATGTTTTGTACAATAAATATTATACCAGCTATATAATATTTAGTATTATGTAAAAATAAAAACTAAATAAAAAATATCCCATGATTTCTGATGATAGATTTAGATGTTTCTACAAGATAACCATAAAGATTATCACTATGGATAATTTATAGAATATATTAAATACTAGCAAGGACTTATCGTTACCATTTGCTAGTATTTTTATATAGGGAGTTGAAAATATATAATGCAAGGTATTGAATATAAACAACAACTTAATCCATCAAATGAGGAAAGACATAGAATGTTAAAAGCTACTTTAGCTAAATTTAACCGAATGGATGATTTTGAAAATATAATATCATCTCTTAAACCACCAATTGATATTACTCAAATAGCATCTTATAAAGAGTGCAAAGGAATTAAAGTAGGAGTAATAGGAGGTGGAATTGCTGGCTTAGCTTCTGCTTTTGAGCTTAGAAAATTAGGATTTGATATTACAATATTTGAAATTGAAAAGAATCGTATAGGAGGTAGAATTTATACTCATTATTTTGATAAAAATAAGAAAATTTATGGTGAACTTGGAGCTATGCGTGTACCAATAAGTCATGAAACTACCTGGCATTATATAAATCTTTTCAATTTATGTACAAGACCATTTATTGAAGCTAATAAAAATGCTTATATATATATAAGAAATAAACGTGTAAAGAATGACTCTAATGGCAAAAATGTCATGGAAAAAATATATCCAGAATTCAATTTAACGAAACAAGAGAAAAATATACCATGGCAAAAACTTGTGGAGTATGCTTTAGTAGATAATATTTTAGAAATAAGTCCATCTATAAGGAAAGAACTATTAAATATAAAAAAACAATATTCAGCAGAAATTGAATTTTTAGATAATTTAAGTATAAGAGATGAATTACAAAGAATGAAATTAAGCGAAGGTGCCATAGAATTGATATCGTGTATTATTCCATTCCTTGGAACTTTTTATAGTAATAGCTATTTAGAAAATTTAAGAGAAGATTATAGTTTAGATTCTTTTTATAGATATGAAATTGTTGGGGGCACAGTTAATTTACCACTCTCTTTTTATAATTCATTAAAATCTGAAAATCCTAAGGAATACATTGATATATCTAAAAATCAATTAGGAAAGGTTAAATTAGAATATGGAAAAACAGTATTTAGTATATTAGAAGATAAAGAAAATAATAAAGTTATACTTGAATATAAAGGTAAAGATTCTAAAAAAATTTTAAATAAAAAATATGATTATGTTATTTGTACTATTCCTTTATCTAGTCTTAGAAATTTAAATATATTTCCAATGTTTAGTACTGAAAAGATGCAAGCAATAAAGGAAGTAAATTATGTATCATCGCAAAAAAACAATTTTTATGTGTAATGAACGCTTTTGGGAAAAAGGTAATGATAATAACAAGATATTAGGAGGTGGCTCTTTCACAGATTTACCAATTCAAACTATATGGTATCCGTCACATAATTATAGTATAAAAAAACATAATAAATATGGAGTTCTCCTAGCGTCATATAACCTTGGACAAGATTCTATACGATTGGGGAATTTAAATAATAATTTACGCTTCGAATCAATAAAAAGACAAGTAGAAGAAGTTCATGGATTTTCTAGAAATTACTTGGATAAAATAGTTACTGATTTTAAGACAGTAAATTGGAATAATGAACCGGGAATTTTAGGGGGATTTTGTTATTTTATGCCTAATCAAAATACACTTTTTTCATATGTACTATCAAAACCAGAATATAATAATAAAATATATTTTGCTGGAGAACATGTTTCAACTAAGCATGGTTGGATACAAGGATCCTTAAATAGTGCTATGAATGCCGTTAATTTAATAGCTAAACATTGTAAAGAATCAAAAAGATAAAATTAAATAAATGGATAAAGAAATGTTATTCTTTACAATAGAAAACTTGGAATAATATAAAAACATATACAGATTAAGTTTAGTAGTATTATATTTAGAATATAATTATCTTTTTATTGAAATACTAAGAATTGTATATAAAAAATAATTCTTAGTAAAGGAAGGGATAGATTATGAGACTAAAGAAAATTATACCTATGATATTTATATTTTTATTAATATTTAGTACTACAGTTTTTGCTAATGAAAAAAAGGTTGAGGAGACTATTTTTATGGGGAAGGTACAAGCGGTACAAAAAAGTGAAAAAGATAATACTGTGAGGATAAAAACAAATGGTTATATAAGAGGTTGTAAAGTTTATCAAGAAGAGATTATTGCAATAATAAGTGAAGAAACTTTTGTTATTGCAGATACATGTAAAATAGATGAAAAAGATAAGAAACAGGAAAAAGTTAATTTAAAAGAATTTAATATTAAAAAAGGGGACATTGTTTTTATGAAACTTAATAAAGTTATGACAAAATCAATACCACCACAAGTTGGAGTAAAGGCAATTCAAATCACACAGGTAAATTAGATAATTTATAAGATTAAGTTTTCTTATAGATTTATAGATTTTTAAAGTATAAGAAAATGATATAATACAGTTTTTAAGGTGAAATTTTAGTTGCTATTTATGGGGAGAAAGTGAAGAGGTAAGGAGTAAATTAAGTATTGAATTATTAAAACATATGGTTTAATAAAGTTGAAATTTAAAAAGTACTTAATTTTACCGTCTTCACTTTAAACTAAATAAATTTAGTTTAACTATTTTATTTTTATAATATATTAAATTTCACGGCGAGGTATTTTGAAACCTAATTTTTCTTCTATTTCATTTAAGTGATAAGAATCCTTTGGTGCTATAAACATACAAGTATATCCATCTTCACCGGCGCGTCCAGTTCTACCTATACGATGAATATAACTTTCTGGAGTTTCTGGAACATCATAATTATAAATATGTGAAACACTAGAAATATCTATACCTCTTGCAGCAACATCTGTTGCTATTAAGTATTGTATATCAGCCTTTCTAAAAGACTTCATTATTCTTTCACGTTTAGCTTGAGGAACATCACTATGTATTTTTTGGCAATTAAAACCTTTTTGATGAAGTGCAATTTCTAATGTATCTGCTCTACGTTTTGTTCTACAGAATATAATTGCCATAAATGGATTATCTTCTTTTAAAGCTGCACATAGTGCATTTTGTTTCCACCTATCTGTGGTTTCAATAACTTCTTGTTTTATTTTATCAATAGATATTGTTGGCGATTTTACATCTATAAATAATGGATCTACCATGTATCTATAAGCAAGTTTTTTTACTTGTGAATCTATTGTAGCAGAAAAGCAAAGCATTTGATGTTTTTTTGAAGTAAATTTCATGATTTTTTCAATATCATTTTTAAATCCCATTAATAACATTTGATCAGCTTCATCAATAACTATAGTTTTTAATTTTGATAAATTGATAGTTTTTCTATTAATATGATCAAGAAGTCTACCAGGAGTAGCAATAATTATATGAATATTATTTTTTAATTTTTTTAACTGATTTCCAATATCCTTACCACCATAAACGGAAAGTATATTAATATCATTATTTACATTAAATTTTTTACATTCATCTGTTATTTGAATAGCCAATTCTCTAGTAGGTGATAAAATTAATACTTGTATATCTTTAGAATTAGGTAAAATATTTTGAAAAATAGGAAGAAGAAAAGCAAATGTTTTTCCTGTTCCAGTTTTAGCTTCTCCAATAATATCTTTACCATCTAGTATTTTAGGTATACTTTCTTCTTGAATGGGTGTAGGAGTTTTAATTCCATTTTTATTTAATACATTAATTATATTTTCATTTATTCCTAAATTTTTAAAGTCCATAATTATTATCCTTCCAAGTCTTATATTTTTATATGAATTTATATTTCATTAATAATATTGTACACTAATAAATAAAATATATAGATTATTTAACTTATTAAAATACATTGAACGAAGAAAAGCTTGGCATCTTTGGTAAAAGATAACCAAGCTTTAAGATTGTAATTTAATAATAACCGTTCTAGTAATAATAGCACTTAAATATAATGCAGTCAATAGTAGAACAAGAAGAATTATTATTTACATATATTTTGATTTATTTAAAAATTAAAACTTATATGGTATTATATAGTAAAAAGATTGATAGATTAAAGGAGGATAACAAAATGGGATTTTTTCACCATCAGTGACTTGTAATATTTGTGGGCAAAAAGCAGGGTTAAGTAGATTTAAGATAGAAGATGGATGGATATGTAAAAATTGTTTTATATGATTCATCAGATACTGCAACTGAAATTAAAAAATTGAAAGAATTATTAGATGAGGGAATAATAACATTAGAAGAATTCAATGCAAAGAAAAAGAAACTTTTAGGAATTTAAATAAATGGATAAAGAAACGTTAAGTTATAATGAATTGTCAAACTAAGTGTTTTACTTAGTTTGACAATTTATAAAACAGATAAACTAGATTATTTAATGTTACTTTCATTTACAACTACATGATAATCATTGTTATTATTGTTATCCCATTTTACTTCGTTATTATTCCAGTCTTGTTTAAAGCAATAATCTACTGTTGAACCTTTTTCTACATAAATTGTTGTAAAGAAAGTTTCAAATGTTCTTCCCATGTAATAATCAGATACTCTTCTATTCATTTTAATATCTTTAACATTATTCCATCCATTAATACCATAATGTAATGTTACATTTTTTACATCAGTTGTATTGAATTTACTATAATTAAATGGCATACATATTGTATATGCTATTTTTTCATTATTTTCTGCTGCCATAGCTGTTTTTGGCATCATAAATGTACATAATAATAATGTTACCATCATAAAAGTTAATATCTTTTTCATTTTATTTCCTCCAATTTTTTTATATCATATTCATATTGTAATCTTTTAATTGAGCGCGCTTTACTGATTACAAATTATATTATATCATGTTACATTAAATGTTATAAATTGAATTATAATGTAATACTCCTTGTGTAATCATTTAAATCTTAAAAATATTATACTTTTTTGGGGTATACTTCAAATTATTATAGAATATATTTGTAATTTATTTTAATATTATGTATTTTAAATAGATATAAACTTATTTTATATTATATGGTAAATATTAATTCTGAGGATTTAATATTTAAAGGAATTAGTATTTAAGCATTATTGCAAAAGAATAAATATTTAACATAAGAAAAATAGCCAGTAGTAAAAAGTCTATAAAAGACTAAACTACTGGCTTGTTTATCTATTTTATTGTAAATGTGTATGCACCATTATCTTGAGTATATTTATATATTAGTAAATAATATTTTCCTGGTTCAACAGTAGCAGTTCCTACAATAGAATCATCAGATTTTGAACCATAAGCAATATAATTATTTAAATCTTTTTCACTGAAAAGTTGCCATGCTACACCCAACTTATTTAAACTCTTTAATTTAATATTTAAATTAGTAGTTTTGTCTACATTGAAATAATAAATATCTTTATTATCTTCATTGTTTAATGTATCTGTAATAGTAGCAGTAGTATTAATTTTGGTTGCAGAGTCAAAAGAATCATCATTTTTTTCTTCTTTAACAATATCTTTATCATCAGATTTCGAAGAACTTTCAATATCACCATCTATTTTTAATTTATATTTTGAATTATTACCATTTGCTTCATATACAACTATATAGTATTTTCCAGGTTTATTAACTTTAAAACTTCCAGAAAATTTATTACCATCATTTTTTGATGCATATCCTATATAATTATCAGTATCTTCACTATTATAAGCAAGCCAATTAATAGTAGATGAATCCATATTAGAATTTTCTAAGATTACATTTATAGTTCCAGCACTTAATGCATTAATAGAAAAAGTGTCACCTCTTTCAGAAGAATCTAGATTTCCACTTACTATTTGATTTTTAAAGATATTATTAGCGCATTGAAAATCATCATTATATTCTTCTTCATTAATATTTTTATATTTACTGTTATCATGGTTAGCATTAGTAGTTTCATTAGAATCTTCATGTTTATTGTTATCATGGTTAGTATTAGTAGTTTCATTAGTGTTTTCATCAGTTTCATTAGTATTTTTATCTTCATTGACTTCAGGAGTTTCAACAAAACTACCTTCAACTAAAAATTTATAATTATTTTTTTCTTTAGAGCTTTGATATACAACTAAATAATATTTACCAGGTTTATCAATAGTAATAGTTTTTGTAAGTTGATTCATTTTATTTTTAGGAAAAGCTAAGTAATCATTTGTATTTTCAGCATCGAATAATAACCAATTAAAATTATCTTTATCTGCAGAACTATTTTCTAAAGTAATAGTTATGTCATCTGGTTTTGTAACTTCAAAAGAAAAAGTATCTTGAGAATCATCACCCTGTAAATCACCTGAAACTAAATCATTTAAATTAATTTCATTAGCATTTTCAAAACCATTATTATATTCTGTTTCACGCACTGGATTTCCATTAAGAATTTTAAATATATTTATTTCTGAACTTTTTTCTATCTCAAAGCCTTTTGAATCTGTAACTTTAAGCTCTATTGAATAATTTCCAGAAGTTTTGTATATATGAGTAGGATTTTTTTCATTACTAGTATTTCCATCACCAAAATCCCAAACATAAGAGAAGTTACTATCATCTGTTGAGCATTCACTAGTAAATTTAATTTTTTCTCCTGCATTACCTTTAGTAGGTGCAGTTAATGTAATTGTAGGTTCTTCAATAAAGTTGTCATTATGATGCAGTAATCCGTGGAATACCACATCGTATTCAACTTTATTATCTGAACTTACTCTAGGGTTTACAAAATAACCTGTAACTGTTTTATACCCTTTCCAAGGTAGTTTGTTTAATTTTTCTAAAGCTTCATTTACTTTTTTATTCATTTTATTCCAATTATTAAATTCACCATTATTTGAATCTAATTTATAAGTTCCTCTTAATGTATAAGTATTAAAATAATCTGAACGTTCTTTTACTATTTTTGAATTATTTAATCCCATAGCATTTTCAATATCTTTTTTTACTGTTTGTAAATTTTTACTATCATATTTTTTCATATAGTTATCAGACACTAGAGGAATGGTATAGTTGCTATAGTTATCAACTAGTTTATTCATATGTTTTTGATATTGCCTATTTAAGTTTTTATCTTTGCTACATCTTTTAATTATAGAATCATATCTATTAACATCATTAGATTTCATTGAATCAACTAAGTCTTTAAATAATTTATGATCATTATTATACATATAATCAGTAAAAGTATAACCATAAGTATAGAATTCCCATCCATCTGAGTATGAAGAATGGAATAGACTGTTTGCATTAAGTCTTTCTTCTTCATTTTGTCCTATACCTGATACCATTGATTTTCTAGGTAATACTGTAGTTCTGGTAGAGCCTGCAAAGAACTCTGCAGAACCTTCTTCAAACCAAGTAAGTCTTGTGTTATTTCCTCTATAAAAATCTCCTTGATTAAATAAACCAGGAACTAAATAGCGACCTTGAAGATAGTGAGTAAATTCATGTCTAAAAAGTTCTTCTAAACTATATATACTGTCTTTTGGAGTTCTTTCATATGTGAAGAAAGTTCCAACATTTTCAATATAAATACCTCCATTATCAACAGAATAACCATATAAAAGCCTATTTAATTTGTATTCTTTAGGATTATTATAAATAACCATAGTTAATACATCATCGGCTGCACCTGTTTCTAGAGGCTCATCACTACCTATTATTCTATGAAATTGAGCTTTCACTTCTTTTGCAGCCCAATAAAGTCTTTGGATTTTAGATTCAGACACCTTATCTCCTGCTTTAATTACCATTTTTCCATCGTCAAATGTATAAGTTTTAGGTAAAAACGCGTTTTTCTTATCTTCAATAATTTTATCTACATCAATGTTATTACCATTTGAATCCTTAGAATTAAAATCACTTTTTAATAAATCTAAAGTAGTAATATATTGTTCAGAAGTGTTAGGTAGAGTTTTTAAACAATTATCTAATACTTTATGTAGTATTTTAGGATTACTATGATATTTTGCTAATTTTGCTGTGTAATATATTCCATTATTTATAAGCCATCCATTATCATCAGTTATTTGTGTAATAGATGCAAATTTTGAAATGGTATTTATAAAGTTATCTATCTTTCCAGTCCATGGAGTATTTTTTCCATCTCTAATATTATTGTCATAACAATACTGATCAATATCATATGTTATTTGACTCATTATTTTTAATACAGCATCACCTTTTAATTTATCTTTTGGATATTGATTAACTTCATCATAATATTGATTTAAAATAGCAACTGATTTATTTACTACTTCTGGATTACAAGAAGCATTTCCAATAAGTTTACCAAATGCTAGAACTACTTTATCTTGTCCCTCTTTACCTAATTTAAAGTTTGGATTGTTTTCCATTGCAATTAAAGCAGGAATACACTTATCAAGGAATTTTCTATCTTTTAAATACTTTAAAGAATCATTGTAAAATCCTAAGTAAAATCCAGATCTTAGAATTTCAACTAATGTATCAATTCCATTATCATCAGTAGCTGTAAAAGTACATGATTTTTGGTATAAACCGTCTATTATGGCTTGTACACGATTTTTGTTTGAATAGAATTCATAAGTATCTTCATTGTACTTAAAAATGTCAGGTATATCTTTCCAAGATATTTTTGTAGATAATTCTATTATTTCTTCATTACTTAATTTGTTAAGTTTTTTGAAAGGATATTTTTCATTACTTTCTTCATAAGAAGCGTTTATTACATCCTCACTTAAGTTGTCATTATTTTGCTCACTATTAATCTCATCAACTAAAGAACTTTTACTTAAACAAGTTTTAGGTACATTTTTAGTGGATGAGGAAATACTAGCAAAACATTCTGTACTTAAACTAAAGCTTAAAGCCATAGCACAAAGTACTGTAAAAAGTCTTTTTTTCATTTTGCACCCCTCAATTATAGTATTTTTACACTTAATTAAAGTAATTTACAGTATACTTAGTTATTTTATTACTTTAATGAGTATAATTATATAAAAAATTATAAAATCCAGGGTATTATACCATAATATTCATAAATAATACAAATTTTTATCAAAAATAGGAGAGTGTAACTATATTGAGGTAAAAATTTTTAAAAGATATTATTATTTTTATGTATGAAAATTAAACTTGCATTATAAAAATTAAACATAAAAATAGACATAAATATAAAGTAATGGAAAAATAATCCGAAGATAAAATTGGGATTAATATATATTTTTTATAGATAAATTATAAGAATAATTTAATAGAAAATTTAACTAAAAGGAAAAAATAATATGAAACTAATCAAAAGAATATTTAATAGAAAAAATAAAGAAATAAACGATAAAAAAATCATAAATAATAATATTAAAAATAATATGAATTTAAGTAATGATCAAAAAGTTATAAGAGCATTAAAAAATAAAGTAAGAGATAGTGAAATAAAAGATGAAAATTTATATATTAAAGATATAGATTTGATAATAGAAACTCATGTGTCTCAAATTAATAAAGACTTTATTCAAGTAATATTTATACTTAAGAACAAAGTATTTGATGAAGATTTATTTGAATGTTCAGGTGGAATTGGAAGTAATCTTAATGATGCAATTGAAAGTGCAGTAGATAATTTCTTATTATCATCATTAAGTGGAATAACTCATGCATTAAAAAATGAAAAGGGGGATAAATTTAAGATAAAATATTATGATGAAATAAATGAATTTACCCTTTATAAAAGTTGTTTGGTAGTTCAAGGGGATGGAGAGTGTAGAAAAACAATAGATTACTGGGATACTTTAGGAGAAGAAATTAAAAAAAGGTTAGGAAATAAGAGGGTTTATTATGTAAAAGTATATGTATCTAAAATTGGAGAGTTAATTAATTGTGAGTGTAGAATAAATGGAAAAGTAAATGTTAGCTTAAGTAAAATTATAAATAAAAATATCAATAATTGGGATATAGAGTCAACATTATATTCTGAAAAACAAATTTTTATTTTAATTCAAACCAATAATACATATGTACCATATAGTTTTAATAAAATGCATGTTAGTAATATTATTATTAATGCATTAGATTTATATAAACAATGTGATTCAGATGAAAAGTATAGTAATTTATATACAGAAATTTTTAATTTTTGCGTTGATAATACTTTAACAACAGATTTATTTTATTTTATACCAGAAATTTTTTGTGAATTTATGTTTCCAGAAGTAAAATATTCTGATGAGATAATAATATTAAAGGGAAATGAAAAAGTTCAATTATTTAAAGAACAAATTATGTCATATAATTTTATACATGATATTGCTGAAAAAACTATCAAAGGTGGATATTTTAAAAATAATGAAATAATGAATATTGTTTTTAAAAGTTCCTTGTTTAATTCTATAAATAGAGCTTTAAATAGTGGAAGTAAAATGGAAAGAATATGTACGGAACCTTTAGCATTTAATGTTAGAGATGATTATAAAATTTTTTAAAATACATAAAGTCAACGTTATATTAGAGTGATAAAAAAATATATAATCAAAAATATTTATAGTAAAAAACTTTGAGAAAAATTTTACTTAAAATTAATACAATATTATACTAAGTTGCAGTGTAGTATTAAATTAATATAGATACAATATATTAATTTAATTTTTAGTACTATCTAGATATAAAAATCTTTGCTATAAAATTTATATAATATATAATATAAGTATTAATTTAAGGTAGGTATAACAAATGAAAGAATTAAAAGTTACAGTTAAAAATGAATATGTAAAAAAATATAGTAACAAATATGCATTAATACTAGAAGAGGCATTAGAAAATTCTAATGTACTTAAAAATGAGGGGGAAATTGTTACCTTAATAGATAAAAAGCAACAATTTTTAGGTAAGGGTTATTATGGTAAGCAAAATAAAGGCTGTGGTTGGATTTTAAGTAACAGTAAAAAATGTAATTTTGATAATAAATTCTTCTATGACAAGTTAAGAAATGCTTTTTCAAAAAGAATGAAGTTATATCATTCTAAAGATACTAATGCTTTTAGAGTGTTTAATGGTAGTGGAGATGGAATTGGAGGTTTAACTATAGACTATTTTGATGAATATTACCTTATAACATGGTATAATAAAGGTATTTATGCATTTAAAGAATATATTATTAAATCTATAAAATCTTTAGTATCATTTGAAGGAATATATGAAAAAAAGAGATTTAAAGAAAATGGAATGGTTGTAGATGAAGATAGTTTTTATTGTGGTAGGAAAGCACCAGAACCTTTAGTGGTTAAAGAGAATAATGTAAATTTTGCTATCTATTTAAATGATGGGGCTATGGTTGGAGTATTTTTAGATCAAAAAGATGTTAGAAAATCTATAAAAAATAATTATTCTAAGGGAAAAACAGTATTAAATACTTTCTCATATACAGGAGCTTTTTCCATGGCAGCAGCAAAAGGTGGAGCAATAACTACTAGTGTAGATTTAGCTAGTAGAAGTTTAAAAAAGACAACAGAAAATTTTCAATTAAATAAAATTGATGCAAATAATCATGAAATTATAGTTGAAGATATATTCCATTATTTTAAAGAAGCTAAAAAAGAAAATAAGAAATTTGATGTAGTTATATTAGATCCTCCAAGTTATGCAAATTCTAAAGATAATACATTTAGTGCAGCTAATAATTATACAGATTTAGTTAAAAATGCAATTGATGTAACGGAAGATGAAGGCTTAATAGTTTGTTCTACTAATTGTGCTACATTTAATATGGATAAATTTAAAAAGTTTATTGATAAAGCATTTAAAGAAAGTAATAAAAAGTATTTTATTCTTGAAGAACATACATTGCCAGATGATTTTGCCGTTTCAGATAAATATCCTGAAGGAAACTATTTAAAAGTTGTATTTGTTAAGGTATATGAAGAGAAGATTATGAATTAATTTTTAATATTAAAATTAATAATAAATAATAGGGAGAGTTTAAAATGTCAATATGTAATGTAAGTTTACAAGTAGTACCAAATGTTCCAGGAGATAAGATTTATCCAGTGGTAGATAAAGTTATAGAATACATTGAGTCTACTGGGGTAAAGCATGAAGTAGGACCAATGGAAACAACAATGGAAGGTGAATTGGATTTTCTACTTGAAATTATAAAAAAATCTCAAGAGATTTGTGTGGAACAAGGAGCAGATAGAGTAATTTCAATGGTTAAAATTGATTACAAAAAAGATGGTGTAACTATTGATGAAAAAATAAAAAAATATAGAAAATAAGATTATACGAGTTAATTTATAATAAAAATTTACGCTTTAATTTAGGCACATTAAAATAAATAACTAGTCAGTATGATAGTTTATTTTGTGAACTACTTTTTCCTTGGAACCTAATAATAGCATAACTATTATCATAACCCAAGTCATTGTATTTCACAAAATATTTGTGGCATCTTTGACTTGTTATTTATTTTTATATGCCTTAACATACATTTTTATTACAAATTAAGAAGAAAATAGGATATTGAAGAATATTCTACTATATTATGTTATACTACTGATTATAGGATATATTAGGAGGCTGTTCACGGATGGATAAAAGGCAACTAGTTGTAATATCTAATAATGCAGAAACTTTTTTAAAAATATTTGATAAGGCAAAAGAAAATGGTTTTAAAATTTCATTTTGTAAAAATGTAAATGAAGTTATTAAATTAAATAAAAATATAATAATAATAGACACTATTATAGGTGATGAAGAAGTTATTAGAAGTATAAAAAAATTAAAAAGTGAGTTTCTGAAGGTTAAATTAGGAATTATAATATGTACAGATAAAGAAAATATTGAGAATCTAAAAAAATATGTAGAAAAGGGTGCTGATGACTATATATTAAAACCATTTACTACAGGAGAATTAGAATTAAGGCTTACTAATCAAATTAAATTAATGAGAGCAGAAAAAAATTCTAAAATGAAAGATATACAATTTAATGCATTGTTAAATAATACCCCCTTTATGGCTTGGTTTAAGGATAAAGATAGTAATTATATTAAAGTAAATAATGAGTTTATGGAACATAGTGGAAAAACTATGGAGGAAATAAAGGGTAAGGGTGATCACTATGTATGGAGTGGTATGGTAGGAGATCGATGTAGAGAATTTGATTTAGAAGTAATGAATAAAAGGACACAAGTGGTTTTTGATGAAATAATTACTGGTAAAAAAGGAATTAAACAATTTGATATGTACAAAGCACCAGTATTAGATGAATTTAATGAGGTAATAGGAACTATAGGAATTGCAAGAGATATTACTGATTTAAAGAATAAAGATGCAAAATTACAAATTCTTATGGACAATTTACCTTTTCCAGTTTGGCTAACTGATACAGAAGCAAGATATGTTAATGGTAATAAAAAATTTTTAGATTATTTTAATTTAGATATGGACAAATTGATAGGAAATTTTCCTAATGAATTTTTTGAAGAAGATACAGTGACAAGTATTTATATGGAAAACAATGAGATTATGAAATCTAAAAAGACTAAAAAATTTGAATCAACTATTAAAGTTAATGGTGAAATCAGATATATAGAAATATATAAAACACCAGTATTGGATATAGGAAATGAAGTTATAGGTATTACATGTGCATTAATAGATATTACAGAATTTAAAGAAGCTCAAAAAAAGATAAAGAAACAAGCATTTACAGATGAATTAACTAAAATATTTAATAGAAGAGCATTATATGATTATATGAAAGGTAAACATGATTATAGAAAAATAGGAATGATGCTTATTGATATTGATGATTTTAAGAATATAAATGATTATTATGGTCATAATTTTGGAGATAAAGTAATTATTTATGTTGCAAATGAACTTAAAAAAATCTGTAAAGATGCATTTATATGTAGATTTGGTGGAGATGAATTTTTAGTTGTCTTTAAAGATGTAAAAGATGAAGAGATCATATGTAAAAAAGCTAAAAAAATATTAGAAAAAATACATATTTTTAAAGAACATGATTTTTCTGTTAGTATAGGTATTGCAATGGGGAATGAAGGAGCAGATATAAATAGATTACTTATAAAAGTAGATTTAGCAATGTATAAATCTAAAGAACTTGGTAAGAATAGATTTATGATATATACTGATGAGTTAGAAGCAGAAAAGAATTTAACATTAAATATAGAAAAAGATTTAAAGTATGCAATAGTAAAAAATGAAGTAAGAGTATTTTATCAACCACAATATACAATAGATAAGAAATTAAAAGGATTTGAAGCATTATTTAGATGGCAAAGTAAAAAATATGCTAATGTACCTGTTATAAAAATAATTGAAGTTATGGAGAGTACTAATTTGATAATAGATATGGGTTATTATATAATGGGCCAGGCTTGTAAATTTGCTAAAAAAATAAATTTAAATAGAAAAGAAAAAATAATAGTTTCAATAAATATATCTGCAATTCAAATAATGGAAAGAGACTTTATAAAGAAAGTAAAATCAATAATTGATGAAACTGGTGTAAATATAAAATGTATAGGGATAGAAATAACAGAAACTATATTAGTTAAGAATATAGAAGAAAATATAATGAAAATTAAAATATTAAAGGACATGGGAATTACAATTAGTTTAGATGATTTTGGAACAGGCTATTCATCTCTTAATTATATTGTAAATATGCCTTTATCATTAATAAAAATAGATAAAAGTTTTATTAGTGGAATGAATATAAAAAACGAGTATGTGAAACTTTTAAGACTAATTATAGCATCTGCACATTCATTAAATCTTCCTATAGTAGCTGAAGGTGTGGAAACTGAAGAACAATTAGAAAAATTAAATAAAATGAATGTAGATTATGTTCAAGGATATTTATTTTCTAAGCCAGTAGAAGAGGAAAAGGCATTAGAGTTATTAGAGAATTATAAATAAATTCAGAAATACTTAATGAAAGATGGAAAGTTGTATTTTAATAATTATAAAAGATTATTAGAATATAACTTTTTTATTTTAGAAAAGATTATAGAAACTTTAAAGTTTAATAAGAATAAAAAATAAGAAAAATATTTATTACATAAATATAATTAGATAATTTAAATAAACTTATAAATAAGGACTGTATCTTAATTAGATTAAAAATAATTAAGATACAGTTTTATTTTTGCATATTATATGAGAGGATTTAATTCTGATATAAGGAAGAGAATTAATTAAATATATAGGGATAGCGAATTTTACATATACTGATACAATCTCTAACAGTATTTTCACCATAATGGTTTATTAGTTCTACAATAACTAAGCATAATGCATTTTCAACTTTTGCAGCATATAAGGTATGAACTAATTTATCAGTTAGATTATCAAAATCAAAGTAATGTTTACTCATAATAAATCCCCTCTAATTACAATTTATTAGATATATATTCAAATAAAGTAACTTTAATGATTAAAATAAAAAATAATAAACTAAATTAAAGAATACTAAATTAAAAATATGTAAAAATAATCTTATATTAAAATATTAAAGAGGTGTAATTTTATGAATAATATACAAGGCTATTATTTGATGCCACATCCACCTATAATAATTCCTGACATAGGAAAAGGAGAAGAAAAGAAAATTGAATTAACTTCAAAGTCATGTGATGAAATAGGTAAAGACATAAGTAATTTAAAACCTGAGACAATAGTTATTATAACTCCACATTCAACAATGTTTTCAGATGCAATAGCTATATCTAATGAACATAGAATAAAAGGAGATTTAAGTAAATTTAGATGTTCTAATATAAAAATGGATATTAAAATTGATACTGAATTTAATAATGAGCTTATAAAATTGTGTACTGAATTTGAAGTTCCAGTTGCACCTATAAATTCAGAGTTTTTAGTAAGATTTAATAGAAAATATGAATTGGATCATGGAACAATAGTACCGTTATATTTTATAAATAAGTATTATAATGATTACAATTTGGTTCATGTAACTTATTCTATGATTGGTGATTTAAATTTATATAAATTTGGAATGAATTTAAAGAAAGCAGCAGAAGCTTTAAATAGAAAAGTGGTAATAATAGCTAGTGGCGATTTATCACATAAACTTAAAAACCATGGACCATATATTTATTCACCTTTTGGAGAAAAATTTGATAATGAACTTTTAAATAATCTTAAAAATGGTGATTTTTTGGATGTATTTAATATGAATAAAGATCTTATAGAAGAAGCAGGTGAATGTGGTTTTAATTCAACTATTATACTTTTAGGAAGTATGGATGGAAAAGAAGTAAAAGGAGATTTATTATCATATGAAGGAACATTTGGAGTGGGATATGGTGTGATGAAATTTAATATTAATAATGATAAAGAAAGTATTTTTAATTTTATAATCAAATCTAAAGAAGAAAAATTAAAAAGAAAATTAAATTCTTCAAATTCATATGTAAAATTAGCTCGTGAAAGTTTAATTTATTACTTCAAAAACAATAGAAAAATGACAGATTTATCTAATGTACCACAAGAATTATTAAATGAAAAACATGGTGTTTTTGTATCATTAAAAAAGTTCGGTAATTTAAGAGGATGTATAGGGACAATATTACCAACAACAGATAATGTAGCACAAGAAATTATTAGAAATTCAATAGAAGCAGCAATAAATGATCCTAGATTTATGAGTGTAGTAGAAGATGAATTAAAGGATTTAGATATATCTGTAGATGTTCTAATGGAAGCAACTTTATGTAGTAAAGAAGAATTGGATCCTAAAAAATATGGAGTAATAGTTACTTCAGGATATAAAAGAGGATTATTACTTCCAGATCTTGAAGGGGTAGATACTATAGAAAGTCAATTAAGTATAGCTTGCAATAAAGCAGGAATAAATGAAGGTGAAAAATATGAAATAGAGAAATTTGAAGTTATAAGATATAAAGAAGGTGAATAGTAATCTTGAAGCATAAAGTATTATTTTATGAAGAATTACAAGATAAAATTAAATGTAAATTGTGTCCTCATAACTGTATAATAGGGGACAATAAATTTGGAATATGTAAAGTAAGGACTAATAGTGATAATGAATTATTTGCTGTAAATTATGGTGAAGTCACATCAATAGCAATAGACCCAATAGAGAAAAAGCCCCTATACCATTTTAAACCTTCTAAAAACATATTATCAATTGGAAGCTTTGGATGTAACATGACATGTAGTTTTTGTCAAAACTATGAAATATCTCAAAATAAACCCAAGACACAGTATATAAGTATAGAAGAATTGATTAAAACTATACAAACTCTAGAAAATAATGTTGGAATTGCATTTACTTACAATGAACCCTTTATGTGGTATGAATATATGTATGATACTGCTAAAAAAATAAAGGAATATAACAAAAACATAGATGTAGTTATAGTGACTAACGGATATATAAATGAAGAACCATTAATTAAAATATTACCATTTGTTGATGCCATGAATATAGATTTAAAGGGCTATACAAATAGATATTATAATAAAATATGTGGTGCTAAATTAGAACCAGTTCTTAAAACTATAAAAAAATGCAATGAATATTGTCATGTTGAGATAACTACATTATTGGTTAATGATGAAAATGATTCTTTAGAAGAGACTTCACAAATAGCACAATTTATATCAGATGTAAATAAAGATATACCTCTTCATTTAAGTAGGTATTTTCCAAGATATAAAATGCAAAATGAGGCAACTGAAATAGAGAAAATAATTAAAGCAAGAGAAGAAGCTAAAAAATACTTAAATAATGTATATATAGGAAATGTACAGGGAGTAGATAACAATACTTATTGTAAAAAATGTGGCAAACTTCTTATAAAAAGAGACGGATATATTACTGAAGTTTATATTAAAAATAATAAATGTAGTAAATGTGGAGAAGAATTAAATATAATTATATAGAATTTCATTAAATGATTAAATCTTACTAATCATATATTAAGACTTAATTGAGTAAATAATAATATAGACGTATTCATATTGCTTAACAAATCATTTTAATGGAGGTTAAAGATATGAATAATAAACAAATAAAAATAGTTACTATTGGTGGCGGTTCAAGTTACACTCCTGAATTAATTGAAGGATTTATAAAACGTAGTAATGAACTCCCAATTAGAGAAATTTGGCTTGTAGATATTGAAGATGGAAAAGAAAAGCTAGAAATTGTAGGTGCTATGGCTAAAAGAATGGTTAAAGCTGCTAAATTAAACTGGAAAGTCAATTTAACTTTAGATAGAAAAAAGGCATTAAAAGATGCAGATTTTGTAACAACTCAATTTCGTGTAGGTCTTTTAGATGCAAGAATTAAAGATGAGAGAATACCTTTAAGTCATGGATTAATAGGACAAGAAACAAATGGTGCAGGTGGAATGTTTAAAGCTTTTAGAACAATCCCTGTTATTTTAGATATAATTAAGGACATGAAAGAATTATGTCCAAATGCATGGCTTATAAACTTTACTAATCCAGCAGGAATGATAACTGAGGCTGTTATTAAATATGGAGACTTTAATAAAACAATTGGACTATGTAATGTACCTATAAATTGTATAAAACAAGATAGTAAAGCCTTAGAAATTAAAGAAGAAGATTTATTTTTTAAGTTTGGAGGTATAAATCATTTTCATTATCATAGAGTGTGGGATAGGAAAGGAAATGAAAGAACCAAGGAATTAATAGAATTGTTATATAATCCAATTAATGCAGATTCAAATAATGAAGCAGTAGTAGCTAATATTAAAGAATCGAAATTTCTATATGAACAAATAAAAGACTTAGGGGTGTTGCCTTGTCCTTATCACAATTATTATTATGCTACTGATGATATGTTAAAAGAAGAATTAGAAGGTTTTTTAAAAGGACAAACAAGAGCAGAGGTTGTAAAAAAGACAGAAGAAGAATTATTTGAATTATATAGAGATGTTAATTTAGACTATAAACCAGAGCAATTAACTAAAAGAGGTGGAGCTTATTATAGTGACTCAGCTTGTGAAGTTATAAGCTCAATATTTAATGATAAGAGAAAAGTTATGGTAGTTAGTACATTAAATAATGGTGCACTTTTAGATTTGCCATATGATTCTGTTGTAGAAGTTTCAAGCATAATAACATCTCATGGGCCAGAACCAATAAGTTTTGGTAAGTTAAATACATCATTAAAAGGTATGCTCCAATTAATGAAATCAATGGAGAAGGAAACTATTTTAGCAGCAATTAGTGGAGATTATAATAAAGCACTACAAGCTTTTACAATAAATCCATTAGTACCAAGTGGTAAAATAGCAAAAGAAGTATTAAATGAACTATTTTTAGCACATAAAAAGTATTTACCACAATTTCATTATATAATAGAGAAACTAGAAAAGTAAATAAACATGATAAAAGTGGCTTAGCCACTTTTATTTTTAAGAATTTGATTAAGGGGAGAGTTTGGTGGAGGGAATAAGTAGAAAAGAAGAAGTAATGGAAAAACTACTAGAACTTGAAAATAAAAGTCAAAATGGAGTTACAGCCATAGAATTAAGTTCATATATGCATTTAGATCGTACTAATATAAGTAGATATTTAAATGAATTGTATAAAGATAAAAAATTAAATAGAAAAAATGGTAGGCCTGTTAGATATAGCAGTATAAAAGCTAATGATAAAATAATTTTATGTGATAATGAAGAAAATAAAAGCATAAATAAAAAAGATAGTTTAGAGATGCTTATTGGTTCAAATCATTCATTGAAATTACCAGTTCAGCAAGCTAAAGCAGCAATATTATATCCACCTAGAGGACTTAACACTTTAATACTAGGTGAAACAGGAGTTGGAAAATCACTTTTTGCAGAAGTTATGTATGAGTTTGCTAAAGAATCTAATATTATATCAGATAATGCACCTTTTGTTAGATTTAATTGTGCAGATTATGCAGATAATCCTCAATTAGTTGTTGGACAAATATTTGGAGTAAAAAAAGGAGCATTTACTGGTGCTGATAGTGATAAAGAAGGATTGTTAAAAAAAGCAGATGGTGGAATATTTTTTTTAGATGAGATACATAGATTATCTCCACAAGGACAGGAGATGCTTTTTACATTTATTGATAAGGGATATTTTAGAGCATTAGGAGATACAGAGAAGAAAATAAAAGTAGAAGTACAAATTATAGCAGCAACTACAGAATCACCACAATCATTTCTTTTAAAAACATTTACTAGAAGAATTCCAATGACAATATTATTACCTTCTCTTAGAGAAAGAATGATGGAAGAGAGGTATAGACTTTTAAGTGAATTTATAGTAGCAGAATCATTAAGACTTGGAAAAAGCATATATGTGAGCAAAAATGCTATAATATCATTTTTGTTATACGATTGTCCAAATAATATAGGACAATTAAAAAGTGATATTCAATTATCTTGTGCTAAAGCATTTTTAAACTATAAAATAAATAATAGTAACTATATTCTAATAGATCAAGAAGATCTACAGCTTAGAGTTCAAAAAGGAATAATGAAAATTCAAGATCATAGAAAAGAAATAGATAATATAATGAAGAATATGAATGATATTTTAAGATTTTCTAGTAAAGACAATATAGAAAGAAATTTTGAGTTAGAGTTTGGTGATTCGGGAAATATAAAAAACAAAAGTTTTTATTCAATAATAGAAGATAAAATTGAATTATTAAAAGATCAAGGAATGGATGAAGATAGTATTAATAGTATTTTAAATATTGATTTTGAAAAATATTTTAAGAAATATATAAGTAATATAAGTATCAATTTAAAAAAAGAAGAGATTTCTAAGATAGTAGGCTTAAGGATAATAAGAGTTGTTGAAAAAATGTTATCAATAGCTTCTAAAAAGTTAAATATAGATTTTAATCAAAAAGTTTATTTTGGACTTTCACTTCATTTGCAAGGTAGTATTGAAAGAATTATATCAGGTAAAAGAATATATAATCCAAAACTTAATGTTATAAGAGTACATTATAGAGATGAATTTATAGTAGCAATGGATATAGTAAAGATAATAGAAAAAGAATTTAATATAGATGTTCCATTAGATGAAATAGGATATATAACCATGTTTTTATCTGCATGTAATGATGATGTTTGTGAGGAAGTTGAAGAAAAAGTTAGCGTTCTTGTTATGATGCATGGAAAAAGCAGTGCAACAAGTATTGCTGAAGTAGCCAATACACTTATAGGAGAAAAATATATACAAGCATTAGATATGCCATTAACAATGAAGGCAGAGGTTATGTTTGAGCAAGCTAAAGAAAAAATTAAAGAAATGAATGTAAAGAAAGGCATATTAATATTAGTTGATATGGGGTCTTTGATTAATTTTGGAAATATAATTAGCAATGAATTAGGCATTAGAGTTAAAACGTTAGATATGGTAACAACACTAATAGTTATAGAAGCTGGAAGAAAAGCTTTGAATGGAAGAAGTTTAGATTCTATTTATAATTCATGTAAAGAAATAGGAAGAACATCAATACAAATGTCTAAGGAATATTATAATGGTGACAAAGAATTTATAATAATAACAACATGTTTTACAGGAGAAGGAGCTGCTGAAAGAATAAAAACAAGAATAAGCTGCAATTTGAAAAATATAGAAAAAGTTAATATAGTACCACTTGATATCTTGGATAAAGGTGATTTCTTAAAAAAGATAAGTGAATTAAAAGAAAAGTATATAATACTAGCTATTGTTGGAACTGTAAATATGTCTATTGAGGGAGTGCCTTTTATAGCAGCACAGGATATATTTATGGAAGAAGGAGTAAAAGAGTTAGATGATTTAATTGAAATGGAATGTGATTTTTCAAAAGTTAGAAAAGCACTAGAAAATGAGATAACAAGCATTAATTGTATAAAGTTAATTGGAGATATTAGAAACATAATACAAGGAATAGAAGAGTGTTTAAATATTAAAATTCAACATGATGTACAAATTGGAATACTAATTCATATAAGTTTTCTTATGGATAAGGTGAAAAATGGAATAGATCAAACAAGTTTTAATGATTTAGAAGAATATAGATATAAACATTTGAAAGAGTTTTTACTTGTTAGAAAGAATTTGTGTATTTTAGAGAATAACTATAATATTCAAATTGGTGATGATGAACTAGCGTATATAGTTAGAATGGTTATAGAAAATACATTGTGATTATTAATTTGTTAATTAACAATGCAATAATTAGAGTGTAAAAAATAGTTTAATAAAATATAGAGTGTAGTAAAAAAATAGTGTGTAATTAATTTTACACACTATTTTTATTTTTTTACAACATGTAATTAATTAAATAATAATAGATATAGTCTCATTTGTAAGATTAAAATAGGAAAATAAATGTTGGCATGATTATTGCTATATATAAAGGTGTAAGATAAAAAATAATAAGCAAAATGAATACGTTTAAAACTATAATATGAAAAAGAACAGAGAAGGAGGCTTTAAAATGAAAAAGATATTATTAGTTTGCTGTGCAGGAATGTCTACAAGTTTATTGGTATCTAAAATGCAAGCAGCTGCTAAAGAAAAAGGTATTGAATGTAGTATTGAAGCAACAGGTGAAGCAAAAGTTAAAGATCATGTAGATGGTATTGATATTTTGTTGTTAGGTCCACAAGTTAGATTTTTATTGAAACAATTTCAAAAAAGTTTAGCAGATAAAAATATTCCAGTAGAAGTTATAAATACAATTGATTATGGAACAATGAATGGTAAAAAAGTTTTAGAAAGGGCTTTGGAACTTATAGACAATAAATAATTAAAAAAGGGGAGAAACGCTATGGAAGAAATAATTATGAATCTAATAGTGTATAGTGGAGAAGTTAGAAGTTATTCAATGGAAGCAATTCAATATGCTAAGAAAGGAGATATAAAAAAAGCAAAAGAACTAATAGAAAAAGCTGATGAAGAAATGTCAAAAGCTCATAATGTTCAATCATCTTTAATACAAAAAGAAGCTGGTGGGGAAAAAATAGAAGTTTCATTGCTTATGGTACACGCTCAAGATCATTTGATGACAAGCATGACAGTAAAATCTCTTGCAGTTGAATTTATAGATATGTATGAAAAATTTAATGATAGATTAAAAGATTAAAAAATTAATTAAAAATTAGAACTTATTTGATATAGTGATTAATAAAAAATTATTTAAAGAAAAATAAAAAAGTGTGGTGATTATATGAAATATGTTATAGGTGTTGATGGTGGGGGAACCAAAATTGAAGCAACAGCTTATTCAAAAGAAGGCAAACCTATTAAAACATCTATAAAAGGTTTTGGAAATTTATTAAATAATAAGGAAAAAGCTTTAGATAATATAGTAAATTCTATAAAAGAAATAATTGAGTTTTTAAGTAAAGATGAGCTTGTAAATATATATCTTGGCATAGCTGGATCCGAAGTGGGAGATAATTCAAAACTAATAAAGAAAACCTTAAAAGAAAAGCTTAATATGGATTGTGTAGTTATGAATGATAGTGAAATAGCATTAAAAGCTATGCTAAAGGGACAAGATGGCATATTAGTTATAGCAGGAACTGGATCAATAGCTTTAGGAATTAAAAATAATACAAAAATAAAATGTGGAGGATGGGGTAGTTTATTAGGTGATGAAGGTAGTGGTTATAAAATAGCCATTGAAGCTATAAAAAGAATGATATTGGAAGAGGAATGTTCAATTAAAAAATCAAAAATATCCAAAGAAATTATGAAAAAATTAAGCATTAATTCAGTTGATGAAATAACTAATTTTGTATATTCATCAACAAAGGATGAAATAGCCAAGCTAACATTTATAGTTGTCAAATTAAGTGAAGAAGATGATAAGATATCTAAAGAAATATTGACAAATGAAGGTATAAAACTAGCTAAAACCACTATAAATGTATATAAAAAATTAAAGCTTGAAAGTTCAAGTATAGCCTTGGTTGGTGGAGTTATTAAAAATTCAAATATCCTTAGAGAAGCTTTTGAAAACCACCTAAGAAAAAATATAAATGTTAAAGAATTTATAGATGAAGATGTATCTCCTACAATGGGAGCTTATTATATAGAATGGGGGATGGAAGAATGATGGAACTTGGTATATCAGTTTATCCTAACCATACTGATATAAATGAAATTGTAAATTATGTACATTTAGCTGGCAAATATGGATTTAAAAAAATTTTTACATGTTTGATTTCAGTAGCTGATAAAAATATGGAAGATGTAATAAAGGATTTTAAAACTATGTTATGTGCAGCAAATGAAGAGAATATGGAGGTGATTGCAGACTTAGATCCAATAATATTTAAAAATTTAGGTGCATCTATATATGACTTAAAAGTATTTAAAAATATTGGGTTAGATGGAATAAGACTAGATTTAGGATTTAGTGGATTAGAAGAATCAATAATGAGTTTCAATGATTATAACTTAAAAGTAGGATTGAATATGAGCAATGGAACAAAGTATGTAGATAATATTTTGTCCTATAAAGCTAATATTGATAATTTGTATGGATGTCATAATTTTTATCCTCATATGTATACAGGACTTTCACTTGAACATTTTATTAAGTGCTCAAAACAATTTAAAAAGTTAGGAATAAGAACAGCAGCATTTATAAATTCTAAAGAAGCAAAATATGGACCATGGCCTGTATCAGAAGGTTTATGCACATTAGAAATGCATAGGAATTTACCTATAGATGTACAAGTAAAACATTTATTAGCAACAGGACTTATTGATGATGTAATCATAGCAAATTCTTTTGCATCAGAGGAAGAATTAAAAATATTAAGTGAAATGAATAAAGAAAAATTAATATTTAATGTGGAATTTAATGAAAGTGCAACAAATTTAGATAAGAAGATAGTTCTTGATGAATTTCATTATAATAGAGGTGATGTATCAGAATATATGATTAGATCTACACAAAGTAGAGTAAAATACAAAGATAAGGGTTTCCCAGTAGTTAATACTCCAGATATCAAAAGAGGAGATATTTTAATAGATTCAGATTTATATACAAGATATTCAGGTGAACTTCAAATTGCTTTAAAAGATATGAAAAATAGTGGGAAAACTAATGTAATTGGAAGGATAGTTGATGAAGAAGTATTTTTATTAGATTATATAGAACCTTGGACAAGCTTTAGCTTTAGAAAAGTAGAGAGCTAAAAGTTATAAAAATATGTTTAAGTAAGGAGGAAAATGTCTATGAAAAAATTTTTTGATTGGATGGAAGAGCACTTTGTACCGATTGCAGCTAAAATAGGTGCCCAAAGACATTTAGTAGCTATAAGAGATGGATTCGCTACAATAACACCATTAGTTATGGCTGGAGCATTTGCAGTATTGTTTAATAATTTAGGCTTTAAATGGTATCAAAACTTTATGGATTGGCTATTACCAGTAGGTTGGAAAGCTTGGGGAGTAGCTATTTGGAATGGTTCATTTGGAATAATGTCGCTTTTAATAGTATTTACTATATCATATCATTTAGCTAATGGTTATGGTAAAGATGGACTATCCGCTGGAATAGTATCAGTTTCAGCGGCACTGATTTTATATGCTACTAATGCTGAAGGAGCATTACCATTTGATTTTTTAGGTGCACAAGGATTATTCGTATCTATAATAGTAGCATTAATAGCTACAGAACTTTTTGTTAAATTAATAGGAAATCCTAAATTGGTAATAAAGATGCCTAATGGTGTTCCACCAGCAGTTTCTAAATCTTTTGCAGCTTTGTTACCATCAGTTATAATATTAGCAATTACAGCAGGAATTAAGGAATTATTTATAGTTATTAATATACCAGATGTTCATAAAGCATTATTTGAAACTTTACAACAACCATTACAGGGTGTTGCAGGAAGTCTAGGTGGAGTATTGCTTATAATTTTTGTATCTCAATTATTATGGTTCTTTGGATTACATGGTTCTAATATACTTTTACCAATAATAAATGGGTTATTACTTCCTTTGCTTATAGAAAATACTAATATGTTAAATGCTGGTTTAGAACCAAAGAATATTTTAAATAGTCAATTCTTAGATTCATATGTAAATATGGGAGGTTCAGGAGCTACAATAGCATTAATTTTAGCAATATATATTTTAGGAAAGAAATCTGGTTCTCAACAAAAAATGATAGCAAATTTAAGTTTAGCACCAGGATGTTTTAATATTAATGAGCCAATAATTTTTGGTATGCCAATAATATTAAATCCAATGTATTTTATTCCATTTATATTAGCACCAATAGTATCAGCTTTAACAGCTTATGGCTTAACATTAATACACTTTGTACCAAAAGTTTCAATTATGGCAACATGGACAACACCACCAATTCTAGGTGCATTTTTATCAACCAATTCAATTAGGGGTGCAGTAACAGCTATTATTTGTTTAGCAGTTAGCGTAGTAATATATCTTCCATTTGTATATGTAGCTGGAAGACAAGAATTAAAAAATGATTAATTAGTAATTTATATTTTTTAATAAATGCTTAAACTATTAAATTATATAGTAGTTTAATATCATATAAATTATCCTCTCAAAATTAATCCATTTTATAAAATAATTTATTTATTCAAAGTGCTTCTAGGAGATCCTAGAAGCACTTATTATATATAATAAATTTTATTATGATTTTTGAAATAACTTATGATGAAATTTAATTTTATATTAGAACTTATTTTAATAAATTAAGAATATTAAATTTTATACGATAAATATAAATAGAGAAATTTAATATATTATCAAGGAGAATTTTGGATGATAAAGTTTAAAAGATGGTCTTTAGTTAAAAAAACAGTTACATTCACCACAATAATACTTTTATTATATAGTTTGATTTTAGGTGCATTAACGTCTATAAAAACTAAAGATAATATTCAAAAAGAATTTAATAAGAATATTATTAATACATTAAATGTAATTACTGCGAATATAGATGGTGATAAACTTGAAGAACTTATAAAACAGGGAAGGGAAAATAATGATTATTATGGTGAGCTTCATAAATATTTAAAAGAAGCCAGAGAAAAAAGTGATTTTAGATTTTTATATACAATAGGTAAATTTGATGATGATAATTTTTATTATTTAGTAGATGGATTAGATGAGAATAATGATGAATTCACAGAATTTGGAGAACAACTTGAATTTTTAGAAGGTGAATATTATAAAGATGAAAATAAAACTTTAAAAAGTGGAAGTCATGTTTCAAATATAGAATATTATGAAGAGTGGGGATACTTGGTAACTGGTAATGTAGCTATTTATAATAGTAAAAACAAACCAGTAGCAATTTTAGCAGCAGATTTGAATGCAAATGATTATAATAGTACTTTAAATAAAACTACATATTTTATTATAACTAACTAGACTTGTGCAGTAAATAGGAAAAATTTAAGCTACTAGTCCTAATTTGGAAATAGTAGACTCTAGATTAATCCCGTTATCTGCACATTCATGTGCAAAAGCAACTATTTTTACCAAATAGTTGTTTCGGAAGTGTAATATTACATCACCGATATTTTTCAATTTATATAATTTACCATATTTAACTCTGAAAAGCTCAAGGAAAGTATACGTTAAAAATATCATACTCCAATATCTATGTATTGATTCTAAAGATTGAATTTGAAATTCATCAAAACCAAGAGCTGTTTTATGATATCTATAACTTACTTCAATATCCCAACGCTTTTCGTAGTATGAAATTATTGTTTTATTATCAAGTGAAACATCAGTACTTATAATGAATGCTGGCTTATCAGATAAATCACTTTTAGTCCAGCTTATAAGTACAACGGCATTTTCTATATCGTTGAGTTTTCCTTCATATCTATAAACGTAGTACTTGTTGTTACTAGCGGTAACTAAGCTAGTTTCATTAGTTCTAATGTATGAAGAAAACTCTTTTACATTTGTTTTAATGCCAGCAGGATATATCACTCTGTTAGATTTTATTCTACCGATAGTGTGACAACCATTTATTAAACCGTGAAGCAAAATTTTTGCTGAAGTATACCATGAATCAACTAATAAATAGTTGTTTTTAGTTGCAGGAGCAAATTCATTTATTAGTTCCATTGCAAGTTCATTTTTATCTAGAAATTTTTTAGATAGCTTTTTACTAGATTCCTTTCGGTGATATTGTTTGAAATTCAGAGGTATAGAATAATCATTAATCTTATAGTGGGATGTAACTAAGCAGTGAGACCACTTCGGTTTGTTACCATCAGCATGAGAATTGTGAAAATCTAAACCTTCAATTTTTTTACTTGAAGTATTTTTCTTACTCAAGGTATCATCAATAATTAGGAATCCAACATCACTATCTTCACAAGTATTGGAAATTTCAGAGATTGCATGAAATATGCATTCTTCCGTAACATATTCATGATTCCATGAATATGAACTTAGGAATCTTGAACCAGTACTTCTGTGTCGGTTAGATGTAATCTTATTGTAAGCTGAAGAAATAGTCTTATTTCCTTCGGTTACGATTATTCCAGATGTTAAATTTACCATATGATTCTTTAACGCAGAAGAATATGGAATATTTAACTCTAAAATATAGTTGCTAATAAATTCGTTTTGGTTTAATATTGTTGTCGGCATATAAATCTCCTTAGGTTTTAGTTTTGCAACAATAAATCTAGCATGTTTGAGGTTTATATGCTACTTTTTTATATAATTTTTCTTTTGGTAAAATATGAATTATAAACCAATGGTAAATTTTCTTAAATCAATGCACAAGTCAAGTAACTAATTTAATTTTTGGTGGAATCCTTATAGCTATTTTTATAGGATTTTATCTATTTAGGGCATTGAAGCCTATGAATAAGATTAAGAATGCAGCACTAAGTATTTCAAAAGGCAATTTGAATGTTTCTTTAAATGTAAAGTCAGAAGATGAAATAGGTAAAATTTCTAAGGCTATGAATGAAATGGGAGAAAACTTAAACAATATAGTTAATAATATAAATAATAATTCTACAGAGGTATTTATATATTCTAATGATTTAAAAGAACAGTCAGAACAATTTACATCTTCAGCAAGGCAAGTAGTTTTAAGAACAGGAGAAATATCTGAGTTTTCAGAGATTCAGTATGATAAGATTCAATTAATTGTTGATAAGGCAAAGAATATTAATTCAGAAGTGGAAAGTATTATTAATAAACTTGAAAAAGTTGCATTAGAAATTCAATCATCACATAGTTATGCACAAAAGGGTGAGAATATAATAAAAGATTCTACAGATAAAATTATAACTGCTAATGATAGTATGGAGATATCTAAAGATAAAATTTTAGATCTTGGTAAGAAAATAAATGAAATTACAAATTTTGTTGAAGTAATAACTAATATTTCTGACCAAACTAATTTACTAGCATTAAATGCATCCATAGAATCAGCTAGGGCAGGAGAAGCAGGAAAAGGCTTTAGTGTAGTTGCAGAAGAGGTTGGAAAATTAGCAGATGAATCATCAAAAGCAACTAAAGAAATAACTTCTATTCTTAAAGCTATTGATTCAAGTTCTAAAGAGGTTTTCACATCAATTGACAAGACTTATAATGAACTAAAAGAAGGGGCAGTAACTTCAAAAGATGCACAAAAATATTTTGATAATATACTAACTTCAAGTAGTAAGATAAAAAATAATACATCAGAAGTATTAAGAAGTATAGATAATTATTCAAAGGAAACAGAAGAAATTTTAGTTGCAGTTAAAGAGGCAGATGAAAGTATTGAAAAGTTATCTAAAAACTGTGAAAATATTTCAAAAATATCAGAAGATCAATTTGTATCCTCTGAAAAAATATTAAGATATGCTTCAGAATTAAAAGGTGTATCAGAGAAACTTGAAGATTCTATTAAGGTTTTTAATACTCATAATTAGAAATTAAATTTTAAGTTAAAATTGATATTTAAGGCAATAGCTGATTTTGTTTTTACACAAAATCAGCTATTGCCCTTTAAATTCTTCATTTAAATTCATCCCTATGGTTATAATACTATTTGAAGGTTAAATAACAATTAAGTTTAGATTAAATATGATTAAATTTTATTGAAGGTGATAAAAATGATAAGAAAAATTGGTTATGCTTGTATAAATAATAATTTAAAGCCAAGAAATTTTAAACAATGTAGGCTTAATTCTGTATATAAATATGGAATAGATTATTTAAAGGATAAAATAATTAATAACTTAAATCTGACTAAAGATATATTAAATTGGAATATTAATAATGGCATATTTATGTATAGAGCCACTAGTAATTTATTACCTTTAGTAGACCATAAATATATATTAAAGGATTTTCAGTGGAGATGGCAACAGGATAAAGAGCTATTAAGTATAATGGATGAAATAAAGAATATTGTACAAAAAAATAATATTAGACTTTCAATGCATCCAGATCAATTTACAGTTTTAAATAGTATAAAAAGTAATGTTGTAGAAAATAGTATAAATTATTTAAATCATCATTATGAAATATTAAGTCTTCTTGGTGGAAATGATATTATTATTCATACAGGTGGAGTTTATGGAGATAAAATTAGTGCAATTGAGAGGTTTATAGAAGTGTATAAGAATTTAACAAAAGGTGTTAAAGAAATGTTAAGACTAGAAAATGATGACGTTTCGTTTAATATAGATGATGTCTTATATATTAGTGAAAAAACATCAATACCTATAGTTTTTGATATTCATCATAATCGTTGTAATAATCAAAGGGAGATAACAAATAATGATATAAATCTTATAAAAGATACATGGAAGAATACAGGGCTTATTCCTAAGATGCATATTAGCAGTGGAAAAACAGGAGTTTATGATAAAAGTCATAGTGATTATATATTAAAAGATGATATTATATCATTTACTTCACTAATTGAGGATATTGAGATTGATTTAATGGTAGAGGCTAAGGAAAAAGATAATGCTGTTTTAAGATTAATTAGCTTTTTAAAGGAAGAGAATATTAATTAAAACAGTAGTTTAGAAAATAAAGAAATAATAAAAAGTAATGGTTTAATAAAAATGAGATATTAAGCTATTACTTTTTTTTTTGATTTTTTATGACATAAAAAGATTGATTCTAATATATCACAATGATATATTATATATCATAATGATATATAATAGAGGTGAAGTTAAATTGGCAAAAGTAAATAAAACTAGATATGCTCTTTTAGGAGTATTAAATTTAATGTCAGGTTCAGGTTATGATATAAAAAAGTTTTGTGATTCTTCCATAGGTCATTTTTGGAATGAAAATTATGGACATATATATCCTGTACTAAAAAAAATGGAAGAAGAATTTTTAATAACAAAAAAAGTTAAAAAAACAGAAGGAAGACCATCAAAGAATATATATTCTATTACTGAAAAAGGGAAAGAAGAATTAGAAAAATGGATTACTCGTCCGGTAGAACAACAGCCTATTAGATCAGAACTGTTATTAAAAATATTTTTATCAAAAGATATATCTGTAAAAAATGTTATTGAAAAAATTCAAAAGTTAAAGAAAGATTCAGAAGAAAATCTCAAGAAATATTTAAAAGTTGAGAATTTACTTAAAGAAAAAAATAATATGGATAAAAAGAATTTAATATTATGGCTTAGTACCATTAATTTTGGAAAACATGATGATGAAGCAAAAATAAAGTGGTGTGAAGAAACATTAAAGGCTTTAGAAGAAATAAAAGATTTATAAAATATTAAAATTGATAATAAAAAGGAGATATTTGAAATGAAGGTTTTAGCTATAAATGGAAGTCCAAGAGGAAAAAAGGGAAATACACAGGTGCTTTTAAAGCCTTTTCTTAATGGATGTGAAGAAGCAGGTGCAGAAACAGAAATAGTATATCTTAAAGATAAGAATATAAAACATTGTAGTGGTTGTTTTACTTGTTGGACAAATACTCCAGGAAAGTGTATTCACAAAGATGATATGGAAGAATTACTTAACAAGATACAAAAAGCAGATATAATAGTTTATGCTACTCCTCTATATTATTATACTGTTACTGGGATGATGAAAGATTTTATGGATAGGATGCTTCCATTAAATAATAAAGAAATAGTTAAAATTGATAACAGATACTCTCATAATATAAGATTTAAAAGAGAAATTCCTGTTAAAACTGTATTAATTTCAAATTCAGGATTTCCTGGCAGTTATAACTTTTCAGGATTATTAGAAACTTTTAAAGTTCTAACAAAAGGAAATTTAGCAGGTGCTATTTTGTGTGCACAAGGTGGAATTCTTAATAGTGTTAATACTAATAATACATTAAGAAAAATGTATAGTCCATTTTTGGCTGCATTAAAAAGTGCTGGAAAAGAAGTAATAAATCAAGGATGTATAAAATCAGAAACTCAAGCTATACTCGATAAAAATATTATAGATTCTGATGCCTATGTAAAAGCTGCAAATGAAAGTACAAAATACTAGGAGGAAAATCAATGGAAGAATCAAATAAAAATTATTCAGTATTAAAAAATATATTCAATAAAGATTTCGTTGTAAGTGCAATTATTCCTATTATAATCTTTTCAATTTTTAATAAATTACAAATGACTTTTTATGGAATAATATTATCTGGAGTGTGGAGTATAGGAATAGTTATAATTAATTTTATTAAAGAACATAAAATTAATGCGCTTGCATCCATGAGTGCTATTTTCTCCGGAATTGGACTTATAGGTACAATTATTTCTAAAAATCCAACTTTTTATTTAATATCTCCTATAATACAAGATATCTTATATGCTTTAATTTTTTTCAGTTCATTATTATTTGAAAGATCATTAATTCAAGTAATAGTAGAACAAAGTTATTTAAAAAATGTTTCCCAGGAAGTTAAGAAAAAACCAAAATATAAATTAGTTTGGAGAATACTTACTGTAGCTTGGGGAATTTTAAATGTAAGCCAAGCAGTTTTAAGAACAATACTATTATATTCTGTATCTATGAGTTCATATTATGCAATAAGTACTTTATATAGTAATATTTCTTCACCATTACTTTTAGCGTTTTCTATTTTGTTTCCTAAATGGTATTGGAAAAATAGATCTATAGATTAAAAGAATATGATTTTATATTTTAGAAATATTATAAAAGTTCTAATTACTATAAAAATAGTGATTAGAACTTTTACTATTTTTAGAAATGTTGTTCACCTTTTTCAACTATAAAATGTTATATATATGGTGCCATTAAAAGAATATGAAAAAAGTTGATTAAATATCAATGATAAAATAAATAATAATATAAAAACTATTTATATATTTTATGCTATAATTTTTAGTGGCAATATTTTGTAGTATTAAATAAACTAAAGAGTAAATTAAGAAAGGGGATATAAATTAAAATATGACCAAAATTGAAAAAAACAATATAAGAAGAAATAACTGGATAATTCTTGCTATAGTAGTTATGTCACCATTTATGGCATGCCTTGATAGTAGCATAATAAATGTAGCATTACCTGTTATGGCAAAGGATCTTTCAACATCTATGGCTGGTATACAACAAATAGTTACAACATATCTTATAGTAATTTCTGCAACTATACTTGTATTTGGAAGATTAGGAGATATAAAAGGAAAAACAAGTGTGTTTAAATATGGATTTATAATATTTGTTTTAGGTTCTTTATTATGTGGGATATCAACTACACTTAATTTTTTAACATTTTCAAGAATTGTTCAAGGTATTGGTGCAGCTATGACTATGTCAACAAGTCAAGGAATTATAACACATACATTTCCAAAGAATGAGAGAGGAAGAGCCCTTGGAATTTCTGGAACTTTTGTAGCACTTGGAACTTTACTTGGACCACCATTAGGTGGCTTAATAATATCATTAGTAAGTTGGGAATACATATTTTTAATAAATGTTCCAATAGGAACATTAGCTTTTATAGCTGCTATAAAGTATTTGCCTAAAGATAAAATAACTAGTAAGCAAACCTTAGATTATAAAGGAGCTATACTTTTCTTAATATGTATAGTTTCATTATTTTTAGGATTACTTAAGGGACAAAAGATAGGATATAACAATATAATAATAATTTTATCATTTATAATAGCTCTTATTAGTTTTGCTATATTTATTATATTAGAATTAAAAATAGAAAATCCACTTGTAGATTTATCTATTTTTAAAAATAGAGTTTTTTCTATTAATGTATTTTGTGCTTTTTTATCTTTTGTAGGAATTAGCTGCATAAACATAATACAACCTTTTTATCTTCAAGATGTGTTAGAATTATCTCCAGGTACAACAGGATTTATTATGATGGGTTATCCTATAGTTTTAACTGTTGTAGCTCCGCTAAGTGGATATTTAGCAGACAAAATAGGAAGTAAGATACTTACTTTAACAGGTCTTTTTGTAAGTGCAATAGGTTTAATTACTATGACAACTTTAAATGAAAAATCATCATTTTTAATAATAATAATTTCGTTATCTATAGTAGCTTTAGGAAATGGAATTTTCCAATCTCCTAATAATACTTTAGTTATGTCTTCAGTTGAAAAAAGTAAACTAGGTATAGCTGGAGGATTAAATGCTCTTATCAGAAATTTAGGTTTTGTTTTTGGGGTTTCATTTTCAACTACTATATTGTATAGCAGAATTAGTTATAAAATAGGTTATAGAGTGCTTGGATATGTTGAAGGTAGAGGAGACGTATTTATATATGGTATGAGATGGGTATATTTTCTTGCAGCAATAGGATGTATTATTGGATTTATCGTATCTTTAATTGATAAATTGCAAATAAGAAATATTCAAAAAAGTAATGAATCTAAAATTACTGAACAGTCTATATAAATATTATTCAAAGATTATGCGCAAATGTTTATTAATTAAATGTGATTATTATATAATCCTAACAATAGTGAATGAATGATATGTAACTAAATTTTGAATTTGTTAAGAAGCATAACTTAATGTACATATTAAAAATAGTATTGATATTGTAGTATATAGTTTATTGAAAGAGGAATTTTGCTTTAATAAAGCAAAGCTAATATAAATTTACATTATACTACAATATCAATTTTTATTTAAAGTATACTTTTAAATTTAAAACAGCAAAATTTTATTAGATATGTCTATTTATTTTTTATGTATGTTAAAATAAGACTACTTTTATATGAAGATATCGGAAATTATTTTTTCATAAACGCCATTTGTCCATCCAAATCCATCCTGTAATTTATATCGTCCAGATGTTTCTATATTTAAATCAACTACATTATATTTTTCATATAACTTACCATGCTTTATAAACATTTCTGTACAAAGATGAATCCAACGTAGAGCAATTTCAATACTCTCTTTTTCAAAACCATAATTTTTTAAACCTTTAATAACAATCCATTGTAGAGGTGCCCAACCATTTGGATAATCCCATTGATGCCCAGATTTTGTGAGTGAAGTTACCATTCCACCTTTATGAAGAAATAATGGAATAGATTTTGCTATTCTATTGCTTTGATAAGAAGACGCAATTCCAGCCCATAATGGATAAAATGTTGCAAGTGAATAGTAAAGGTTTTGTTTATTGTCTATATAGTTAAAATCAAAATATACTCCATAATCATTATTCCATAAATATTTGTCCATTAGTTTTTTTCTTTTTAAAGCTTTTTGTTTCCAGTTGATTGCATCACTATTTAAATTTAAAACTTTTGAAAATTCATATAAATCTACTTCATATTTATATAATAAAGAATTTAAATCAACAGGAATAAAATCTTTACATTTGTTATTAAATCTAGCTGTATAATCCCAGCCAGATTCAGCTTCAGTTCTTTCATTTAAAAACTCATCAGGAATATTAATGTCATTATAATGTAAGTAAGCTTCATTATTAATTTTAAGCATTTTCTCTAAATCATCACAATATTTATTAAGCCCAATATCTTCATTATAATGTGTTTTAGGATTCATCCATACTTGTTTATATTCTATTTTAGTTATTTCATATGCTTTCTTTAACCATGTTTTATCGTTATTCCATACTTCTTCAATCATTGATGTTAAAAATGGAGGTTGTGAACGACTTAAATGTGCAATTTCAGAACTGTTTGGAATAATTCCAAAAGTTTTCATCTCATATAAAAAATTTTCAACGATTCCTTTAATAAATGCATTTGACTTAGAATTTTTTAAACCTAATATAATAAAATAAGAATCCCAATAAAATAATTGATTAAAAACACCACCAGGAACTACATAATAATTTGGTAGATAAAATAATTGATTTTGTGTATATTTAGGACTCTTTTTTATGAGTACATCCCAATAATTATGTATGTATTCTAAAGTAAATCTAATATTTTTATTTTCATTTACAGACAAATATAACATAGAATACAAATCCTTTCTAGTAGTAAATACTTATTTAAAAATTAATTATTAATATATATTTATATGTGAATAAATTAACGCATATGAGGAATGAGCAAAGTTGAATTTTAGGAGTTTTTTTAAAATCATGTATTGACTATAACGTTCCGTGATAGTTTATTATAAAGATGTAGAAACAAGTACTAAATAATAAGGGGATGATTTTATTTCTTATAAAGTAAAAGATATCGCTAATATGGTAGGAGTAAGCGTACGAACACTTCACTATTATGACCAAATTGGATTATTAAAACCAGATACTATAACTATTACAGGGTATAGACTTTATACAGAAAAAGATCTTGAAAAGTTGCAACAAATTCTTTTTTTTAAAGAACTTGATTTTAGTTTAAAACAGATAAAAAATATTATAGAAAACCCGGGATTTGATAGAATGCATGCATTAAATAATCATAAAAAATTATTATTGCAGAAAAAAGAGAGACTTGAAAAAATAATAGATACAGTTGAAAAGACTATAAATTCAATTGATGGAGGAAAAGAAATGAATAAAAAAGAAATGTTTAATGGATTTGATATATCTGAAATAGAAAATTATAAGAGTAAATATGCAAAAGAAGTTAAGGAAAAGTATGGTAATTCAGAGGTATATAAGGAAAGTGAAAGAAAAACATCAAAATATACAAAAGAAGATTGGAACAATATTATGGCATCTGGAAATTTAATATTTGAAAAGTTATCAAAATTAATGGATAAGTCAAAAGAATCTGCAGAAGTTCAAGATGTAATTGAAGAATGGAGAAGATATATTACTAATAATTTTTATAATTGTACACCAGAAATATTTAGAAGTTTAGGACAAATATATATTTATGATGAAAGATTTACAGACTTTATTAACAAAACTAAACCAGGATTAGCTAAATTTTTTAGTGAAGCAATAAAAGTCTATTGTGATAATATATAAATTTATGGTGTAAATAAAAAACCATGTATTATAGAGATATAAATCTTATTAAATACATGGCTTTTTATTAAATATTTATTTTTTAAAATTATGTGTTAATAGAATGTTTCGCCACAGTTTGTTATAAATCTTCATAATTATATATATTATTACAATATTATTTCATGTTAATAATTATATACATTTTTTCAATATTTTTCTGTTTTTTACTTTTTATTATGGATATTTTGTGATTTGTAACAAAAAAGTGGTTGTTAAATATATGTTTTTTGTATTTAGTCAAGAAAAAAGTAAATAATAAAAAATTCTACATAATATTACATTTTTTATCATTTACTTCCAACTGATATTGAGGTATTATAAGTAACGACTTAAAAATATTGGGGGGAATTACAATGAAAAGAAATAGAATATTGTGTTGTATCACATCAGCTTTAATAGCTTGTAATATGTTTATTTTAACACAATCTACTCCTGCAAATGCCAGTTGTGTTAATAAAGCAACTACTACTGCAGCTGTAAGTTATACATTTAATGAAGATAATTTAAAAAAATCAAATTTAGATACTGAAGTATCTTTTTCACCATTTGATAATCAGGTAGAAAAAGTACTTAAAGTTTTAGATGAAGCACAAGATGAGGTGGTTATTGCACATTACAATATACGTTTACAACCAATATTATCTAAACTTGTTGAATTATCAAAAAGAGGAGTAACTGTTAAGGTTGTAGTAGACAAGGATAATGCGGCTAAAGAATGGAATAAAGGTGATGATTATTTAGAAGAAAATGGTATAGAAGTTGTAAAGTCTAAGCCAGAAAAGACAATAGGAACTACAAATTATTCAATAATGCATTTAAAATCAGTTGTAATAGATAAAAAAACTGTTATGACTGGATCATTTAACTGGAATGCTACAGCTGCATATTGTAATGATGAAAATATGATTCTTATAAGAAATAAACAAGTAGCTAGAATTTATAGAAATCAAATTCTTCAACTATTTGAAAAAAAACCCTTTGAAATAGAAAAAGATCAAGATAGTGAGATATTATCTATTCATTTCTCACCTGAACAAAGTTTATCAAGATATATTGAAAAAGAAATAAAAAAAGCAGACAAATCTATTGAAGTTTCAATGTTTACATTTACTAATAGATATATAAGTAGGAGCCTATTAAATGCAGCTAAAAGAGGTGTTAAAGTAAAAGTAATAATGGAAAAGAAACAATGTGGATTTTCTAAAGTAGATGAAGCTTTAGAAAATCAACCGAATATAGAATTGTATAAAGTGGGTAACAAACTATCACAATTTTCTGCTATGCATCAAAAATATTGTGTAATTGATGATAAAACAGTTATAACAGGTTCTGCTAATTGGACAGCATCTGGTACAAAATTTAATGACGAAGATATTTTAATTTTAAGAAACAGAAATGTTGCAAAAAAATATCATCAAAATTTTTTAGATTTAATAAATGTTTATGAAGGTATATCAACCACTTTTGAAGGTGAAGAAATTCGTAAAAAAGCACCTATATTATTTCATGTAAATTGTTCATCAACTAAATCAGGAGACAAGGTTATTGTTGTTGGAAATACTCCTGAATTAGGAGAATGGAATATAGAAAAAGGGTTAGAAATGTCAACATCTGATGATTTATTTCCAGATTGGTTTGTTAAAGCTGGTGTTAAACAAGGTAGCAAAATAGAATATAAATATGTAATATTAAGGGCAAATGGTAGTGCAGAATGGGAAAACGGACAAAATCGTACTATAGATATTTCAGATATATCAAGAGCTTCTGAGGTTAGTGGTGTATATGGAGATACCTCTAATAACTGGATACCAGCACAAAAGTAAAATTATACATGATAACTTTAAAATAAATATTATAAAAAACATAGAGAAATATTAGGAGGAAAATTAAATTGAGTAACTTTAAGAAGATTAAAGTCTTAGCTTTAATACTAATTTTCACAACAGTTATTAATTCTAATGTAGTATATGCAAACACAACTAATACTACTGAAATAAAGCAAGAAAATATTATAGATAAAGTAGAGGTAAATGAAAAAAATATAGAAGATAAAGCTCAAAATAATCAAGGAGAGCATAAAAATTCTATTGCACTTACAAATAATAATTTAAATAAAGATAAAGTGACTGTAACTAAAAAAATTAAGATAAATAAAGACAGCCCTATGGTTACAGATAAAAGTGTTAAAGAAAGTGGAGAAAATACTAAAGAGAAACATGATAATGCAGAAATAAAAAAAGAAGACTTTGCAACACCAATAGATTATGGTTTTTGGTTTGATGAAGATAATAAGAATAAAGATATAATTAGAGCTTATGTAGATTTAGGGGTAAACAACTATGAGTATCATAAAAAAATCACTCTTAACATGCATATAGAAAGAGAAAATGGTGCTATTGAACATTATTTATATCATTTGAAATATAAGGGTAATATGGAAGATGATCGAGAAAAATGGGGAACTGATACAATAAATATCGATACTAATACTAGTTGGAATGGTAAAATAAAAAATGTGTATATTACATACAATATTTTGAAAGATATAAATAATGATGGAAAAAGAGAATTGTGTTCATCAAAAAATAAATATCTTATTGCAACTTTAAAGGATTTAGATAAAACAAAATTAAAAAGTAATATTGGAATTCCTAAAGTTGCAAAAGATAATGATTATATAAATTCTAATGAAGTGGTAGATACATCTTTAGCAGAAACTATGTCTCAAAAATTTAAAGATTCAATACCAAAAACAGATGTATATTTTGCACCTTATGGTAATCCAGAATGTAGAGTTATTAAAGAAATTGAGAAAGTAATAAAAAATAAACAAAAAGATCCAAATGGGTATCATTATATTCATGCTTCTTATTATGATATAAATGATTATAGAATTGTTGATAAATTAATAGAAGCTCATAATAAAGGTGTAGAAGTTATGATATTAAGTGATTCTAGTCATATGTATACATCAAAAACTTGGGAAACTGAATATAAAAAGATGCAACAAGCAGGAATTAAGGTTTTAGGAATATGTAGAAAAGAATTTTTAGCTTCAAATCATACTAAAATTGCAATATATGATGGTAATGTTGTATCAACTGGTTCTTATAATTGGGAGTATACAGCAGCTGAACAAAATTGTGAAAATATATGTTTTTTCACTTCAAAAGAATTAGCTTCTGTTTATGAGCAAATTTTTCAAAGTGTTGCAGGATTAGGGGAGATTACTTATAAGAATAGTCCATCAAGTAAAATTAACGTATACTATTCTCAGTATCATAATATTCCTAAAGCTATTTATGATGAAATTGAAAATGCAAAAGATGAAGTAGTTATATCAATGTTTACATTACGTCATTTGAATTTTAATGATAATGGTGTAAAAAAAGATATGCTTGATGCATTAATAAGGGCTGAAAAAAGAGGAGTAAAAGTACGTTTAGTTCTAGAAAGTAATATTGCAGATGAAGGGGAATATTATGGCAAAACAACTCCCAATGAATTAACAGATGAGTGGCTTTCAGAAAATGGAATAGATGTGGTTAAGGTTCATACTAATTATCATGGTAATAAATATTCTACTATGCATCATAAATTTGCTGTAATAGATAGAAAAATTGTACTTACAGGTTCTGCAAATTGGTTCTCAGCTACAATAGTTTCAGATGATGATCTTATTGTTATAAGAGATAAAAATATTGCGAAACAATATTTCGGTGAATTTGTTAATTTAAGAAGTCATTATGACCCTAAATTTGATGCAAAAGAATTTCCACAAACTAAATTAAGTTTTTCTGTATTTAACAATAATACAAAGTTTGGTGAAAAATTATATGTAGTAGGTAATATTCCTCAATTAGGAAATTGGGATATAAACAACGCACTCGAATTAAACGGTGAAAATTGGCCAAATTGGAAATCAACAAACAGTATAACTCTTCCTTCTGGAATGAATTTTGAATACAAATATGTTATTAAAACATCAACTGGTTTGGTTTATGAATCAGGTGAAAATAGGCAACATATTGTGGATCCTATTGATTCAGAGGATAATGTACAAGAAAGTTTTAATAAAAAATAAGTTTTTAATAGAAAATATCTAATTTAGGTTATAATTTAAGTAAATATATTAAAAGTACCATATAGGACAGGATTATGTATAATTTTTATCCTATATGGTACTTTTATAAATATAGTTTTTTATTGTCATGCCAGATTTTTCTCACATACGTTGGAAAAATTAGATGAGTAAAAAAATTAACGGCTCCACAGTGGCTTTGGCGATTTTTTTATTATATAGGAAATTATATCATTGGAAGGTCTATGGATATCTTATAAAATACTGTATTTTAAAAATATTATTAGTATCCTAAAGAATAAAAAATAATCATATGTCGCACCGTTATTCCTACACTATGTCTTGAAAGGGCACATGGCTAAAAAATAAACTCTCTAAAGTGGCTTAACGATTTTTTTATATTTAGTAAACTTGATACTTAATAGAAAGCATTAGTTTTCAATTAAATCAGTATTAATATTTTTTACCCAAACGTTCATATCTTCAAAGTTACCGCATATATTACAATTATTTATTAATTTTCCTCTAAATTTGTAATTATGTTTACTTAAAACAAAATTAATACCTGGATTTATTGCTCTAGCTAAACTATATAAAGCTATAAATCCTTTATCTTTAAGATCTAATTCCAATAAATAAACAATATCAGATAATAGCCCTTTACCTCTATATTCAGGATCAGTAGCACAATCAGTAATTTCAGCATTTAAGTTTTCCTTATCCATATCTGCTGAAGCTATAGCAATTATTTTATCATTATCTGTTGCAACTTTATATAAAACTTTTTTATTCATGGTTTGCCTTAAAAATTCTTCATCATAAACTGGAGATGGATAAGTTGAAAATACATTAGAAAATAGTTTTATCATTTCCTCTATATCATTTTCATTTGCATTTCTTATATGGTATGCAGTATTATTGCTATTATACTTATACGTATTTTTTAAATCTAAGCATTTATCTAATATTAAGTTTTTCTTATCAATATTATTATAAAATCTTCTGTTATTATTTACAAAATATGATATTAAAAATGCATCTTTTCCTTTAAAATAACCTTCAATTTTACCTTCTAAGTCAAAGCCAGCTTGAAAAAAAGTTTTTAAGCATTCAACATTACTATTACAAAGGATTTTGCTTAGATTTTCTTTTAAAGAAAAATGTATTATTTTTTTTATATTTTCAATTGAGATATTATTTAAGTCAATTATTTTCACACGTTTATTAATATAATCCACATATATTTTAGTATCGTTTATATTAGTATAATAGTTAGTATTATTTAATTTATAGTTTGCACTCATTAAATTAGTCCCTCCTTTTCATTCTAATATTACTTTGTGGAATTAGACAAACTCTCTCATCCTTAAAAAGTTGTTCTAATCCTTTAGAATCATCTTTTTTAAACTTATCACATATTCCACAATGATGGCATTCATGGGTTTTATCAGATGGTTCATTATAAGTACATAATACACCTTCATAATTTCTAAGTATTAATTTTTCAGGTGATTGTGATACTAAGTATTGAGGATTAATAGGTATTTTACCACCACCGCCTGGAGCATCAATTACAAAAGTTGGTACTGCAAAGCCAGAAGTATGTCCACGTAAAAGTTCTATAATTTCTATACCTGTTGAAACCGGAGTTCTAAAATGTTCAATTCCTTGAGATAAATCACATTGATATATATAATAAGGTCTTACTCTATTCATTACTAACTTATGAACTAAGCTTTTCATAATATAGGGACAGTCATTTATATTTTTTAGCAGAACAGATTGATTTCCTAGAGGAATTCCAGAATCAGCAAGCATTTTGCAAGCTAAAATAGACTCTTCAGTTATTTCATTTGGATGATTGAAATGTGTATTAATCCATATAGGATGATATTTTTTTAAAATATTACAAAGGTTAGTAGTTATTCTTTGTGGCATAACAACAGGTACTCTTGTCCCTATTCTTATAACTTCAACATGTTTTATTTCTTTTAATTCTTTTAAAATAAATTCAAGCTTTTCATCTGATACGCAAAGTGCATCTCCACCAGATATTAATACATCTCGTACTTCTTTATGGTCTTTTATATATTCGATGGCTTTTAAGATATCATTAGTTGATAGAGAACTATCTTCATGTCCAGCAAATCGTCTTCTTGTACAATGCCTGCAATACATAGAACATTGTTCAGTAATTAGAAGAAGAACTCTATCTGGATATCTATGGGTTAATCCGGGAACAGGAGAGTCAGCACTTTCATGTAAAGGATCAGTACTATCATATTCAGATATCTTTGTTTCATCCATAGTAGGAATGGCTTGTCTTCTAATTGGACAACTGTAATCATTAGGGTTAATTAATGTTGCATAATATGGAGTAATTGCCATTTTGAGTTTTTTAAGACTGGCTTTTATTCCATCTTTTTCTTCAGGAGTAAGATTTACAACTTGCTCTAATTCATCTATTGTGGTGATTCTATTAGAAATTTGCCATTTCCAATCATTCCATTGATCTTCTGTAACATTTTTCCATAAAGATATGTCATTATAGTTTCTTTTCAATTTAAACACTCCTTTAAAATTTAACAATACATAGATAATATTTTATATAATGATATTCAGAATAAGTAAATTTTTACTTATAAGAAAGGGATATAAGTATTTTATATTTTTAGAGAAGTTTTTTTATTAGAGTAATTCTATGAGAAATTTAAAATAATTTTATAATGCATTTATGCGTGCTGACATATATAAATCTTTTATAATTTTTCATAAACATAATAAATTAATCATTTCACAAAAATAATTTTTCTTTTTATGAAATTTATTATATGAATTGATATGAGTAAAAAATTTTCAAGAAAAGATTAATTAACTAATTAATTATATTTGTGTAGTAAAATACTTAATTGAATTATGGATTAAAAGGTAATAAGCTGCAAAGAAGTCTCTACAGCTTATTAAGCATAACTATTTATAGGAACACTAAAAAAAGTATATAGTAGTATACCTAAAAACTTCTCTTCAACGCTTACGAGATTAGCTGACGGATTCGGGTTGAAGAAATTAACCCTACGTATCATAATGATAAGATTCACCCCTAAAAATCGGTTCTCCCGCTCAATTTGATTCAGCGTTATTAATATTTTATTATTCTTTCTGATTCATACTATCTATAATAACCTTATCATTTTAAGATATTAATGTCAAATAAATACAGTTGCAATATATATATATATATATAAATATATATATTGATTTTTAAATAATTTTATTTTAATAGGAATAATTATATATAAAGAGATATTAAAATATGTAAAATAAAAACTTTCTACAGAATATGCAAATTTAAACTGTAGAAAGTTTTATTCTATAGAATAAAGTTTAATAAATAAAAATATACAATTAAATTATTTATATAAATTAAATATCAAAACTTTATTTTGTAAATATAATATTTAAAATAGAGTGGATTTTTAATTTATTTATAATTTTTGTATATTTATTGCCATTGGGCCTTTTTCAGCATCTTGTATATCAAAAGTTACACTTTCACCTTCATGTAACTCTCTTTCTGAACCATTTTCTTTAATTTGTGAGGAATGTGCAAAAACATCATTTCCACCATCACATGAAATAAAGCCATATCCTTTTTCTTTATTAAACCATTTAACTATTCCTGTTGTTTTAGACATAAATTTTCGCTCCTTATATTAATTTTCAATAATAGTATTTGCTTAAAATTAAATTTTATTATTTTCTTTATAAAAAATTATGTTTATTGTGTAAAATAATAAGAACTTGTTTTATATATTTATGTACTATATAAGAGATGATATGTTTTAATTAAGGCACATTCCAATAAATAACTAGTCAGTATGCTAGTTTATTTTGTGAACTATTTCTTCTTTGGAATCTACTAATAGTACAACTATTAGCAGAATCCAGATCATTGTATTTTACAAAATATTCGAGGTATTTTTGATTTGTTATTTATTTTTATATACCCAAATTAAATTTAAATATTTATGTATTAAGTAAAAATATATGGTGAAATTTCCTGAAAAATTAAAAACAATAAAGGAGGGATAACAATATGAATTTAATAAAGAATAAGGATTTTTGTTTAATTATTGTAGGGAATTTTGTATCATTATTAGGTACGCAGATGTTAGAAATAGCATTATCTTTATATATACTTAAGACAACAGGATCTGCAACAAAATTTGCATCTGTTTTGTCTATTGCATTAATTCCAATGTTATTGTTAGGACCAATTGGAGGTGTTTTTGTAGATTGGTTTAATAGGAAAAAGATAATTGTTTTATTGGATTTTCTAAGTGGAATCTCAATATTATATTATGCATTTGAATTTTGGATAAATAAAGGTTTAACAATAAATCAAATATATTTATTAACTATAATTCTTTCAACAATATCCGCAATTTTTAATCCGGCTATGAATACAGTTATTCCATCAGTAGTTAAAAAGGAACAACTCTTAGATGCTAATGGCATACATTCAGTTTCAAAAAATACAGCAAATTTTTTAGGACCAATGATTGCAGGAACATTATTTGGTTTTTGTGGATTATTGCCTATACTAATATTAGATTCTGCTAGTTTTTTCATATCTTCTTTTAGTGAGATGTTTATAAGTATTCCTCTTAATGTGAATTCTGAGAACATTGGAGTTAATAGGTTTATTAAAGATTTTAAAGAGGGATTAGCATTTATAAAAAATAAGAAAATACTAATGAATATAATTATAATGGGACTTATAATCAATTTTGCTTGTTCACCTATATTTTCAGTTGGGTTTAATTATATATCCAAAATAGATTTAGGGGTAAGTGATTATGAATTTGGAGTTTTAAATTCAATAATAATGATGGCAGCTTTTTTTGCACCAATTTTATGTAAGATTGTTTCAAAAAAATTTAAATTAGGGAAAATATTATTTTTAGATATATTTATTGTATCATTAATGTATTTTGTAGTAGCCTTTATTTGCAGTAAAAGGTATTTAGGATTATTTAGTACAAATTCTATTCCATATATAAGTTTAGTAGTGGTAGGATTTATATTAATACTAGTAGTTTCTACGGGAAATTTAGCTTTAAATGTTATTATACAAAAAGAAACACCAATATTATATTTAGGACGTATTAACTCTGTTTTAAACACAAGCTTAATGGCTGCAATACCAATTGGACAAATGATATTTGGTGTTTTATTTGATAAATATCCAAGTTCTATATGTGTTATTATTTCGGCTGTTATATTATTTATAACTGTGAATTTATTTAAACGCTCATTATTTGAGGATGAGAGTTAGTTATTTTAAATTAGCCTATAAGTAATAAGTGTAAATGCAAAATAATGTATTAATGTACAAATAAATTCTTAATTGTTAAAATAAATTCTTAATTGTTAAAATAAAAGCATTCAGATTTCATATCTTCAACGGCTTAATGATATGAAATATGAATGCTTAAAATTGCTTTACCATACGGTAAAAAATCAAACAATTATAATTAAATACATGTAGTATAATATAATTTTAGGAATTTTTCAAGATGATTTTAATTTATTAATAAGATTTACATATATGAATTCATAGTAATAAAAATTTTTTAATTATTATGAATTAAAAGAAGATGATTTTTCACAAGACTAAATAAATCTTGTGAAAAATCATAAATTTTAATAATATATCTCTAGATATTAAATGAAAAGCCAGCAAAATTAGTAATTAGAAAATTTGTACAAAATTTTATTTGTAAGTTGTACGGGGAGAAGGTTCATTATTGCCATAAGGACTATCTTCGTGACTTTTATCATTCACGTTTTTAGCATATTCAGTTGATGCAGGATCAGAATTAGTAATGTTATTATTTGAGTAAAGATTTTTCTTTTTCATAAATATCCTCCTTATATAATATTTTTATAGAAAAATGTTACGATATTAGTTTATCCATTTATAAGAAAAATTATATATTTAGTATTTTAATTTATATAATTAAAGAATTATTTAATATCTATTTAACAAATATATTTAGGATACAAATAATAATATTAGAATATGATTTTTATAATTTATGTAACATATGTTACTTAAATTATATAATCATTCATATATAATTACTTACAGAAAGAGAATTGTACCAAATATTAGTTTGGTTAAAATGAATAAATATTAAGATAATATATATTAATAAATTTAATAAAAAGGAGATAAGTTATGATAAATAAAGATATGACAGTAGGAGAAATAATAAGAATTAAGGAAGATGCAGCAGAGATTTTAATGGGTTTTGGAATGGGATGTATCGGATGTCCATCAGCTCAATCCGAAAGTCTTGAAGATGCAGCAAATGTACATGGATTAAATTTAGAAGATTTATTGAAGGCGCTTAACTAATTTAAATTAGACAACAAGGAGAGGATGTATATGGATTACGGAAATCTTCAAAAAATAAGAGATGGAAAAAGAACATATAGTATAACTCCACATATACCAGGTGGATTTGTAACTATAGAAACAATGCAAAAAATAATAGATGTAGCAAAAAAATATAAAGGCGTATTAAAAATTACGTCAGGTCAAAGAATATTAATAACTAATTTAGAAAAAGAGGATTTGCCTAAAATATGGGAAGAACTTGGTATGGAACCTGCCGTAAAAAGTGCTAATTCTGTTAAAAATGTAGAGATGTGTCCAGCAGGATTTTGTAAAAGACAAAAATATAATACTATTGGGATAGGAATGAAGCTTTCTAAGAAATATACTTGGATGGAAATGCCATGTAGGACTAAAATTGGAGTTGCAGGATGTAGAAATGCTTGTGGAAGTGTGTATAGCAAAGATGTTGGAATAATTGCAGACAAAACAGGGCTTATAGTATGTGCAGGAGGTTCAGCTGGATATAATCCAAGACTTGCAGATATTATTGTTAAAGATGTAAATGAAGAGGAAGCATTAAAAATAGTGGATAATATATTTGATTATTATAAAGAGAATGCTGAAGCAGGAGAAAAATTAGGATTTTTTATAGATAGAATAGGTTTAGAAGAATTTAAAAAAGAAGTTCTTATTTAAGATTTAATCTATAAAATGTATCTAAAGTTCAGCTTATTAGTTAAAAAATGTATATGCAATTATGTTAACTAATTTTTTTAAATATCACTAAAATTCTATTATGGTATATATAATTTATCCTTTATAATATATTAAACTTATTCAATATATTATAAAGGATTTTTATTGTAATAAAAATTCTAATAAGTATAGATATATTATTTTTCAGGTTATAGAATAATTTATTTTGCTGTTTTAAATTAAGCTTACCAGTCTGATTTTTAAAAATGTTGTTGGTAATATTTTTTAATGCTAAAAATTACAACAAATAAAAAATGCTCAATAGTAAATGATAATGTATAGTGGGTTTTATATTAAAGAATGATTTATTAAGGAGTGAAATAGAGTGAAAAATAATTGGAAGTATCTGAAGTATTTTTTGTTAATTATAATAAATATACTTCTTGTTATTTCTATATTTGAACAAAATTTTAGAAGTATTTCAACAGGAGCTAATTTAGATATTACAAATGTTAATGCAAATGAGGAAAGTGGTAAGAATGACAAGAAAATAATATATCTTACTTTTGATGATGGTCCAAGTGATAAAGTGACAGAAAAGGTTTTGGATGTTTTAAAAGAAAAAGATGTTAAAGCAACTTTCTTTTTAATTGGAAGTCAAATTGAAGGAAAAGAAGATATTGTAAAAAGAATTAACGATGAAGGGCATGGCATAGGACTTCATACATATACTCATAAATATAAGTGTATTTATTGTAATGAAGATAATTTTATAAAAGAAATGATTGAGTGTCGAGATGAAATAAATAAGGCTATAGGGATTTCGCCTAATATAATTAGATTTCCAGGAGGAAGTTACAAACATTTAAGTAAAAGTTATTTAAAAAGATTACACGATAACGATTTTAAAATATATGATTGGAATTTAGATAATCAAGATGGTTTAAATCCTAAAGCGCCACCCTATAAATTATACAAAAAAGCTACAAATAATAACAAGAATTTACCACAAATAATATTACTTATGCATTGCACTGATATGCATAAAAATACATGTAAAGCTTTACCGGAGATAATAGATTTTTATAAATCACAGGGATATGAATTTAAAATAATTGAAGAGGATACTCCAGAAATGTATTTTAAAATAAGAAAGAATTATTAATGAAAATACCGTACTAAAAATTAAGTGTACGGTATTTTTGTTTTTATTGTATGTAGAATTAGGGAATTTCTAAACTTTTAACTAAAAAATGGGACGTAGATATCTTGTTTTATAATAAAATAATAATTTTACAGATATATATATAAATATTATTTTACAAAATAAGATATAAAATAATTTCTAATATGATAACAAATTTTTATAAATATTATAAAAAATATATTGATGTTAAAAAATAATAAGAAAATAATATAAAGATGTCGAATCAGAAGCACGACAATCAAATATAAAGAAAGATATTATTTTAGGTGGTGTTTTATAATGTTGAAAAATTTCAAATGATTATTTAGAAAAAACCATAAAGGTAAAAATATCTAAAGGGGTGGAAAAATGAAGCATAAGAAAGGAAATTTCTGGAGCATGAAGAATAAGTTAATTTCTAGTTTAATGAGTATATGTTTGATACCACTTATTATATTTAGTTTGATAACTTATTTTAAGTCAGCAGGAATAGTTGAAAAAAATTTCAAAAGGTCAAGTCAGGAAATTTTGAATCAGGTAAGTAGTAGATTAGATAATTATTTTATTGCTATTAAAAATCCTATAAATTTATTGAGTGAAAATTCTAATTTTAAAGATATATATAAAGATATTAATAATGAGACAGTAGTTAGATCGCAACTTCAGAAACTAGAAAGTTTAGATAAAGATATATTAGGAGTATATTTTGGAACTGAATCAGGTAAATTTATTAATTATCCTGAACAAGCTATGAGTAGTGATTATAATCATAAAATAAGACCTTGGTATAAATCAGCAGTAGATAAAAAAGGTGAAGTCATTATAACAGACGTTTATATAGATGCAACTACAGGAAAACTAGTGGTAACCTTAGCTAAGGCAGTGGAAAATGAAGGGAATGTAATAGGGGTTATAGGAGCGGATTTATCTTTAGATGGTTTAACTGAAAGTATATCTTCAACAGTAATTGGACAAACTGGATACATATATATCGCTACTAAAGAAGGAAATATGGTAATTCATAAAAATAAAGATTATATAAATACAGACATAATAACTAAACAAAGTTATTGGGATGAAGCAAAAAACAAAAGTGAAGGTATAGTTAAATATACATTTGAAGGTCAGGATAAGTTAGCAGTATATAAAGATAATGATATAACTGGATGGAAAATATTTTCTGGATTAAATGCAACAGAAATAACAAAAGATACAAATGCTATAATAAAAGTAATGGGATTAATTATGTTAATAGTTTTAGTTATATCAATAGCAGTAGCACTTTTTATTAGTAAAGGAATACTTAAAAATTTAAATAAATTAAAAGAAGGTTTTTCAAAAGCTGCAAAGGGAGATCTTAGCACTGATATAGAAATTAACTCAAAAGATGAATTTGAAGAAATTGGTGAATATTTTAATTATATGATAAATAACATTTCAAATCTTATTAGTAATGTTAAAAAATCTTCTAATATAGCATTACAAACTTCAAGCCAATTAGCATCTATGTCAGAAGAAACTAGTGCATCTTTAGGTGAGGCTTCAAATGCAGTTAACGAAATAGCACAAGGTGGCACAAGACAAGCACAAAATGCTTTAAATTGTGTAGATAATATGGAAGATTTATCTAATAGGTTAAATAATGTTTCCAATTCAACTATGGAACTTTCAAATACATCTGATAGTACTAAAAATTTAAGTGTTGATGGAATTGATATGGTCAAAACTCTTATAGAAAAGTCTATGAGAAGTAAAGAGGCATCTATTCAAGTAGGGGAAATTGTTATAGATGTTAATGAGAATATGGAAAAGATAAATAAAATATCTGAAACAATCGCAAGTATAACAGAACAAACTAACCTATTATCTTTAAATGCTTCTATAGAGGCTGCAAGAGCAGGGGAAGCAGGAAAAGGATTTGCAATCGTTGCTGAAGAAATTAGAAAATTAGCTGATGAATCAAGTAAATCAACAGAGGAAATAAAAAAGATAATAGGAGAAATAAAAGATAAATCTAATATAGCAGTTAATGCTATTGAGGATACGAAAGATATTGTTGAGGAACAAGAAGTAGCAGTTTCTAAGACAGAAAAAATATTTAATAGTATAACAAATCAAGTAATGAATTTAATAGAAAAAATTAAAGAAATAGAAGAAGATACAATAGATATAAGTGGAAGAAAAGATGCTGTATTAACTGAGATTGAAGAAATATCAAGTATATCTGAAGAAACAGCATCTGCTAGTGAAGAAGTTTCAGCAGCTACACAAGAAATAACAGGTTCTATGGCTGAATTTACTAAATGTGCAGATGAACTTCAAAATACAGTTGAGGAATTAGAAACTGAAATAGGAAAATTTAAAATTAAACAACAGTAGTATATTAAAACAATACCTAAGTTAATAATAAAAGATCGTGATAAAATGATTGAATTTTAATCTGGGAATGATCTTTTTGATTAAAACAACAGGACAGTATATAGATTTACTTTAAAAATCTATGTACTGTCCATTTTTTCTAATTAAAAATATAAATTATATTTTAAATTTATTTACATTCTTAATCATTTCATCACTCATATTATTTAATAATTCTATAGAATTTGATAATTCGTTAGTTGAATTATTCATTTCTTCAGTTGATGATGCTATTTCTTCCGATGATGCAGAAACTTCTTCAGCAACTGAAGATGATGTTTCTATTTTAACTAAAATATTCTCCTTATTTACATTTAAATCATTAACAGAATTATTAGCTAATTGAATTTTAGGTTCTATATCATCAACAGCAGTTGTAATTGTTTCAAAAGATTTCATTGCCGTATATATATTATTTTCTTGAACTTTAAGCTCATTTTTCATAGTATCAGTAGTATTTACCATAAGATTTGTATCTACAGAAATTTCTGATATTAATTTAGAAATACTTAATGAAGATTCTTTACTTTGTTCAGCAAGTTTTCTTATTTCATCTGCTACAACAGAAAAACCTCTGCCAGACTCACCAGCTCTTGCTGCTTCAATAGCTGCATTTAATGCTAGAAGATTAGTTTGTTCAGATATACTATTTATTAAATTAGTTATCTCATTTATTTTTGTAACATTAGAACCAACACTTTGTATTTTTATAATTAGGTCATTAAATGCATTATTAACATTTTTTACAGATTGAATAACAGTTTCCATATCTGTATTGCTAGAATAAGCTTTTGATTTTATATTGCTTGCATGTGAGCCTATATTATTTATTATTTTAACCATCTCATCCAATTTAGAACTAAAGTTTTGTAATATAGCAGTAATATCAACTAAATCTTGAGCTTGATCTACAGTTCCCTTAGCAACATCATTAGTAGCTACTGAAATATTTTTACTTGAAGTAGACATTTCATTAGATAGTGATAATAAAGTATTACTTTGAGTATCTATACTAGAAGAACTTGACTTTATATTATAAATCATGCTAATCATAGAAGTTTTCATAGTATCTATAGCTTTTGCCATTTCTCCTATTTCATCAGTTCTATATAAAAGTTTTTTAGAAATATCTAATGTTAAATCACCTTCAGATACAGATTTTAATTGTTTCATAGATAGTTTTATAGGTTTTGTAATTGAAGATGATATAAGTAGTACTATAAAGCTACTTAATAAAATAAATATAACTAATGTTATTCCAATAACTAATTTTAAAACATTTAGTTGATTTAAAATCTCATCTTTTTCAACTACTATAGCTATAGACCAACCTGTACTTTTAACAGGAGAATAGCTAATATATTTATTTTTACCTTTATAAGAATATTCTCCAGAGCCGATTTTACCTTCAACCATTTTTTTCTCTATTTTAACTATAGATTCTAATGAAGGATCAGTCTTTATATTTTCAAAATCATTATCTTTATTAAATACTAAATCTTTATTGTTATGTGCAATTACAGTTCCTTCTTTATTAAGCATATAGGAGTTACCTGTTTTTCCAAATTTAATATCATCAGTATAACTGCTTAATTCATTACCATCTCTAATAGCAGTTAAAACTCCAACGGTAGAATCATTATTTTTTATAGGAACACTATACACAACTATTAAACTATTATCAGCTTTACTTACTATAGGATCAGACACAGAACTAATGCCTTGCATTGCCTTTTTAAAGTAGTCTCTATCAGATATATTTAAAGCCTCATTGTTAGTATTTAATCCATTACCATTAATATCGACAATAAACATTCTTAAATATTCATTTTTTTTCGAAACTTCTGAAAGTAAATTTAACTTGTCTTCCATTGATATAGATTGATTTTTAATTTTTTCATTATTAGATAAATTCTCTAAAACTTTAATATGTGTATTAATTTCATTTTCTATAGAAATGCTTGCTTGTTTAGAAATCTCAGGTAAGATAGTATTAACAGTTGAAATTACAGATTTCTTTGATATGTACATAGAAATTAAGGCTAAACATGTACAAGTAATTACAATTAGTGAGATAAAACATAGTAATAATTCATGTTTTATACTCTTAAACTTTAGTTTCTTCATATAAAAATTTCCTCCTAATGTAGTTATTAAATAAAATAGTACATTTATCTATCGTAACATTTAATAAGACTCTTAATTAAAATATGAAAAAAGTTTAAATATATATTTAGTAAAATAATTTTAGTATACTACATATTTAAGTTTGTATTTAGAAAAAATATAGCAAAAATAATTAAAGAACATGCTTAAAATAATTAAATAAGCATGTTCTTTCTATTTGGGAATTGTTTTATATAAATTTTAGCTATTTATCCATTCAATAACACCTGGTGTTAAAGAAGCAGCATTATCTTTATTTACTTCTGTAACAAAAAGCATATCTGTAGCTTCAAGAACTTCTTTAAGCTTTACTGAAATTTCATCAGCAGTTAATTCACATTTAACTAGAAAACCAGTAGGCATAAAGTGTGCCCAAGCTCCTAAAGCTTTGATGTTTCCAGTTATTTCGTAATCATCTCTGTGATGATGGTGATGTTCGTGATCATGACCTTCACAACCACAAGAATTAGATTCTTCTTTTAAGTAATAAGTTATTGCATAAACTTTCATATATGTACCACCTTAAATTTTATATTATTAAACTTTTATTATTGTATATATGAATTATACAACAAATGAAATACATTTTCAAATAAAAGTGAATATCAAAAAAATAATAAAAATAAATAAATTCAAAAAATTATTGATTAACGTTTACAAGTGATTTATACTATAGTTAATCGGTTCAGTAAAACGGTTCACTAAAAATTAATCGATATTAATTTGAATTTTGGAGGAAGTTGTATGAATAGGATATGTGTACTTGGAAGTATGAATATGGATTTAGTTATGAAAATAAAAGATATGCCTAAATCAGGAGAAACTATATTATCTAAATCATATGAAAAAATACCAGGTGGTAAAGGAGCTAATCAAGCGGTAGCAGCAAAGAGAAGTGGTGCATATGTTTCAATGATAGCTAAAATAGGACAAGATGATTATGGTAGGACATTAAGAGATGAATTAAGAAAAGATGATATAAATATAGATTATGTTTTTGAAGATGAATCTAATGCAACAGGAACGGCAATTATAATGGTAACTGATAGTGGTAATAACTCAATCATTGTTAATTCAGGTTCAAACATGAGTATTAGTGAAACAGAAATAGATTTAACATTAGAAAGAATAAAAGAAAGTGATATTTTAATTGCACAATTTGAAACAACAGTGGAAATGTCTTTAAGAGCATTTAAAAATGCAAAAGAAAATAGAAAAATAACAATATTAAATCCAGCACCAGCAAAAAAAATAGATGATGGACTTTTAAAAGTTACAGATATTATAGTTCCAAATGAAACAGAAGCAGAGGCTTTAACCGGAGTAACAGTTGAAAACATAAAAGATGCTAAAAAAGCTGCAAAAGCTTTTATGGACAAGGGTGTTAAGTTTGTAATAATAACAATGGGTTCAAAAGGTGCAGCTGTAATAGGAAAAGATTTTTGTGAGTTAGTCCCAGCATATAAAGTAAATGCAATAGATACTACAGCAGCAGGTGATAGTTTTATAGGTGGATTAAGCACAAAATTAAATCCAAATGAAATAACTAAAGAAAATATACTTAAAGCAGTTAAGTTTGGTAATATGGTATCTTCAATAGCAGTACAAAGAGAAGGTGCTCAACCATCAATACCATACAAAGAAGAAGTAATTAAAGTTTACGGAGAGGAATAAGACGGATATGAGAAAAACAATATTATTAAATAGTAATTTAAGTTCAGTAATTTCAAAAATGGGTCACACAGACATGATAGCAATAGGAGATTGTGGTCTGCCAATACCAGATGAGAGTGAAAGAATAGATTTAGCTTTAGTAAAAGGTATACCAACATTTATGGAAACTTTAAAGGCAACATTATTAGAATTACAAGTAGAAGAAGTAATTTTAGCTAAAGAAACAGAAGCAATTAGTAAAGAACTTTATAATGAGATAAAAGAAGTAATAGGAAATGTTAAGATATCACTTGTTACACATGAAGAGTTGAAGGTAAAATTAAAATCTTGTAAAGCAGTAGTTAGAACAGGTGAACAAACTCCATATGCCAATATAATATTAAAGTCAGGAGTAGTATTTTAAAGGGGTGAGCAATTTGAGTAGCAAAAAACCAATGCTAAAAATGGAGGGGGTATCTAAGGTTTTTCCAGGAGTAAAAGCCTTGGATAACGTAAACATTACTGCTTATGGTGGAGAAGTAACTGCACTTATGGGAGAAAATGGTGCTGGAAAATCTACACTTATGAAAATTTTAAGTGGTGTTTATAAAAAAGATGGAGGAAGAATTTTTATTGAAGGTGAAGAGGCTGATATAAAAGGAATAAAGTCAGCAGAAGAATATGGAGTAACCATAATTCATCAAGAATTAAGCTTATTAAATAATCTTACTGTAGCTGAAAACATTTTCTTGGGCAATGAAAAATATGATAAATTTAGTAGAAAGATAAATCAAAAACTTTTAAATGAGAGAAGTATAATGTTTTTAGAACAAATAGGTTGTAATCTTAATCCTAATGAACTTGTAGCTAACATTAATGTTGGTGAGAAGCAAATGATAGAAATTGCAAAAGCATTAACTAAAAATGCCAGAATTATCATAATGGACGAACCTACAACAGCATTAACAGATGTAGAAACTAAAAAGTTGTTTGAAGTAATAGAAAACTTAAAGAAAAAAGGAATAGCTGTAATTTATATATCTCATAGAATGGAAGAAATATTTGCAATTTGTGACAGAGTAGAAGTACTAAGAGATGGTAAATATGCGGGCAATGCACTAATCAAAGATATAGATAATGATGATCTTATTTCAATGATGGTTGGAAGAAAAATAGAAGATCAATTTCCATATAAAGAAGTTAAAAAAGGAGAAAATTTTTTAGAGGTTTTAGATTTAAGTGCAAATGAAGGTGTACAGAATGCATCATTTAATGTTAAGTCTGGAGAAATACTAGGAATAGCAGGACTTATGGGATCTGGTAGAACAGAGCTTGCTAAAGCTATCTTTGGTGAATACAAGAAAACTAGTGGATGCATAAAAATAAAAAATAAAGAAGTAAATATAAAATGTGTTAGTGATGCTATAAATAATGGTATATGTTATTTATCAGAAGATAGAAAGAAAGAAGGTTGTGTTTTAGGATTATCTATAAAGGATAATATGTCAATTTGTAATATAGGAAAATATGAAAATAAATTTAAATCAATAGATAGTAAAAAAGAAATTGAAGATGTAGATTATTATATTAAAAAGATAAATATAAAAACTCCTAGTAGAGATCAATTGATAGGTAAACTAAGTGGAGGAAATCAGCAAAAAGTAATTCTTGCAAAATGGCTTATGTTATTACCTGAAATTTTAATAGTAGATGAACCTACTAGAGGAATAGATGTAGGAGCTAAGAAAGAAATATATGAATTATTAAATGAACTTAAATCAAATGGAAAAGCTATTATAGTAATTTCTTCTGATTTACCAGAGATTCTTGGAATAAGTGATAGAATAATAGTTATGAGTGAAGGTAAAATATCAGGGGAACTTTCAAGAGAAGAAGCATCTCAAGAAGCTATTATGAAATTAGCTGTTGGGATTAACTAGATAGGGGGAATAAAAATGAGCGAAAACTTTAAACAAAATTTAGTGAAATATAAATCAATAATAGGATTAGTAATATTGTGTACTATTATAACATTTGTAACACCTAGTTTTTTAACATTATCTAATATTACGAATGTCTTTACACAAGTTTCAACTAATGCCATAATTGCTGTTGGTATGACTTTTGTAATTTTAACAGGTGGTATAGATTTATCAGTAGGCTCAACTTTGGCAATTAGTGGAGCTTTAGCAGCATCTATTATTAAATCAACTGAAAACGTATTCTTAGCTGTTATAGTAGCAGCTGTAGTTGGAATAGCTGTAGGTCTTGTAAATGGATTGTTAATTTCAAGAGGTAAATTACAAGCATTTATTGTTACTTTGGCAACAATGACAATATTTAGAGGGTTAACATTAGTATTCACAAATGGTACTCCAATTTCAAAATTACCAGAAGTTTTTGTAAAAATTGGTAATGGGAAAATAGGATTTTTACCAATTCCAGTTATTATAACTATAGTAATTGCTATTATTGCAATATATTCATTAAGTAAAACAAGATTCGGCAGATATTTATATGCTTTAGGTGGAAATGAAGATTCAGCAAGATTATCAGGTATAAATACTGATAAAATTAAAACACTTGCTTATGTAATTTCAGGATTTGCATCAGCAATTGCTGGAGTAATTATAACAAGTAGAATAGCATCAGCATCACCAAATGCAGGAACAGGATTTGAACTAGATGCAATAGCAGCAGTAGTAATTGGAGGAACTTCATTAGCTGGTGGGGAAGGAAAGATTTCAGGAACAATTATTGGTGCTCTTATAATAGGAATTTTAAACAATGGATTAAACTTAATGAATGTATCACCATTTTATCAATCAATAGTAAAAGGTTTAGTTATATTAATGGCAGTGTTATTAGATAAGAAGAGTAGAAAAAAATAATATGAACATATAGGAGGAAAGACCATGAAAATAATAAAAAAAATATTGATGCTTGGATTAGTTTGTATAATGGTAGGTTCTTTTATCGGATGTTCAAAGGACAGTAATGAGAAAAAAATAGGAATGGTTTTATCTACATTAAATAATCCTTTCTTTGTAAATATTAAGCAAGGTGCAGAAGAAGAAGCTAAAAAGTTAGGATTTGAACTAATAGTTTTAGATTCACAAAATGATGCTGCAAAAGAAAGATCTAATGTAGAGGATTTACTAGAACTTGGAATAACTGCATTATTAATAAATCCAACAGATAGCGATGCGGTAGTAAAATCAATAGAAGTTGCAAATAAAAGAAATATTCCAGTTGTTACAATAGATAGAATGTCTAATGGAGGAGAAGTTACAAGTCATATAGCATCTGATAATGTTAAAGGTGGTGCTATGGCAGGAAAATTTGTATTAGATAATTTTAAAGATAAAGATATTATAAATGTGGTAGAATTACAAGGAATACCTGGATCTTCAGCTACTAGAGATAGAGGAGAAGGATTTCATAGTATAATAGATAATAATCCTAAATTTAATTTAGTATCAAGTCAAGCTGCTGATTTTGATAGACAAAATGGTCTTAAAGTTATGGAAAATATAATTCAAGGAAGTAAAGATATTGATGTAGTATTTGCTCATAATGATGAAATGGCACTTGGAGCTGAAAAAGCCATAAAATCTGCTGGGTTAGATACTTTAGTTATTGGGTTTGATGGAATTGATGATGCTTTAGATGCCATAGAAGCAGGAGAAATGAAAGCAACAGTTGCACAACAAGCAGATTTACTTGGAAAGTTAGGTGTTCAGCTTGCAGAAAAAATATATAATTCTGAACATGTCGATAGCGAAATAGCTGCAGATTTAAAAATTATGACTAAATAATTTATGGTATAATGTGATTTAGTTAGTATGGATTATAGAAGGAGCATTTTTATGAAGAAAACTACATTGTTAGACGTAGCTAATCACGTTAATGTATCAAAAACTACTGTATCAATGGTATTAAATAATAAGAAAATAAATGTTTCAGAAGAAACAAGAAATAAAATTTTTAAAGCTTCTAAAGAACTTAACTATATTCCAAATTCATTAGCAAGGACTTTAAGTACAAATAGGAGTTATACTATTGGATGTGTTGTTCCAGATATAGAAAATCCATTTTTCTCTGAAATTGCTAAGGCTATAGAAACAGAAGCAGAAAAATATGGATTTAGTATGATACTGTGTAATACTTTAAATAGAGAAGACAAAGAGGAAAATTATATAAAGCTTTTAATAAGTAAATTGGTTGATGGGGTTATAATAGTTCCAAGTAAAGATGGAACTAACTCTTTAGATTTATTAACACTAAACAATATTCCATTAGTTGTTGTAGATAGAAAAATAAAATACAAAGATAAATACAATATAGTACATTGTGATAATAGACAAGGAATAAAACTGGGAATTAAGTATTTAATTGATAAATCTAAGAAAAACATAGCATTTGTAGGTGGAATAAGACATAGAATGGATACACGTCTTGATTATTTTAAAGAATTTGCATCGGAATTAAGAATTCTAAATGAAGATATTATTGAAGAAGAGAATTTTTCAATGAATGGAGGAATAAGAGCTACTGAAAATATAATCAAAAAAGATAAGAATGTTGATTGTATTTTTTATAGTAGTGATGTAATGGCAATAGGAGGAATAAAATATCTAATTAGAAATGGATATAATATTCCAGAGGATATAAGTATACTGGGATATGATAATATACATATATGCTCATTTATAGAACCTGAACTTACTACTATTGCTCAACCAATATATAAAATGGGTGAAGAAGCTTTTAAATTATTACTTAAAGTAATAAATAGTGGTGATTATATAAAAGAAAATATAATATTAGAACCTTATCTAGTAGAAAGAGAAACTGTAAAATAGTAAATTATATTTAATTAAAGTAACAATAATTATATAAAAGTATTAATATAAAATATATAATAAATTAAGTTAATAAAATAAGATTAAATTTATTATATATGAATTTTAAGAAAAAAGTCTTTGAAATATATTTTTCAAAGACTTTTTTTCTTAAGCTTATTTTTATATAAGTATATAAAATTTATATTATATATCAAGTTATTATTAAGAACTTTACAGTATTTAAATGAATATTATATATGGTGACCTTTATGGTCTGAAAATTATAATTAATATGAAAGTAGTGATTTTAGTTGTCAAAAAAGGTATTGGTTACAGGTGCTGATGGATTTATAGGCAGTCATTTATGTGAGATTTTATTAGATGCAGGATATGATGTTAGGGCTTTTGTTTACTATAATTCTTTTAATTCATGGGGATGGATTGATTCTTTGGACAAAGAGAAGAAAAAAGAAATTGATATATTTGCAGGAGATATAAGAGATCCAAATGGTGTTAGAGAAGCAATGAAGGGAATGGAAGAAGTTTTTCATCTAGCAGCATTAATAGCTATTCCTTTTAGTTATAATTCTCCAGATTCTTATGTTGATACAAATATAAAAGGAACTTTAAATGTACTTCAAGGAGCTAGGGAATTAAAAGCTAAAAGAGTATTAATTACATCAACTTCAGAAGTTTATGGTACAGCTAAATATGTACCTATAGATGAGAATCATCCACTTCAAGGTCAATCACCTTATTCAGCTACAAAAATAGGTGCTGATAGGATTGCAGAATCTTTTTATAGGAGTTTTAATTTACCTTTAACTATAGTAAGACCATTTAACACATTTGGTCCAAGGCAATCAGCACGAGCTGTAATTCCTACTATAATAACTCAATTATTATGTGGAGAAAAAGAAATTAAATTAGGTTCATTAACACCAACTAGAGATTTTAACTATGTAAAAGATACAGCAAATGGTTTTCTTGAAATTTCTAAATGTGAGAATACAATAGGAGAGGAAATAAATATTGCAACTTCTAGAGAAATTTCAATAAAAGAACTTGCATATGAATTAATAAAACAAATAAATAAAAATGCCAAAATCGTATGTGATAAGCAAAGGTTAAGACCAGAAAAAAGTGAAGTTAATAGATTATTAGGTTCTAATGAAAAAATCAAAAAATTAACTAAGTGGGAACCTAAATTTACTTTTGAAGAAGGAATAAAGGAGACTATAGAATGGTTTAGAAAAAAAGAAAATTTATCTAGGTATAAAACTGATATATATAATCTGTAAATAAGGATCAAATATATTTTAAATTAATTATAAAAATAAACTAGCATATTGATTAGCTATTTATTTGAATGTGCCTTAGATTAAATCAAAGGAGATAAGTTTATGATGGATTTTATACCTTTATCTGTACCTAATTTAAAAGGAAATGAAAAAAAATATGTTTTAGATGCAATAGATGAGGAATGGGTTTCCACTGGAGGAAAATATATAAATGAATTTGAAAAACAAATAGCTAAATATTTAAATATTGATAATGCCGTGGCATGTCAAAGTGGTACAGCAGGATTACATTTATCTCTCATATTAAGTGGAGTAGGTTGTGAAGATGAGGTGATTGTACCAACTTTAACTTTTATTGCAGCAGTAAACCCAGTTAGATATATAGGAGCTAATCCAGTATTCATGGACTGTGATGATAATTTAACTATGGATCCAGAAAAGCTTGAAAAATTTTGCAAAAATGAATGTACTTTAATAAAAGGAAAATTAATAAATAATAAATCTAGGAATCATATTAAAGCCATTGTAGTAGTTCATGTTTTTGGAAATATAGCTGATATGGAAAGAATAATGAAAATTGCTAATAAATATAATTTGAAGGTTATTGAAGATTCTACTGAGGCATTAGGATCTAAGTTTATAAGTGGAATTTATAAAGATAAATATGCAGGAACTATAGGTGATTTTGGAGTATTTTCTTTTAATGGAAATAAAATTATAACAACTGGTGGTGGCGGAATGGTTGTAGCAAAAGATAAGAAGTTATTAGAAAAAGCTAAATATTTATCAACTCAAGCAAAAGATGATACTTTGCATTATATCCATAATGAAATAGGTTATAACTATAGAATGACTAATTTGCAAGCAGCATTAGGTATAGGTCAACTGGAACAATTAGATAAATTTATAAATATAAAAAGAGAAAATTATAAATTTTATAAAGTCAATATAGAAAAGATTGAAGGTTTATCTTTACTAGACTTTAGAAAAGATATAAATGCAAATTATTGGTTTTATTCCTTATTAGTAGGAGATAAATATCCTTTAAATAGAGATGAATTAATACAATATTTATTAGAAAATAGAATTCAAACTAGGCCTATTTGGGAGCTTATACAAAATCAAAAGCCTTATAGAAATTGTGAAGTTTATGATATTAAAAAGGCAAAATATTATATAAATAGAGTAGTGAATATACCTTGTAGTACTAATTTAAAAAGAGAGGATATAGAATTTGTAATAAAAATATTAAATTTAAAGAATTTAGGTGAAATAAAATCATGAAAGGTGAAATATTAGCTATTATACCAGCAAGAGGTGGTTCAAAAGGTGTTAAGATGAAAAATATAAAGTTATTAAATGGTATGCCATTAATAGCTTATACCATTTTAGCAAGTAAGAAAAGTAGATTTATTAATAGAACTGTAGTAAGTACTGATAATATAGAAATAGCAAATGTTTCTAGAAAATTTGGGGCAGAAGTACCTTATTTACGACCTAAAATTTTGGCCAGGGATAATTCATTAACTATAGATAGTGTTTTTCATATGTTGAATTTTTTAGAAAAAAAAGAAAATTATTGTCCAGAATATGTTTTATTACTTCAGTGTACATCTCCACTGAGAAATGAATTTCATATTGATGAATCTATAAAAAAGCTTATGAAAAGCGATTTTGATGGTCTTGCATCAATTTGTGAATCAGAAGTTAATCCTTATTGGACAAACATTTTAAAGAGTGAAAAACTTGAGTACTTTATTAAAGAAGGTAAAAATATTACAAGAAGACAAGATTTACCACATATTTATAGATATAATGGTGCTATTTTTTTAGCAAAAACAGAATCTTTAAAAAAGGAAAAATCTTTCGAAGTGAAAAATTTAACAGGTTATATTATGGAAAAAGAATATTCTATAGATATAGATACTGAAATTGATTTTAGAATAGCGGAAGCAATTATGAAAAATAAGGAAAATTATAATGAATAATAAATTAAAGTATCCAATTGGAGGGGAATTTTGGTTTCAAGATGAATTTCAAGATAAAGACATTTATAACAATATTGAAAATGAAGGATTGCTTTTGAGTGGAGGGGAAAGTGCAATAAGGTTTATTTTGAATGAAATTTCTTTTGAAAATGATGAAATAATTTTATTACCCAGTTATTTATGTCCAACAATTGTAGAATTAATTAAGAAATTAAATATTAAATATAAATTTTATAATATAAATAAAAAATTAGATATTGATATAGTATCTATAGAAAATCTAATAAATAAATATAATGTAAAAGTAGTATTTTTTATTGATTATTTTGGATTTTTTCATAAAGAAAGTACGAGAAAATTTCTAAAAAATTTAAAATTAAAAAACATCTTATTAATTGAAGATGCTGTACAAAAATTTTGGATTAAATGGGAGAAAAAATTTATTGGAGATTATGTTTTTAATAGTTATAGAAAATTTTTACCAATAGACGGTTCATTAATATTATGCAGAGAAAATGAAAGTTTAAATATTCTAAAAAAATTAAATAGTTTATCAAGGTATAAAGAAGCTAATGATAAATATTTTAAATTTATGGAAAAAGCAAGAGATATAAAAACAAAATTTATATCACAAAATATTGGGTATGAAAATGATTATTTAAATTTATTTAATAGAGCAAATATAGAATATTATAAAAGAAAAAATATTTTAAAAATTAATTTAAAGCATAAAAGGTATTTAAATCATTTTCCAATAAATAAATTCATTAAAAGAAGAGAAGAAAATTATAGTTACGTTTTTAAACAACTAAAAAATATGAAGAAAATTACCTTTTTAAATCAAACAGAAAATTTAGATGATAACACACCTTTAGTTTTCCCAATTTTAATAGATAATCGAGATTGTATAAAAAAAGAATTAATGAAAAATCAAATATATCTTCCTATTCATTGGAATTTAGAAAATGAGAAATGGATAAATAATTTTAAAAATTCTTTAAATATTTCTAAAAATATTTTAAGTTTACCAATTGATTGGAGATATGAAATTAAAGATATGGAATTTTTAATATTTAAGTTAAAAGAAATTTTAATCAGATAAAATAGTTAATTTCATTAATATCATGATAATCATAAAATGGAGGTGAAATAATGATTAAAATTTTAAATAGTTCATCTCAAATGTGGAATTATTATATTGAAAAGTTGCCTATAGTTTTAAGGGATATATATTTTAAAAGTGAATATTACAAACTTTATGAAAACGGTAATGATAAAATAGCTAAAATTTTTGTTTTTGAAGATAAAAAGAATTTAGCAGTATATCCATTTTTGATGAACAAAATTAAAGGCTATGATTTAAAAGAAGAATATTATGATATAGAAACTGCTTATGGATATGGTGGCCCAATATTAAATACTACAAATGAAAAATTTATTGAAAACTTTGAAAAAGCGTTTAGAAAGTTTTGTAGTGAAAATAATATTATAGCAGAATTTATCAGATTTCATCCTCTTTTAAATAATTATAGTATATTTATTGATGGTATTAATGTATATCACAATAGGACAACAACTTATATTGATTTAAGAAATTCTATTGATGATATATGGAAAAAAGACATTACTTCAAAAAATAGGAATGTTATAAGAAAGGCTAAAAAATTAGGTCTTACTACAGAAATATGTTTTGATTTAAATGAGTTTAAGAAAATATATATAAAAACTATGAATAGATTAAATGCAGATAAACGCTATTATTTTGGTGATAATTATTTTAATGATTTAATGAACTTAAATCATATATGTATTAGTATTAAATTTAATAATATTACAATAGCTAGTGCTATATTTTTACAAGGAAATGATTTTTTTAATTATCATCTATCAGGTAGTTTAAAAGAGTATTTGAAATATTGTCCAAATAATTTATTGTTATGGGAAGCTATAAAGTATGCCAAAGATATTGGCTTTTCTAAGTTCCATTTTGGAGGGGGTTTAAGTGATAGTTTAGATGATACTTTATATAAATTTAAGAAGAGTTTTTGTAGATATACAAGTGATTTTTATGTTGGAACAAGAATTCATAATAAAGAAATTTATAATTATTTAATAAATAAATGGGAAAATAAAAATAAAAAAAAGTCAAAACTCTTTCTACAATATAAAGAGATTTAGTTAAAATATATGAAATTTATTTAAATGTTCCTTAGGAGGTGGTATGAAAATGTGTGCTGTTGCAAAAGAAGTATTATGTGGAAATGAAATTATGTTCTGCAAAGTAGTAGAAATAGACTCTGTTTTGCAAAAAGAAGAATATATATTAATTACTGGTAAGGTATTAAGTCCTGATAAAATTCCACTATCTAATGCAGCAATAAAGGTTTTTTCAATAGATGATAGATATACTCCAGCTAAAAAAAAATATATAGGAGTAACTTTTAGTGATGAAAAGGGGAGATATGGTATATCAATTCCAAGAAATTTAAATGTTTCCTATGAATTTAAGGCGTATGGTTGTATATATCAAGAGTAACTTTATAATTGTCAAAATTATTCAACTTACAACATTATAAAAATTAAAATTCTATTTAATATAAAGATAATTTTAATTATGTTATATATTTTTCTAATTTTAATCACCTATAAATAAGCAAAGCATATAATATAGTATATGCTTTATATAGGTAAGTTACTGAAATTTTATAAGCTATAGTGATTTACAATATGAAATATAGAGATATTAATGAACTAATAACAAAAGAATAAAATCGTAGGAGGAAGTTATATGTCAACTTATAAACCTTTAGCAACTGTTATATCAGCTGCAACTATTAATAACTATAATGGAAATAAATTGACACAAACAGTAGGAACCACTGCTTGGGATTTAGTTTTAATTAATGGAGTGGCTGTAGGTACAAGTATGCATGTATCAGGTAGTACAGTTATATCAGCTCCAGTAATATTAAACAGTGGTACAGTTTTAGGATGGTATGATACTACTGCAGGTTCAATAGGTAATGCTGATATTCAAACATTTACAGATAGTAATGGTAAATACGGTGTCACTGTTAATACTGGAACATCATTAACTCTTAAATTTTATGCACATGGCTAAAATTTAATTTAATTATAATAAAATTAGGTTAATATAAAAATGGAGATACAGTATATTAATACTGTATCTTTCTGTGAATTTAGGGGGTATAAATGGAGAAAGTTAAATCATTAGATGGATTTTATTTATATAAAATAAAAAAAGATAATAAGAATTACTATTTAGCAAATAAGAAAAATTATAAGAAAGATATTGAAAATTTAATTAATAATTTAGATGATCTTAAATTTGATTCATTAGTAATACTTTTTGGACTAGATACAGGTGAGTATTTAAGTAAATTAGAAAAAGTATTATGTAGTAATAATAAAGTAATTATATTTGAACCAAATGAAGATGTTTTTAATAAAAATAAAAATATAATTTTAAATGATAATATAAGGGTAGTTTTATTTGATGAAGAAAATATAGGATCTATTTTTGCTACTATAATTGATGGTAATAATTTTGACAATTTATATGTTCATGCTTTTGGAAATTATAAAGAAATTTATAAAGAAGAGTATAAAAAATTATTAGAAGCCATAGATGCAAAATATTTTTCAGTTAGTGGAAATATAACGCTAGCGTATAGATGTAAAGAATCTTTTATGAGAAATTCAATTCAAAATCTTAAAGTTATTAAAGAATCAAGTCCTTTAAATTCATATATAGAGAGCAATAAAGATGTACCAGCAATAATAGTATCAGCAGGACCATCATTGGATAAAAATATAAAAGATATGGTTAAAAATAAAGATAAAGCTCAAAAGTGTTTTGTAATTGCAAGTAATAGAACTTTCACAACCCTTATAAAAAGTGGAATTAAACCAGATTTAATCATATCTATAGATCCTTCAGATGCTATGTATGACATGATGAAGGAAAGTCTTAATGAAGATGTCCCACTTTTATATTATGAATATAGTAATAGGTATTTGGTAAATGAATATAAAGGTGAAAAGATATATATGTCTAATATTTTTTCAAAAATAATTAAGGAAATTAATAAATTTGAAGGACTATCTCAAGGAGGATCAGTTGCTCATACATGTTTAGCTATGGCAAATATATTAGGATGTAATCCAATAATACTTGTAGGTCAAGATTTAGCCTACACTTATGATAAACATCATTCTGATAAGGCGACTTTTGATATTGTTGATAACATTATTACAACTAATTGGGCAAATGAGTTAGTTGATGATGTTTTTGGAAATAAAGTAAGAACAACAACAACTCTAAAAGTATTTAAAAACACTATGGAAAATCATATTAAGCAATATAAATCTGAAAGAAATGTAGAGTTTATAAATGCATCTTATGGAGCTGATATAAAAGGGGCTCCTCATGAAGAATTAAGCAATATATTAGAAAAAGATATATTTAAAGTAAAGAAGAAAAAATTACAACCTGATAAATGTATTGATTTAAGTCCTGAGAAAGTAATAAGTACTATAATTGACTTTGTTGATACATTTATTGAAAAATCAGAACAAGGTATGGAACAATGTAATATATTATCAGAAATTAAAGAAGATAAATCATTAGTTCATATAGATGGAAATGATATAGATTTTCAAAGATTCTTATTTATATTAGATATAGTACAAACTTTTGAATCATCATTAGAAAGCTTTTATTTAGGAGGATATTTTAATAAGTTTTTATTTTCTATAAAAAGAGAAAGTTTTTTAATGCTTGCAAAAGATTATGACCAATTAACTTCAAATATGAGATATCAAAGTAAAGTATTTTTTAATTATTTTATAAGAATGAATGAAATGCTTTTAGAAGCAAAAAAAATAATAGATGATGAAGTTTCAAAATTTAAATAAATTCATATTATAGTAGTAAAGAACTATTTATTGCTAAGGAGGAAACGGCTAATGTCAGAAATAACTATAAATGGACAAGTTTATAAAGAAAAGAAAATCAAATCGTTAGTGGTTAATGGAAAAGAACAAAACAGTATGATAATATCAGCTGAACAACTTAAAGGACAAGATAAACTACACGTAAATATAGAAACTGAACCTACGGTAGATAATCAAGAAGAGCAATAGAAAAAGATTTTAAAGAATAAAAATGCAAAATGAAAAAAAAAAGTCTATAATTTTATATGGTTCAAATTTAAAGTGTAGTAAAATGTGTAAAGTAGATATAGTGGTAAATAACAAAAGAACTACTATAATTAAAGGTAATGTATATAATACAGATCATAGCCCGTTAGTTGGGGCAGCTATTGAAGTAAAAGAAATAAATTGCGAAACAAACAGATTTAAAATATTAGGATACTGTTTTACTGACTATAGAGGAGAATATGCATTTTCATTGAATCCATCTTGGGAAATGCGTTATGAAATTTTAATATATTCTCCTTTAATAAAATTTTAGAGGGTGAATATATTGAGCTGGCATAAAGAGATATTAATAAGTCCTAAAGAATTAAAGGGTTGTTGTGTATTAAATAAAAAGATTATTATAAAGAAAACCATGGAAGTTTTGATAACAGGAAAAATAGTAAATCAATATGGTGATCCTTTATCAAAAGCTGTAGTATACATTACTCAAGTAGATAATAGTTATTACTCACCAGGAATAAAAGAATATGGATATTTAATTACTAATGAACAGGGAGAATATGCAATGGTAGTACCTTGCAATAGTAATTTAGATTATGTGTTAGAAGTATATGAGCCTATTGTTAGATGCTAATTTAGGGATATGAAAATAAACTAGCATATTGACTAGTTATTGATTTCAATGTGCCTTATAAGAAAGTTTTATAGTGAGGTTATTATGAAAAGTACTAATTGTAAAAAACCTGTCTTGGTAAAGGGAAATTTATTTTATGATGATATGACGCCAGTAAAAAATGCTATAGTATTATTAGAAATAGTATTATTAGAATATGAAAAAATTCATATGAAAGATAACAGTAGCCTTTATTGTGCTTATGATATAACAAATGATTTTGGAGAATTTTGTTTTCAAATAAATGATAGAGATCATTATTATAAAATAAAAATTTGTGAAAATTATAATGTAAATTGTATGATCAATGAAACTATTTATACAGATAGGTAAAAGGAACTGTTAATCAGTTTCTTTTTTTATGTATAGGAAAGTATAGGGTTTTTATTAACAAAAAATATCAGTAAATAAAGGAGATTTCTTATGGATATAAGTAGTCTTTTAATAAATAAAGATGTAACAATAAAGAAAGCTATAGACATATTAGATAAAACAGGCAAAAAAATTATTATTGTTATTGAAAATAAGAAACTAATAGGTGTAGTTACTGATGGGGATATTAGACGATGGATACTAAAGAATGGTGACATATCAAAAACAGTTGATAATATAATGAACAAGTCACCTAAATATTTAAAAGTAGAAGAAAAAAATAATGTTAAGAATATAATGAAAAAATATAAGATTGAAGCTGTACCAATAGTCAATGAGAAAAATGAAATAGTTGATGTAGTATTTTGGAATGATATTTACCAAAATCAATGCACTTATTTTGATACTAATAATATACCAATTGTTATTATGGCAGGTGGAAAGGGTACTAGGCTAAAGCCATATACTAATATTATTCCCAAAATGTTAGTACCTATAGGGGAAATTCCTATAATTGAAAGAATAATAAATAACTTTTTAAATTTTAATTTCAATAATTTTTATGTAACTATAAATTATAAAAAAGATATAATTAAAGCATATTTTAATAAAGAAACATCATATAATATAGATTTTATTGAAGAAGATATTCCATTAGGTACAGCAGGTAGTTTAATATTATTAAAAGATAAGATTGAAAGTAGTTTTTTTGTAAGTAACTGTGATATATTGGTAGATGCAAATTATTCTGATATATTAAAATTTCATAAAAAATGTAAAAATAAGATGACAATAGTTACAGCTTTAAAAAATTATGTTATACCATATGGAATTTTTAATTTAAATGATGATGGAAGTATTAAATCTTTAGATGAAAAGCCTAGTTATGAATTTTTAGTGAATACAGGGATGTATATATTGGAAAAAGATGTTTTAGATTATATTAAAGAAGAAAACTATTCTGATATGACAGATATAATATATAAACTTTTAGAAAATAAAGAACGAGTTGGAATATATCCAGTTACAGAAGGAGCATGGCTTGATATGGGAGAATTTGAATCAATGAAGAATATGATAGATAAATTAGTTTAGGCACATTGGCATCTTTGACTTGTTATTTATTTTCACATGCTTTAGATATATTTGTACAAACAATACTGAAGATATAATTTTGTGTAGTTTACAAATTCGTTATTAAAATATTACTGGAAATTAAAATTTCCAGTAATATTTTTTTATTATAAGATTATGGGATTAAGAGTATATTTTTTTATATTAGATATAAAATTCATTATTATCTAATAATATATATAATCTAATTAATATATAAGAACTAATTTAAATTCTATTTGCTGTATTTTCAATCATAGATATTTTGATTATAGATTTATTTGTATGGAATTTTTGGGAAAATATGATATAATAAGGTTTGTTTAACGCATAATTTAGGGAGGTAAACATGAAAGAGATAAAAATAAAAAAGGAAGGCAGGTATGGACAAGCTTAATTAAAAGCTTTAAGAAGATAAAATGAATACTAAATTTAGTGGAACTTTTACAAGAATAATGAATATAACAATTAAGAGCTTACTGTATGTTCTTTTAATAAGAAATTTATCGGAAATAGTGTTAGCTCTGGTTGGACCTGTTAAAAATACTATATTATCAAGAATAGATTTAAATAGAGTTGGATTTAATAAAAGTAGTATATTACTTTTATTTATAGGAATAATATGTATATCAATAGGATATGTAATATTAAAAACACATATATCTAAAGGAAAGAAGTTAATTATTATTTTAATTATTGGATTTATTCTTAGAATTTTATGGTTATTAAATATACCAAGTGTCCCTGTATCGGATTTTAAGCTTATATATGATACATCTATTAACTTTTTAAATGGAGATAGAAGTATGTTCCAAGGAACGGCTTATATGTCTAGATTTCCTCATCTTACAGGAATGGTATTATATATGGCTCTTATGAATCTATTATTTCCAATAAAAAGTTTATTAGCTATGAAAATTATAAATTTATTTTTAGGATTATTAGATATAATTTTAATATATTTAATAACAGATCTTATATTTAAAAATAAATTGTATGCACAAATTTCGGCATTTATATCTGCAATATTTCCACCATTTATTACTTATACATCAGTATTTTGTAGTGAAAATATTGCTATACCTTTTTATTTATTAAGTATATATTTGTTTATTTATTATTTAAGGAATAAAAAGAATAAATCTAAACTTTTAATGTGTGGAGTAATTCTATCACTAGGTAATTTTTTTAGGACCATTGCAACTGTTGTTTTAATAGCTTATGTATTGTATATAATAATATATTCATTAGATTCCATATATGAGAGAGCAAAGAATATATTAATACTAGTTATATCTTATTTATTAATAACAATTATAATAAGTGCAACTCTTCAAAATTTCAATGTTTTAGAAAGACCATTATGGGATGCTAAAGAACCTAAAATAACAAGTGTACTTAAAGGAAGTAACTATGAAAATGCTGGAAGATGGAACGAAGAGGATGCAAACTTTATTAATGAACATCTAGATAATTATGATGAATTAAAAGAAAAAAGCAAAGAAATAATAGTTCATAGATTTACATCACACTCAATATTAAAAACTATAATATTTATATTAGATAAGTTTACATTACAGTGGACTGCAGGTGACTTTTCAGGTTCAATGTGGGCTCAAATGAATGTTCCAGAAGAACAAATTAAATTTCCTATAGTAGAAAATGAACCATTAGAATTTCAATTAATTTATACAATAATATTGATATTAATATGTATGGGCTTAAATAATAGAAAAATGATAAAAAGCATTAAAGAAGTAAATTTATTATATTTAATTCTTGGAGGATATGGAATAACATATTTAATAATTGAGCAACAAGGAAGATATTCATATATATGTTGTTATATTCTAATATTTTTATGCATATTTGGAATAGATAGGGTAATGCAGAAATATAATTGTAAATCAATATCAAAAAGTAAATAGACTATTTTCTTTAATAGTAGAGAAAATAAAAGTTAAAAATAATATGGATTTATGTCAATATACTTAACATAAATCCATATTTTAATGTATAAAAAGTTATAAAATTTTTAAAGCGTGAAAGGTTTATAAAATCTAAATTAAAGCAAATATCAGTTGAGAGGTAAGAGGATCAGTAAGTTAGGAGTTTTAACTAAGAAGTGTTGCGTAGCAACTTTAATTACTATAAGTAATTAATTTTATGAAATTCTAATTATTTTATATACATATTTTTTTAAGAACTTATAGGTATTTAGGTTTTCTACATAGATTTTTTTTCGTTCATCAGTTTCATCATAACCATTTTTTAATACATTTTTTATAGAACCTATATTGTCTTCTAATATCCATCCATCAACTTCATCAATAAAAGTTAATTCATTTTTAGAATAGTCTATAGCAAATTTTATTATTTCAGTACCAAGACCTTTACCCTTATACTTTGAATTTACTCCATGTCCGGTTTCTATGATATTATGATTGTCACCAACTATATCTAAATATAAGTAACCAACAGGTTCATCTGTTTCATCACTTCTAACTATAAATAAAAGTCTATCATCTCTTTTTAATTGTTTTAAATACCAATTTTTTAGATTATTTTTATTTGGTTTTTTATCGTATCCTGTCCAATAAATATTTTCATCATCACTTCTTAAGATAAAAAAGTCTTCAAAATCTTCTTCATCACATCTTTTGAATATAAGTTTCATATAATAAAGCCTCCAATCATCATCTAACAATACAGATATTTCATTAGAATTTTATATTTATTATCAGAATATAATATGAAAGATAGTATTTTATGTGAGGTGTAAAAATAGATATATCTACAGTCACCTTTAGTCATTTTTTTATATAAAACTTAAAAAGGTGGTGATTTTATTGAAAAAAATATTGGCTATTACAGGAATAAGATCTGATTATGATTTAATGAGCAATTTATTTAAAAAATTAAATTCTGATGATTACTTTGAATTAAAGCTTTTAGTATGTGGAGCACATTTGTCAAAGACTTATGGAAAAACAGTAGATCTAATAGAAAAAGATAATTTAGATATACTAATGAAAATTGAAAGTTTAATTGATTCAGATAGTAAGAGTTCTAGACTTAAGACAGCATCTATAATGCTACAAAACTCAATAGATATAGTTAATAATTATTCACCAGATTTAATAATATATGCTGGTGATAGAGAAGAAGTTTTGATTGGTTCAATGCTTGGAGCTTTTTTAGAAATTCCTACGGCACATTTTTTTGGAGGAGATTATACAAAAAGTGGATTAGTTGACAACCAACTTAGAAGTGCTGCATCTAAGTTATCATCTATTCATTTTGTATCTACTTATGAACATAAAATGCGATTGATGAATATAGGAGAACCTGAGTATAGAATTTTTCAAATAGGTAGTCCAGCATTGGATAAATTTAAAACAGAGAATGTTGAAATGATGGGTACAATTTATAAAAAACTTAATATTAAGCCATTTGATAATTTTGCTTTAGTAATATATCATCCATTAAATGATAATTCTTATATAACATTTGAAAATATATTAAAATGCCTTGAAGAAATAAATATGAAAGCTTTTGTAAGTTATCCTAATACAGATGCAGGAAATAAAGAAATTATAAATGTAATAGAAAAATACAAAAATCATGAAGCGTTTTATTTTTATAAAAACTTAGATAGAAATACATTTATAAATATATATAGAAATGCTTTTTTTCAAATAGGAAATTCAAGTGCAGGAATAGTAGAAGCTGCCAGCGTTGGAATACCAGTTATTAATATAGGGGCAAGACAAGAAGGACGAGCTGCTAATGAAAATGTAATATTTGTAGATGAAAGTTACAACCATATAAAAGATGGCATTAATAAGGCTTTAAAGAACGAATTTTTGAATAAATGTAGAAATATAAAAAATATTTATGGAGATTCAAACAGCTCAGAAAAAGCTTATAAGATACTTAAAAAATTGGAATTTAAAGATTATTTATTGAAATTGGAGGATCCAAATGAAATATAAAAATATATTAGTTATATCAGTACATCCAGATGATGAAACAATAGGCTGCGGAGGAACTATTCTTAAGCACAAAGATAAAGGTGACAAGGTAAACTGGCTTATATTAACTAGTGCAGAAACCAGATATGGATACTCATATCATCAGGTTATAGAGGAAAAAAACAAGTGGAGAATATAGGGAGTGCTTATGGATTTGATAAAGTATATAATTTAAAGTTTGGACCATCAAAGATTAATTATGATGTTTTTTCAAATCTTATAAATAAAATAAGTGAAGTTATGTATAAGGTTAAACCAGAGATTGTATATATGATTAACAGAAGTGATGTTCATACGGATCACCAGATAGGGGCTAAGGCTATTTTGAGTTGTACTAAGAGTTTTAGATATCCTTTTATTAAAAGAGTATTAATGTATGAATGTCTTTCAGAAACAGAAATTGCACCACAATTTCAAGAAAATATTTTTGTACCAAATGTATTTTGTGATATTACAAAATATATTGATAAAAAGTTAGAAATATTAAAATTATACAAAACAGAATTACAAGAAATACCGCAACCTAGGAATGAAGATAGTGTTAAAGCATTGGCTAGATACAGAGGATGTTCAGCATGCACAAAATATGCTGAGGCATTTATGTTAGTTAGAGATATTTTTTAAGGATGTGTTAAAAATGCTAGAAATAAGAGATTATAAGAAGAATGATGAAAAATATATAATTGATTTATTTAAGAAATCATTTTATAGAGAAATGAAACCTTATGAATGGCGATGGAATTATGAAAATAATATTTGTAAGGATAAATTTATAAAGCTTATGTGGGATGATAAAACTTTAGCAGGTCATTATGCAATATTACCAAATAAAATGAAGATTTATGATAAATTTTATTGTACAGGTTTGTCAATGACAACAATGACAAGTCCTAAGTATAAAAAGCAAGGAATATTTGTTAAGCTTGCAAGTAATTTGTATGAAGAAATATATAATAAGATACCAATTATATATGGATTTCCAAATAATAATTCATTGCATGGATTTAAAAAATATCTAGGATGGGAACATGTTTTAGACATAGAAATGTATAGTTGTTATTCATATAAATTTGACTTAAAATCATTAGATAAAAATATAAAGAGTACTGAAATGTTAGATGATAGAGTAAATATTTTGTTTGATAAGTTTTCAAAGAGATTTAAAGAGTATAAGATAATGATTAAAAGAGATAAAAAATATCTTAATTGGAGATATAATTTAAATCCTTATAATAAGTATTATTATTTAGTTTATGAAAAAGATAATGAGTATTTAGGATATTGTATTTATAAGATATTTAAATATGGAGATAAAAAGGTTTGTGATTTAGTAGATATAATATCAGTTGATAATATGATTTATGAAAAGATTTTAGAAACTTTAATTGATTTAATGGCTTGTAATGGTATTAGAAATATAAATTCATGGTTTGTAAATAAAGACAAGCTACAAATAGGAGAAAAGTTAGGATTTAAGAAAAATAATATAATTACTCATTTTGGATTTAAATTAAATTGTGATTTTTTGGATTCAGATATGATGAATATTGAAAAATGGTATTTAACTATGGGAGATTCGGATGTATTTTAATTACATTAAATTTTTAAATATTATTTATAAATTAAAATTGTAGATTAGGAAGGTAAGGAAGATTTATGGGAGTATTCATTATAGCTGAAGCAGGAGTAAATCATAATGGAGATATTAATCTAGCAAAGAAATTAGTGGATATGGCAAAAGAATGCGGAGCAGATGCTGTAAAATTTCAAACTTTTAAAGCAGAAGAAAGTACAGGCTTGTTTGCAGAAAAGGCAAAATATCAAAAAGAAAATGATAAAACTGAGGAATCTCAATTAGAAATGATAAAAAAGTTAGAATTACCTTTTGAAAATTTCAAGGAAATAAAAGAATACTGTGATGAAAAGAAAATTATATTCTTATCTACTCCAGATGGAAAAGAAAGTTTAAATTATTTAGTTAAACTTAATGTAGAGTTTATTAAAGTTGGATCAAGTGAAATTACTAATATAGGATTTTTAAAGGCAATAGGAGATACAGGAAAACCTATAATTTTATCTACAGGAATGAGTACTTTAGGTGAAGTTGAAAAAGCAATAAGTACTATTTATTCTACAGGAAACAAAAATGTAAGGCTGATGCATTGTACTTCCGATTATCCTACTAAAGTAGAAGATGTGAATTTAAAATCTATGATTACTTTGAAAAATGCATTTAAAGTTCCAGTTGGTTTATCTGATCATACTTTGGGATTTGAAAGTGCAATAGCAGCTACTACTTTAGGAGCTGAATTTATAGAAAAACACATAACATTAGACAAAAAAATGAAGGGGCCAGATCATAAAGCTTCTATGGAATTTTCTGAATTTAAAAATTATATTACTCATATCAGAAATACTGAAAAATTATTAGGTGATGGAATAAAGAAACCAACCGAAAAAGAAAAGATTATAATGAAAGATGCAAGAAGAAGTATATTAGCTTCTAGGAATTTAAAAAAAGGAACAATAATAAAAGAAGATATGTTTACTTTTAAAAGGCCAGGATATGGAATAAAGCCAGAATTATCTTATATATTAGTTGGAAGAAAACTAAAAAGAGATTTATTAAAAGATGAAGTTATAATGTGGGAAGATGTATAAAAAAGCTTTTGAATTTTTTCAAAAGCTTTAATTTTCCTCTTCTATATTTATTTTACTATAATTATAATCTATGTTCATATTATAAGCTAAACCTATAATTACTATTAATCCACCTATTATTTTATTAAGAGGGAATTGTTTAAAAATTAACCAATCTAATGCTATACCAGTAAAGAGTTGAGCTACAAATATAAGTAATGTAACATAGAAAGCTGACATTTTGGGAGTTACAACACTATTAAGTATAACAATAGATACCCCTAAAAAACCACCTAAATAAGCATAAAAAGGGATATTATTCAATGAAGTAAAAACAAATTTTTCTTTCATAATGAAAAAAAATATTATAGAAGTTATTGAACCTGTAAAATAATTAAAATAACTTGATTCTATAAGTCCTATTTTTTCAGAAAGTTTTGTGTTTAGTATTCTAGAAATTACTATAATTACTCCTGCCAAAATAGACATTAATATATATAACATAAGTTACCCTCCTTTTAATATTTAGAAAAAAGTCATTATGCAAACACCAATAGTTATTATTACAATACCAATAATCTTTTTTTTATTAAATTTAATTTTTGGCATTCCTAATAATCCATACTGATCAAATACCATGGAAGCTATGGTTTGTCCTAAAAGACCTAATGCTACAGGTAATGATACTCCGATAACAGAAAAAGTTATATTGTTAAATAATATTGTAAAAATTCCAAGAGCACCTGCACTATAAAGATATAACGGTAAATTCATTTTAAACGGTATTTTGATTTTTTTATAAAGCATTATTACAATTAAAGTAAGGTAACCTAAAACATGAATTATGACTAAAGATGAATAATTTCCAGTACCTGAAGAAAGCTCTCCATTACAAACAATCATAAAAGCAATAAGTATACCTATTAGTAAAGATAACCAATTATACATAATTCCTCCTAAACCAAATATAATTCTTGATTTCTAAATATATTTTAAGTTATTATAAATAAAAGTATATAGGACATATGTCATATTATTGAAAATATACGGCGCATCTTTGACTTGTTATTTTCAATATGCTTTATAAACTATACAAGAATTGATAAAAGGATGAAGAGATTTGATTAAAGTAATTGATACAGAAAAAATGAATACATATATAAAAAAATATAGGATAAATGAAATGTTTAGTATAGATGTATCAGATTATATGAATTTATATATGTTTAGTAAAAATGAACACATCTGCAAAGAAGATGATATGTTAAATACAATGTTTTTTGTAGTTGATGGAAAAGCTAAAGTATATAAAAATTTAGCTAATGGGAAATCATTATTATTATCTTTTTATAAACCATTTACTGTAATTGGAGATATTGAATTTTTAGATAATAACAGAGCTGATTGTAGTGTTCAGGCTATAAAAGATACATACTGTATAGGAATTGGATTTTCTATAATTAATGAGAAATTAATGAATGACTGTAAGTTTCTAAAATATAGATGTAAATACTTAGGAGAAAAGTTAAGGAGTAGCAGTAATAATAGTTCAATAAATTTGCTTTATCCACTTGAAAACAGATTATCAAGTTATATATTAGCTTTTATTAATGAAGAGACTAATAATATGAGATTTATATTTGATGGTGGTTATAATGAAACAGCAGAATTATTAGGAACAAGTTACAGACATTTAAATAGAACCCTTAATAAACTTTGTAATGAAGGAATAATAAGAAAGAAGGATAATTCTTTTATAGTAAGTGACTTAAAAAAACTTAAAGATTTATCAGGAGATTTGTATAGATAACTATTAAAAATATAATATTAAATATCTAAGAGGAGGACTTAAATTATGTATGATTATCCTTTATATAGACCACCAAGTGAAGGTAATAGTCTTATTATACAAGCTACTTTAGGCTGTTCTCATAATAAATGTAGTTTTTGTAGCATGTATAAATCCAAGAGCTTTGTAATTAAATCTTTAGAACAAATAAAGAAAGAAATAGATTATTTTAGACAGGTATATTCTTATGTAGAAAAAATATTTTTAGCTGATGGGGATGCTTTAATTATACCAATGAATGATTTAAAAGAAATATTATTGTATATTAAAGAGGTTTTTCCAGAGTGTATTCGTGTAACTTTATATGGAACACCAAAATCGATTATGATAAAAAGTATTGAAGAATTACAAGAATTAAAAAAATTAGGATTATATATGATTTATATGGGAATTGAAAGTGGAGATGATGTAGTTTTACTTGATATAAATAAAGGAGTAAATAGTAAGGAACTAGTTAAAGCTGCCCAAAAGGTAAAGGAGTCAAAAATATTATTATCTGTAACTGTAATTTCAGGAATTGGAGGAAAAGAATATAGTAAAAATCATGCTATAAATACTGGAAAGATAATAAGCGAAATAGAACCAGATTATTTAGGAGTTCTTACTTTAATGTTAGAAAAAGAAACACATTTATATAACAAAATTCTAAATAATGAATTTAAAATTTTAGAAGATATAGAAGTGTTAGATGAGATAAAGTTGTTTTTAGAAAATATAAGGGTACATAAGCCTGCTGTCTTTAGATGTAATCATGCATCGAATTATATTTCATTAAAAGGAACATTACCTTTAGATAAAGAAAGACTATTAAATGAAATTATATATTATAAAAGTACAAGTGATTTAAAAAAAGAAGAATATAGGCAATTATAATAAAATTTAAATTATTAAAATAATAACTATATTCAGATAAATTAATAGTAAAAATATCCCTAATAAAGAATTTGAAAAATTAGTAAAAACATTGCCATAAGAGTATAATGTTTTATAGAAACAATAGTTTATTTTAAATATTTAATAAACTTAAATATGTTTTATACGAAAATTAATAGAGACAATTGAATTTAATAAGATTAGGATAAATTATATTGGTTTCGAGATAGTTATAAAAAGGGGATGGCAATATGAAAAGTAATATATTATTAGAGTCAGGTACAGGAGAATTAGAAATTATTGATTTTATTGTTAATGGAACTCATTATGCAATAAATGTAGTAAAAGTTAAAGAGATAATTAAAATGCCAAATGAAACTTTAACTAAATTACCAGATCCTAAACCTGAAGTAGCTGGACTTATATTATGTAGAGATGAAATTCTTACGTTAATTGATTTAAAATATATATTAACTAAAGGAAGAAATCAGGAATTAGGATCTAAAGTTATAATTTGTGAATTTAATAAAATTAAAGTAGCATTTAATATTGATGATGTTGTAGGAGTTCATCGTATAAAATGGGGTGATATAAGAAAGCCAGATGATTTATCTGAAAATTCATTATCTGTCGGTAACATACTTTTAAATGATAAAGTTTTAATTATGTTAGATTTTGAAAAAATAGTAACAGACCTTTGTCCAAGCGTTGGAATAAGTGAAGATAGACTTGTAAAAGTAGATCATCAAGATAGATCTAATGTGAAATTAGTATTAGCAGATGATTCTGCTTTGGTAAGAAAGTTATTGAAAGAAACACTTACAAAAGCTGGATTTACTAATTTAAGATTATTTAATGATGGTGAGCAAACATTAAATTATTTAAAGAGTTTAGTAGAAAAGAAGGGTGAAAATTTTATAGATGATGTACATCTTCTTATTACAGATATAGAAATGCCACAAATGGATGGACTTACACTTACAAGAAAAATAAAGGAAGATGAAGTATTGAATAAATTACCAGTAGTAATATTCTCATCATTAATCACTGATGAATTAAGACATAAAGGTAAATCAGTTAAAGCTGATGCTCAATTAAGTAAACCAGAGATAGAGCAACTTATTGGAGTTATAGATGAATTATTAGAAAAATAATTAAAATTAAGCAGAAAAGATCGGTTAGATCTTTTCTTTTTTATTTTATGCTTTAGAGTTCAGAAAACTACCTGCTAAACAGGTGATCCTGACTCTTTAGGAATTCATATCACTAAAATATCTATGGATAATTTATGAAATACAGTATTTTAAAGATATTATTGGCATTACCAAAGAATAAAAAATAATCATAATATTATATTATCTTGTATAAGAATCATATTTATAATAAAATTAGAAATGCATTAATTTATATATAGCAAAATTTATTATATATAATTTGACTTAAAAATAAGTGATAAGGTGTGTAGTAATATGGAAGAATTAAAAAAAGCTATTGATAAAATTTTTAGTGAAGAGATAATAAAAATAGTTATTAGCAATAAAATGAATAAAGAAGTAAAGTATAATAAAATAAATTTTATTCTAAAAGAAAAGGATAATAGTAAATATTATCAAATAGAAAAATTTACAGATAAGCAAGTTTTTCATGAAAATATACATATAGAAAAATTAAGAGAAAAAATTATAAAATATATTGAAAATAATTATAAACAGCTTTCTGCTTGGTCAAATACAACTACTTTTGACTTAAAAATATCTAAAAAAGGAAAAATATTTTTGAGCAACAAAAAAGGAAATAATGAAAAACTAGTTAATAAATCTCATAATAAAGAAAAAAATTATATCCTAAAAGAAGGTATGATAATTGAACCACTTATAGATTTAGGAGTATTCACAAAAGAAGGAAAAGTTATTAACTCAAAATATGATAAATACAAACAAATAAATAGATTTGTAGAAATCATTGATGACGAAATTAAGAAGAATCACTATAAAGAACTTACAATTTTAGATTTTGGATGTGGAAAATCATATTTAACATTTGTACTTTACTATTATTTTGTTAAGATTAAAAAGATTAATGTAAAGATGATAGGATTAGATCTTAAGGAAGATGTTATAAAAAAATGTAATGAAATTGCTAGAAGATATAGATATGATAATTTACATTTTGAACTTGGAGATATAAATGGATTTAAATACAATAATAAAGTAGATATGGTTATAACACTACATGCTTGTGATACAGCAACAGATTATGCATTATATAATGCCATAAAGTGGAATAGTAAAATGATTTTTTCAGTGCCATGCTGTCAACATGAATTTAATAGTCAAATAAACACTGATTCTTTATCTATATTAACTAAATATGGAATAATTCAAGAGAGAGTTTCAGCACTTATGACAGATAGTGTTAGGGCAAATCTTTTAGAGTGTGTAGGATATAAAACACAATTGTTAGAATTTATAGATATAGCACATTCTCCTAAAAACATATTGATTAGAGCTTCAAAAAGCAATATGTCAAATAATAAAAAGGAGAAAGCTTTATTAGAAGTAAAAAATTTAATGGAAGAATTTAATGTTAGTCCAACATTATTTAAATTATTAGAAAATGATAAATTAGTATAATATGAACACAAAATAATTGGGGTTAATGTAATAAGGGATAATATTATAATAGTGTAATATCACTACTTATTAAAATAAAAAGCAGATTTTTTAGAAGTCTGCTTTTTATTTTTAGTTGTTTGTTTATAACAAAAGATGTTATTATTTATAAAAAAGAATAAGTAAAAAAGTATTTAAACAAGTTTATAGGATGTGGGGAATAATGAATTTAATTAATCATTTTAAAACAATAACAAATCATAAATTACTAGTTATGAAATATTGCTTTAAAGTTGGTTTATATAAACAAGGATTACTACATGATTTATCAAAATATTCTTGGGTTGAATTTTCAGCTGGAATAAAATATTATAGAGGTGATGTTAGCCCAAATGGAATACAAAAAATAGAAGAAGGGTATTCTGATGCATGGCTTCATCATAAAGGGAGAAATAAACATCATTTAGAATATTGGATAGATTATGGGACAAATATAAAAAAAGGTCTTGTTGGAATGAAGATGCCAACAAAATATGTAGTAGAAATGTTTATAGATAGAATGTGTGCGTCAATGAATTATCAAAAAGAAAGATATACTGATAGAAGTGCATTAGAGTATTATAATTTAGGGAAAGATCATTATGTTTTACATAATGATACAAGAAAATTACTAGAATTATTGCTTAACAAGCTTGCAAATGAAGGCGAAGAATTGACTATTTACTATATAAAAAATTATTTATTAAAGAATAGAGAGTTATAATTAATTTATTAATTATAAGATCAGCAGTAATTGGAAAAAATTAGTGCTGATCTTATAAACTATTGATTAAAAATAGTTTTTAATAATTTAGAAATGAATATCAATTTCTTTTCTTCTGATTTTCTTTAAATCTTTAAGTCTTAAATTAGTTTTTTCCATTATTGTATCAAAAGATTCCCCAGCAATCATCATTTCTTTAGCTCTTTCACGAGCTGACATTTTATCATTACCCATGTTTTAAAATCCTCCTTAAAATATTTAATCATTAATTATATTTTCCTAAAAAAAATAATATATACATTGTAAGAAGGAGTAGTATATATGAAATTTTACTTTGAAAGTTCTCTAGGAGATTTATTAAATAATTTTTTAAAAGAACGTAAAAAATTTGAATAGTCTTTAAAACCACATTTAGCAGAAACTTTTAAAATAGGTTCACCATGTTCTATTAAATCTTTTGCTATTAACAATCTTTTTTGTAATATATAATTATGAAGAGTATATCCAGTCTCTTTTTTAAATTTATGCATTAAGTAATATTTACTTATAAAAAATTTTTTTGATAAAAAGTCAATAGAAAGATTTTTAGAAATATTAGTATTTATGTATTTTAATATTTCTTCGACTTGTTTATCGTATTTAAGAGAAGATTCATCATTAATAAACATATCTTCAAGATATATTCTATTTAAATAAATTAAAAACTGAA